>NZ_LMCL01000031.1:0-347032 GCF_001424795.1 Aminobacter sp. DSM 101952 | reverse complement strand
TCGGCTTCGGCGATGACCCAGAGGCCGTCGACGTCGTCGTGCCTGGCGAGCACGGTGGTCAGTTCGGCGGTGTGGCCGGTGACGATGTTGATCGCGCCGGCCGGGATGTCGGAGTATTCGAGCACCTGGTAGAGGTCGGTGGCGACCAGCGGGGCGGTGGAGGATGGCACCACGACCGTGGTGTTGCCCATGGCGAGTGCCGGGGCCAGCAGCGAGATAAGGCCGAGCAGCGGGGCCCCGTCGGGGGCGACGATGCCGATGACGCCGACGGGCTCATGCAGGGCCAAGGTCACGGTGCGCACTGGGGGCTGGTGCACCCTGCCCTCGAACTTGTCGGCCATGCCGGCATACCAGAACAGGCGTTCGATGGAGGTTTCCACTTCCGACTTCGCGGCCTTGTGGCTGGCACCGGTCAGTTCGACGATACGGGTCGCGAACTCTTCGGCGCGGCCCGACAGGTTTTCGGCGAGGTAATACAGCACCTGGGACCGGTTGTAGGCGGTCGCTTCCGGCCAGGCCTTGCAGGCACGTGCGGCCGAGACCGCGTCGCGGATGTCCTTGCGGCGGCCGAGCCCGACCTCGCCAACGAGCCTGCCCTTGGGCGTCAGAACCGGCAGCGAGTAGTTGCCGTCGGGGCGCACCTGCTTGCCTGCGATGAACAGCTTTGCCGTGCGGTCGATGGCGTGGCTTTCGGTGTCGCGCGCGGCCTGCTTGGGGGTGGAAGATGGCTTGATGACCGGGCCATGCGGCTCGCCGGGCGCCAGATATTCCTCCAGCCCCTCGCGTCCTCCCTCGCGGCCGAAACCGCTCTCGCGATAGCCGCCGAAGCCACAGGCGGCGTCGAACATGTTGGTGCCGTTGACCCAGACCACGCCGGCCTTGAGCTGCGGGGCGACATGCAGCGCCAGGTTGACGTTTTCGCTCCACACCGAAGCGGCAAGGCCGTAGCGCGTGTTGTTGGCGAGTTCGACCGCCTCTTCGGTGTTGCGGAAGCTCATGGTGGCGAGCACCGGGCCGAACACCTCTTCCTGGGCGAGGATGTTGGCGGGCGCCACACCCGTCGCCAGCGTCGGCAAATGGTAATAGCCGCTCTGGGGCACCTCCTGATCGGGCTGCCAGCAGACCGCACCTTGCCTGGCGCCTTCCTCGACAAGGCGCTTCACCCGCTCGAGCTGCGTCCTGTCGACCAGCGGGCCGATGTCAGTGTTCTTGTCCAAGGGAGCGCCGACGCGCAGCCGGCTCATGCGTATCTTGACCTTGGCGATGAAGGCGTCGGCGACGCTCTCCTGCACCAGAAGCCGCGAGCCGGCGCAGCAGACCTGGCCCTGGTTGAACCAGATGCCGTCGACAAGCCCCTCGACGGCGCTGTCGAGGTCGGCGTCCTCGAAGACGATGAAGGCCGACTTGCCGCCGAGTTCCAAGGACAGCTTCTTGCCCGAGCCGGCGGTCGCCTTGCGGATGATCTTGCCGACCTCCGACGAGCCGGTGAAGGCGATCTTGTCGATGCCGGGATGGTTGACGATGGCAGCGCCTGCCTCCGGTCCGCCCTGGACGATGTTGACCACGCCCCTGGGCACGCCGGCGCGTTCGCAGATCTCGGCGAACAGAATGGCCGTCAGCGGCGTGAACTCGGCCGGCTTCAGCACCACCGTGCAGCCGGTGGCGAGTGCGGGCGCGATCTTCCAGGCGAGCATCAGCAGCGGAAAGTTCCACGGGATGATCTGGCCGACGACACCTGCCGCCTTGCGGCCAGGGAACTCGCTCGCCAGCGACTGGGCCCAGCCGGCATGGTGGATGAAGTGGCGGATCGCCAGGGGCACGTCGATGTCGCGGCTCTCGCGGATCGGCTTGCCGTTGTCGAGGCTTTCCAGCACCGCAAACAGGCGCTGGTGGCGCTGCATGGCGCGGCCGATGGCATAAAGCACCTTGGCGCGCTCATAGCCCGAGGCAGCGCTCCACTTGGGCAGCGCCTTGCGCGCGGCGGCAACGGCCGCCTCGATGTCGACGGCATTGGTGTCGGAGACTTTTGCCAGAAGCTTGCCGCTGGAGGGGTCTTCGGTGTCGAAGGTCCTGCTATCGGTGGCGGCGCGCCAGTCGCCGGCGATGAACAGCGCCTTCGAGAAGTCGCGGGCCGCAAGCCAGGCATCGGCTTCGCTGCGGGCCTCGGGGGCTGGGGCATAATCCATGGCGTGGTATCGTTCGAGAATGTTCATGAGAGGCTCTCCCTTACCCTCCCCCTTGTGGGGAGGGTGGCCCGAAGGGCCGGGTGGGGTCGTTGATCGGTTACGTCTCGTTACTGGTCCAATGTCGCGCTGTACCCCCACCCCGCGCCTGCGGCGCGACCCTCCCCACAAGGRGGAGGGTAAGGGGAAAAGACCTCACGCCATGGCGTGGCGGTGGTTGGCCGAGTAGCGGCCGCTGACGTGGTGCTCRAGCTGGCGTTCGATGTCGGTCAGCAGGCTGGACGCACCGAAGCGGAACAGCTCGGGTTCGAGCCAGGGCCGGCCGAGTTCCTCCTTCATCAGCACCAGCCAGTCGAGCGAGACTTTTGCGGTCGAGATGCCGCCGGCCGGCTTGAAGCCGATGAGATAACCGGTCTGCTCGTGATAGGCGCGGATGGCNAGCACCAGCCAGTCGAGCGAGACTTTTGCGGTCGAGATGCCGCCGGCCGGCTTGAAGCCGATGAGATAACCGGTCTGCTCGTGATAGGCGCGGATGGCCCTGACCATGGCGAGGCCGACGGGCAGCGTGGCGTTGACGCTCTCCTTGCCGGTCGAGGTCTTGATGAAGTCGGCCCCCGCCATCATCGCCACCATCGAGGCSAGCGTGACGTTGCGCAGCGTCGCCAGATCGCCGGTGCCCAAGATGACCTTGAGATGGGCYTCGCCGCAGGCAGCGCGCATCTGCCTGATCTCGTCATGGAGCTCCTGCCACCTGGCGCCGAACACCAGCCCGCGCGGAATGACGACGTCGATCTCGTCGGCACCGTCGGCGACCGACGCCTCGATCTCGGCCAGGCGCGTCGATAGCGGCGCCAGGCCATGCGGAAAGGCCGTCGACACCGCAGCGACATGGACGCCCGAGCCCTTCACCACTTCCACGGCAGTGGCGACGAACGGGTGGTAGNAGCGGCGCCAGGCCATGCGGAAAGGCCGTCGACACCGCAGCGACATGGACGCCCGAGCCCTTCACCACTTCCACGGCAGTGGCGACGAACGGGTGGTAGACGCAGACCGCTGCCGGCCGGATGATCGTCTCGCCCAGCCCCAGCGCCTCGACAAGGTCGCGCCGCAGCGGGTTCAGCGCCTTGGCGCACAACCTGCGCACGCGCTCGTCGGTGTCGTTGGAGTTCAGCGTCGTCAGGTCCATCAAGGAGATCGACCGCAGCAGCCACGCCGCCTGGTTGTCCGCCTTGATCGAGCGCCGCCTGGTCAGCGTGCCGACCCGACGCTCAAGTGCCGAACGATTGACGCAACGCATCGATTCCAGAAAACCAAGATCAAGCGCCATGCCCGGATTGCGCGGCAAGCCGATGTCAGCATCTGACACAGTATGCACCACACGCACACTCGCGCCGCTGCCCTCATGCATTTCCATTGCCAATCCCACCACAAGGCCCACCAGATAAGCGGCCACGTGCCGCGATTGAGGTCACAGCCATACAGCCGCCTTGAATGAAAGGAGGCATTATATATGTGATAATGTCAACATAATTCATGTTATAATTCTCACATTCATGCGGCGAAAAATGCAAAACCTTGTACTGCCCAGGCCAACTTGTTAGGTCTCTGACATCCAGCAACAATGGAGTCTTCCGGTGGCGAGAGCCGGCTCAGCAAAAGCGCAGCGTATGGAGCGCCTCCAGGCAGAGCTGGCACAGGGCCGGGCGCTGCACATCAGCGCTGTCTCCAAACTCCTGGAGGTCTCCGAGATGACGGTGCGTCGAGACATCCAGCAGAACCCAGGCAAACTCGGGTATCTCGGCGGTTATGTGGTGCCACGCGGCATGTTCGAACCAGAGAACTCCTATACGCTCGATATGGCTGCCGACCAGCAGCGCGATGCCAAGCGACGGGCCTGCGAAATCGCCCTGCGCCATGTCCGCGCCGAAGAGACCATCTTCATCGACTGCGGCACGACCCTGATCGAGTTGGTCGACCTCATCCCCAACGACATGCGGCTTACCGTCGTCTGTTACGCGCTCAACGTTGCCGAGCGGCTGGCACACAAACCGAATGTGACGCTCGTGATGCTCGGCGGCGTCTATTATCCCGCTTCGGCTACCTTCTTCGGTCCAGAGGCGCTGGCCACCATCTCGTCGCTGGGAATAAATGTGGCACTATTGTCTGCCGCCGGTTTCGATTGGGCGCGAGGCGCGACCTGCGTACATTTTCACGAGGCCGAGATAAAACGGAAGGTCATGGCCACTGCCAGCCGCAATATTCTCGTCATCGACACCAGCAAAATGGGCAGATTGCGCTCCGTCCTGTTCGCAGAAAGCACGAGCTTCGACGCGATCGTCACCGAACTTAGTGGGGATGAGACCTCACAGCACCCCCGCGTCATGAGATAGCTTGACCTGCCGAGTTGTTCATCAGGGCCAGGCGGTCGAGCGAGCGACACCCTTGCCGTCGAGACGCCGCCGGCCGGCTTGAAGCCGACGGGAGAGACGGCCTGTTGGTGATGACGTCAGCAACCGCCATCGTTGCCACCATCGAGGCGCGCGAGACATCGCGCTGACTTCTCCAACGATCTGCTTCATCAGGAGCCCAGGATCGTCCGGCGGAACAGCCGCGCGTAGCGGCCGCCATCGACCGCCAGGGCAACATCGACAGGCTGACCAAGGCTTGCGCCGTTCAATTCGGATTCGCCGCGATGGGCGCGGCGGTCGACGAGCGTCTGGCCGCGCGAACGCGATCCATCGGTGCACACGCTGACCGGAAACCGCTGCGTCGTCAGGCCTTCGGGGTCGATCACGGCACAGACCGCGCCGGCATCGCCGAGTGCCGCAATGGTTCCCGACGGGATGCGTTTCTGGCCAGCATCCTTCACCGCAAGGTGCCGGAAGAGCTTCGCGCACAGCTGCGCGCTCTGCACGCTGGATACCTCCAGCGCAAACACGTCATCTTCGGATACCGCGGCACTGTAGAAGACGTCGAGGCCATACATCATCGTCGGAATGCCACTGTCGACGACGATCGCCGCCGCCTCGGGGTCGGCCCAGGTGTTGAACTCGGCGACCGGGGTGGCATTGCCGACGCTGGCGCTGCCTCCCATGAAGACGATCCTGTCGAGCCTGGCGGCAACGTCGGGATACATCCGGATGAGCAGCGCGACATTGGTCAGCGGTGCAAGGGCGATCAGGACGGGCGGCGTCGGGCTGGCCAGAATCTGCTGGCGCATGAGTTCGACGGCATGCATGTCGCTGGCGTTTGATGCCGGTGCTTCGAGTTCCAGCCCGGCCAATCCGTTGTGACCGTGGACATGCGCCGCATTGCGCGGTGCCGCAATCAGCGGACGGGAGGCACCGCGGGCAACGGGGACGTGTGCCGCACCGGCGACGGACAAGACGGCGCGGGTGTTGCGATAGACATCGTCGAGCGGCGCGTTTCCGGCCACGCAGGTCACCGCACGCAGGTTGAAACCCGGGTGAAGGGCCGCAAAAACGAGCGCAAGGGCGTCGTCGACGCCGGTGTCGACGTCGACGAGGATTTCAATCGGCTGCGGCATCACTCAGTGCTTTCCATGGCTTCGGCGACATCCTCGATCAGCGGCCGGTCGAGGAAGTCTATGGTCAATGTCTCGAACGACCTGCCTCTGTAGGCGAATTCGCCGGAATATTCGTTCGATACCCGGTCGGCGGCATCCTTGCCTATGTCGATGCCCCAGAACGACAGATGCGCGGCAGTTGTCGGAATGCGCACCGCCCCTACCCTCTGGCGGCCATGCAGGAGCACGAGTTCGGCAGAATGGCCCTGCCGGTTGTGCAGGGCAAATCCGGCCTCGCATGTTCCCGCCGGCAGCGGGGCATCGGCGACGCAGGTGGTACGGTGGCCGAGTTGGACATGCTCGAACACCAGGCGGCCCTCCTTCACGTAGAGCGTGTACCCTCCCCTCCGGTCGCCGCTCGCGACCAGGACGCCGCCCTCTGCCAAGGCCCGATCTCGGAACGAGGCGGTCACGAGCATGGATCGCTCCGAACCGGCGATCATGCTGCTGATCGGCACGTGGCTCTGGCCCGGTCGGAAGACCAGCCTGTTGCGCGACATCAGGCCGATCGGCGGCCGGGCGCGCAACAGCTGCACTAGCGTGCGGTCGTCGAGCGGCAGCACGTTGTTCGCCTCCGCCTCCTGCCACCAGCGGCCGATCATCTCCTTCAAGCGCTCGGGCTCGTCATCGGCACGATCCCTGGACTCCGAAAAATCGCCCTCGGTGTCGTAGAGCCGCCAGTCGTCATCGTCGTAGGCGACGCCTTGCCTGTGTTCGGTCACCGCGCGCCAGCCCTCGTGCCAGATGGCGCGGTGGCCGAGATTTTCCCAGTACTGGGTCGCACGCGGCGCAGGCACGTCGGTCGCAGCAAAGGTCGAGGCGATGCTGCGGCCATCGCATGGCAGCGGATAATCGAGCCCCGCCAAGGACATGATTGTCGGTGCAAGATCGATCACATGGGAGAACTGCGTCCTGACCTCGCCTGTCGTGCCGATGCCCTTGGGCCAGGAAACAACCATGGGCGAACGCACGCCACCGAGGTCGACGTGCTGCTTGTAGCGGCGGAACGGCGTGTTGCCGGCCATGGCCCAGCCTTGCGGATAGTGCGCGCCGCCGTGACGGGTGCCGATCTGGTCGAGATGCTTGAGCTGTTCCTCGACGCTCTGCGGCAGGCCGCTGTAAGGCGCGTTGGTGTCGACAGCGCCATCCTTGCCGCCTTCGCGGCTGGCACCATTGTCGGACATCACGATGATCAGCGTATTGTCGAGCTCGCCCAGCCGTTCCAGTTCGTCGACGAGGCGGCCAAGATGGACGTCGGTGTGCTCCAGGAAGCCGGCATAGGCGGCCTGAAGATGGGTGTAGAGCAGCTTCTGGTCGGCCGAAAGCGAGGCCCAGGCGTCGACCTCGTCGTTTCGGGGCGCCAGTTCCGCGTCCTGCGGCGCAATACCCAATTCCTTCTGCCGCAACAGGCGGTCTTCACGCGTTGCGTCCCAGCCTTTGGCGAACACGTCGACATAGGGCTCGATGAAGGACCGGGGGGCCTGGAAGGGCGCATGCGTGGCGCCGAAGGCCAATTGCAGGAAGAAGGGTTCCTCGTCGCGGAAGACCGTATGGTCGCGGACATAGGAGATGGCCCGGTCAACCAGATCCTCGGTAAGGTGATAATCCTCGCCGAATTCGCGATCGACCTGGTGATTGTCTTCGCAAAGCTCGGGTGTGATCTGGTCGGTGCAACCGGGCAGGAAACCGTAGAAGCGGTCGAAGCCGCGGCCGAGCGGCCAGTTGTGGTAGGGGCCGGCCGGCGAGATTTCATGCGACGGCGTCAGATGCCACTTGCCGACGAGATAGCTGCCATAGCCCTGCTCGCGCAACATCGCCGGCAACAGGGCCACGTCGCGGTCGATGCTGCCGCGTGAATTGGGAAAGCCGGTATCGGTGTCCGACAGGAAACGCATTCCGACGGCATGGTGGTTGCGGCCGGTCAGCAGGCAGGTGCGTGTCGGCGAACACAGCGGCGTGACGTGGAAATTGGTGTAGCGCAGCCCGCGCGCAGCCAGCCGGTCGATGGTTGGCGTGCGGATTTCGGAGCCGAAGCAGCCGAAATCGGCCCAGCCGGTGTCGTCCAGCACGACAACGACGATGTTCGGCTTCTGCTCCTTGTGATTGCAGCTCGTCGGCCACCAAGGCCTGGATTCCGCGACGGTCCGACCGATATGGCCGGGAAACTTGTCATGTTTCATTGCTGTTCCTCGAAATCAGAAAATCGCCGCGCGGGCACCAAGGTCGGCAGCGCATCGAAAGCCGAGATGGCTCGAGGCTGCGTCGACGGCATTGGAAGTTCGCCCCGAGACGCGGTAGCGGTTGCAGTAGCTGCGGTGGCAGAGGTAGGAGCCGCCGCGCATCGCCTTCAGCTGCGGCCGGTCCATCGACCAGCTGTCCGCAGTCCACTCCCACACATTGCCGACCATGTTGAACAGCCCATAGCCATTGGGCTCGAACGCATCGGCCGGGGCCGTCGACAGGAAGCCGTCTGCTGCGGCGTTGTCCATGGGGAAGCGCCCTTGCCAGATGTTGCAGCGATGCCGGCCGTCATCCAGGAGCTCATTGCCCCAGGGATAGATCTTGTCTTCGAGCCCGCCGCGGGCGGCGATCTCCCATTCGACTTCCGTCGGCAGCCGCTTGCCGCGCCAGGCGGCGAAGGCCGCGGCGTCATTCCATGAGATATGAACGACCGGATGATCGCCGCGCTCGCGCCAATGCGATCCAGTGCCGTCGGGCGTCGACCAATTCGCCCCCTTCACCGGCAACCACCATTCCGGCGAGCCGGTCTGCAGCGACAGGACATCCCATTCGGCACCTGGATGCAGTTGCGCGCAGAAGACGAACGACCAGCCGATCCGCTCCGCTTCCGTCTCATAACCCGTCGCATCCACGAAGCTGGCAAAATCGCTGTTCGTCACGGCGGTCCTGTCGATCAGGAAGCCCTGGCAATCGACAGTTCGGCATGGCCCTTCGCAATCTTCGGGATATGCCTCCGGCCCGTCATAACCGACCCGTCGGGTGCCGGCGGGAATGGCAGCCATGTCCGAGCTGTCCAGACTGCGCGACACCGCCAATGGCTGTCGCACGGGGATCGGCTGCTCCTCGCTTTCCCGGACTGGTGAACAACACGACATCAAGGGTTTCCTGGTGACGCTTGGATTCTGGGCTCCAAAGCATGGTCGGATTATTTGACAAAGGCTGGATGCCGGCCAATACATTTAGGCTTGAAGGCAATTCCAATTGGTTATGAGCCGGGCATCCTCCATGTCGTTCGAAGTCCCCAACCTCACCCTGCTCAAGCACTTCATCATGGTTGCCGAGGACAAGGGAATCTCGAAGGCAGCGAAGCGCCTGCGAATCTCACAGCCGGCCCTGTCGAAGAACATCAAGCGGCTTGAAGAGATGCTCGGGACACGGCTCTTCGAAAGGCATTCCGGCGGCGCCGACCTGACCCAGACGGGACAGGCCTTCTTCAACCGGGCCCAGATCATCGGGCTCGAATACGAGCACGCCGTGCAGGAAATCCGAAACCTGCTGTCCGAACAGGACGCCACCATCCGGGTGGCGGCCGGGCCGATCTGGTCGTCGACCATACTCCCGGCGGCGGCTTCCCGTTTCCACAAGCGCTTTCCACGCCATCGCCTGTCGGTGCAGACCGGTTCGGTCGACCAGTTGATCGAGGATCTGAGGCTCGGGCGCGTCGACATCTTTGCAGGCGCCGTGATCGCCAAGAGCAGGCTGCCTGGCTTCACGTCGCGGCGCGTCGCCAAGGCGCAGCTCGGCATCATGTGCGCGGAGCATCACCCGCTCGCCCGGATCGAAGGCCCGGTCGATCCCAAGGAGCTCGTCAGCTACCCGTTCGTGTCGTTCAACCTGAACAGGGACGTGCTGAAGACGCTGTCCGACTGGCTCAAGGAACGCGGCGCGCCGCCTCCCCGCTACCTTCTCGAAACCAGCTCGATCTACACCTGCGCGGAACTGGCACGCTCGGGCGACTACCTGTTCTACGAGTCGACGATGGTGGCGAGCAGCCCGATCGGACACGGACTGAAGGTGCTCAAGACCGACAAGGAAATCTTCCAGTACGATTTGGGCTTCGTGTTTCGCCAGGGCATGGACCGGCTGCCGCCGCACAGCGGCCTGATGAAGGCCATGGTAGAGGTGTTCGAGAACAGAGGCCTGCGCAACCTGCCGAGCGCCGCCGAATAGGCGGCGCTCCCCGATCGTCAGTCGATGTCGCCGCTGGGCGGCACGATCTCGCGGTCGTCGCCGAGTTCGATCACCAGCCGGTGGAGCTTGCCCGTGAACGGGAACTCGCCTGCGATCGCATCGCACACCGGCGGCATGCCGCTTCGCCCGATGAACATGGGCGCAAGGGAAATGCGCAGCAGCGTCTGGTGCTCACGCTCGCCGGTTTGCCGCTTACCGTTTACAACAAGCGCGCCAATGCCCTTGAGAAGGCCGGTCTTGCGGTATTCGAAGCCGAGCGTGATGGCACCGAACTCACTTAGCCGCTCCGAAGCCAGTCGCGTGATGTCACCGCAATGGTTGTAGACGTAGTTGAGCCTGCCATCCTTCAGATAGAGGACGTAGCCGCTGCCGCAGTTTCCGTAGCTGACCAACGTGCCTTCCGACTGCTGGTCGATCATCACCTCGGCGGTGATGCGATGCGACGTGTCCTGGGTCAGCGGCGCTGCCGACGAGGGGACGGATTCGAGCTGCGGGTAGAAGACATATCTGCCGCGCGCGCGGATGGAGTCCGGCTTTGCCTTGGCGCGGAAGCGCACCTCACGGTCGTCGAGGGGCATCACGTCATACCGCCCGGCCTCCGCCCACCAGCGCTCGGTCATTTCGCGCAGCTTGGCCGGATGGTCATCCGCCAGGTTTCGGGTCTCGTTGAAATCCTCGTCCAGCTTGTAGAGCTCCCAGTCGTCGAGCTCGAAGTCGTCGCCCCGCTTGTGCTTAGTGACCGCCTTCCAGCCCCTGTGCCAGATGCCGCGATGGCCGAACATTTCGAAATACTGGACGTCCTTGCGCGACTCTGCTTCCGGGGCGTCGAAGGTGTAGGCAAAGCTCGTGCCATGGACGGGCATCTGGGCTACGCCCCTGTAGACCTCGGGCGCCTCGACACCGCAGATCTCGAGTACCGTCGGGGTGATGTCGACGACATGATGGAACTGGTGGCGGATGCCGCCCTTGTCGGCAATCCGCGCCGGCCATGACACGATCATCGGGTCGCGCACGCCGCCGCCATGGGTGAAGGACTTGAACAGCCGCAGCGGGGTGTTGCTGGCCTGGGCCCATCCCCAGGGATAGTTGCTGAAGCTGCGCGGCCCGCCGATCTCGTCGATCGCAGCGAGATTTCGCTCGAACGACTCCGGTATCTGGTTGAAGCGTCGGAGCACGTTGGTCGTGCCCTCGGGACCGCAGTCAATCGACGCGCCGTTGTCGGAGATGACCACGATCAAGGTGTTGTCGAGCTTTGCGCTGGCCTCCAGGAAATCGAGCAGCCGGCCCAGTTGCTCGTCGGTGTATTCGAGGAAACTGGCATAGGCCCGCTGCAGCCTGGCGGCAACCTTCCGCTGGTCGGCCGACAACAGGTCCCAGTCTTCCACTCCCGGAGCATCCGGCGGCAGTTCCGTCGAAGCCGGAACGAGGCCCATCGCCTTCTGCCGTTCGAGCCGCCGTTGCCGGATGACGTTCCAGCCCTGGTCCCAGACGCCCTCGTATCGGTCCATGTAGGCCTTCGGCACCTGATGCGGGAAGTGCCCGGCCGAGAAGGCGAGGTTCAGGAAGAAAGGAGTGTCGGGCGCCAGCGAGACGTGGGCGCCGAGCATGGCGATCGACTTGTCGACCAAATCGGCGGTCAGATGGTAGCCTTCCTCCGGTGCATTTGGCTGCGCGACGGCGTGGTTGTCTTCCACCAGCTCGGGATAATACTGGTCGGTGCTGCCGTTCATGAAGCCGTAGAAACGGTGAAAGCCACGACCGAGCGGCCATTGGTCAAACGGTCCGACGGCGGTGATCTCGTCGGTTTGTGCGACATGCCACTTGCCGACGGCAAAATTGGCGTAGCCGACGCCGCCCAGCATTTCGGCAATGGTGGCGGCGCGATGCGAAATCGATCCGCGTCCGTTCTGGTAGCCGAAGTCGAAATTGGCAAGGCAACGCATGCCGACCGCGTGATGGTTGCGCCCCGTCAGCAGGCAGGCCCGCGTCGGCGAACACATCGTGGTCGTGTGGAAATTGCTGTAGCGGAGCCCCGCCTGGGCGAGCCGATCGAAATTAGGCGTCCGTATCTCTGATCCGAAACAGCCAAGGTCGGCGAAGCCGACATCGTCGAGGATGACGTAGATGACATTGGGGCTGCCGGGCGCGGGCCTGGGCCTGGTTTCAAACCAGTTGTCCGACTCGTGATAGGTGCGGCCAACGCGGCCGGGGGTGCGGTCTCTAGACATGAGCGCCTCGGAACATCGGGTAAATCGGAGATGCCGCATCTCGCCGATCATGCCGCATCCGTTGAATCTTGACCCGACCTGCCCACCGGCAGGCCGGGCCTGTGGCCACTACATGGCCACGCCAGGATCCCAGCGAATGATCCACTTCTCAAGCATCGAGACGATGGCGAAGCCGGTGATGGCAATGACCGAAGCCGTCAGGATCGTTGCAAACAAGCGCGGGGCGTTGAAGTCGAACATGCTCTGCAGCAGGAGATAGCCGATGCCCTTGTTGGCGCCGATCCATTCGCCGACGATCGCGCCGAGCACGCACATCGTCACCGAAATCTTGAGCGCCGAGAAGATGTAGGGCAGCGCGCTGTAGACCCGCACGCGGAGGAAGACCTCGGTCTTCGAAGCGGAGAGCACGCGCATCAGTTCGAGCAGTTGCGGATTGACCGCGCGGAAGCCGCGAACCGAGTTGACCAGGGTCGGGAAGAAGCAGATCAGCGCTGCGATGACGATCTTCGGTTCGATGCCGTTGCCGAGAATGATCTTGAGCACCGGCGCAATCGCCACGATCGGGATCGTCTTGATCAGGATCGCGACGGGATAGAACATCTCCTCGACGACCTTGTTGTAAACGAAGGAAACGGCGACGAGCAGCGCCACTGTATTGCCGAGCAGGAAGCCGAAAAACGCCTCCGTGATCGTCGGAACGGCTGCCTCGAGCAACAGCGGCAGATCCCGCGATACCGCGCCAGCTACGTCGGTCGGTGCCGGCACCAGGTAGGTCGGCACTTTGAACAGGACGATGATCAGTTGCCAGATGATCAAGGTAAGAGTGAGCCCCAGCATGGCCATGCCGAGAGCCCGCGCAGCATCGGGGCTTGGGAAGATGCTCCAGATGCGCGGCAATGGCGCGGCTGTGGTACCGACTGAACGATCGATGCTCATGGCTTATCCAGCTCCCAGCATGTCGCGCAGCCTGGCGACGTAACGGCCCAGTTCCGGGGCGTCCTTCAAGGCGAGGTCGCGTTCCGCAGGAAGATCGACCTCCAATATCCCGCCAATCCTCGATGGCCGACGGCTCATGACGACGACGCGCTGCGACAGGAAGACGGCTTCCTGAAGCGAATGGGTAACGAAGACGATCGTCATCCCGCTCTGCTTCCAGATGCGCAACAGCTCGACATTGAGCGTGTCGCGCACCAACTCATCGAGCGCCCCGAATGGCTCGTCCATCAACAGGACTTTCGGGCGGGTAACCAAGGCGCGCGCAATCGAGACACGCTGGCGCATGCCGCCCGAGAGTTCCGAAGGCAGCGCATCCTCGAAGCCCTCCAACTCGACGAGCTTCAGCGCTTCGCGCGGATCCATGAAGTTGCCGGTCTTCGGATTGGCCCCGCCAACCTCGAACGGCAGCCGCACGTTGTCGATGACCTTGGCCCAGGGCATCAGCACGGATTGCTGGAACACCATGGAGAAGGTGCGCGCCGCGCGTGCCGACGAGGTCGTCCCGGCAAAAATGCTGACCTTGCCTTCCGACGGCTCGATGATGTCGGCGATCGTCCGCAGCAACGTGGACTTGCCGCAGCCCGAATGCCCGATCAGCGAAATAAATTCGCCTTCGTGGACCTTCAGCGAGACATTGTCGATCGCGCGCACGGCCTTCGAGCTGCCGCCGAACGTCACCGCCACGTTGTCGATGTCGATGGCAACCCTGGCGGGGGCGATGCCTGCCGTGCCGGCATCAGCGGCCGTCGCCGCATGCGCCATGGCGTTCACCGCTTCGTCCTCTGCGCCGCAACAAGGACACGGTCGTCGAACACGTCGTCGGCCGTGAGTTCCGGCTTGATCTCGCCGATCCTGGCATAGGTCTGCAGCGTCGCGTTCCAGCGGTCCTTGCTGATGTTGGCAAAGCCGTGTTCGCGCGTTTCATCGGTGTAGATGAAATCGGCCACGATCACCTTCAGGGAGGCAAGTTCCTTGTCCTTTTCGATGGCGCTCGACATCGAGGCCACCATGTCGATGGCTTCCTCGGGATTGTCGGCCGCATAGGCCCAGCCCTTGTCGCAGGCCTCCAGGAACTTCGCCAGCATGTCGCTGTCGGACTCGATCAGGTCGGTGCGGGCGATGTAGTAGTTGGACTGGAACTGCAGCCCGTTGTCCCAGATGCTCTGGGTGTTGTAGCCGCCGGCATGCTGCAGGACGGGAGCGTTCTGGGCAACATTGGTCGGCCAGGAGGCGACAACATCGACCTGATCCTGGAGGAGGCCGGGTATCTGGGCCTGGATGAAGGTGATGTCCTCGAACTTCAGGCCACTGTGGTCGAGAACCGCCTTGACCTGGGCGGTTGCACCCTGGCCTGCGCCGATACGCTTGCCCTTCCAGTCGGCGACCGTCTTGATGTTGGCTTCACCGAGCGAATAGAAGGTCAGCGGCGCCTTTTGGAAGGCTGCGCCGAAGGTCTTGATCGGCAGTCCCTGGTTTGCACCATACATGATCTCGGGCGCATAGGTGGTGGCGATCTGCGCCACGCCCGACAGTGCCTCTTGCACCGTATTGGAGTTCGGTCCGCCTGGAAGGATCTCCACGTCCAGGCCCTTTTCTGTGAAATAGCCCTTCTTCAAGGCCACGATTTCACCGGCGGAAGCTGCATTGTAAAGCCAGGCGAGTTGCAGTTTGACCTGCTTCTGCTGAGCATGCGCAGGAACCACGCCCCCAAGCCCCAACGAGGCGAGCGGCATGATGCTGGCGGCTGCCAGAAGTGAACGTCGGCTGATCATCTTTATCCTCCAATCAGACAAGCGCAACGACCTAATCTCGGCGAGGATAGACCGCGTCCAGCGGCTCCACACCATAACATGCTTCTGCGAACTCATTCCATGTGGTTATGGTCGCCACCACGCGCCGAAGCGCGCGAAGAATGCGTCTGGAGGTCGCCCGCACAGCGAAAACCCAGATGGCTCGACGTGGCGCCAAAATGGTTGCAGGTCCGGGCTGCAACCCGATAACGGTCGCAATAGCTCGCGTGGCAAAGATACGAACCGCCGCGCATTGCCATCAATCCGGGTGCCTCGTTCGACCACGGCGAAGCAGTCCACTCCCATACATTGCCGAGCATGTTGTAGAGGCCGAAGCCGTTGGGCGGAAAACTCCGCGCCGGCGCTGTCGCGAGGTAACCGTCGTCGGCCGTGTTGTTGAGCGGAAAGCGCCCCTGCCAGATGTTGCACATGTGGCGCCCGCCAGGATGGAGGCCGTCGCCCCAGGTGTAGACGGCCCTCTGCAGGCCACCCCGCGCCGCCGCTTCCCATTCAACTTCCGTGGGCAGGCGCTTGCCGACGAAGCCGGCAAAGGCGGCGGCGTCATTCCACGAGACATGAACGACGGGATGATCGCGCAACCCATGCAGGGAGGAGCCTTCCCCATCAGGCGCGTGCCAGCAGGCGCCGCGAACAGGGAGCCACCACTCCGGCGCGCGCGCGTCTGCGCCCGCCACGACAGCGGCCTCCGGGTGCGCCTGGGCGATGAAGACGAACGACCATCCGAGACGCTCTGCCTCCGTGACATAACCGGTGGCACTGACGAACGATGCGAAGGCCTCGTTTGTCACCGCGGTCTTGTCGATGAGAAAAGCGGGCAGATCGACATACCTCACCGGCCCCTCCCCGTCATCGGGATTGGCGAAAGCCCGGTCCTCGCCGAGCAGCCAGCTCCCAGCGGGGATTCGCGCCATGTCCGGATGGCCGCCCGCCGCAAGCGAGACGGGAGCAGAGATTTGTTCCTGGGGACGATCGACTGCGGACCGACCCGGAGTGCAACAAGCCATGACGCGGTCCTGTCGAAAAACTGGGATCGTGGAATTTGACTCTTTCTCGATAACACGTAAAGGTAGGACGTCCTACCTCTTGGAGGAAAGAACGATGTCAGGATCTGCCACCGAGCGCGTCATGCAGTACATTCGCCAGCAAAAGCTGGTCGCAGGAGATCGCCTGCCCGCGGAAGTGGACATTTCGCGGATACTCGGCCTCAGCCGCAATTCTCTGCGTGAAGCCTATGCCGACCTGATGGCCAAGGGCCTGCTCAAGAACAAGCACGGCGTCGGCACGTTCATCGCCAACCCGCCCATTCTCAACGCCCTGACAGGCTCGGCCGGGTTCTGGAACCTGATCGAAAAGGCGGGCATGAAAGCGTCCTTTCGCGAGGTCCTGCGCGATCAGGTGATCGCCCCCAAGGAGATCGCCGTCATCTTTGGCCTGGCGGCAGAGAAGCCAACCCAGCGCCTGCGCTGGCTGTTCCTGGCCAACGACCAGCCATGCATTCTCGTCGACCATTATCTGGCACGCAGCATTCCGCCGAGTGCCTTCAACCAGACCACCGAGCATGACGCACTCGCTGCCATCGCGCCGTTCACGGTCGTCGATGGCGCGTCGCTGTCGACACGCACGTCGGCGATCAACGCGACCGACGAAATCGCCGAACTGCTTCAGGTCAACGAGGGAGACGCGCTCCTGTGGAGCACAGCCCTCGTGCACTCGGGCGACGGCAGCGTGCCGCTGGCCTCGCGCTCGTGGATGGTCCCCCACCTTCTCAACAGCCATCAGGTGATGGCTCTCTCTCCCGTTCATTTCCAGGGCAATGCAGCCCCTTCGCCGGAGGACGAACCGAAATGACCCGATTTACCAAGACTGCCCTCGGCCTTGCGTCCAGCCTGTGGCTGTTCTCGGCACAAATGGCCGGGGCGCAGACCCTCCAACCCGTACGCTTCGGCGTCGACGCCTATACCACCGGCTCCCAGATCTGGGTCGCCAAGGAAAAAGGCTTCTTCGAGAAGGAAGGGATCGATCCGCAGATCACCACCTTCGCCACCGGCGTCGAGGCGATCGACGCACTGCTGATCGGCCGCGCCGACATGGCGGTGGGGCTCGACTTTCCGATCGTCTCGCGCATCCAGGGCGGCAAGCTGACCGTGCTTGCCGGGATTTTTCATTCGACGCCGGGCTTCCACAAGCTGGTCGTCAGCAACGAGATCAAGGAAGCCAAGGACCTGGTCGGCAAGAAGCTGGGCATTGCCGCCGGCACGGCTCAGCACCTGGTCACGATGAAATACCTCGAAGAGAATGGCATCGCCGAGGACAAGGTCGAGATCGTCGGCTTCACCAGCCTGCTCGAAATCGTCGCGTCCCTCCGCTCCGGCCGCATCGACGCGGCATTCGTCTGGGCCGACGGCACTCAAAAGTCTATCGATGGCGGCGAGCGCTACGTGCTGACCGACGACGCGGCCGCCAAGCGCAACAGCAGCGCGTATATCGCTGCCCAGACCGATTTCACCGAAAAGCACCCCGAACTGACGGTGGCGACGCTGCGTGCGCTCAACGAGGCAAGCGCTTTCATCACGGCCAACAAGGACGAGGCTGCCGCCATCATCGCCAAGAATACGCGCGCGCCGCGCGACACCGTGCGCGAGCTTCTCGACTACAACGAGTTCGCGCTGGCGCTGACGGACTATGAGCGTCGCGGCTTCCAGGAAGTTGCAGACTTCCTCGTGAAGACCAAGTCGCAGCCAGTGACCTTCGAAACGGGCGTCAACCCGAAATACCTGAAGGAAGCGGCCCCCGACCTGGTCAAGCTGGACAATTGAGCGATACGACCATGACAAACAGCCCAACAAGCGAGACCCCTCCGACGCCGGCGGTGGTCTTCGACAAGGTCGGCATGGCCTATCCCGGTCAGAAGGCCGGCAGCGAACTGATCCTCGCCAACCTCTCGGTTACCGTGCCGCAGGGAGAATTCTTCGTGCTCGTCGGCCCCAGCGGCTCGGGCAAATCAACCTTGCTGAAGATCGTCGCCGGGACCGAGAAGCAGACCGAGGGTCGCGTCCTTGCCAATGGCAACGTCATCGACGGACCGGACCGCCGGCGCGGCATGGTGTTCCAGTCGATCGAGGAACCGTTGTTCCAATGGCTGACGGTCGCGGAGAACATCGGCTTTGGGCCCAGCGTGGCCGGCAAGTCGCGTTCCGAGTGCCGGACAATCGCGCAGCATTACATCGACCTCGTTGGCCTGCGCGGACACGAGGCAAAGTTCCCGCACGAACTCTCGGGCGGCATGAAACAACGCGTACAGATCGCCCGCACCCTTGCCGCCGAACCGGAACTGATCCTGTTCGACGAGCCGTTCGCTGCGCTCGACGCGCTGACGCGCCGCGTGCTGCAGAAAGAACTGACGCGAATCTGGCGCGAGACCGGCTGCACCATGGTCTATGTCACGCACGATATCCGCGAAGCGGTGCTGCTCGGCCAGCGTGTCGCTGTCATGAGCCGGGGACCGCGCGCCAACATCACCCGCATCTACGACATCGACCTGCCCTACCCGCGCGACGACCTCGACAGCCGTTTCGCCGACGCCGTGAAGGCGATCGAGGGCGACATCGAAAGGGAGGCGGCTTCGCAATGGGAGCAAAACTGATGCCATCCTATGCATGGTCGGCGCTGAGCGTCGCCACCGTCCTGATCGTCTGGCAGATCGCCTCGACCTGGCTGGTCGACCCGATGTTCCTGCCCGCCCCGCTGGCAGTCCTCAAGGGCGCAGGACAGATGCTGGAAGAAGGCACGCTCGGCCAGTCGGTGCTGGTGTCGATGATGCGCATTCTCTCAGGCTGGCTCGTCGGCAGCGCCATCGCCATACCGATCGGCCTGGCAGTCGGCGTCTCGCCGGTGGCCCGTCACCTGGTCGACCCGTTCATCCACTTCTTCCGCTTCGTTCCGGCGATCGCGCTGGTGACGCTGTTCATCATCTGGTTCGGCGTGGGCGAGATGTCGAAGATCATCCTGATCGCCTACGCGACGGCCTTCATCGTGATGGTCAATACGGCAAGCGGCGTGTCCTCGATCTCGCAGGACAAGCTGAACGCCGCGCGCTGCCTTGGCGCCAACGAACGACAGGTGTTCTTCCGGGTGATGATCCCGGCCTGCCTGCCCTCGATCTATGTCGGCATGCGGCTGGCGCTTGCCTCGTCCTTCCTGGTGATCGCGGCGGCCGAAATGCTCGCCGCCGACGCGGGCCTCGGATACATCATCTGGACCTCGCGCCTCTACTTCCAGGTGGACTGGATGTTTGCGGCCATCATCGTGCTCGGCCTCCTGGGTTTCGCCACTGACCGCCTGTGGCGGCTCCTCGGGCGCACCCTGCTCAAGCGCTATTTGCGCGGCGTCACAGGCTATTGATCAAATCGGGCCGGACCTGGCCTCACTTGGGTCCGGCCGTCATCTCTCAGACTTGGGACTGGTTCATGACTTCCGAATTTCGCGGACGCATTGGCCGTACGCACCACGAATCCGCACGCGACTACGCAGACATCCCGACAGGCCCGGCTGGCAAGCCGAACGTGATCTATGTCGTGCTCGACGACGTGGGCTATTCAGATCTCGGCTGCTTCGGCTCGTCCATCGATACGCCGAATTTCGATTCGCTCGCCAACAACGGCCTGCGCTACAGCAATTTCCATACGACGACGCTGTGCTCGCCGACGCGCGCGTGCCTTCTCACCGGGCGCAACCATCACTCCGTCGGCATGCGCTATCTCGCGAACGCCGACATGGGCTGGCCCTCCGGCCGCGGCGCGATCAGCCATCGCGCGGGAACGCTGGCCGAAATGCTCAAGCAACAAGGCTACGCGACATATGCAGTCGGCAAGTGGCACCTCGCGCCGACCGAGAACGCCAATGCTGCCGGCCCCTTCGACCAGTGGCCGCTCGGGCGCGGTTTCGAGCGTTTCTACGGCTTCATGAACGGCAGCACCGACCAGTTCCACCCCGAACTCTGCCAGGACAACCAGCAGGTTTCGCCGCCGGCGACGCCTGAACAGGGCTACCACCTGTCCGACGACCTTTCGAACCGGGCGGTGCGCTACATCGCCGACAAGATGGCAATCTGGCCGGACAAGCCGTTCTTCCTCTACCTTTGCTACGGCGCCGGGCATTTCCCGCACCAGGCGCCCGAGCCGGCACTGGCAAAATACCGCGGCCGCTTCGCCGATGGCTGGGACGAGGAACGCGTCCGCAGGCTGGTCAAGCAAAAGGCGATGGGGCTGGTGCCCGAAAGTACCGAACTGCCCCAGCCGAACCCCGGCGTGCGCGCCTGGGAGGAGCTTGCCGCAGATGAGCGCGAAGTGTCGGAGCGCATGCAGGAGGCCTATGCGGCGCTGCTCGACCACACCGACGCTGCGTTCGGCAAGCTGCTCGATTTCCTCGACCGCACCGGCATCCGCGACAACACGATCATTGTCCTCATCTCCGACAACGGGGCCTCCACCGACTGCGACCCGGACGGCACGACGAACGTGCTGCGCTGGTTCAACCGCTTGCCCGAGGACTATTCGGTCTCGGGCGAGCGCATGGCCGAAATCGGCTCGGCGCGCAGTTCCGGCAACTACCCCTGGGGCTGGGCACAAGCCTCCAACACCCCGCTCAAGCTCTACAAGAGCTTCACCCATGGCGGCGGCGTGCGCGATCCCATGATCTTCTCCTGGCCTGCCGGCATCGCCGACAAGGGCGGGATTCGTGCACAGTTCACCCATGTCACCGACATCACGCCGACAATCATGCAGCTTTGCAATGTCGCCGCGCCCGAGACGATCAACGGCGTGGCGCAGATGCCGATCCACGGCGAGAGCTTCGGCTATTCGTTCGATGCGCCCGATGCGGCAACCGAAAAGCAGTCGCAGTACTTTGAAATGTACGGGCATCGCAGCATCTGGCACCGCGGCTGGAAGGCGGTGACGCAACACAAAGCCGGAAGCGATTTCGACAACGAGCACTGGGAACTCTATCACCTCGACGAAGATTTCTCCGAGCTTCGCGATCTCTCCGTGGAAATGCCGGAAAAGCTGGCCGAGATGAAGGAGCGCTGGTGGGCGGAGGCCGGTCGCTACGGCGTCATGCCGCTCGACGACAGCGACGTGCTGTTCAAGCCGCCCTACCGGCCCGGCGCGCCGCGCTGGCGCAACGAATGCAGCTTCTTCCCGCCGACCTCCTCCATCCCGGCGGAGGCAGCGCCGATGACCCAGGATGTCTCGCATCGCATCACGATCCAGATCGAGCGCGACGATGCGAACCAAGGGGGCGCGCTGGTCTGCTTCGGCAGTTGCCACGGCGGCTATGCCATCGACATCATCGATAACCGGTTGGTCTACACCTACAACTACGCCGGTTTTGAAGTCAGCCGCATCGTTTCGGACCTAGAGATCCCGCTCGGTGCAGCGACCATCGCCTTCGAGTTCGAGAAGACGGGGACGCTCAAGGGGCGCGGCAGCCTGATCGTCGATGGGCGGCCGGCAGGCTCGCACCTATTCGAACGGACACTGCTCAGGCTTTCGCTGTCACCCCTGATGTTTGGGCGCAGCAATGCCGAGCCGGTCGACCCGAAGCGACGGACGAACCCGGATTTTGCCGGGCGGATCATGCGTATCGACTACGCCATCGGCCAGGATCGCGACGTCATGCCGGCGAGCCTAGATGTGGATTGACCAACTTAGGGGCTAAAGCACCACGCAGCTTGCGAGATCGCATTCGTTCCGAAAGGCGGGCGCAGTCCCTGCGCCCGCCACCGTCTAGAGGCCGCGGGCGATGACGAGGCGCTGCACCTCGCTGGTGCCCTCGTAGATCTGGCAAACACGCACGTCGCGATAGATCCGCTCGACCGGGTAATCCGCGAGATAGCCGTAGCCGCCATGGATCTGGATCGCCGCAGAGCAGACCTTTTCCGCCATTTCGGAAGCGAAGAGCTTGGCCATGCTGGCTTCGGTCAGGCAGGGCTTGCCCGCCTCGCGCAGCATAGCCGCGCGGAGCACCATGAGCCGCGCCGCGTCGATCTGCGTGGCCATGTCGGCGAGCCTGAAGGCCACCGCCTGATGCTCGATGATCGGCTTGCCGAAGGTGATGCGCTCCTTTGCATAGCTCAACGCCGCCTCATAGGCGCCGCGCGCCATGCCTACAGCCTGCGCGGCGATGCCGATGCGGCCGCCCTCGAGGTTGGAGAGCGCGATCCGGTAGCCGTCGCCTTCGGCGCCCAACCGGTTCTCGACCGGCACCCGCATGTCGGCGAAGGCCAGCGCGCAGGTGTCCGAGCCGTTCTGGCCCAGCTTGTGCTCGACCGAGACGACCTCGTATCCCGGCGTGTCGGTCGGCACGATGAAGGCCGAGATCCCCTTCTTGCCCACTGCGGGATCGGTCACCGCAAAGACGATCACCACCGAGCCGTTTCGGCCAGAAGTGATGAATTGCTTGGCGCCGTCGATGACGTAGTGGTCGCCCTCGCGCCGGGCGCGGGTCTTCAACGCCGATGCGTCCGATCCCGCCTGTGGCTCGGTGAGGGCGAAGCCGCCAATCCACTCGCCGCTCGCCATCCTGGGCAGGAAGCGTGATTTTTGTTCGTCGGTCCCGAAGCGCAGGATCGGCGTGCAGCCTACGGAACTGTGTACCGACACGATGGTCGAGCACGCCCCATCCGCCGCCGCGATCTCTTCCAGCGCCAGCGCATAGGCGACCATGCCGGTTTCCGAACCGCCATACGTCTCGGACACCAGCATGCCAAGAAACCCCAACTCCCCCATCTCGGTCAGTTCGGCACGCGGAAAGGCATGGTCACGGTCGCGTTGCGCCGCACCGGGCAGCAGCCGCTCCTGTGCGAACTGTCGAACAGCCTCGCGGATCTGTTCCTGTTCCTCGGTGAGCATCAGATCATCCTTTCGATGGCGACGGCCGTGGCCTCGCCGCCGCCGATGCACAGCGAGGCAACGCCGCGCCTTTGCCCATGGCTTTCCAGCGCTGCCAGCAGCGTGACCAACACTCGCGCGCCCGAAGCGCCGATGGGATGACCCAGCGCACAGGCGCCGCCATGGATGTTCACCACCTCATGCGGCAGGCCCAGGTCGCGCATCGTCGCCATGGCGACCACGGCGAAGGCCTCGTTCACCTCGAACAGGTCGAAATCGCCGAGTTGCGTCCCGGTCCGCTCAAGCAGCTTGCGGATGGCGCCAATGGGCGCGGTCGGGAACAGGTTCGGCCTGTCGGCATAAGTGGCATGGCCAAGGATACGCGCACGGGGGGTCAGCCCGCGCCGCTCTGCTTCCGAGGCGCGCATCAACACCAGCGCAGCCGCCCCGTCCGAAATCGAGGAAGAATTCGCCGCCGTCACCGTTCCGCCCTCGCGGAATGCAGGCTTCAGCGTCGGGATCTTGTCGATCCGCGCCTTGCCCGGCTGCTCGTCGACGCTGACGACGGCCACGCCGGCGCGCGACGCCACCGATACCGGCGCGATTTCGGCCGCGAAACGTCCTTCGGCGATTGCCGCCTGGGCCCGGGTCAGTGATGCGATGGCGAACGCGTCCTGTTCCTCGCGGGTAAACTGATATGCCCCGGCGCAATCTTCGGCGAAGGTGCCCATCAGCCGACCCTTTTCGTAGGCGTCCTCGAGCCCGTCCAGAAACATGTGGTCCAGCACCTGGCCATGCCCCATGCGATAGCCTGCGCGCGCCTTGGGCAGCAGATAGGGCGCGTTCGACATGCTCTCCATGCCGCCCGCGACAACGATTTCGGCGGAACCGGCCTGGATCGCGTCATGGCCCAGCATCACCGCCTTCATGCCCGAACCGCACATCTTGTTCACCGTTGTCGCCCCCGCGCCCAGCGGCAGCCCGGCCTTCAGCGCTGCCTGCCGCGCCGGAGCCTGGCCCTGGCCGGCCGGCAGGACGCAGCCCATGATGATTTCCTGCACCGCGCCGGGCTCCAGCCCATTCAGGGCAGCCGTGATGGCGGTGGCGCCCAGCGTTGGGGCATCGACGCCTGCGAAATCGCCCTGGAAACCACCCAACGGGGTGCGGGCCAAGCCGGTGATGACGATCGGGTCCTTGTCCATGATGATCTCCTTACTTTGGCGGGTGGTCACTATCGCGATCCTCGCACGAAAATTGAGCTGAGCCTCGGGTGAGTTTGAGAGCTGCGGTCATGCGATCGCCGATCGCTGACGATATTCGCAGATCTCAAATATGCAGCGCATGGCCCAAGGCACGCAGGCTGGCCTCGTGCAGGGCCTCGCCACGTGTCGGATGGGCGTGAATGGTACCGGTGATGTCCTCGATCAGGGCGCACATTTCCAGCGCAAGCGCGAAGCCGCCGGCCATCTCGGCCACACCGGCGCCGACCGCCTGGATGCCCACAACCTCGTGCGTATCTTCACGTGCGGTGACGCGGATGAAGCCCGCCTCGTCATCGGCAGTCATCGCCCGGCCATTGGCGGCGAAGGGGAAGAGACCGCTGATAACCTTCTGTCCCTTGGCGTGGGCCTCGTCGGGCGACAGGCCAACAGTGACAATCTCGGGATCGGTGAAGCAAACCGCCGGAATGGCGCGCTTGTCCCAGACGCGAAGCTCACCGGCGATAATTTCAGCGACCATCTCGCCTTGCGCCATGGCGCGGTGGGCCAGCATTGGATCACCTGTAACGTCGCCGATGGCGCAGACGCCGCGCATTGAGGTGCGGCAACCGTCATCCACGGCAATGAAGCGGCCTTGCATGTCGAGTCCCAGACCCTCAAGGCCGAAACCGTCGATAACCGCCGTGCGGCCCGCGGTGACCAGCACCTTGTCTGCCGCGATTTCCTGCCGGCCATCAACCGTTGCCAGCGTCACGCGGCCATCTGCAAAGCCTTCGGCATTCGCGTCGGTCAGCACCGTGACGCCCAGTGCCTTGAGCCGTGCCGCCACGGGTCGGGTCAGTTCAGCATCATATTGTGGCAGGATGCGCGGCCCGGCCTCGATCACTGTCACGTCGGCACCGAGTTTTGCCATGGCGGTGCCGATTTCCAACCCGATATATCCGCCTCCGACCACGGCGAGACGCGACGGCACCTTCGACAACGAGAGAATGTCCGTCGACGACAGGACATCGCCGCCGAAAGGCAGGGCGGGGATCGACAGCGGCTGCGATCCGGTCGCGATGATCAGGTTCTCCGTCTGGATCCTGATCGGGCCATCGACGCCGTCGACCTCGACCGCCTTGCCGTCGATGATGCGCGCATGACCGTTGACGACACGCACCTTGGCCTTTCGCAGGAGGGCCGACACGCCGCCCGTCAGGCGATCGACGATCCCGTCCTTCCAAGCAACGGTGCGCGCGAGGTTAATGGTGGGCACGGATGTGGAGATGCCGAGCGCGTTCTCAGCCGAATGAGATCTCGCCGCGAAGAATGCGTCCGCTGCGTGGATCAGCGCTTTCGAGGGAATGCAGCCGACGTTCAGGCAGGTGCCGCCAGGCGCTTGTGCCTCGACGACAATCGTGTCCAGCCCCAACTGTCCGGCACGAATGGCGCAGACATAGCCGCCAGGCCCTGCCCCTATGACCAGGACCTTGCAAGTCTCTCGTTTCATGCCTCGTCCTCCATGAAGATCAGAGCTGGCGCTTCCAGCAATTGCTTGATGCGCTGGACGAATCTCGCGGCGTCCCAGCCGTCGATCACCCGGTGGTCGAAGCTGGCAGAGATGTTCATCATCTTGCGCGGCAC
The DNA here is from genome assembly GCF_001424795.1 of Aminobacter sp. DSM 101952. Classification (NCBI taxonomy): domain Bacteria; kingdom Pseudomonadati; phylum Pseudomonadota; class Alphaproteobacteria; order Hyphomicrobiales; family Phyllobacteriaceae; genus Aminobacter; species Aminobacter sp. DSM 101952. The sequence goes on along the minus strand of NZ_LMCL01000031.1, from coordinate 321,281 downwards.
GAACTGGCTGCCGTCCCACATCGGGCGAACGGCCATCTTGTTCACGCCAAGGATCGCCACCTCGGGGTGGTTGATGATCGGAGTGGTGGCAATCGCGCCAAGAGGTCCCAGCGAACTGATGGTGATGGTCGAGCCCGTGAGCTCGTCACGGGTGGCCTTGCCGGTGCGAGCCGCTTCGGCGAGCCGCCCGATCTCGCCAGCCGTGGCGTACGGGCCATAGGCCTCGGCATGGCGCAGGACGGGAACGACAAGCCCGCTGTCCGTCATCGTGGCGATGCCGATATGGACTGGATTGTGGCGCGTCACGATCCCGGCATCGTCATCGAAATGCGCGTTCATCTCGGGATGATCCACCAGGGCACGGCAACAAGCGGCGGCCATGAAGGGTAGCATCGTCAGCTTCGGCCGGGCCCCACGCGTGGCGTTCATCGTGGCGCGAAGTTCCTCCAGTGCGGTGACGTCGACCTCCTCCACCACGGTGATATGCGGGATGCGCGCATTGGCCAGAGCCATGCGGTCAGCGATCTTGCGACGCAGGCCGATAATGCGGATCGTCTCGCTTCCCTGGCGCCGTCCCCGGCCGGAACGCGGCACGGCGCCTGCGGCATCGGCCGTGGAAGACGCAAACACCGCATCCAGGTCTGCATTGACAATCCGTCCGGCCGGGCCGCTTCCACGCATTTGCCGAATATCGATCCCGGCCTTGCGGGCACGGGCACGAACCGCGGGGGACGCGAGCGGTGGCTGTCCTTCGGGACGCGGCGCGCTGGCCGTGCCGGCAGGCGGAGGGACGGAAGATTGGAGGGGTCGGGCCGCGGAAACCGGCGGATTCTCATCCCGCTCTGCCGATGCCGGTTTGGGCTCGGAGGCCGTCGCCAGAGGTACGGGAGGCGCCTTTTCAGACGAAGGCTCAGCCGAAACCCGGCTTTCTCCCTCATGCTCGATCGTGACAAGGACCGACCCGACCAGAAGCGTCTCGCCGATTTCGCCGCCCAGCGAGACGATGGTCCCCCCGAAGAGACTGGGAATCTCGACAGTCGCCTTGTCGGTCATCACCGCGGCGAGGACGTCGTCCTCGCGGATATGGTCGCCCGGCTTGACATGCCATTCGATCAATTCGACCTCGGCCACACCTTCGCCGACGTCAGGAACCTTGATGTTGCTGATGCCCATTTCAATCCCCCATGACCTGGACCAGCGCTCGGGCGATACGGGCTGGGCTCGGGAAATAATCCCACTCCTGGGCGTGCGGATAGGGTGCGTCCCACCCCGTCACACGCAGAAGTGGCGCGCGCAGGTGCCAGAAACAGGCCTCCTGAACCTCGGCGATCAGTTCGCCGCCAAAGCCGCCGGTGCGTGTTGCTTCGTGGACGACGACGCAGCGGCCGGTTTTCTCAACCGACGTGCGGATCGTTTCCACATCCAGCGGCAGCAGGGTCCGCAAATCGATGATCTCGGCATCGACGCCGGCTTCGGATGCGGCCGCCTCGGCGACGTGAACCATCGTGCCATAGGCGAGGACGGTGACATCGGAACCAGCACGGCGGATCTCGGCTTTGCCCAGCGGCACCGTGTAGTGACCTTCGGGTACCTCGCCCGCCGGATGAGATGACCAGGGAACCGACTTGCCGGAATGGTCTCCGAAAAAGGGGCCGTTATAAATGCGCTTGGGCTCAAGGAAGATCACCGGGTCGGGGTCTTCGATGGCGGAGATCAGCAGGCCCTTCGCGTCGTAGGGCGTGGCCGGGATCACCACTTTCAGACCGGCGACATGGGTGAACAATGCCTCGGGGCTCTGGCTGTGGGTCTGGCCTCCGAAGATGCCACCGCCCGTGGGCATGCGCACGACCAGCGGACAGGTGAACTGTTCGTTGGAGCGATGCCGCAGCCGCGCGGCCTCCTGGGTGATCTGGTCGTAGGCCGGAAAGACATAGTCGGCGAACTGGATCTCGACGCATGGCCGCATCCCCTGCGCGGCCATGCCGACGGCCAGACCAACGATGGCGCTTTCATTGATCGGGGTGTCGAAGACACGCTCCTCGCCATGGCGAGCCTGAAGCCCTGCCGTGCAGCGGAAGACACCGCCGAAATAACCAACGTCCTCGCCGAAGACGATGACCGATGGATCATCCATCAACTTCACGTCCATGGCGCTGCGAAGCGCCTCTATCATGGTCATTCGCGCCATGTCAGCACCCCATTTCCTGCCGCTGCCGCCGCAGATGCTCCGGCAAGTCGGCATAGACGCCCCGGAATATCTCGGCGGGCGAGATCGGCTGCGGATCGACAAAGGTGCCGTGGGCCTCGACCGCCTTCTGGATAGCGGTGACCTCGTCGAGAATCTCGGCTTCGGCCTGCACATGGCGTTCTTCCGACCAGTCGCCACGGACGATCAGGTGGGCCTTCAATCGCTCGACCGGATCGCCGAGGGGCCAGGCTTGCGCCTCGTCCTTCGGCCGGTAGGCCGTTGGATCATCCGAGGTCGAGTGAGCGGCGACGCGGTAAGTAAACCATTCGATCAAGACCGGACCGAATCCTTGACGGGCGCGGTCGATCGCCCAGCGCGACACGGCGGCCACCGCCAGGTAGTCATTGCCATCCACGCGCAAAGCCGGAATGCCGTACCCAAGTGCGCGCGCCGCATAGGTTTCGCTCTTGCCGGCCGCAGTTCCGGTATATGTCGAAATGGCCCATTGGTTGTTCACGACATTCAGAACGACGGGCGGCAGGTAGACCGAAGCGGACAACAGCGCACTGTGGAAGTCGTTGGAGGCGGTCGCCCCGTCGCCGATCCAGCCGGCCGCAATCTTGCCGTTGCCACGCAGGGCGCCGGCCATGGCCCAGCCCACCGCCTGCACATACTGCGTGCCCAGATTGCCTGAAATCGAGAAGAAGCCATAGTCGCGCGCCGAATGCATGATCGGCAGTTGGCGCCCCTTCAGAGGGTCGAGGTCGTTCGAGTACAGCTGCCCCATCAGCGATTCCAGCGGATAGTCCGCTGCGATCAGCAATGTTTGCTGGCGATAGGTGGGGAAGTTCATGTCCCCCCGTTCCAGCTGACGCTGAAAACCGCAGCCTATCGCCTCCTCTCCGGTGCATTGCAGGTAGAACGAGGTCTTGCCCTGACGTTGCGCATTCAGCATCCGCCGATCGACGGCGCGCATCTTCAGCATGTCGCGCAGGCCAAGCCGCAGTTGTTCGGCCGAAACGTCCCCCAGGTATTCCGCCCAGGGTCCAACGGCCCGGCTGTTTTCGTCCAGCACCCGGACCATGCCGACCGCAAAGGACCGGGCATCTTGAGCCTCGATGTCAAGGGGAGGCACGGGCAAGGCACCGGCCGGCGGCACGACAATGTTGGAAAAATCCGGCGGTTGGTCAGGACGCGCGGGCGGGCGCGGAAAACTGAGTTTTGCCGCGGTTATTTCGCGCCGCGCTGCCGGCAAGACAACAGGTTGCATCCTCTCCCCCATCGAACATCTGTCACGACGTCTTCTAGACTGAGGCCGCGCATATGTTTTGCCTTCTTCCTCCGAATTCTGCTACTTTGTGCATTTATGATCTTCATTTATAGGAAAAATTGGCTGAACCATGCACACTGTCGATGAGACGGACTTGCGCATCCTTCGAGCGATGCAAAGCGACGGAAACCTGACCGTGACCGAGATCGCCGAACGGGCTGGCATCTCGCAATCCCCATGCTCGCGCCGGATCGCCATCCTCCAGGAAAAAGGGGTCGTCAAAGGCAAGCAGACCCTCCTCGATGCCAAGAAGCTGGGCTTCGACACGCTGGTCATCGTGAGGATCAAGCTCCAAGGGCACGACGCCACGCTTCTCGAAGCGTTCAAGAAAGCCGTGCGGAGCATTCCCGAGATCCAGATTGCGCTTCTGGTTCTTGGAGATTTCGACTTCTACCTGAGGATCGTGGTGCGAGACATCGAGCACTATCAACGACTTCTGCAGGGTAAGCTCGTATCGCTGCCCGGGGTCCGGGAGATGCAAAGCTCCGTCATCCTTGAAGTCGTCAAGGACTCGGCTGCCTTGCCGTTCTAGCAGGCCGCCGACCTTCTATCTTGCCACGGCCGAATGCCGGGTCCGAGAGGCCGGGCGGTCGCCCCTCACGACGCCGGCTCGACTTCTAAAGCAAACCCAGCCAGCGCGGCGAGCGGCAGTTCGGCCTTCCAGTCTTGCCGTTCATCGTCGTTCTCCCTCGTCTCAGGCCTCGTGTCGGTTCCTGAAAATCTCGTAGGCAAAGCGCGCCCTCACCCCGATATCGAGCAGGGGCCGAGGCGGAACGGGCGCCGGGGTGCCGAGGCTGATCATGTCCGCAATCAGGGGATCATCCTCGCCAAGCGCCATTGCCGCGGCGAGCCGGCCGCTGATCGTGCCCTTGGCGACGCCGACGGCGTTCTGGCAGACCGCGCTCCAGACATTCGGAGCAACCTGTCCGAAGCCCGGTGCGCCATTGCGCGAAAGGCAGATATAGCCAGTCCACGTACGCTCCATGGTGACGCCCTTGAGCATCGGAAAGCGATCGTCGAAGAGGCGTTGATGTTCGGCTCCGACCCTTGCCCGGCGCTCGTCGGACTGGCGCAGGCTCGGGCAGAAATGGATATTCTGCCGGATCAGGATGCGATGATCGTTGGTGTAGCGCATGGTAATGCCCGCAAAGGCATTTGCCGGCGTCGAGCCCCAGGGCGCGATGTTCCCCAGAGCGGCCTGTTCAGCCGCAGTCAGGCGGCGCGACAGGCTTGCATGGGCTGCGAAATTCAACAGCCTGCCCTTCCAGAATCCGAAGCGCATAGCCAGTCCGTTGACGGCAAGGATGACCTTTTGGGCGCGCACCGAGCCGTGCGCGGTCTTCAGGCTGATCGTCGTGCCTAAATCGGCCTCGAGCACGGGGCAGTTCTCGTAAAGAGTGACATTCTCGGGCAGGTTCTCACCCAGCCCCCGGTTGATCGCCGCGGGATTGAGAAGCGCGGTTCCCGGCGTATAAACCGACGCCACGAAATGGCTGGTGCCCAGTCGCTTGGCGGTCTTCCCGGCGTCGAGCCATTCATACGGCTCGTTCAGCCGCTTCAATTCCTCGACAGTGGGCAGCAGAATTTCCTCTGCGCCGCGCTCCGAACTTGCCGTGTGGTATTTGCCTTGCTCGCTCCAGTCGCACTCGATGCCATGACGCTGCACGCTGTCGCGCAGCGAAGCGATCCCCGCTCTCGCAAGCCGCATGTAGGCCTTGCCCTTGGCAAGTTCTTCGAGAGACGAGCCCACATTGTGCGGGAGATCGATGGCAAAGCCCGAATTCCGGCCTGAAGCGCCCTCGCCCAGTTCCTGCGCGTCGAAGACCACGATCTTCGCATGTGGCCTGAGCTCACCCAGACGCCGCGCCGCGCCCAATCCAGCATAGCCCGCGCCGATCACCACGAAGTCCGCAACGATGTCGCCGGACAGCGACGGCTTGGCTTGGCGCGAAGGCAAAAGGGCGCTCCAGCCATTCGTGCGGTCGTCCTTGGGAAGCAATGTGATCCGGGTCATGCGGCAGTAGCCGCATTGACCCAGCTCGCGGGCTGCAGGCTGTAAAAAACGAGAGCACTCGCCGCGAGGTAACGCACCCGCGTTCCGGCCGGCAGCCAGATCGTGTCTATCGGCCCGGCGTCGAGCCGGCCCTGTGGGGTCTCGACCGCAAACTTCCCGGAAATGACCAGGATCAGCTCGTCGTATTGGACTTGCCAAGGGATATCCGCATCGCGAAATCGGGCAAAGCCGCCAGAAAGCTCGCTGCGATCGGCGAGGCCGGCGACTTCCACGACATCGGCCATTTCAGGATAGGCGAAGCGAGGCTGAAAGCTGAGGTCGGCAAAACGGTTCAGGCGCGCGGGCGCCTTGTCGATATCCGTCATCTTTCTCTTCCCCCTGCCATGCCGTCTGTTGTGGTGCAGACAGAAATCGCACATGCCCGTACAGATGTGTACTGAACCATACAACTATTTATGTACATATATGTACAGATCAGTCAAATGAAAAAGCGCCAGGTGATTGAGCGTGTCAGCAGCCAGGCTGAGGAGGACCGCGCCCAGCCCCGGCTGACGCGGGCGGATTGGCTGGAAAAGGCGCTGGAGGTGCTGATCGAAAGCGGCGTCGATGCAGTGAGGATCACCAGGCTGGCGGAGCTGCTTGGGGTCACGCGCGGCAGCTTCTACTGGCACTTCGAGGACCGGAATGAACTGCTCGAGGCCATGCTCGACGTCTGGGAGCAATCAAATACGGCGAGCATCATCCGTGCGGCGACATTGCCGCACACGCTTCAGGACCGCATCCTGCCTCTGTTCATGTGCTGGCTCGATCCCGAGCTCTTCGATCCGTTACTCGATTTTGCGGTGCGCGACTGGGCACGTGGCGATGCCAGGCTTCAGGCGATCATCGCGACGTCGAACCAGCAGCGGATGGAGGCCCTGGTTGCGACATTCGCAGCCCACGGCTTTCCCCAGCAGCAAGCCGTCATTCGCGCCCACAACATCTACTACATACAAATGGGATACTAAGCGTTGAATGTTCGCGAGCCGCTGGCGGATCGGCTCGCCTACGTTGCGACCTATTTCGAAACGTACACGGATGAAAAACTGGACTCACTGGCAGAGGCGGAATTCCGCAAAAAAGTCATCGGGCGAAAGGACCGGGAAGGCGACAGCATTCCAGACAAGAGCAACGACGGGCCAGATACTGCCTCTTCCCAGTGACCAAAACTGGCCCGTTCGCGGCAGCCTGGTGCTCGTCACTCCGCCGCGCCTCGTCATGCGTGCTCGGCAATCACCGCGAGGAAGGCGGGGCCGTAGCGGTCGAGCTTAGCTTCGCCGATACCGGGAACGTTGGCCATCTCCGCGCGCGATGCCGGCCTGGCCGACGCCAGTTCGATCAGGGTCTTATCGTGGAAAATCACATAAGGTGGCACGTTCTGCAGGCGCGCAATTTCCGTGCGCTTCTGCCGCAGCGCCTGGAACAAATCATGGTCCGTATCTGAGACGGCGGCCTGCGCCGCACTACGCGCGACCTTGCCACGTCTGGCGCGCGCCGGTGCCGGCACGCGCAACATCAGCTCCGGCTTGTCGCGCAGGAATTCGCGGCCGGCTGGTGCAATCGACAGGCCACCATGGCCGGCCAAATCGACGTCGATGAGGCGCAGCGCGATCAGCTGGCGCAGGATCGCCCGCCATGTCCGGTTGTCGTGCTCGGTGCCGATGCCATAGGTGGAGATGCGGTCATGGCCGAACTGGGCGATGCGCTCGTTGTCTACGCCCAAAAGCACGTCGACGACATAGGCCTGCCCGAAACGTTCGCCCGTGCGGTAGATGCAGGACAGCGCCTTTTGCGCGGCGATGGCACCGTCGAACAATCTTGGCGGCTCCGCGCAGGTGTCGCAATTGCCGCACGGTTCGCTGTGGTCGCCGAAGTAGGACAAAAGAACCTGCCGGCGGCAGCCCGCCGTCTCGGCCAGCCCCAGCAGCGCGTCTAGCTTGTGCCGCTCCATGCGCTTGCGCTGGTCGGGCGCCTCCGACTCCTCGATGAAGCGGCTACGCAGGGCGATGTCCTCGTAGCCGTAGAGCATCAGCGTATCGGATGGCAGGCCGTCGCGCCCGGCACGGCCTGTCTCCTGGTAATAGGCCTCGATGCTGCCAGGCAGGTCGATATGGGCGACGAAGCGCACGTCGGGCTTGTCGATGCCCATGCCGAAGGCGACGGTGGCGACCATGACAACAGCATCGCCATGCTGGAAGCGCATCTGGTTGGCCTCGCGCGCAGCCTTGTCCATGCCGGCGTGATAGGCGAGCGCGTCGTAGCCGAGACCCTGAAGCCAGGCGGCGGTTTCCTCGGTCCGGCGCTTCGACAGGCAGTAGACGATGCCGCTCGCGCCCTCGTAGCGCTTGAGGAACTCCTTGAGCTGTGCGCGCGGATTGTCTTTTTCCTCGATGGCATAGCGGATATTGGGGCGGTCGAAACCGGCGATGAAGGCATCTGCCTCGTCGATCGCCAGATGCGACAGGATTTCGGCGCGCGTCGGCTCGTCGGCCGTCGCCGTCAGCGCCATGCGCGGCGTGCCGGCAAAACGCGCCACGACCATGTCGAGCTGGCGATAGGAAGGCCGGAAATCGTGCCCCCATTGCGACAGGCAGTGCGCCTCGTCGATGGCGATCAGCGACAGCTTCACATCATCGAGCAGCTCCAGCACATCCGGCCGCAGCAGCGTTTCGGGTGCGACATAGAGCAGGTCGAGCGCTCCTGCGCGAATATCGCGCCACAGGGCACGGCGATCGTCGGGCGAAAGGTCGGAGTTGAGCCCGGCCGCCCGCACCCCAGCCTGGCGCAGCGCCGTCACCTGATCGGCCATCAGCGCGAGCAGCGGCGACACGACGAGACCCATGCCGGGACGGACGATCGCGGGGATCTGATAGCAGAGCGACTTGCCGCCGCCCGTCGGCATCAGCACGAAGGCGTTGTTGCCGGCAATCACATGCTCGACGATGAGCGCCTGCGGTCCCCTGAAGGCATCATAGCCATAAACGGTCTTGAGGATTTCGAGGGCAGTGGCGGTCATCGGCTGCAGCAAGGAGAATCATGGAGAGGTCCTTCATAGCAGCTTCGCCCGGCTAGCGATCACTGATGCACAGTTTTGCGAATCTCCGGACCATAACGGCCTTGCTTGAAAGCCCGAGTCGGCCAGCCTTACAGGTCGATCCAAGCACGCGCAGACGCCAACCGCGCGGCTTCCTGCTTCGTTGATCGCGCCCAACCATGGACAAGCTGGCGATTATCGCGAGGTACCCAAGTTCATGGCACCACCTCGGGCTTTGGCAATTGTCATGACCGCCATCGATGGTTAGTGAGGTAGGGAGCCGAGCGACAAAGGGAGAGCCGAGATACTGATGCCAGACAACAGCTTGCTGACGTTACTTATTGTGCTGCCATTCCTCGGAAGCCTGGTAACCGTCATGCTGGCATCAACGTCGCGAAACCTTGCCGGCGGCATTGCCGGCGCAGTGGCGCTTGCCTGTCATCTGCTGGCCTGGCTGCTCTATGTTCCGGTCCGGGACAACGAGGTGGTCCGCGCGGTGTTCGAATGGGTGCCCAGCCTCGGCCTGACCGTGTCGCTGCGGCTGGACGGCTTCGCCTGGCTGTTCGCGCTGCTGGTCAGCGGGATCGGGGTGCTCGTCGTCCTCTACGCCCGCTACTACATGTCGGCGGAAGATCCGGTGCCGCGCTTCTTCGCCTTCTTCCAGGCCTTCATGGGAGCGATGCTCGGCATCGTCGTCTCGGGCAACCTGATCCTGCTGGTCGTGTTCTGGGAGCTGACCAGCGTCACCTCCTTCCTGCTCATCGGCTACTGGCACCACAACCAGGCGGCGCGCGACGGCGCCCGCATGTCGCTGACCGTCACCGCGATCGGCGGGCTCGGCCTGCTGGCCGGCGTGATGGTGATCGGGCACATCGTCGGCAGCTACGACCTCGACCGGGTGCTGGCATCGGGCGACCTGATCCGCGCCCACCCGCTCTACGTTCCGGCGTTGCTGCTGGTGCTGCTGGGAGCGCTGACCAAGAGCGCCCAGTTTCCGTTTCACTTCTGGCTGCCCAACGCGATGGCCGCGCCGACACCGGTCTCCGCCTACCTGCATTCGGCCACCATGGTGAAGGCAGGCGTGTTCCTGATGGCGCGGCTCTGGCCGGTGCTGTCGGGCACGCCGGAATGGTTCATGATCGTCGGCCTGGCCGGCATGGCCTCGCTCGTCTTCGGCGCCTATCTCGCCATGTTCCAGCAGGATTTGAAGGGTCTGCTCGCCTATTCGACGATCAGCCATCTCGGGCTAATCACCCTGCTTCTCAGCCTCGGCAGCCCGCTCGGACTGGTCGCCGCCATCTTCCACATGATGAACCATGCCACCTTCAAGGCATCGCTGTTCATGGCGGCAGGCATCATCGACCACGAGACCGGCACGCGCGACCTCAGGAAGCTGAGCGGACTGTTCCGCTTCATGCCGATCACCGGAACGCTCGTCATGGTGGCGAGTGCCGCCATGGCCGGCGTGCCGTTGCTCAACGGCTTCCTGTCGAAGGAGATGTTCTTCGCAGAGGCCGTGGCGACGCACGCCGATTCCTGGCTCGACAGGGTGGCGCCCTATGCCGCCGTGCTGGCCAGCGCGCTGGCTGTTACCTATTCGATGCGCCTGATCCACTCGATCTTCCTCGGCGCCCCGCCCGAGAGCTTTCCGCGCGAACCGCACGAACCGCCGTTCTTCATGCGCCTGCCGGTGACGCTGCTGGTGTTCGCCTGCCTGGTGGTCGGCATCGTTCCCGGGCTGACGATCGGTCCATACCTGCACATCGCAATCACCTCGGTGCTGGGCGCCGCGACGCCGGAATACAGCCTCGCGGTCTGGCATGGCTTTACCGTGCCGCTGGTCATGAGCCTGATCGCGCTGGTCGGCGGCGCCCTGCTCTATCTTGCCATCGGCAACTATCTCGAGCGCTCCGAAGGGGCGTTCCTGCTGCGCCGCTTCCAGGCCCAGCGCATGTTCGAACAGGTCATGGTCACCGTCTCCTGGCGGTGGGCCCGTTTCATCGAAACCAATCTCGGCACACGGCGCCTGCAGCCGCAGTTGCGCCTGCTGGTGTTCGTGGCATTCGCCGCGGCCCTGCTCTCCCTGTTCGGCAGCGATATCGGGCTGGCACCGGTGCAGCTCGCCGGCACTGACTGGGTTTTCACTGGCATGTGGGCCGTCGGCGTGACCTGCGCCATTGCCGCCGCGCACCAGGCCAAGTTCCATCGCCTGGCAGCGCTTGCCCTGCTTGGCGGTACGGGCCTGATCACCTGCATGACCTTCGTCTGGCTGTCGGCCCCCGACCTCGCGGTCACGCAGCTGGTCGTCGAGATCGTGACGACCGTTCTGATCCTGCTTGGCCTGCGCTGGCTGCCCAAGCGCTCCCAGGCGCTCACCGAACCGCTGGGGGCGATGGCGCGCGTGCGCCGGCTGCGCGACCTTGCGATGGCGATTGCCGCGGGCGTGGGCATGACCGTCATCGCCTATGCGGTGATGACCCGCCCGGCGCCCGAGACGATCGCCGACTTCTTCCTCGAGAAGGCCTACAGCGAGGGCGGCGGGCGCAACGTGGTCAACGTCATCCTCGTCGATTTCCGCGGCTTCGACACGCTCGGCGAAATCACCGTGCTCGGCATCGTGGCGCTTACGGTGTTTGCGCTTCTGCGCCGGTTCCGGCCAGCGCCCGACAGCGTCGAGCGGCCAGAGCAACAGCGTATCCAGCGCGCCTATGACGAGGCGCAGCCGGACCGCCAGCCCGGCGCGACCGCTGCCGACTACCTGTTCGTGCCGTCGGTGATCATGCAGTGGATGTTCCCCGTCATCATCATGTTCTCGGCCTATCTGTTCCTGCGCGGCCACGATTCGCCCGGTGGGGGCTTTGCCGCCGGCGTGGCAATGGCCGCCGGCTTCATCCTGCAATACATGGCGGCGGGCACCATCTGGGTGGAAGACAGGCTGCGCATCCTGCCGGTGACCTGGATCGGCGGCGGCCTGCTCGTGGCCTTGTCGACAGGGATCGGTGCCTGGGTGTTCGGCAAGCCGTTCCTGACCTCGTACGCGCAGTATGTCGACCTGCCTCTCATCGGCAAGATACCGCTGGCGACAGCCGCCCTGTTCGACCTCGGCGTGCTGACGCTGGTCGTCGGCGCGACCGTCTTGATGCTCATTGCGCTTGCCCACCAATCGGTCCGCAGGTTGCGGGCCGCGCGCAGCGAGGAGCAGTCGTGATGGAACTGACGCTGGCCATCGCCATCGGCTGCTTGACGGGATCTGGTGTCTGGCTGCTGCTGCGCCCGCGGACCTACCAGGTGGTCATCGGACTGTCGCTGTTGTCCTATGCGGTCAACCTCTTCATCTTCAGCATGGGCAGGCTCCGCGTCGGAGCCGCACCCGTGCTGGAGGGCGCCGGAACTGTCAACCCGGCGGACTACGCGGACCCGATCCCGCAAGCCCTGGTGCTGACCGCGATCGTAATCGGCTTTGCCACCACGGCGCTGTTCCTCGTCGTGCTGCTCGCCGCGCGCGGCTTGACCAGCAGCGACCATGTCGACGGGCGGGAGCCATGATGGGTTTCTCGCAGCACCTGCTGATCCTGCCGATCCTGCTGCCGATGGCGGCGGGAGCAATCCTGCTGTTGATCGAGGAGCGTCGCCACGGCGTGAAGGCCGGCATCAACATCGTCGCCACTGCCCTTCTCCTGGTCCTGGCCTGCGGACTGCTCCGCCTCGCCGACACCGGCGATGCGGCAGGTGACGCCATGACACACACCTATCGGCTGGGCGATTGGGCTCCGCCGTTCGGCATCGTTCTGGTCCTCGATAGGCTGTCGGCCCTGATGCTGATGCTGGCCTCCGTGCTCGCTGCCGCGGCGCTGGTCTTCTCGCTGGCGCGCTGGCACAAGGCAGGACCTCATTTCCACACGCTGTTCCAGTTCCTGCTGATGGGCGTGAACGGGGCCTTCCTGACCGGCGACCTGTTCAACCTCTTCGTCTTCTTCGAGGTCCTGCTGGCGGCATCCTATGGCCTGATGCTGCACGGTTCGGGCACCTTCCGGGTCCGTGCCGGCCTGCACTACATCGCGATCAACCTTGCCGCATCGCTGCTGTTCCTGATCGGCGTCAGCCTGATCTACGGCGTGACCGGCACCCTGAACATGGCCGACCTCGCCACGCGCATCCCCGATGTGGCAGCCGAGAACCAGGCCCTGCTTGCGGCCGGTGCCGCCATTCTCGGCATCGCGTTCCTCGTCAAGGCCGGCATGTGGCCGCTGTGCTTCTGGCTGCCGTCGGCCTACATGGCAGCCTCCGCGCCTGCTGCGGCGCTGTTTACCATCCTGAGCAAGGTCGGATTCTACGTGCTGCTGCGGCTCACGCTGCTGCTGTTCGGCGAAGGTGCCGGCCCGCTTGCCGGCCTGGGCAGCCAGGTGTTGCTGATCGGGGGAATGGCAACGATCGCATTCGGCGCGTTCGGCGTGCTTGCCTCGCAGTCGCTGGGCCGGCTCGCAGGCTACAGCATCCTGGTGTCGTCCGGCACGCTGCTGGCCGCAGTCGGGCTTGGCGACCAGGCCGTGGTCTCCGGTGCGATGTTCTACGTCGTCACGTCGACGCTCACCGTCAGTGCGCTGTTCCTGATGATCGAACTGGTTGAGCGGGCGCAGGAACCCGGGGCAAACCTGCTGACCGTAACCATGGAGGCCTATGGCGACGACATCGAGCCCGAAGCGGAAGACGAGGAAGAAGTCGGCGTGGCGTTGCCGGGGGCGCTTGCCATCCTCGGCATTTGCTTCGGCTGCATCGGCCTGCTGCTCGCCGGCCTGCCGCCGCTCTCCGGCTTCATCGGCAAGTTCGCGCTGATCAATGCCATCTTCAATCCCGACGGTCTCGGATCCGCTACCGGCGGCCCGGACAGCATCGGCTGGATCCTGACGGCACTTCTGATCCTGTCGGGCCTGGCAGCCCTGCTCGCCATGATGCGAACCGGCATCCGCACGTTCTGGGCGCCGCTGGAGGTCATCGTGCCCAGGGTCCTGGTGGTCGAGATCGTGCCGATCATCCTGCTCATCGGCCTTTGCTTCCTGCTGACGATCCAGGCCGGGGCGGTCATGCGCTACACCGATGACGCGGCGCAGGCACTGCACGAACCGCGGTCCTACATCGAAGGCGTGCTACCCGGTTCCGCGCAGACGGGCGGGGTGTCGACGCCATGAGACGCATCCTGCCATACCCGGTTCTCACTGCATCGCTGGTCATCGTCTGGATGCTGCTCAACGCGTTTTCGCTGGGCCATTTCCTGCTCGGCCTGGTCGTGGCCGTGGGCGCCTCGCGTGCCATGATGCAGCTCGAGCCGTCGAAGCCGCGGCTGCGGCGCTGGCAGCTCATCCCCTGGCTGTGCGGCATCGTCCTGCTTGACATCGCGCGCTCCAACATCGCCGTCGCCACCATCATCCTCCGGGGTGACCGACACGCGCGCAGAGCCGGCTTCGTTTCGATCCCGCTCGACCTGCGCGACCGGACCGGGCTCGCCGTGCTTGCCTGCATCGTGACCAGCACTCCCGGCACCGCCTGGGTGGAATACGACTCGGCGTCGGGCATCCTGCTCATCCATGTCCTCGACCTCGTCGACGAGCAGGAATGGGTCGACCTGATCAAGACGCGCTACGAAGCGACCCTGCGGGAGATTTTCGAATGACCGCCACCATCCTCGCCTGGTCGGTGACCGCAGCCCAGCTCATGCTGGTTGCAGCCATGGCCTGCAACACCTACCGGCTCATCATCGGCCCCCGCGCCCAGGACCGCGTCCTCTGCCTGGATGCGCTCTATGTCAACGCGATGCTGCTGGTTCTGACCTTCGGCATCCGCACCGGCAATGCACTCTATTTCGAGGCGGCGCTGGTGATCTCCCTGCTCGGTTTCATCTCGACTGTCGCCCTCGCCAAATTCCTGATGCGCGGCGAGGTGATCGAATGAGCCATGCCGAAAACCTGCCCGCTTGGGCGGCCCTGCTGGTTGCGTTCCTGGTGCTGGCCGGTGCCGGCCTGACCCTGATCGGGGCGATCGGCACGCTGCGTTTCCGCAGCTTCTTCGAACGGGTCCACGCGCCGACTTTGGGCACCAGCTGGGGCACAGGGGCGATCGTCGTCGCATCCATGATCCTGTTTTCGGTACTCGGCTCGCGGCCGGTATTGCACGAAGTCCTGATCGGCGTGTTCATCAGCATCACCACGCCGGTGACGCTGATGCTGCTTGCACGCGCGGCACTCTATCGCGACCGTTCGGAAGGCAGCTCCGACGTGCCGCCGGATCATCTCGCCGATACGCCGGATGAGCGATAGCCATCGTTCACTGCCGGGTGCCCAAAGCACGGCCCGGAGTATCTGAGACGGAAACGGAACTCCCGGGACTGTAGCCCGTTAAAGCTTACCTAATCCGAAGCGGCGGGCCTTGATGACCAGCAGTGAACATCTCCTCGGCCCGCTGCCTGCCGCAGCCTACACGACCGATGCGAACGGTCGGATCACCTATTTCAACGATGCGGCAGCGGAACTCTGGGGTCACACCCCCGAGATCGGCAAGGACGAGTGGTGCGGCTCTTGGCGGCTGAGGACCGCCGATGGCGATCCGCTCGCACACAGCGACTGCCCGATGGCGCTGGCATTGAGGGAAGGCCGCGCAATTCGCGGCGCAGAAGCCATCGCCGAGCGGCCGGACGGGACGCTCGTGCCGTTCCTGGCATTCCCTGCGCCGCTGCGAGACGGTTCCGGCAAGATCACGGGCGCCATCAACCTGCTGATCGACATCTCGGCGCAGAAGCAGGCGGAAGTGCAGACGATGCGCCTGGCGTCGATCGTCGAATCCTCCGACGACGCCATCATCAGCAAGGATCTGTGTGGCGTCATCGAGAGCTGGAACGCCAGCGCCACGCGGCTTTTCGGCTATTCCGCGGAAGAGGCCATCGGGAAGCACATCACGATGCTGATCCCCGCAGACCGGCAGGGCGAGGAGGACCTTATCATCGGCAAGGTCCGGAATGGCGAGCGTGTCGACCATTTCGACACGATAAGACGGCGCAAGGACGGGCGGGAGGTGGCGATCTCGCTCACTGTCTCGCCCGTGCGCAGCCCCGCCGGCAAGGTCATCGGCGCTTCCAAGATCGCCAGGGACATCACCGACCGCAAGGAAAGCGAACATCGCATCCGCATGCTGATGCGCGAGGTCAACCACCGGGTGAAGAACCAGTTCGCGGTGATCCTGTCCATGATCCGGGAGACTGGCAAGCACACGGCGACGATTGCCGAGTTCGAGCGCCAGATCCGCAATCGTATCATGGCGCTGTCACGATCCCAGGACCTGCTCGTCGACGGCGACTGGCGCGGCGCCGACCTCGCCAACCTGGTCGACAACCAGATCCGGCCTTTCGCTGCGGGACATCGTGTCCAGATATCTGGCGAGCCGATCATGCTGTCGACCGTCGCCGTCCAGAATCTCGGCATGGCCTTCCACGAACTCGCCACCAATTCGGCCAAGCATGGCGCGCTGTCGTCACCCGGAGGAACCGTCGAGGTCGTCTGGACCACGTCCGGCCGCTTCCGCCTGACCTGGAAGGAAAACAATGGGCCAACGGTGGAAAAGGCGTCGCGAAACGGTTTTGGCAAGATCGTGCTCGAGCGGATCGCGCCGCTGGCACTGAATGGCGTCGGCCATCTCAGCTTTGAACCGAATGGTGTTACCTGGACGCTGGATGCGCCTGTCGAATCGATCCGTAACGCCGAACTCTAGCCGCCACCTCCCCTGCAGCCGCTGGCGCGTTCAGATCTCGGAGACCGGATCGACGAGCAACGGCGCGCTGTGCAGGTAGCGCGTCGTCTTTCGCTTGGAGGCAATGTCGGTCCACACCCGCCCGACCTGCTCGGCCGACAGCCCCGCGGCACGGCCGACTTCTTCGACCGGCACGCCATTGTTGAGCCCATAGAGGCACAGGTCCATCCGGTCATAGGGCAAGGAGAAATAGAACTCCTCCTGCGTTTGCTGCAGCGAATAGGTGTCCGTCGTCGGCGGCCGCCGGCGGATTTCCTCGGGCACGCCGAGGTGCTCCGCAAGCTGGTAGACCTGCGACTTGTACAGATGCGCTATCGGCTTGACATCGGCCGCACCGTCGCCGTTCTTGACGAAGAAGCCCTGGTCATACTCCAGCCGGTTCGGCGTGCCGATCACGGCATAGTTGAGACGGTCGGCGTGGAAATACTCGACCTGCTTGCGCGTGCGTTGCTTCATGTTGGTGGACGCGACGATGCCGAGATAGACCTGCGGCGGCATGCGCAGCTTGGTCTGCTTGCCTTCGGGGTCCTGCACAACCAGCGAGGAGATGTTGTAGCCGTCATTGGTCAGCGCATTGGCAATCACGATCTTGCACGCCCAGCCGGATCCGTATTCGGGTACCAGTTGACGGATGAAGTCGTCGCGGCGCTCGTAGCAGCCCATGGCCTTGAGCGTCGGGCCGATGTTCTCGACGACTGCCGAAATGCCGAAAGTTTCGGCGACGAGACGTCCGAGGCGCAGGCTTTCGGGGTCGGAATCGTCCTCCGGCATGAACAGCGCAAAGACGTTCTTGGCGCCGACGGCTCGCACGGCAAGGGCGGCACTCACGCTCGAATCGACGCCGCCCGACAGGCCGAGCACGAGGCCGCGCCGGCGCAGCGTGCCGGTCAGCTGGGTGCGCAAGGCAGCAGCAATCCTCGCGGCCTCGGCCTCAGGATCGATCGCCAGCGTCGCAGCGCTGAAGCTTCCGGCTTGGACTACAGTCAGGTTCATCCCGTCGGCTCCATGGATTCGGCGGCCAGGCGCCGGCTCACCTTGCCGGTGTCGGTCCTTGGCAATTCGGATCGAAATTCGATAATTTTCGGAACCATGAAATCTTCGAGATGGCCCTGGCAGTGGCGCAGGATCTCGCGCTGGGTCAGCCCCGGGTCGGACAAGACGACAAGGGCCCCGATCGCATGGCCCAGGATCGGATCGGGCACGCCGATGACCACGGCCTCCGCGATACCGGGACAGGCGTGCAGCACGGCCTCGACCTCCTTGGGCGCGACCTTTTCGCCGCGCGTCTTGATGATGTCGTCCTTGCGCCCGACGAAATACAGGAAACCTTCCGCATCGCACCTGAACAGGTCGCCGGTGTAGAGCAGCTTTTCCCAAGGATTCGTCCCCGGGCGCAGCATGCGGTTCGTTGCTTCCTCGTTTTCCCAATAGCCTTGCATGACATGCGGCCCACGGATCACCAGTTCGCCGGGTGTATCTGGCGGCACCGGATTTCCGTCGTCGTCGAGCACGAAGGCTTCCGTGTTGGGAATGGCGATGCCTACCGAGCCGGGACGCCGGTCGAGCTCAGCCGGCGGCAGATAGGTGCAGCGCTTGCACTCGGTCAGGCCGTACATCGAATAGAGGCGCACGCCCGTGAACAGCTCGCGCAGCCTGGCGATATGCGCCGGCGGCAAGGCGGCCGCGGTGTTGGTGACGTAGCGCAGGCTGGGCAGGAAGCCCGGCTTGATGTCGCGCATCTGCAGGATCAGCGCGGCCATCGTCGGGACCAGCGGAAAACCTGTTACATTCTCAGCGCGAATGACATCGAAGATGGCCTGCGGGAAGGAAAACGACTTCTCCAGCACCAGCGTGGCGCCAACCTTGACCGACATGATCAGCTGGTAGAGGCCGTAGTCAAAGGCCAGCGGCAGAACGTTGAGAATGATGTCGTCGGGCGTGTTCTCGACATAGGTGGTAATCGAGTTGGCGGCAGCCTCGATGTTGCGGTGGGTCATCATCACGCCCTTGGGTCGGCCCGTTGAGCCCGAGGTGTAGATGAGCATGGCAAGGTCGACATCGATGCCGCCATGATTGGCGAGTGCCATGTCGCTTGCGAGGCAATCGTTGAACGAGACCGTACCTTTCGGAGCAACGCCAGCCGTTGCGGTCGAGACCACCAGCAAATCCCTGTCGCCGCCGGCCAGTGCCTCGGTGACGACGGGCAACAGCCTGGCCTGGGTCAGCACGGCGCGCGCACGGCAGTTGCCAATGACAAAATCGAGCTTGTCGGCCTTGGTCGATGGGTTGACCGGGCTGAAGACCGCTCCTGCCTTGGCAATGGCGAAGACCGACACCGCAGCTTCCCAGCAATTGTCCATGAACACCAGCACCCGGTCGCCACGGCCAATGCCGAGATCGCCAAGCGCTCCAGCGAGCCGATCGGAAAGGCTGTCGAGCTGGGCGTAGGTGAGGCGTGCGTCGCGCGCAATCAAGGCCGTCTTGTCGCCCCGCAAGCGCGCGCTGTCGCGCAAGAATTGCTCCAGTCGCATTGCCCCTCTCCCGGCGCCGTCAGGCAGCGCCTGCCGCCTGCTCCGTGGGCTGTGCCTTGGCCATCTTGGTCTCGATGAAGGCCGTAATGCGGACCAGCGAGTCCAGATTGGCAGGAACGATGTCGGAGTCCGCCATCTCAAGCCCGAACTGGTCCTCGATGAAGGTAACCAGTTCAAGCACGCCGGTGGAATCGACCACGCCGCTTTCGATCAGCGAGACGTCATCGTCCAAAGCATAGGAGGTGTCCCCGAACAGGAAGTTTTCGATGATGAAGGCTTTGACGGTGTCCTTGATCTGCGGCGTCATGCTCTCTCCTATTGGCCCATCCTCAGGCAGCCACGGTGGCGCCCGACTTCGTCCCGGCAAACGACCGGTTCCATAACTGCGTCGACAGGATGCCCACGAAAGCGGCATTGTCGCGGAAACCGGCCACCGCCTTGTGCCGACATTTTTCCGTCAGCTTTCGTACCGTCGAAACATCAAAAAATCCCGAATCCGCAATCGCTTCCGGGCTCATCGCTTCGCGCATCCAGTCCTGCTCGCCGGTGCCGACGAAAGATTGCGAATCCGGAGCGCGATAAGGCTGCTTGACCCGCCTGCCGATCGACGCCGGCAAGAGATCCTTCGTCGCCTCGCGCAGGATGTGCTTTTCGACCAGCCCCTTGAGCTTCATCGTCGGCGGCAGCCGGCTGGCGAACTCCACCAGGCGATGATCAAGGAACGGAAAACGCCCCTCGATGCCGTGCGCCATCGCCATGCGGTCGCCCTGGCTCGACAGGATGTAGCCCGGCAGCAGGTAGCGGCTTTCGAGATATTGCGCCTGGTGCAGCGGGTGCCAACGGAAGAACCGCTCCGGCAGGGACGCGGCAAGTTCGGCGGCGGCATCGTATGAAGCAAGCTTGGCGCGCAGATCGGCGGAAAAGAAAAGCTTTGCCGCCGCGGTGTTGCGCATCCGCGGACGATGCGAATAGAGCGGATCGTCGAGGCTGTCCTTGCCCGCACCGAAGAACGCGGCGAGATAGGCGGCGGACTGCTTCTGCAGCCCGGGCAGATAGGGATAGAGCTTGCGGAAGATATGCGGCCTGCTTGCCGACCCAGGCTGGCGGTCGCAGAAGCGCCGTACCAGCGTCTCCTTGAAGATGTCGTAGCCAGCGAAGACCTCGTCGGCCCCCTCGCCCGTCAGCACCACCTTGATGCCCTTGGCGCGGACGAGGCCGGAAAGCTGGTAGAGTGGCGCCGGCGCCGTGCGGATGACCGGCCTTTCGGTGGCGTCGATCACCTTGGGGAAGACCGAGGCGATGTCGCCCGGACCGACATTCACCGCGCTATGATGCGACCCGATGGCCAGGGCCATTTCTTCCTGGAACTCGCTCTCGTCGTGCTCGGCACTGTCGAACGTTACCGAAAAGGTGCGCAGCCCGCCGGCCGCCATCGGTGCGGCGAGCGCCGAGACGATGGAGGAGTCCAAGCCGCCCGAGAGGTAGGAGCCGACCGTGACGTCGGCGCGCATGCGAATACGCGTCGCATCGGTCAGCAGCGCCCTGAGCTCCTCCGCGGCGCCGGTTTCGTCGCGCGGTTCGCGGCTCGCTTCGGCGTCGGGGAAATCGAGCCGCCAGTAGGGACGCGTGGCGAGCCCGCCCCTGTCGGCGATAATGATGTGCCCGGGCTCGAGTTCGAAGACGTTCTTGAACGCCGTGCGCGGGGCGATCGGCGCCCAGAGCGTGAAAATCTGGTCGAGTGCTACCTCGTCGAGCTCGGCCGCAAAGCCGGGAACCTGCAGCAGCGCCTTTACTTCGGAGGCAAAATACAAGGTGCCGCGCACCTCGGCGTAGAACAGCGGCCGCACGCCCATCCTGTCGCGAGCCAGGAACATGCGCTGGCGCGGCGCGTCCCAGATGGCGAAGGCGAAATCGCCGTTCATCACATCGACGCAATCGGGACCCATCTCCTCATAGAGATGCAGGATCACCTCGGTGTCGCTTCCGGTCCGGAACCGACGCCCTCGCGCCTTCAGCTCGTCGCGCAACTCGACATAGTTGAATATCTCGCCGTTGAAGGCGATGTGGAGGTCGCCCGAGGCGCTGGCCATCGGCTGCTGCCCGTCGCCAAGTCCGACAACCGACAAACGCGCGTGGCCGAGCCCCGCCCCGGATGAAACATACACCCCCTGCTCGTCCGGTCCCCGGTGCGCGATGCTGCTGGTCATCCGGCGCAGCAGCTTTTCAGCTGCAGCAGGCTCTACATCGCCAAGATACCCAACAAATCCACACATACGCCGAACCCTGATACGCTAGCGCGACGAGCGCACTGTCTAGCGCAGGTTGATCAAATCAGGAAAGCACACTTCGGCTCCCGAGACACATCACAAAGGCGATAGTCTTGGCTTTCCGGGCGCTCGACATCCCAGGTACGAAGCCTCACTATGTAAGCAATTGTATGAACAAGTCATGTTGATGGTCATCCTTGCCGGCGAATGCATTGATCAGTTGACGATCTTGGCCCCAGCAGGTTGTGATGGACGTTGCGAAAGACTTGGCGAGGGCAACAATGCATATCGTTAAGGGCGACGGCGACAATATTCGCCTCCACCGCTTCATGGGAATAGAACTGGAGCTCGGACCCGACGTGCTGGTGCCGCGCGAGGAGACCGAGATCCTGGGCAATGCCGCGGTCGGCCTCCTTGGCGGATGCGCAGCCGGCGCGCGCGTGATCGACATGTGTTGCGGCTCGGGCAATCTGGGCCTGGCGGTCGCCACCAAGGTGCCAGGGGCGCAGGTGTGGAGCGCCGACCTGACGGACGCCACCGTGGCAGTGGCCCGAAGAAATGTCGACCGCCTCGGGCTGGGCGACCGTATGAGCGTTGCGCAAGGCGACCTGTTCGGTGCGTTTGACGGGCTGGACCTTGCCGGAACCGTGGATCTGGTCGTCTGCAATCCGCCCTACATCTCGTCTGCCCGTCTGGAGGGCGAACGCAGCGAACTACTCGCATCCGAACCGCGCGAAGCCTTCGATGGCGGCCCCTACGGCCTGTCGATCCACCAACGGCTGATCCGCGACGCGGTGGCGTTTCTCAAGCCGGGAGGATGGCTGGCGTTCGAATTCGGCGAAGGCCAGGACCGCCAGGTCGCGGCCCTCGTCGCCAGGAGACGGGCCTACGCGCCGGTGGAATTCGCCACCGATGCTGCAAGGTTGCCGCGCGTGGCGATCGCCCGGAAGCTCGACCCGGCGTGACCGGAGTTCGAATTTCGAAACGCTTCCTAGACATTTCCACCTTAAGCCAGTGCTGTCGTGAAATGACCGAGGCTTCGCCCGATGCCTGAAATCCGTCCCTTGCGGGCCGACGATCTGCCTGTCGTGGCAGCCATGTTCCAGCGGGTGCTGCGCAAGCGACGCAGCCCGGCGCCCGCGACGCTGGCCAGCTACCTCCAGCGCCTCTATCTCGATTCCACCGACGGTAGCGCCGGATCGCCGTCGCTCGTCCACGTCGCCGACAACGGCCGGGTTTCCGGCTTCGTCGGGGTGACGTCGCTGCCGATGCGCTTTGGGGAAACCAGGCTGAACGCCTCGATCTGCGGCTCGCTGATGGTGGACGAGGACCAGCGCAACGATCTTTCCGGCGCCAGGCTTCTCAAGGCGTTCCTTGCCGGGCCTCAGGACATTTCGTTCAGCGAGACGGCGAGCGACGTCACCGCCAATATGTGGACGACACTGCGCGGCACGATCTTGCCCCAGCACAGCCTCGACTGGATCAAGGTCATCAAACCCGCGAGCTTTACCATCGCGGGAGCCAAGGTGCGCGTACCGATGGCCCGCTTTGCGGCTCCACTCGCCCGTGCCGCGGACGCCGGCTTGCGGCTCCGGCGCAGCGGCGAATTCTCGCGCTGGTTCGGCGCCCGCGATGCCGCGGCGACTCTCGGTCGCTACACGGTCGCGGACATCGACCAGGACGGCTTCGCCAGGCTGCTTGGCAATTTTACGTCAAGATTCGCGGTTCATCCCGAATGGAACGATGCCTTGCTGGCGCGCATCATGGCGGACGCCTCGGCCAAGCAGGACTTCGGCGCGCCGTTCCGATGCAGGGTGTCGAGCCGAACCGGTGCCGTCATCGGCGCCTTCATGTATTTTGGACGCGCCGGAGAAATCGGCCACGTCCTCCAGATCCTGGCCCTGCCCGGCCAGGCCGGGGCAGTGATCGACTGCCTGATCGCGCATGCGGCGACAACGGGCCTCGCGGCGGTCAGGGGACGAACCCAGCCTGCATTGCTGGAAGCGATGCTCGGCCGGCAAATAATCTTCATCAACGTCAATTCGACGGTGGTGCACGCCCGCGATCCGGAACTCGTACGGCAGTTCCAGGCAGGAAACGGCTTTTTCAACGGGTTGGTGGGGGAGCATTGGAGCCGGATATTCGGCGACAGGTTCGACTGAGCGGCCGCCGGCTCAGAAGGCGTAGGAGAGAATGTCTCCGGCCTGGCTGCTCATCGGTCCGAAGCGACACGCGCCCCGCATCGATTTCGACACGCAAAACCGGTTGACCGCGCGCGTCGTGGTTCCGCTGAGCACGCCGTTTACCGGACCGTTGTAGAAACCGGCTTCCTTGAGCTGATGCTGGGCCAGGTAGATGTAGGCGTTGGGATGGGTGGTGCGCATCATGCGTATGAGCGATTGGCGCTGCTCCGCCGAAAGCTCTTGCATGCGCGCTGCGATCTGCTGGTAGCCTCCGCGCCCTGAGGGCTCGGCCGAGAACAACATTTCCTCGACAAGCCTGTCGCCCCGCGACAGCCAGGGCGAAACCCCAGCGAACAGCTGGCGCGCGCGCTTCGGATCGGCCCTGATGAAGGTCGTGCGTCCGTAGCGGCGGCCGTCGCGATAATAGCTGATCAGGTGGCGCGCGGCCGCGATGTTGCCGGCCTCGGCAGCCTGAACCAGAAGAGCGACCGCAGCCTTGGCGTCGCGCTTCGTACCCATGCCGTAGAGCATGGCATCGGCCAGCGGGACGACCGCGTCCAGCAGACCCATGGCATCGGCCTGGCGCAGCGCGGCAACGCCGTCGGCTGGCTTGCCGGCATTGCGCAGCAGGCTCTCCGAAAGTGCAGACCCGAGAATGAGCAAGCCGTAGGCATCGCCGGCCTCGGCCGCCTGGCGGTAATATCCGGCCGCGCGCCGTCCGTTGCTCTGCAGCAGCTTGCCTTCGCGGTAGAGGTCGCCGAGCCTGATCAGGCCCTGCGTCCAGCCGAGCGATGCGGCTTCGGCATATTCCCGCATTGCCGCCGATAGATCGGGCGGGCCGGCATCGCCCCGGGTCAACAGGTCGCCCATGACGACATGCGCCTCGCCCTCGCCGCTTTCCGTCGCTTTCCTTACCATGGCGCGACCGGCGGCGACGTCCTGCGCGGTGCCCTGTCCTCGCGCCGTCATGGCGCCAGCCCGGACCTCGCCTGCAACGCTGCCGCGCGCAGCAGCCTGGCGGTAGTAGTCGAGCGCCTTCGGCAGATTCACGGCAACCGTCATGCCGTCGCTGTAGAAATCGCCGAGCCGCACCAGTGCATCCGCATCCTCGAGATCGGCAGCCCGCTCGTAGGCTGCAACCGCGCCTTCGCCGTCGACCTTGCCCGATTGCGGTTCCCGCAGCAGGTCGCCCAGGGTGATCAGCGCCACGGCATTTCCGGCATCGGCGATCCGCCGAACGATACTGCGCCCTGCCTCCACGTCGCGTGGCGTACCAAGCCCATGCGCCGTCAGTTCGCCCAAACGCAAGGCAGCGTGGACGTTGCCGGCGGCACTTGCCTGCCTGTAGTAGGCGAGTGCTGTCGGGAAGTCGGCTGCCGGCACGCCCGACGTTTCACGGCTATAGATGTCGCCGAGCACCGAAAGCGCCTCGGCATCGCCTGTGTCGGCGATCGCCTTTATCGCGGCCAATCCGCCCTCGACGTCCTGGCGCGTGCCTTGCCCCCGAAACGTCAGTTCGGCGACACGCAGCTTGCCGAGTTGCTGCCCTGCCCTTGCCGCCGCCCGGTAGAATTCGAACGCCTTGGCAAAGTCCGGTTTGCCGGCGCGGCCACTGCCATAGAGATCGCCGAGCCTCAGTGCCGCATCGAGATGACCAAGGGCTGATGCCTTGGCATAGGCTGTCTCCGCTTCCTGGATATCGAGCGCGCCAACCTTGCTGTCGCTCATGAGGTCGCCCAGGGAAACGAGCGCGTGCAAATTGCCGCGATCGGCGAGCGAACGCACCAGCGCGCGCCCGGCCTCACTGTCCTTTTCGGCACCTTGGCCGCGCGCCAGCATTTCTCCGCTGCGCAGTATGCCTGTTTCATTCCCTGTCGCCGCGGCGCGGCGGAAGTAGTCGTAGGCGCGGGGCAGGTCGAGCGACAGCCCGCGGGTGCCGGGGCGGCTGTAGAGGTCACCCAGCAACGCAAGGGCAGCGCCGTCGCCAGAGGAAGCGATCTCTTCGATGGCGGCGAGGCCGGCATCGACATCGCTTTCGGTGCCTTCGCCAAGGACGCGCATTTCGCCGACGCGAAGCCTGGCAGTTGCACTGCCGGCCTCGGCAGCCTGACGATAGTAGTCGAATGCCCTGGAAGGATCGCGGCTGGTGTTTCCAGCGTCACTGTAGAGGTCGCCAAGGCGCAGCAGCGCGTCGGCGTTGACGATGCGGCCAGGTGTTGCGGCATCGCCGGCGCTTGCCGATGCGCCCGTCTCCGGCGCGGTCTGTGCCGACAACGCGGTGGCCGCCAACAAGGTCACGACCGAGGCCGACAACACCACATGACATAAACGCGACAACGCCAACTCCCCAGCCGCAACACCTGCGCTGTTCAGTAACGAACGCTTTCGCCCGGCGCCGTTGCCGTCGGGTTTTCTGCGTCGACTGCTTTCAGATAATACTCCGCCGCCTTCTTGCCGTCCGACGGCACACCCTTGCCGTCGCGATAAAGATCTCCGAGCCGGAGCAAGGCATCCGCCCGCCCCTGCCGGGCAGCACTCTCGTAGGCCGCCACCGCGGCCGGGCCATCGATGGCCCCAATGGCACCCGAAAGATGCAGGTCGCCGAGCACGACATAGGCATAGGGGTCGCCGGCCGCGCCAACCTGCCGGACGAGTTCGAGGCCCGCCGCGATGTTCTGGGGCGTACCTTCGCCGCGTGCGGTCATCTCGCCCTGGCGCAATCGGCCGGTCTCATCTCCGGCCAGCCCGGCCCTGCGGTAGAACTCGAATGCCTTGCCCGAATCGACTGGGATAGGTCCGCCCTGGCGATAGATGTCGCCGATGCGCACCAGCGCCTCAGGTCGGCCGAGGACCGCCGCCTTCTCATAGGCACGCACCGCCTCCGGCGCATCAAATGTCCCCGTCGAGCCGTCCGCCATCAGTGTTCCCAGCGACATCAGCGCGTCGCTGCTGCCGGCATCTGCCGCAGCCCGCACCAGCGCGAGGCCACTTGCCACGTTCTTGGCCGTGCCCTGGCCACGAACCATCATCTCGCCGGCGCGCACGCTGCCGATGACGCTGCCAGCATCGGACGACTTGCTGAAATAGCCGTAGGCCCGGGCCGGATCGGCCTGCAAGAGTCCGCCGATGCCACGCTGGTATAGCGCGCCAAGCAGGTTCAACGCATCGGCGTCTCCGTCTTTCGCGAGCGCATTCATCTGCGCGAGCCCCGACTCGACATCGCGGTTCGTGCCACGCCCGAGCAGGGTCATCTCGCCGGCGCGCAGTTTTCCCAAGACGTTGCCCGCCTGCGATGCCCTGGCGTAGTAGGAGAACGCCCTGGGCAATTCCGACGTGATCGAGCCGTTGCGGCTGTAAAGATCGCCAAGCCTGACAAGGGCATCGGAATGGCCGAGCGAAGCCGCCTTGTCATAAGAAGCAACAGCCGCAGCGAGATCGACGGGCGCCACAGTCGCATCGCTGAGCAGATCGCCAAGCGCGATGAGCGCGAAGGTATCGCCCTGGTCGGCAAGACCGGCCAGCATGGCGCGCCCCGCCTGATAGGACTGGCCGGTGCCGCGTCCTCGGGCCAGCATCTCGCCGGTTCGCAGGATACCAGTCTCGTCTCCGCTGTCGGCGGCGCGGCGGAAATAGCCGAACGCCTTGGCAAAATCGATCGAGATGACGCCGCCGTCCGAACGGCTGTAGAGCGAACCGAGAAGCACAAGCCCGGCAGGATTGCGGGTGCGGGCCACCACTTCCTCGATCATCGCGATCCCGGCGGTGACATCCTTCGCCACGCCCTGGCCGATGGCCGTCATTTCGCCGATCCGAAGCCTGGCGACATCGTAGCCGAGAGCGACAGCCTTTCGGTAGAAGTCGAACGCCTTGGCCGGATCCATTGCGACCATGCCCTGGCCGCCCGGCCTGTATAGATCGCCGAGCAGCACGAACGCCTCGGCGTTGCCGCCATCGGCAAGGGCGGTGATGACGGCCAGCCCCTTGCCGGTATCGCGTGTCACGCCCTGCCCGCGCGCCAGCATCTCGCCCACCCTCAGCCTGGCATCGTCGCTGCCGGCCTTGGCTGCCTGGTCATAGAAGAGGTAGGCACGCTTCGGGTCGGCGGCCACCACCCTGCCCTCGCGGTAGAGATCGCCAAGCCGCATCAGCGCTTCGGCACTGCCCATGGATGCGGCCTGCAGGTAGAGTTCGGTCGCGGCGAAGGGATCGGCCGTGGCGTCCCTGGCGATGCCGATCAGATCGGATGGCGCAATGATCGCGTAGACGGCATCGGGGCGGCCCGGATTGGCCATAACGCGATAAAAAGCGAGCGCCGCCTCGGCACCCTCGACCGTCGTCTTGCCGTCGCGATAGAGGTCGCCGAGCGCCATATAGGACGCAGCAAGCGCCTTGGTGAAGCCGTCGGGACGCGCCGACCGCTGGCTTTGCCCGACTGGCGGCCCGACTTCAGGAGACGTCGGAGCCTGCCCGTCGGGACTGGCTTCAGCCGCCATTCCCGACATCACAACGCTGGCGACAAACAACCAGCCGAAACGCATGGGCCCAAGCTCCCGACAGCGCGCAGGCTGCATTCAATGCAGCAACGCTAATATGAAACAATCATTGCACTTTCCCGGCAAGAACAATTTCGAGCGGCATGCCAGCCACGCCTGTTCGCGCAGGCCGGCAGCGCGATACGACACCCATGGCGGCACGCTTCTACCTGACCCATTCGCCCATCCTTATGCCTTCGCCGTCCGGAGCGAAGATACTGGCGTCGGGCGTCGCACTCACCAGCCGAAACCGCGCCGAAGCCCGCAAGGCGCTTTCGATGTCATCAAGCGACCCTTTCGGCATGACGCCGAGGTCGTCGATGTATGCCTTCTGGCTTCGCGTGATGATGACGAACGACGTGCCCGGCGACCGGCCTCGCAACCAATGCGACAACTCCGCAGCAGGGTCGGCCAGCACGGCAGCGATGGACTGCTTGCTCTCTGCGGAGATCGGCACATAGGTGAAGTGCTCGTAGTTCATGAACTGCTCGGGGTAATTGGGCGCCCCCTCGACCAGGACAGAACCGACCGGCGCATGCGCATAAAGCCATTGCGAGGCCTGAACCTCGGCCTGGGTGAAGCTGTACTGCCTGTCCTTGCCATTGTTGGCGAGCACGAACGCCACCGACAATGCCGCACCCATCGTTGCCAGGGCATAGCGCGCGATCGCGTCACGCTGCGTCCCCGACCATGGAAAGAACAGGGCAGCGGCGAAGAAAGCGAGGAATGGCAGCGCAAACAGGTAGACGCGGAAGGCGATCTCGCCGCCATAAGACGTCGCGACCAATAAAAAAGCAGGGGCAAGCGTCAACACAACCGCAGGCCCGTCACGATAGCCCGCCACCAGGCGGCGCAATCCGCCGAACACGGCGGCGAGCGCAATGATGCCGGTCAGTGCGCGCGAGGCCCACGACACCACCACCTGTCCAGGGCTTACGATAGAGGTGTCGACGAGGCGCTCGCCGATCTCGGTGGAGGTGTCGCCGAAGCGCTGGACCAGTTCCGGCAAGACCGAGGCCATGTAGCCGTCGGCGTAAAACAGCAGCCATGCCGCTTCGACCAACACGGCAAAGACCAGATATCCCAGGCTGAGCTGCCCGAGGAACCACAGGCCGCCGAGAGCCACCATGACCACCATCGGCGTCAAGGGATGGGTCGCCACGATGGCAAAGATCAGCACCATCGCCAGCACCGAGGCCATCACCCGCACGCGCGGCTGCAACCCCAGCGTCATCAACGGCTGGCCGCGCGAAACTAGGCCGAAATAGCGACCGCAGAGCCCGACGAGGCTGCGTCCGCCGGGATCGGCCCAGGATTGCTCCGCGCGAAGCGGACCGACGCACAAGGCGATGAGCATCAAGTAGAAAAGGAATGCGACACCCTGCGGCGAGTAGTAGTCCTGACCGATCCAGTTGCCGACGGCGAAGAGCCAGACAGCGCCCCAGCCAAGCCTGGGGTCAGCGGTAAAGCGGCGGTAAATGAGTGGCAGCACGAGGATGTAGAGCAAATTGAGCACCGGCGGCGAGAACCGTGCGATGTTGGCGACCTGGAGCGGCTTGATGTCGAACAGATTGGCAATGGCGGCGCTGACGACGAACAGACCAGGCCAGTTGCTGTAGGCGGCCAAAAAGGGGGCCGTCGGATCGATCTGGCCATGCCGCTGCACGTAATCGACGACACCGACATGCTTCCATGCCCAGGCATAACGCAAGGTGTCGTAGACGATTGCGGGGGTGCCGTGGAGCAGCAGGACCAGCATGGCGATCTGCAGCAGCGGAATTTGGGTCTCGCATACGCCACGTTTCAGGCTGAGTGCGAAGCCCGCGCCGACGGCTGCGTAGGCCGCCCATATCGTGGCCGGCAGAACCGAGAACAGGCCGTAGTCGTCCACGCCTGCAGTGTCCGTGAGGAAGAGGCTGGCTATCCAAAGCGCGAACCCCAGGCCGAGGCACGTCAGTGACAAGATGGCCGAACGATCGGAAAACCAGCCCGCCCTTGTAGCGGGTGGATGCTCGACTGCCGTAACGATGGCAGCAGGGATCACTTCGGTCGCCATCACATTCATATCGCGCCTCCATTGGAGGATACGATACGAAGGACGCGATCGACATTCGAAACTATCCAGAGCCGGCTGACTTCGCTGCGATTGCGATCCCTTGACCGCTCGCTGACCTGATGCAGCCAGACCAGACCAACCATTGCGCGGATCGCTTCGGTATCTCTGCTCCAGTGGCGATCGTCGTCTGGGGCGCCGGAAAGCCAGGTTCTTTCGTCCGCATGCCAGGCCGGCTCCCACAGAAGGTCGGCAACGACACCACCCAGCGGTTCCGTCGAAGCGCTCATGCGCGCCGCGATCGCCAGGCCGCAACTGTCGAAACCGCCTGGCGCGTTCGATCGCGCATTGCCCCATTCAAGAATGCTCGCGAGCCTGACGCCGGCGCCGCCAGTCCTGGAAAACCGGAGATTGCACAACTGCAGGTCGCCGTGGCACCAGCCGAGACGCTCGTCCCGCTCCAGCCAGTACCTGCGCTGCGCCGCCACAAACATTTCGAGCGCCTGCTTCCGCCGAGCCGGCGACATCAGCGAACCCTTCAGGTGCAGCAACTGGGCCGCGGGGCGCTCGACCCATTCCCGGAACCAGATTTCGTCGATGGCTTGCAAGGATGATGTCTGGTCGTGCAGCAGGGCCATGGCGCGGGCCGCTTCCGCGAGCCCGAACTGAAGGCGCATCGGGGTTTGCAACAATGCATTGCCATCCTCGCCCGCAACCATCGACTCCATGCATTCGACAATGCCGTCCGCACGCCGGACGGCCAGCAGAGAGGGCAGCAGCGGCAGCAGCCCTTCAAGTCGCGGGTCGGCGCGCAGCAGGTCGAGATTGTCGATCATCCGCTCGAGATAGGCGGCGGCGACGGGATCGCGCGCGCTGCGCAAAATGGCATGCGTATCGAAACCGTGTTCAGCGCGACCATCGTCAGCATGATCGCCAAGGTAAATGATTGCCGTTCCTTCCGGTCCCTGCCCGGATGACAGCGCCTGCCAGCGGAAAGCGTCCGGCGTGCCGGTCAAACCGAGCACCGGCACGAGATCGGTCTCGCCGGGCAGAACGGCCACATGGCGACGTCCCGACGGCAGCAACGGGCCCGCGAGCCGGCTCAGCGAGTGCGCCAAGGCCAAGCTCCAATCGTGCAGGCTGTGGCGTCGATTGCTGACAAGGGCGACGACGCCAATGCCGCATGTGACTACCAGCATGGCCAGCAGCCAGGCATGGGCCATACCGATCGGCCCCTGGAGGCGCACGAGAACGGCACCAGCGCCAAGCGCCAGCACCATCAGCGAAACCTCGACGGCAGCGACCGACCGCATCCAACCCTTGGTGCGGGCAATCGAGAGGTAGATCGACAGTACCGCGGAGACGACGCTGGTGATCGTGAAGACACGCAGGATGGAGGCACCTTCGGCGGCGTAGGCGGCGCCGAAGACCGACATCACCGGATGCGCGAACACCAGCATCAGCACCACGAGGCCGAGCAGCGGCAGCACCGACATGACGGCGGCATCGGCGGCGAGCGTGCGCAGCCTGCCGCTGTCGCTTGCGCCTTCGGCGAGCAGCGAAAGCCCCATCGAACTGCCGACATAGTAGAGGGAGGTGAAGATCGTCCACGCAACGAAGAAGCTGGCGCTCTCGGCAGCACCGACGAGGTTGAGCACAATCAGGGGGGTGGCAGTCCATGCCACCATCATCGACACCGAACCGATATAATCCCAGCCGAAGAAGCGGGCCATGGCGCGGCGGTCGAACAGCCGTGGATCCCCCGGTCCGGCCTTCGGCAACAGGTGCCTGAAGATCAGCAGGTTGACGGCAAGGACAAAGACCAAGACCGGCGCCGTCCAAGACAGCGCTATCGCTTCCCAACCGAGGCCGACGAGGGCAAGCGGCACCAGCATCGCAATCTTGACGACCTGATAGATCGTCTTGGAGACGGGAACCCATATCGACTGCCGCAGGCCCGAAAGCGCGCTGTCCTGCAGGGCAAAGACCGACCAGATGGCGACGGTCGCCACGAACCAGGCGATGACGCCGACGCTATCCGTCAGCACGTCGAGCTTCGGCATGAATGCGCCGACGACGAGCAGGAAGACTGCCGCCACGATGACCGAGGCAACCACCGATGTCGCATAGGCAAACAGAATCAGCCTGCCGGAGCGGTTCCCGATGGTCGGAACAAAACGGACGAGCAGATTGCCGAAATTAAGCTGGGCGGCATTGGAGAGGTTGACGATGGTCGCAGTGATCGCACCACCGAGACCGATCGCCTCCTGCGAGCAGTAGCGCGCCGCCAGAAACCAGAAGGCCAAGCCCAGTACGGCGCTTAGCCCGCTGTTGGCGATGAGGGCGTAGCCGTTGCGCAGCAGCGACGACGCCATCAATCCCGACGGCACAAGCGATTTCCAGTTCCACCCGCGCCTGCCTCTGCCCGGGATAGGTCCCGATCCAGAGTGCCGCAGGCTGGGCGGATGTGCGGTCATTGCCCGACGCGCCGCCAGACCCGGACATAGTCGACCAGGAACTCGGCCGGGAACTTCGTCCTGGCATTGGGCGAGCCCGGCCAATTCCCGCCCACCGCCAGGTTGATGAGGAGGTACATCGGCTCCTGGGAAATGCCTTCCTGGTTGGTGTAGCGCCACATCTCCTTGCCATCAAGGTACCAGATGACGGCGTCCTTTCGCCACTCCAGCCCATACACATGCCAGTTGTCGGCGAGGTCGACGGTCTTGGCATTCTTGCCGGCGCTCTTCCAGTTCTTCTGCTTGTCGAGATAGTGCAGGTGCATCTCGTAAGTGCTGGTCGCGTGGCCGAGCACTTCAAGAATGTCGATCTCAGGGCGCGGTTCCTGCGTCGACGGCAGCAGCCAGATGGCCGGCCACAGGCCCTTGCCGCGCGGCACCTTGGCCCGGATTTCGAAGTAGCCGTACTTCGTGGCAAAACGGTCGAGCTGTGCCCGCTCGAGGTAGTCGCGCCCCGTCGTCACCATGCCGGATGTGTAGTTGAAGATACGGCCCTCGTGGCCTGAAACGTTCTCAGGCCGTGCCGTCAGGCGCAGATGCCCACCGGCAACGCTGACATTGTCGGGCATGTACCACTGCAGTTCATTGTTGGCGAGGTTGGTGCAGCCGCCCTTGTCCCACCAGTAGCAGCGGGTCCATTTGCTGCGGTCTAGCCTCGGCCGGTTGAACTCCTCGGTGAAGATTCGTTCCCATTGCCCCTTGATGAGCGGCGGCTCGAGGTTTCGGGCCGAAGCGCCTTCAAGCGAAAACCACCAAACACACGCCAGCCCTACCAGCGCCGCACCCCAAGATCCCATAACCATGCACCAACCCAATAGGTCCGACTACATTGGCCCGCCGTAGTACATGCCAGCCTGAAGTTGCCTGCGTGGTTCCGCAAAACGGATCGCGCGCATTTGCCAACTGTGTCAGGCAGTCAGTCGCTTACGATCTGTTAACTAGGGCCGACCGGAGCACGGTTCGTCAAGCAATTTTACCTGTCGCGGTAAATGACAATGCCGTTACAGGGCACCAGGAAAGATCACCGAAACCGAAAACGATCACGTCAATTTGAGCAGACCAACTATCTCTACATACTCGTAATAGATCGAATGATTTACTTACATGCTGATTTTCAAGTCTATAATCCACACCGCAGCGAACAAATAATAAATTGTTGATCGAAAATCTCTATCAATTCAGATTATGGATGCTTCTTGAAAAACACGAAACTGTGAAAGTAAATCTCGCCTGCGCGCAATTGCAATTTTGCAAGACCAGCGACACCGGCCGGCAAAACGGGAGGGGTTCACGGACCCGACGGATTTCACGATGACCGAGAACCCGCTGGCAGCGGCAGTCGCGCGATCGCGCGGGTTCGTCGTCCAAAGCCCTGCGCCGCGCGAGGTCTGGCGGCGCCTGATGCTGCTCGATCACGAAGCCCTTCCGTATCAGTCGCCGGCTTGGCTCGACGCCCTTTGCGCACTCGGCAAGCACAAGGATGCAAGCCGCGCCTATCGCTTCGACAGTGGCCATCAATACATCCTGCCGATGGTCAGCCGCAGTGGGCTGCCCGATCGGCTGTCGGTCGCCGAGTCAATGCCCTATGCCTGGGGCCGCGGCGGGGTCATCTCTTCGGCACCACCCAGGATAGAACACCTGCGCGCCATTTTCGAGGACCTGGCCAGCCTGCCCTATCTCAGGGTTGCGGTCAGGCCGAACCCACGGCATGCACATCTGTGGTCGGCCGCAGCGCCGCCGTCCGTCACCGTCGTGCCGGGGCTTGCCCACGTGCTCGACCTGAAAGGCGGCTTCGAAGAAGTTTGGTCGAAACGTTTCAAGAAGACGACACGCACACGCGTTCGCAAGGCCGAGCGCACGAGCATCGTCGTCGAGCGCGATACGACCGGAAGGCTGGTGCCGGTGTTCCATCAATTGCTTCGCTCGTCCTTCAACCGATGGGCTGACAAGCAGCACGAGCCACGCCTGCTCGCAAACCTGCGCGGCGGCCGACGCGACCCGATGGCCAAGTTCAGCTCGATTGCCAGGCACTTCGGCGAGGCATGCCACGTCTGGATCGCGTGGGTGGACGGCAGGCCGGCAGCGGCCGCATTCGTGCTTCAATATGGAAACGTCAACGACGCCCGCGGCGCGATAGATCGGCAGGCACTCGGCACATCCGGCGCCAACGACCTGATCCAGAAACTGTCCATCGAGGAAGCCTGCCGCAGCGGATGCCGGTATTACCATTTCGGCGAGACCGGCGCCTCCGCCTCGCTGGCACACTACAAGCAGCGATTTGGCGCCACGCCACATCCGCATGCAGAATATTTCCTGGAGAAGCTGCCGATCACGGCTGCGGACGCACGCCTGCGCAGGGCCGCGAAGTGGATGATCGGCTTCAAGGACACCTGAAGACGGACATCATCCCGGCACTGCCAGCAACACCAGCCGCTGCGCTGCGAAAAAGAACGCCGCCGCGAGCACCACCATGGTCGCTGCCTCGAGCCACCATGGCCAGCGCGTGCGATCTGGTCGCAAGCTGGCAACCGACATCTGGCGAAAGGCCAGAACCGCGATGGCCGATGCCACGGCAATGAGACCATTGCGATAGCCGCCGGCAGCGTCGTCAACTCCCAACTGCTCCTCGCCAATCTCTGCCTTGAGCTGCAACTGGCCCTTGTCGTCAACGCCGTCGGCGCTCAGCACCCTTGCCGTCCTGATCGAGGGATGGGCGATCAGCGCCTCACGGAAACGGTCCAGCACCAGCGGATCATAGGCGTCGCCAGGCTTGAATGGCTGCAGGCGGACTAGTTCCGCTTCCTTGAGGCCGACAAGCCCGCTGTAGGTGACGGCACCAATGCTGGCCATGGCGCCAGGATCGACTGCGATGCGCGCCACCGCCAGCGGCCGGCCCGGCATCGGCTGCAATTCGCGGCCGGCAATGCGGACGAAAGGATACGACGCGCTGCGAATGCGCCAAAGTATCTCATCCTCCAGAATCGCAAGGACCTCGCCTTTTGCCGGCTTGCCGGCGGCGGTGGCCATCTGCCGGGCGATGTCGTCGCGGACCGCCTGGGCAAGGCTGCCAACACCATCGAGCTCGATAAGGCCGACACGATAGAGCGGGCCGGGTTGCGGCTTGAACACGACCTTTGACGGCAAAACTCCATCCGAAGGGCCAGAGACTGCGATGCGTGCCTCGCGATAGCCTTGGCCACGCATCATCTCTACCAGACGAAGCCGCTCGGCTTCGACGAGTGATTGCCAGGGCCCCGGCCGTTCGATACCGGCCCTCGACCGCTCCAGTTCCGGGGCGTTCAGGCTGGCTCGCAGCGCCCTGTCGAGGGCGGCATCGGAGGTCGGCTCAAGTGCGATGGAGGGAAAGTCGGCAGCAAAACCAACGCCCACCAGCCACGACAGAATTGCCCCAAAAGCCATCGTCAGGACAATGGCTGGCAAGAACCTTGCTCCTGGCATGTCTC
Organism: Aminobacter sp. DSM 101952; assembly: GCF_001424795.1. Taxonomy (NCBI): domain Bacteria; kingdom Pseudomonadati; phylum Pseudomonadota; class Alphaproteobacteria; order Hyphomicrobiales; family Phyllobacteriaceae; genus Aminobacter; species Aminobacter sp. DSM 101952. Next base: position 285,336 of record NZ_LMCL01000031.1, on the reverse strand, counting down.
TCGCTGTCACAGCTCATTCATACACCGCGCCTTGCCGGAGTGGGAATAGCCTTGGCCGGTTCCATCGCTCAGGGTCTCGCGACACGCGTCATCCCCATTCGCTGACGTGCGCCGAAGCGAACGTCTCACCTGCGCCACAGGAACGGCGCTGCGACAAAAGCCGAGCCCGACGGGAAGGAACTGTTAACCACTCGCTTCCTATTGCTCGGGGGTACGTTTCACCGGCGAGTCTTGAGTATGGCATCCACGCGTTATCCTCGAATCAATCCTTCCAACCCCGCCTCGCCCGACAGCTCCGAGCAGCCGGGAGGCTCCGGCCATTCCGGGCGGGTCGTCAACCTCTATGGCGACGAACAGACCTACATGAAGCCCGGTGGCAATCTACCGGCCGGCTCTCCGAAACCTGGCGGGGTGGAAAGCCCCACCTGGCAGGACTATTTCTTCCTCGCACCCAATGTGCGCTTCACCCGCACGCCCGACTACGAGGCGGCGAAACGTTCGCCACGCGACACCGAAGCCGATGTCGCAGGGATTGAAACCGCCGCACCCGTTGACTCCCAGGCATCTTCGACCGGCCAGCGGCCAGTGGCACCGGTGAACAATCGGGACACCGCGCAGCCAACGACAGGCAGCAGGGCGCATCCGTCGCCGGCCGGTCCGCTGCAGCGTGTCGTCGAAAAGGCACAGGTTCTGCGATCAGCCGCGCCGGCGACGGCCACGGCTACGACCGCAATGGCGCAGCGGCCAACGCCCCGGCAGACCGACGCGGCGACTGCCGGAACGAGCGGCCAAGAGACGCGCTGGTCGTATCTCTCCGACCACGCATTCTTCGAGTTCATGGCGCCATACGTGGTCGAAAGCACCAGGCTCGCCGTGCCTTCGGCACCTGTCCAGGCCCGCGTGGCGCCCGCCGTGACGGCACCAATTGCACCGGCTCCCGTTGCCGCAAGGCACGTCGATGAACGCCCGGCTCCGGCGATCGATGTCACCTCGCTGTTCCGCGTCATCGAGCGCCCTTCCAAGGCGCAATCCGCTGCCACATCGGCCTCTGCAGCACTTACACCCGTCGAGCCCAAGACTGCGATCGCCGAGGCAGCGCCGGCAAGAGCCTTGCAGGAATCTGCCATCGCGCCGCTGGTCGCAGCCAATGACGCCGTTCCGGCGCCGGCGGCCAAAAGCGTGGAAATCACCATGCCGGTTCCAGTGGCGCGGCCGGCCTCGCCCTTGCCTCCGATGGCTGCGCTCATTCACTCCCATGCGGGCGAGACGTACGAACTCCCCTCCGAGGAACTGCTGCAACTGCCGCCGGAAGGCCAGGGCTTCTACATGTCGCAGGAGCGGCTGGAGCAGAACGCCGACCTTCTGGAAAGCGTGCTCGAGGATTTCGGCGTGCGCGGCGAGATCATCCATGTCCGCCCGGGGCCTGTCGTCACACTCTACGAATTCGAGCCGGCGCCGGGCGTCAAGTCTTCCCGCGTCATCGGCCTCGCAGACGACATCGCGCGTTCGATGTCGGCGATTTCGGCACGCGTGGCCGTCATCCCCGGCCGCAACGTCATCGGCATCGAGCTGCCCAACGAAACGCGCGAAACCGTCTACTTCCGCGAACTGATCGAGTCCGGCGACTTCCGCAATACGAGCTGCAAACTCGCGCTGTGCCTGGGCAAGACCATTGGCGGCGAACCCGTCATCGCCGAGCTCGCCAAGATGCCCCACCTGCTCGTTGCCGGCACCACCGGCTCGGGCAAGTCCGTCGCGATCAACACCATGATCCTGTCGCTGCTCTACCGGCTGAAGCCGGAGGAATGCCGCCTCATCATGGTCGATCCCAAGATGCTGGAACTGTCGGTCTATGACGGCATCCCGCATCTCCTGACCCCTGTCGTCACCGACCCCAAGAAGGCTGTGACCGCGCTGAAATGGGCCGTGCGCGAAATGGAGGACCGCTATCGCAAAATGGCGCGCCTCGGCGTGCGCAACATCGACGGCTACAACCAGCGTGCCGCCGTTGCCCGCGACAAGGGCGAGACGGTGGTGATGCAGGTGCAAACCGGCTTCGAGAAGGGCACCGGCGCGCCGCTGTTCGATGAGCAGGAGATCGACCTCGCGCCGATGCCCTACATCGTCGTCATCGTCGACGAGATGGCCGACCTGATGATGGTCGCCGGCAAGGAGATCGAGGGTGCCATCCAGCGGCTCGCACAGATGGCGCGCGCCGCCGGCATCCACCTGATCATGGCGACGCAGCGCCCGTCGGTCGACGTCATCACCGGCACCATCAAGGCCAACTTCCCGACCCGCATCTCGTTCCAGGTGACGTCGAAGATCGACAGCCGCACCATTCTGGGTGAACAGGGTGCCGAACAGCTGCTCGGCCAGGGCGACATGCTGCACATGGCCGGTGGCGGCCGCATCGCCCGTGTCCACGGCCCATTCGTCTCCGACGCCGAAGTCGAGCAGGTCGTCGCCCATCTCAAGTCGCAGGGACGGCCCGAATATCTCGAGACCGTCACGGCCGACGAAGAGGACGAGGCGCCTGAGGCCGACGAGAGCCCGGTCTTCGACAAGAGCAGCATGGGCGCCGAGGACGGCGACAACATCTACGACGAAGCGGTCAAGGTGGTGCTGCGCGACAAGAAGTGCTCGACCTCCTACATCCAGCGTCGCCTCGGCATCGGCTACAACCGCGCGGCCTCGCTGGTCGAGCGCATGGAAAAGGAAGGCATCGTCGGTGCACCCAACCATGTCGGCAAGCGCGAGATCATGCTCGGCCGTCGCGAGCCGGGAAACGGACCCGACGACATGGAGTGATGGCCGCCGGGTGAATCCCAGCGCAATGCTTCAAACCAGAAATGCCCAAGACGGTCCCCCGTCCTGGGCATTTTTGCTATGACCTCGTCAGCTAACTGCCAGATGGTCTACCCGGCGATGGCGCGGCTCTTGAGGATTGCCGAAAAGCGCGGATCGAACGCCCGGCTGATCGGCTCCGAAGCAGCCCCGAGCGCGATCGACCACGGATCGGTGATGCCCAACTGCAGGCGCGGCAAGGTTCGGTCCGGCCGGGCGGCGATCGACTGTAGCAGCGGATGCATGGCTTGCAGGATGAGGCGGGCGAGCGCCTCGGGGGCACCGCTGGTCAGGATAACAGTCTGCGGATCGAAAACCGTTTCGATGAGGTGGACGCTCCAGCGCAGGTCCTGGGCGGCGGCATTCACCCAAGCCAGCAATTCCGGGTCCCTGGCCATGGCGAGTGCATCGACACGTTCGTAGAGACCGGCATCGGAAGGATCGAGTTCCAGATGCTGATAGAGCGAGGCGAGCGAGGCCCGGTGCTCCAGGACCGTGCCGTCGGCGCCACGCGGCGACAGCAGCGCCATGCCGATCTCGCCGGCATTGCCGTTGCCGCCACGGTAGAGTTCGCCATTGAGGATGAGGCCGGCGCCGATACCGTATCCGACATAGAGACAAACGGCGTGGTCGACGCCATGTGCCGCACCCACCATGCGCTCTGCCGTGGCGCAGGCCGCAGCGTCGTTCTGCAGGCCGACCTCCAGCCCTGTGCCGGCGGCAAGCGTCTCGAGCAGCGGAAATTTCTGCCAGGCCGGCATCATCCATTTGTTGTCGCCGAACTCTTCCAGCCCGAATGGGCCGGGCATGGCAACGCCGAGGCCGACAAGGCGCTTTTCCGACTGCGCCGAGATGCGCGAAAGCTTCGCCCTGATGCCCTCGATCAGGCCGAGAATGACCCTGACACCGCCCGAGGGATCGTCGGGCGGCAGGTTCGCCTCCGAACGGACCAGGACGGTGCCGACGAGGTCGACGGCAACGGCGCGGGTCAGGTGCCGGTCGATCTGCAGGCCGATGGCAAACGCGCCTTCGGGCAGCAGCCGGTAGGGCGTAGATGGCTGGCCCCTGCCCTTTCTCACCGCCTCCAGCGGCACCACGAAACCGTCGCGCTCAAGCTCGTCGATGATGTTGGACACGGCCTGCTTGGTGAGTTGCGTCGCCCGAGCCAGGTCGGCACGCGACAGGGCGCCATTGAGCCGCAACGCGTCGATCATGACGCGGCGGTTGTGGGCGCTCGCGCCCTCCTGGTTGGTGCCGCTGGTGGCTCGGATGGGCCTGATATCGTTCACCGCTGTTTCCCCTCTTGACTCCAATAGATAATTGCAGAAGTAATAAGTCAAGTCAGTTGACTTAATAAGGAGCCGTGAGAGTTCCGGGGAATGAAGACGGCTGGAGCCGTCGCGCTTTTCGACTGTGACACCGCCTGGGAAAGAACGCCGAGACCTTCGCGCGATGCCTTTCCGAAGCGAGATGACGGCGCGTGGCGCCGGCATCGCAGGAATTGCCAACGTCAGATAATGGAGGATGCAATGTTGAAATCGTTTAGCAGGATGCTGCTTGGGGCGGCTCTCATTGGCGCGGCTTTCGTGCCCCAGGCTTTCGCCGAAACGTCAATCAATGCGCTGTTCATGGCGCAGGCCGCCTACAGCGAGGCGGACGTGCGGGCCATGAGTGAAGCCTTCACCAAGGCCAATCCCGACATCAAGGTGAACCTCGAATTCGTGCCCTATGAAGGCTTGCACGACAAGACCGTGCTGGCCCAGGGTTCGGGCGGCTACGACGTGGTGCTGTTCGACGTCATCTGGCCCGCCGAATATGCCAGCAACAACGTGCTGGTCGACGTCTCCTCGCGCATCACCGACGACATGAAGAAGGGCGTGCTGCCGGGCGCCTGGACCACCGTCAACTATGACGGCAAGTCTTATGGGATGCCCTGGATTCTCGACACCAAGTATCTGTTCTACAACAAGGAAATCCTAGAGAAGGCGGGCATCCAGAATCCACCCAAGACCTGGGATGAACTGGCCGAACAGGCCAAGATCATCAAGGACAAGGGCCTGCTGGCAACACCGATCTCGTGGAGCTGGTCGCAGGCTGAAGCCGCGATCTGCGACTACACCACGCTGGTCAGCGCCTATGGCGGTGAATTCCTGAAGGACGGCAAGCCGGCGTTCCAGAGCGGCGGCGGGCTCGACGCGCTGAACTACATGGTGACCAGCTACACCTCCGGCCTGACCAACCCGAACTCCAAGGAGTTCCTCGAAGAGGACGTCCGCAAGGTCTTCCAGAACGGCGAAGCCGCCTTCGCACTCAACTGGACCTACATGTACAACATGGCCAACGACCCCAAGGACAGCAAGGTCGCGGGCAAGGTCGGCGTCGTTCCCGCCCCCGGCGTCGCCGGCAAGAGCGAGGTGTCGGCCGTCAACGGTTCGATGGGTCTCGGCATCACCACGGCCAGCAAGAACCCCGACGAAGCGTGGAAGTTCATCACCTTCATGACCTCGCAGGCGACGCAGAACCAGTATGCCAAGCTGAGCCTGCCGATCTGGGCTTCGTCCTACGAGGATCCGGCCGTCACCAAGGGACAGGAAGAGCTGATCGCCGCAGCCAAGATCGGCCTGGCCGCGATGTATCCGCGCCCGACGACGCCGAAGTACCAGGAGCTGTCGACGGCGCTGCAGCAGGCAATTCAGGAATCCCTGCTTGGTCAAGCCAAGCCGGAAGACGCGCTCAAGGGGGCTGCCGAAAACAGCGGCCTGTAAGCATTACTGCCCCAACTTCCGGGCGGCTCCGGCCGCCCGGCCCTTTCGTTTCCAATAATAAAGAGTCGCCTCATGTCGGGCTCATGGATGACGACCCGCGCATGGCTGCTGATGCTGCCTTTGCTTGTGGTCATGGTTTCAGTCATCGGCTGGCCCCTCGTCGACACCGTTCGTCTGTCCTTCACCGACGCCAAGCTCGTCGGCACCGAGGGCAACTTCGTCGGCTTCGACAACTACGCAAAGATGCTTTCGGGCTCGAATTTCCAGCGCACGCTGGTGACGACGACCTGGTTTGCGGTCATCTCCGTCGCCTCGGAGATGGTACTGGGCGTTCTTGCCGCCTTGTTGCTGAACCAGCAGTTCCGTGGCCGCACGCTGTTGCGTGCGCTGATGATCCTGCCCTGGGCGCTGCCGACGGTGGTCAACGCCACGCTGTGGCGGCTGATCTACAATCCCGAATATGGCGCGTTGAATGCCGCACTGACGCAGATCGGCCTGCTCGACGCCTATCGCTCCTGGCTCGGCGAACCCAACACCGCGCTCGCCGCCCTCATCGTTGCCGATTGCTGGAAGAATTTCCCGCTCGTCGCGCTCATCGCCCTGGCGGCACTACAAGCCGTGCCGCGCGACATCACTGCAGCATCGCTCGTCGATGGCGCCGGGCCATTCGCCCGCTTCCGCTTCGTCATCCTACCCTACCTGGCCGGACCGTTGATGGTGGCGCTCGTGTTGCGCACCATCGAGGCATTCAAGGTCTTCGACATCATCTGGGTGATGACCCGCGGCGGGCCTGCCAATTCGACCAGAACGCTGTCGATCCTCGTTTACCAGGAGGCATTTTCATTCCAGCGCGCCGGTTCCGGCGCATCGCTGGCGCTGATCGTCACCTTGCTGGTCACGGTCCTGGCCGTCGCTTATGCCGTCCTGGTCAGGAAAGCTGCGGGAAGTACCGCCTGATGGAACGCAAAAGCCCGCTCTTCACCGTCTTCGTCTACGCATCGGCGCTTCTGCTGGCGATCGTGATCCTGGCGCCCGTGCTGTGGCTGTTCGTCATGAGCATTTCGCCTGCCGCCAATCTTTCGGCCAAGCCGTTGCGCTGGTGGCCGCAGGAAGTCGACTTCTCGCGATACGCGATGCTGCTGTCGACGGCCGAAAACAGCGCGGGTGCCGCCTTTGTCGCCTCGCTCTACAACAGCCTCAGGATCGCCGGCATGGCGACGGTCGCAGCGATCGCACTGGCCATCCCCGCCGGCTGGGCGGTGTCGCGCACGCCGACGGTGGGTTGGTCGCTGTCGATGGTAATCGCCACCTACATGCTGCCGCCGGTGGCGCTGGCCGTCCCACTCTACATGGGCCTTGCCTGGCTCGGCCTGCTCAACAACATCTTCGGCCTGGCGCTCGTCTACCTGACCATCCTTGCGCCGTTCACCACCTGGCTGATGAAGTCGGGCTTCGATTCCATCCCGCGCGAAATCGAGTCCGCCGCGATGATCGACGGCGCCAGCCTGTTCCAGACATTGCGCATCATCACCTTGCCGCTGGCAGCGCCCGTGGTGGCGACGTCGGCACTGTTTGCGCTGCTGCTTGCGTGGGACGAGTTCTTCTATGCACTGTTGTTCACGTCGGACCTGCGCGCCAAGACGCTGACGGTGGCCATCGCCGATCTCGCCGGCGGCCGCGTCTCTGACTACGGGCTGATTGCCACGGCGGGCGTCCTGGCCGCGCTGCCCCCGGTGCTGATCGGCCTGGTCATGCAGCGCGCCCTGATTTCGGGGCTGACCAGCGGCGGCGTGAAAGGATGACCATGACCCCACAAAAGACCAGGCCCGCCGGGCTCGTGGCGATCGACCGCGAAATGGCGCGCCAGTATGGCGATGCGCTGGCATCGTTTGCCGAAGCCTCCGAGACGGCGGCCAGGGTTGCCGCATCCCTGGCCAGCACGGGGCAGTTGCTGCTGCTCGGCATGGGCGGTTCGCATGCGGTGGGCCGCGCAGTCGAGCCGCTCTATCGCGCCCTCGGCATCGATGCCATCGCGCTGCCCTTGTCGGAGCAGCTCGGGCAGCCGCTGGCACTTGACGGCCGCACAGTACTGATGACCTCGCAATCGGGCGAAAGCGCCGAAGTCCTGCGCTGGTTTGCCGAGACCGGCGGAAATTCCGAGACATTCGGACTGACGCTGGAGGCAGGCTCCTTCCTGGCCCGCACCGCGCCTTCGCTGGTCGGCATCGGCGGCACCGAGCTCGCCTTTGCGGCAACGCGAAGCCTGACCGTCACCCTGGCCCTGCATCTCGCCATCCTGGCCGCACTTGGCGAACACCCGAGCGGGGCGCTCGTCGCGCTCCAGGCACCTGAAGTCGTCGACATCCGTCCGGCACTCGCCGCCCTGGAGAACATTGCTACCATCGTCACTTCGGGACGCCGCCTGCAGGGCGTTGCCGAAGCGCTGGCCCTCGGCCTGACGGAGCTGTCGCGGCGGCCGTGCTTCTCGCTCGAAGGCGGGCAGCTTCGGCATGGGCCGATGGAAATGCTCGGCCCCGACATCGGCGTCGTGCTGTTTCGCGGCGACGATCCGACCGCCGCTCTCGTCACGGCCATGGCGGCGTCGGCAATCGACACCGGAGCACCGGTCGTCATCTTCGATTCGTCCGCAAAGAGCCCGGTAGCCGGTGCAGTCACGCTCCGGTTCAAGCCGGCCACCGGCATGGCCGCCATCTTCGCAATGCTGCCCACGGCGCAGCGCCTGATGATCGCCTTTGCCGATGCCCGCGTCGATGATGCCGGCACTCCGGTGCGATCGACCAAGATCACCCGGAGCGAATGAATGCGGCCACTTGCGGTGATCGGCAACGTCAATGTCGACCTCATTCTCGGACCGACCGCCCCCTGGCCGAAGGCCGGCACGGAAATCATCGTCGACCACGACGAGTTGCGCGTCGGCGGCCAGGCGGGCAATTCGGCTCTTGCGTGGGAGGCGCTCGGCGTTGACTTCGAGATTGCGGCGAATGTCGGCAACGACCAGTTCGGCCTGTGGCTGCGCACCGCCTTTGGCCGCCGCGCGGCGAAGTGGGCCATCTCTTCCGAGCGGACGACGCTGTCTGTCGGCATCACACATCCCGACGGCGAACGGACGTTCTTCACCACGCATGGGCACCTGCCCCGTTTCAGCCTCGCCGACACGCTTTCCGTGCTCGACGGCAAGCGGCTGTCCGGCGGCTATGCCCTGCTGTGCGGCTCGTTCCTGACCACAGACCTCGCCCAAGACTACGACGCCTTTTTCGACTGGGCGCATGGCCACGACATCTCGGTCGTTCTCGACACTGGCTGGCCGCCGGATGGCTGGACCGAAGCGAACTGTGCAACGACCCGCACCTGGCTATCCCGCTGCGATTGCGCGCTGCTGAACGAAGTCGAAACAACGACGCTGGCTGGCCGCGACAATCCAGCAGAGGCGGCACGGACGATCTGGTCCAGCATGCGCAAGGGGGCCGTCGTGGTGGTCAAGTGCGGACCGGATGGCGCCATTGCCATCGGTGCCGACGGCGAGCTGGTGTCGGCAGGCGCCCCAAAGGTGAAGGTCGTCGATACCATCGGCGCCGGCGACGTCTTCAACTCGGCTTTTCTTGCGGCCCTTGCCAAGGGCCAGCCGCTCGCCACCTGCCTCGCTGCTGGAACGCAGGTTGCATCGCGCGCGATCTCCACCTTGCCCCGCAGCTATGGCCACTTGCCGGATTTCAGGGACGACATTGCATGAGTGCGCTTGAAATCCAGAACATCCGCAAGAACTACGGGGCCGTCGAAACACTGAAGGGCATCGACATCTCATTGCAGAGCGGCGAGTTCCTGGTCCTGCTCGGTTCGTCGGGTTGCGGAAAGTCCACTCTGCTCAACATCATCGCCGGGCTGGCCGAGGCGACGAGCGGCGACATCAGGATCGGCGACCGCTCCATCCTCGGCGTTCATCCCAAGGACCGCGACATCGCCATGGTGTTCCAGTCCTACGCGCTCTACCCCAATCTCAGCGTCCGCCGGAACATCGGCTTCGGGCTCGAGATGCGCAAGGTGCCGGTCGCGGAGCGCGACAAGGCCGTGCAGGAGGCGGCGCGGCTGCTGCAGATCGAGGCGCTGCTCGACCGCAAGCCGAGCCAGCTCTCCGGCGGCCAGCGCCAGCGCGTCGCCATCGGCCGCGCGCTGGTGCGCAAGCCGCAGGTGTTCCTGTTTGACGAACCGCTTTCCAACCTCGATGCCAAGCTGCGGCTTGAGATGCGTACCGAGCTCAAGCGCCTGCACCAGATGCTGCGGACGACGGTGGTCTACGTCACCCACGACCAGATCGAGGCGATGACGCTGGCGACGCGCATCGCGGTGATGAAGGACGGCCGGATCGAGCAGCTCGGCACGCCCGAAGAGATCTACAACCGCCCAGCCACGCTCTATGTGGCGGGCTTCGTCGGCGCGCCGCCGATGAACATCCTTGATGTCACCGTGCGCAATGGCCTGCTTGAGATTGCAGGATCCGACGTGACGATCCCGCTGCCACCGCGATATGCAACGATCGGCGACGGGACCCGCCTTTCCCTTGGCATACGCCCCGAGGCGCTCCGGCTCGCAGCCGAAGGTGCAGTCGGCCTGACGTTGCCTGCCAAGGTCGAGGTCGTCGAACTGACCGGTCCGGAACTGATCGCGACAGCTCGAATCGGCGGGCAGAAGCTGATTGCCTGCCTTGCGCCACGCACGCGTCTCGGCGAAGGGGAAAGCCGCAGATTTGCTTTCGATGAAGAAGCGTTGCATCTTTTCGATCCCACGAGGGGGCTGGCTTGCGAAGGGGCGCCGTAGGACACGACGCTGGGTTTCATAAGGCCGGCAATTCCTCCCCAAAAACGCGAAACTGCTTCTCACAGAATTGGCTGTCTGGCCTCTTGTGCCATCCATGCAACGAGCAGAAGTTACCCCGGTTTGCGCAGGCAGCCATGTCCTGCGCTGGATCATTGGTCACAGTCGGCTGGGATGGACACGCTGGAACAGCGTCAAAGCCGACGGGGTGAGGAGCAGCAACGCTCGGCAAGGCCACGGGGTTCTTCGATCCACTCGGGATCATGGGCCATCGCAGTCTTGCGCGTGACGGACGGCCGCTCCCCGCGCCGCATGGGAGGAAGCAAAGAGTGCTCGAGAAGTATTTCAACCTGAAGGAACAAGGGACGACGGTGCGCACCGAGGTGATCGCCGGCGTCACGACCTTCCTGACGATGGCCTACATCATCTTCGTCAATCCCGAGATCCTGTCGTCGACGGGCATGGACCGCAACGCCGTGTTCGTGGCCACCTGCCTTGCCGCAGCGCTCGGCTCGCTGATCATGGGCCTTCTGGCAAAATGGCCGATCGGCATGGCGCCGGGCATGGGCCTCAACGCCTTCTTCGCGTTCACGGTGGTCGGCGCGATGGGCTTTTCCTGGCAGCAGGCGCTGGGCGCCGTCTTCATCTCGGGCGTCATCTTCCTGCTTTTGACGGTCAGTGGCGTGCGCAGCTGGCTGATCGCCGGCATCCCGCACTCGATGCGCAGTGCGATCGCCGCCGGCATCGGCCTGTTCCTCGGCATCATCGCGCTGAAAAGCTCGGGCATCGTCGTTGCGAGCCCCGCAACGCTGGTGACGCTGGGCGACCTCAGCCAGACTGGAACGCTCCTGGCTATCGCCGGCTTCTTCATCATCGCCGCCCTCGACGCACTCAAGGTGCGTGGCGCTATCCTGATCGGCATCCTGGTGATCACCGTCGCCTCGATGGCGCTCGGCGTCAGCCAGTTCAACGGCATCGTCTCCATGCCGCCTTCCATCCTGCCGACCTTCCTGCAGCTCGACGTCGTCGGCGCCCTGCACGCGGGCCTTGTCCATGTCATCCTGGTGTTCGTGCTGGTCGAGGTGTTCGACGCAACCGGAACGCTGATCGGCGTCGCCAAGCGGGCCGGGCTGATCGAGCCAGGTAAGCCCAATCGCCTCGGCCGCGCTCTGCTGGCCGACAGCACGGCGATCGTCGCCGGCTCGCTGCTCGGCACCAGCAGCACCACCGCCTATGTCGAGAGCGCCTCGGGCGTCCAGGCCGGCGGCCGCACCGGCCTCACCGCACTGGTCATCGGCGTGCTGTTCCTCGCAGCGCTGTTCTTCTCGCCGCTGGCTGGCTCGGTGCCGGCCTATGCGACCGCTCCCGCCCTGCTCTATGTCGCCTGCCTGATGATGCGCGAGCTGGTCGAGGTCGAATGGGCCGACATCACCGAGGCGGCTCCTGCCGCGCTGACCGCGCTGATGATGCCGTTCACCTATTCGATCGCCAACGGCCTGGCGTTCGGCTTCGTCACCTACGCAGCGCTCAAGCTCCTGACCGGACGCCCCGGCGAGGTGCACATGGCAACGTGGCTGGTCGCGGCGCTGTTCATCATCCGCTTCGCCTTCTTCCCGCACTAAGGCTCGACAAAGCATCGCCGGAGGCTGCGCCAGCGGCCTCCGGCGATTTTCGTTTCAGCCCAGCCCCACGGGCTGCGGGCCTATTTTGGCGCCGCTGCTGCGGTTTCGCCCGGCGGCAAGATCCGGAACGTGAAGGTCGATACCTTTTCGCCCGGCTTGAACGGCCCCGGCACCGCATTGCTGACCGGCTTCACGCTCTTGAGAAAAGCTGCAATTGCGGCCGCGTCTTCGGGGGTGAGCTGGGCCAGGGCACGCCACGGCATGATCGGCGCCAGTTCCCGCCCGTCCGGCCTCTGACCGGTCTGGAGCGCCGTGACGACCTGCTCGGCTGTCCACTTGCCGATGCCTGTCTCGTTGTCGGGCGTGATGTTGCGGCCGACGAAGACACCCAGCCCCGGAATCTCGAAGCCGACATCCGAGCCGCCGAGATACTTCGAATCATCGGGCTTTCCCAAGAGATAGCCCGGCGTGTGGCAGTCGGTGCAACCACCCATCGTCACGAGATATTCGCCTCGCGCAACCTGCGCCTGGTCGGCAATGGCAGCCGAAGATGCGGCGATTGTCGCGGCCCACAATGCAAGTCCAACTGGTGTTCGAAACATCGTTTCACCCCTGACGTTGCCTGTTTCTGCTCCCTCGCGTTCCGCCGCCTGTCTTCCCCGCCCTGGCATAGGTGCGGGACGCCCTAATTCTCGCACCCTTGCAAGACGCTGACCAGCAAGGATCGCTTCATCATGACCTCGATCGAGGCTGCCGCGAGGCCCTTTCGTTTTCGCCAGGCATCCCGAAAAACGAACATCGCGGTCAACAAATGTCGTGCAATCGCCACGCCGAACCCTGTTTCGCGGGCGCAAGAACAGAATATTCAGTGCAATCCGCGCAAAAATCGCAATCAGATCGCTGAAATCCAATGCCTACGCAACGTAATGCGCAACGTCACGATCATCGATATATTTCGTTTGACATTCATTTCCAGTTCGAAATAATCGAAATCGAGCTTCGGAATATCCTGAAATTGCTGCACTGCGAAAAGGCGACGAAGGCGTGAGCATGCCCGAGATACACGACATTTTCGTCATCGGCGGCGGCATCAACGGCTGCGGAATCGCCCGGGACGCGGCTGGGCGCGGCTACTCCGTCTATCTCGCCGAAATGAGCGATCTGGCCAGCGGCACGTCGTCCTATTCGACCAAGCTGATCCATGGCGGCCTGCGCTATCTCGAGCACTATGAGTTCAGGCTCGTGCGCGAAGCGCTGATGGAACGCGAAGTGCTGTGGCGCAACGCACCGCACATCATCTGGCCTATGCGCTTCGTCCTGCCTTACGCCAAGGGCCTGCGTCCTGCCTGGCTGATCCGTCTCGGGCTGTTTCTCTACGACCATATCGGCGGCCGCAAATTGCTGCCGCCGACCCGCACGCTCGACATGCGCAGCGACGCCGCCGGCAAGCCGCTGAAGCCGATGTTTGCGCGCGCCTTCGAATATTCGGACGGCTGGGTGAACGACGCCCGCCTGGTGGTGCTCAATGCCCGCGACGCGGCCGACCGCGGCGCCGTCATCCGCACCCGCGCCAAGGTGACGAGCGCGCGGCGCGACAACGGCCACTGGAATATCGCCGTCGAAGATCTGCGCAACGGCCAGGTCGAGGAGGTCAAGGCACGGTTGATCGTCAACGCCGCCGGCCCGTGGATCGACCATGTGCTGACGGAGACCGTCGGGCAGAACAACGTCCACAATGTGCGGCTGGTCCAGGGCAGCCACATCGTGGTGGCAAAGAAGTTCGACGACCCGCGCGCCTATTTCTTCCAGAACAAGGACGGGCGCATCATCTTCGCCATTCCCTATGAGGAAGACTTCACCCTCATCGGCACCACCGACCAGGACTATGACGGCGACCCGCGCCAGGCCAAGATCAGCCAGGCCGAGATCAGCTACCTGTGCGACGCAGCAAGCGAATATTTCGCCGAACCGGTAAAGCCCGAACACATCGTCTGGACCTATTCCGGCGTGCGGCCGCTCTATGACGATGGCGCCAGCAAGGCCCAGGAAGCGACGCGCGACTACGTGCTGAAGTCCGACGGGCGCGAAGGCCAGGCGCCGATCGTCAACATCTTCGGTGGCAAGATCACCACTTACCGGCGCCTTGCCGAGTCGATGCTGGAAATCATCGAAAAACACCTGGGCAAGAAGGGCAAATCCTGGACCGCGACGGCAGCCCTGCCCGGCGGCGAGTTCGAGGCAACCGCCTTCGATGCGGAGGTGGTGAAGCTCAAGGCCGCCTATCCATTCCTCGACATGCGTCTGGCGCGGCGCCTGACACGCCTTTACGGCACGCGCGCCAAAGCCTTGCTCGGCCTTGCGAGGTCCGAGGCAGACCTGGGGCGCAATTTCGGCGCCGACCTCTACGAGGCAGAAGTCCGATACCTTGTCGCCAACGAATGGGCTTTGACGGCGGAGGACATCTTGTGGCGGCGAACCAAGCGCGGCCTCAAGCTCGCCAAGGAGCAGGCCGCGTCACTCGACGAATTCATGCATGGAATAAGCCCGGGCGTGCACAACGCCGCGGCGGAGTAGGCGCCACCGCCTGATATCTGCCCTGGGAGGAGGGGAAATGCTGGAACTACGCAATGTAACCAAGGCGGTTGCCGGCGCGGACCACATCCGCGACGTCTCGCTCAACCTGCAGCACGGCAGCCTGAACGTGCTGCTCGGGCCGACGCTGTCCGGCAAGACAAGCCTGATGCGGCTGATGGCCGGGCTCGACAAGCCGACCGCCGGCTCGGTCTGGTTCGATGGCGTGGACGTCACCGGCGTGCCGGTGCAAAAGCGCAACATCGCCATGGTCTACCAACAGTTCATCAATTACCCGGCGATGACGGTCTACGAAAACATCGCCTCGCCGCTGCGTGTTGCCGGCGCCGACAAGGCCAGGATCGACCAGGAGGTCAAGCGCGCCGCCGAACTGCTCAAGCTGACGCCCTATCTCGACCGCACCCCGCTCAATCTCTCCGGCGGCCAGCAGCAGCGCACCGCGCTTGCCCGCGCCATCGTCAAGAATGCCCGGCTGGTGCTGC
Source organism: Aminobacter sp. DSM 101952 (assembly GCF_001424795.1). Lineage (NCBI taxonomy): Bacteria > Pseudomonadati > Pseudomonadota > Alphaproteobacteria > Hyphomicrobiales > Phyllobacteriaceae > Aminobacter > Aminobacter sp. DSM 101952. The sequence continues at coordinate 270,198 of NZ_LMCL01000031.1, read as the reverse complement.
TCGACGAGCCGCTGGCCAATCTCGACTACAAGCTGCGCGAAGAACTGCGCGCAGAACTGCCGAAGATCTTCGCCGAAACCGGCGCGATCTTTGTCTATGCCACGACCGAACCGCATGAAGCACTGCTGCTCGGCGGCAATGTGGCGACTCTGTCGGAAGGCCGTATCACCCAGTTTGGTCCGACGATCGAGGTGTTCCGCAAGCCGAACGACCTGATCACGGCGCGGACCTTTGCCGACCCGCCGCTCAACACGATCGTGCTGAAGAAGAGCGGCCGCAGTTTCCAGCTTGATGGTGGGGTGGACCTCCCGGTGCCGGCAGACCTCGCCGGCATTGCCGACGCCAGCTATACGATCGGCTTCCAGCCCCACCATCTTTCTTTCGAGAAGCGCAACACAGATGCGGTTGGCGTGAAGGCCAAGGTGACGGTGACTGAGATCACCGGCTCCGAAAGCTTCGTGCACCTCGATTTCGCGGATGCCCGCTGGGTGATGCTCACGCCTGGCATCCGCCAGTTCGAGCCGGACGAGACCATCGAGGTCTTCATCGACCCTCGCCACGTCATGGTTTTCGACGCGAACGGCCGTTCTGCCGCCGCGCCATCGCAGCTGGCAGCGTAGGAGGGCGAAATGGCACGCATCGACCTGAACCATATCCGCCACGCCTACGGCGCCAACCCGAAGTCCGACAAGGACTATGCCCTTCGCGAGGTGCATCACAGCTTCGACGACGGCGGCGCCTACGCGCTGCTCGGCCCGTCGGGCTGCGGCAAGACCACGCTGCTCAACATCATCTCGGGGCTGCTGCACGCCTCGCACGGGCAGCTGCTGTTCGACGGCAAGGACGTGACCCGGCTGTCGACGCAGGAGCGCAACATCGCCCAGGTGTTTCAGTTCCCGGTCATCTACGACACCATGACCGTCTACGACAATCTGGCGTTCCCGTTGCGTAACCGCGGCGTCGCCGAAGCCGACGTCGACCGCAAGGTGCGCGAGACGCTCGACATGATCGACCTTGCCAGCTGGGCCAAGCGCAAGGCGCGCGGGCTGACCGCCGACCAGAAACAGAAGATATCGCTCGGCCGCGGGCTGGTACGCTCGGACGTCAACGCCATCCTGTTCGACGAGCCGCTGACCGTCATCGACCCGCACATGAAGTGGGTGCTGCGCTCGCAGCTCAAGCAACTTCACCGCCGCTTCGGTTACACCATGATCTACGTCACGCACGACCAGACGGAGGCCCTGACCTTCGCCGAAAAGGTGGTGGTGATGTATGACGGCGAGATCGTCCAGATCGGTACCCCTGCCGAGCTGTTCGAGCGCCCCAAGCACACCTTCGTCGGCTACTTCATCGGCTCGCCCGGCATGAACGTGATGCCGGTCAGTGTCGAAGGCAATCGCGCCCGCCTTGGCGGCCAGGTCATCGACTTGCCCGGCAGCCCAAAGGCCGAAGGCAACGAGATCGAACTCGGCATCCGGCCCGAATATGTCCGGCTCGGCGCCGCGGGCATGCCTGTCACCGTGCGCAAGGTCGAGGATATCGGCCGCCACAAGGTGGTCCGCGCCAGCCTCGAGGGCCGCGAGATCGCAGCTATCCTCGGCGAGGACGACCAGGTGCCCGCCGATGCGCGTGTCACGTTCGACCCCGCCGGCATCAACCTCTACGACAAGTCCTGGCGCGTCGAGATGGGAGCCTGACCATGGAAAAGACCTGGAACAACAAAGCCTGGTTGATGGTGCTGCCGGTGCTCGTGCTGGTGGCGTTCTCCGCGGTCATCCCGCTGATGACGGTGGTCAATTATTCGGTGCAGGACACATTCGGCGGCAACCAGTTCTTCTGGGCCGGCGCGGAATGGTTCCAGGAGATGCTGCACTCCGATCGCTTCTGGGCGGCGATGGGCCGCAACCTGATCTTCTCGGCGATCATCCTGGCGATCCAGATCCCGCTCGGCATCTTCATCGCGCTCAACATGCCCAGGAAAGGCTGGGGCGTGCCGGTCTGCCTGGTGCTGATGGCGCTGCCGCTGCTCATCCCGTGGAATGTCGTCGGAACCATCTGGCAGGTCTTCGGGCGCATCGACATCGGCCTGCTCGGCTATACGCTGCATGCGCTCGGCTTTGACTACAACTACGTGAACGACCCGTTCGATGCCTGGGTGACGGTCATCATCATGGATGTCTGGCACTGGACGAGCCTGGTCGTGCTGCTCTGCTATGCCGGGCTGGTGTCGATCCCGGATGCCTTCTACCAGGCGGCCAAGATCGATGGCGCCTCGCGCTGGGCGGTGTTCCGCTACATCCAGTTGCCGAAGATGCAGCGCGTGCTGCTGATCGCCGTGCTGCTGCGCTTCATGGACAGCTTCATGATTTACACCGAGCCGTTTGTCGTCACCGGCGGCGGGCCCGGCAATTCCACCACCTTCCTGTCGATCGACCTCGTCAAGATGGCCGTCGGACAGTTCGACCTCGGCCCGGCGGCGGCGATGTCGATCATCTACTTCCTGATCGTGCTGCTGCTGTCATGGGTCTTCTACACCGTCATGACAAACTACGACGTGGAGAAGTGAGATGACGGACACGAGCGAAGCCGTCGTGAGCACCGACAAGGACAAGATGATGCGCAATGCGCCGGCCACCGAAGGCGTGGCCCATGGCAGTTCCGCCGATGCGGCGCTGGCCAGGCGGATGCGGCGACGCGGTGAGGAATCGCGCTTCTGGTGGGTGGTGCCGACGATCTACATCATCTTCCTGATGCTGCCGATCTACTGGCTGATCAACATGAGCTTCAAGTCGAACCAGGAGATCCTGGGCGCCTTCTCGCTATGGCCGCAAAACCCGACGCTTCGCAACTACGGCGTGATCTTCACCGATCCGTCCTGGTACAAGGGCTACATCAACTCGATCATCTATGTGGTCATGAACACGGCGATTTCGATCTCCGTCGCCCTGCCTGCGGCCTATGCCTTCTCGCGCTACCGCTTCCTGGGCGACAAGCACCTGTTCTTCTGGCTTTTGACCAATCGCATGGCGCCACCTGCGGTGTTCGCCCTGCCCTTCTTCCAGCTCTATTCCGCCTTCGGCCTGATCGACACGCACATCGCAGTTGCATTGGCCCATTGCCTGTTCAACGTGCCGCTGGCTGTGTGGATCCTCGAAGGCTTCATGTCGGGCGTGCCGAAGGAGATCGACGAGACCGCCTATATCGACGGCTATTCGTTCCCACGCTTCTTCGTGAAGATCTTCGTGCCCCTGATCGCCAGCGGCATCGGGGTCGCGGCCTTCTTCTGCTTCATGTTCTCGTGGGTCGAACTGCTGATCGCCCGCACGCTGACCACCACCGACGCCAAGCCGATCGCCGCTATCATGACGCGCACGGTCTCGGCCTCGGGCATGGACTGGGGCGTGCTTGCCGCAGCGGGCGTGCTGACCATCATTCCGGGTGCGCTCGTCATCTGGTTCGTCCGCAACTACATCGCCAAGGGCTTTGCCCTGGGCCGCGTCTGAGGGAGCGCTTGCGATGGATTTTTCCTGGATGGCCTGGACGCTGCCAACGGCAGCCTTCTTCATCACCATCTTCCTGATGCTCGTCGGCATGGGTGTGTGGGAGTATTTTTCGCCCGGCGGCAACCCGCGCGTCGGCATCCTCCGGTTCGAGACGACCCGGGGCGACAGGCTTTTCGTTTCGCTGCTTGGCAGCGCCTTCATTCATCTCGCATGGCTGGGCCTGATCGGGCCCAACCTGTGGTGGGCTCTCGCTCTCGCAGTGGTCTACGCCATCGGCGTATTCCGCTTCGTCTAGAGGGGGAAATGTTGGGCCGCCGCAAGCCCGCGGCGGCGCCAAATGGCAATGCAACCTTGTTTGGGAGGAAATTAATGCGACGCCATATTCTAGCATCAACGAGCGTGATCGCCCTGCTTTTGGGCGCGGGCAATGCCTTTGCCGGCATGGAGGAAGCGAAAACCTTCCTCGATACCGAGATCAAGGACATGTCGGCGCTCGACCGCGCCGGCCAGGAAGCCGAAATGCAGTGGTTCATCGATGCGGCGAAACCTTTTGCCGGCATGGAGATCAAGGTCGTTTCGGAAACCATCACCACGCACGAGTATGAATCGAAGACGCTCGCCAAGGCGTTCTCCGACATCACCGGCATCAAGATCACGCACGACCTCATCGGCGAGGGCGACGTCATCGAAAAGCTGCAGACGCAGATGCAGTCGGGCGAAAACATCTATGACGCCTATGTCAACGATTCCGACCTGATCGGCACCCACTGGCGCTATCTGCAGGCGCGCAGCCTGACCGACTGGATGGCCAACGAAGGCAAGGACGTCACCAACCCCAACCTCGACATCGCCGACTTCATCGGCACGAAGTTCACGACAGCCCCGGACGGCAAGCTCTACCAGCTCCCCGACCAGCAGTTCGCCAACCTCTACTGGTTCCGCTACGACTGGTTCAACGACGAGAAGAACAAGGCGGACTTCAAGGCGAAGTACGGCTACGACCTCGGCGTCCCGGTCAACTGGTCGGCCTACGAGGACATCGCCGAGTTCTTCACCGGCCGCGACATCAATGGCCAGAAGGTCTATGGCCACATGGACTACGGCAAGAAGGACCCCTCGCTCGGCTGGCGGTTCACCGACGCCTGGCTGTCGATGGCCGGCAACGGCGACAAGGGCCTGCCGAACGGCCTGCCGGTCGACGAATGGGGCATCAAGGTCAACGAGAAGTCGCAGCCGGTAGGCTCCTGCGTCGCCCGCGGCGGCGACACCAACGGCCCGGCCTCGGTCTATTCGATCGTCAAGTATCTCGACTGGCTCAAGGCCTATGCTCCGCCGGAAGCCCAGGGCATGACCTTCTCCGAATCCGGACCGGTCCCGGCCCAGGGCGCGGTTGCCCAGCAGATCTTCTGGTACACCGCGTTCACTGCCGACATGGTCAAGCCCGGCCTGCCTGTGATGAACGAGGACGGCACGCCGAAATGGCGCATGGCGCCCTCGCCGCACGGCGTCTACTGGAAGGACGGAATGAAGCTTGGCTACCAGGACGTCGGTTCGTGGACGATCCTGAAATCCACGCCTGACGACCGTGCCAAGGCCGCCTGGCTCTACGCGCAGTTCGTGACGTCGAAGACCGTGGACGTGAAGAAGAGCCATGTCGGCCTGACCTTCATCCGCCAGTCGACCCTCGATCACAAGAGCTTCAGCGATCGTGCGCCGCAGCTCGGCGGCCTGGTCGAGTTCTACCGTTCACCGGCCCGCGTGCAGTGGTCGCCGACCGGCACCAACGTGCCTGACTATCCCAAGCTGGCCCAGTTGTGGTGGCAGGCGATCGGCGACGCTTCATCGGGTGCGAAGACGGCCCAGGAAGCCATGGACTCGCTTTGCGCCGAGCAGGAAAAGGTGCTGGAACGCCTTGAGCGCGCCGGCATCCAGGGCGAAATCGGTCCGAAGCTGGCGGAGGAGCATGATCTCGCCTACTGGAACGCGGAAGCGGTCAAGGCAGGCAATCTTGCACCTCAGCTGAAGATCGAAAACGAAAAGGAAAAGCCGATCACCATCAACTACGATGAGTTGGTGAAGAGCTGGAGCAAGTAAGGGCTCAGGCGGACATTCCGCCTGGCAGGACCTGGGGAGACGGCGCAGTGCCGTCTCCCCTCTTTTTGCAAGTGACTGCGGAGGGGAAGATGAGCGGATTCATTCTGGCGATCGACCAGGGCACCACGTCCAGCCGGGCAATCGTGTTCGATCAGGCAATGAGGGTTGCAGGCGTCGGCCAGAAGGAATTTGCGCAGCATTTCCCGGCGTCGGGCTGGGTCGAACATGATCCGGAAGAAATCTGGGACAGCGTGGTTTCGACTTGCAAGACTGCCCTGAAGAAGGCCGGCAGGGACGCCGCCGACATCGCGGCGATCGGCATCACCAACCAGCGCGAAACCGTGGTCATCTGGGACAAGGCGACAGGCAAGCCGATCCACAACGCGATCGTGTGGCAGGATCGGCGTACCGCCCCGCTGTGCGCCAAGCTCAAGAAGCAAGGGCTGGAGCCGCGCTTCACCCGGAAGACCGGCCTGCTGCTCGACCCCTATTTCTCCGGCACCAAGATCGCCTGGCTGCTCGACAAGGTCAAAGGCGCGCGCAAGCGGGCCGAGCGCGGCGAGCTGCTGGCGGGCACCATCGACTCGTTCCTGATCTGGCGGCTGACCGGCGGCAAGGTGCATGCGACGGACGCCACCAACGCCTCGCGCACGCTGGTCTACAACATCGAGAAGAACGTCTGGGATGCCGAACTACTCGACATCCTGCGCATTCCGGCTTCCCTCTTGCCCGAGGTCAAGGACTGCGCCGCAGACTTCGGCGTGACCGCGAAGGCGCTTTTCGGCGCGGAAATCCCGATCCTCGGCGTCGCCGGCGACCAGCAGGCGGCGACCATCGGCCAGGCCTGTTTCGAGCCCGGCATGATGAAGTCGACCTACGGCACCGGGTGCTTTGCCATCCTCAACACCGGCGGCGACATCGTGCGCTCGAAGAACCGGCTGCTCACCACCATCGCCTACAGGCTCGACGGCAAGACCACCTATGCGCTGGAAGGCTCCATCTTCATCGCCGGCGCTGCGGTGCAGTGGCTGCGCGACGGCATCAAGGTGATCGGCAAGGCCGAGCACAGCGGCGAACTGGCGGTACAGGCCGACGACACCCAGAGCGTCTATCTCGTGCCTGCCTTCGTGGGCCTCGGCGCACCGCACTGGGATGCCGAGGCACGCGGCGCCATCTATGGCCTGACCCGCAACACCGGACCCGAAGAATTTGCCCGGGCAGCACTGGAGTCCGTCGCCTACCAGACCCGCGACCTGCTCGACGCGATGAAGAAGGACTGGAAGACCCGGAACGGCAAGACGGTGCTGCGCGTCGACGGCGGCATGGTCGCCTCCGACTGGACGATGCAGCGCCTCGCCGACATCCTCGACGCACCGGTCGACCGGCCGACGGTGCTCGAAACCACGGCCCTCGGCGCTGCCTGGCTTGCCGGTTCCCGGGCGGGGGTGTGGCCGAAGGCCAAGGACTTCGCCAAGGCCTGGGCGCTCGACCGACAGTTCAAGCCCGAGATGCAGCCGGCCGTGCGCACGGCCAAGCTGAAGGGCTGGCACGACGCCGTGCGCCGGACCCTGACGCCAAAGTAGCGGCTCCAGGCAGCCGGCCTATCTGGCGAAGCTCGACAACAGAGCCTGCGCTTCCTCGGCGAGGGTTCGCGTCAGCTCGGCCGCCGGCATTTCACGGCCGAAACGTGCAGCCTGGCCCGCCCACAACGACATGAAGTCGCCCGAGCCCTGCGGCTCTGACTTCGCCCGAAGCGGCGCCAGCGCGCCGCCGGCAAGCGGAAAAGCCGGCGCCAAATCGGACAGCGGACCAACTTCGCGCATGATGCGGTTGACGATGCCTCGCGCCGGCCGGCCGGTGAAGACATTCGTCAGGGCGGTGTGATCGTCCTTGGCGCTCCGCAGCACTGCCTTGTGAGGGGCGGCCACCTTGGCTTCCGGGCAGAACAGATAGGCGGTGCCGATCTGCACCGCCGAGGCCCCAAGCACGAAAGCCGCCACGATGCCGCGTGCATCGGCGATGCCGCCGGCCGCGATGACCGGCACCTTGACCGCATCGACCACCTGCGGCACCAGCGCGAAGGTGCCGGGCTGGTTGGCGAGGTCGTCGGTGAGAAAGATGCCGCGATGGCCACCAGCCTCGGCACCCTGGGCGATGATGGCGTCGCAGCCATGCTGCTCCAGCCAAACTGCCTCATCGGCAGTGGTCGCCGACGACAGCACCTTGGCGCCAGTCGCCTTGACCCGGTCGAGCAGGGCTGAATCGGGCAGGCCGAAATGGAAGCTCACCACCTCGGGACGGAATTCCTCGACGATGCCACAGAACTGTTCGTCGAAAGGCGCGCGCGCCGATCGCGGCGCAGGCGCCGCGGGATCGAGCCCCAGTTCGAGGTAGAAGGGTTCGAGGCGCTTTTTCCAGGCTGTCTCACGAGCGAGGTCTTCCTCAGGCTGCTTGTGGCAGAAGAAATTGACGTTGATCGGCCTGGACGTACGCTGCCGGAAGATGCCGAGTTCGGTCCGCGTCTTTTCCGGCGTCATCAGCGCACAGGGCAAGCCGCCCAGCCCGCCAGCTTCGGAAACGGCAATCACCATCTCGGAATCGACCGGCCCGGCCATCGGCGCCTGCAAGATCGGAAGGTCGAGGCCCAGGAGATCAAGAATTCGACGATCGGGCCACATGTTGACTTCCTTCCTGGGTTTGGCTGCTCAGGGCCGCTGGCGCTCGGCCCTGCGGGCAGCGATCTGGCGCATGGCCATCACGCGGCGCCGCAATATCTCGGTGCGCATCGCCATTAGATGCAGAGTGAAGAACAGAAGGGTAAAGCCAAGCGCCATCACAAGCAGGGGCCAGAGCAGGCTCGGATGGATCGTCGGGCCGTCGAGGCGGAACACCGAAGCCGGCTGGTGCAGCGTGTTCCACCATTCAACCGAAAACTTGATGATCGGGATGTTGACGAAACCGACCAGCGTGATGACCGCCGCGGCACGCGCCGAACGCGCGGGATCGTCGAGCGCGCGGGTCAGCGCGATGATGCCGAGATACATCAGGAAAAGCACGAAGACCGAGGTCAGCCGCGCGTCCCATACCCACCAGGTGCCCCACATGGGCTTGCCCCATATCGACCCGGTCAGCAGCGCGAGAGCGGTGAACACGGCACCAACCGGTGCTGCCGCCTTCAGTGCCACGTCGGCGAGAGGATGGCGCCAGACAAGCGTGCCGAGGGCCGCGATCGCCATCACCGAGTAGCACATCATGGCGAGCCAGGCGAAAGGCACGTGGATGTACATGATGCGGACGGTGATGCCCTGCTGGAAATCGTCAGGCGCGGCAAAGCCGAGATACAGCCCTGCTGCCAGCACCAAGGCCGAGGCGCCGGCGAGCCAAGGGACAACCTTGTCCACCAGCGCGATGAAGCGGGTCGGGTTGGCCAGGTCGCTGAAACGCCAAGCCTGCGAACTCGTCTGTGTCATGGACGCTAAATAGCCGTGGCCGGCCCTCTTCGCAATCAGTTCCAACGTCGCGGCCCGCAACGCAAACGGGGCGCCGAAGCGCCCCGCAGCAATGCTGACAGAAAAACCGACCAGACCCGCTGCCTCGGCGGACAGCGTCAGGCCGCTGCCTCGACATGGGTGACGCGGCGCACCTCTTCGTCGTTGAGCAGCCCGCCGGCGCGCAGCAGCGAGGCAAAGCGGCCGTTGCGGGCCGAGAGCTCGCCAAAGCCGCCCATCTCGACAACACGGCCGTGATCCATGAACACGACGAGATCGGCATCGCGCACGGTGCTCAGGCGGTGGGCGATGATGAAGGTCGTGCGGCCATCGCGCAGCATGTCGATCGCGTCCTTGACGCGGTTTTCGGTCTCGACGTCGAGCGCACTGGTCGCTTCGTCGAGCACCAGGATCGGCGCGCTCTTGAGGATGGCGCGTGCGATCGCGATGCGCTGGCGCTCGCCGCCCGACAGCTGGCCGCCGCGTTCGCCGACATTGGTGTCGTAGCCTTCGCTCTTCGACAGAATGAAGTCCTGCGCTGCCGCGGCGCTGGCCGCTGCATGCACTTCCTCATAGCTGGCGCTGGCGCGGCCGACGCGGATGTTGTCCTCGATCGAGCGGTTGAGCAGACCGGCGTCCTGGAAGACGGTGGCGATCGAATGGCGCAACGACTTCTTGGTCACTGTGCGCGTATCGATGCCGTCAATGAGGATTCGGCCATGCTCCGGCGCATGAACGCGCTGAAGAAGGTTGATCAGCGTGGTCTTGCCCGCACCGGTCGGGCCCACGATGGCAACCGTCTGGCCGGCGCTGACCTCGAAGGAGACGTCGCTGACGCCCTGCCCCGAATTCGGGAACTCGAAGCTGACATTCTCGAAGCGGACATGGCCGGTGACGTTTTCCAGCTCACGCAGCCCCTCGGGCTCGCGATGGTCGGCGGCGCAATCCTCGAGGCGATAAAACTCCTCCAGCTTCGAACGTGCATCGAATATCTGGTTCGCAAAGTTCGAGACCTGATCGAGGCGGCTGATCAGCAGGGCGGCGAAGCCGGTGAAGGCAACGATGTCGCCGATCCGCAGCTGACCCTGGGTGACGAGATAGGCACCGATGAGCAGGACGACCATCATCGAGATCGTCGAGGCGAGGCGATGCATGGCGGAAGCCAGGGCCCACCAATCGAGAACCGGGTTCTGCGTGGTGATCAGGGCCTTGACGTAATCGCGCAGCGATTCCGTCTCCTGGCCGATACGGTTGTAGCTCTGCAGCACCGCCACGTTGCTGACCGAGTCAGACACATGGGAGAAGACCTTGTGATAGTGGCGCTCGACCGAGGCCTGGCCTTCCTTGGTCTTGCGCATCACCAGCCGACCGATCATCAGATAGAGCGCGCCGAGCCCGATGAGCACCAGCGACATGCGGACGTCCATCGAGAAAGCCGTCGGAATGAGCAGCGTCAGCGCCACAGCGGTCGACAGATGGGTGCGCATGAATTCGAGCCACAGGCTGAACAGCGCCTCTACCGCGCGCAGCAGCGTGTGCAGCGAATGCGACGTGCCGCGCTGCTGATGCCAGGCCAGCGGCATGGTGATGACGCGTTCGAAAGACTGGCAAAGAACTTCGCCGCGCCGCGCGTGGGCGAGCCGGTCGGCGCCACGCGCCACCAGAACGAATGCGACAATGTTGAACGCGCCGAAACTGGCCCACAGCGCCATCGTCGGAACGACTTCCGTCTTGCCGGCAATCGCATCAATGATGCGCCCGAACAGGATCGGCTCTGCAATAGTGACAATCGCCAACACGACGTTGGCGGCGCAAATCAGCCCAACCTTCTTGCCGTCTGCGGCAAGATAGCGAAGGGCTCTCCAATAAACCTCAAGCAACGACACTTTGGTACCCCTTGAGTCCCGTTCGTCCCTTTATTGTGCACTGCACCATGGCCGACAGATAACGACCCCGGGTCCGCAAGACAATGCGCAGATAACGTCTGAGTTCAAAAAAATCGAACAACACATGGCTACGCTCGGTAATCTCGTGTGATCCGATAAGGAATTGAGAACTAACGAAAAAAGGCATCGTTGCGGCGAAATGATGACGAAGATGCCGGACAAGTTAACGCAGGGGCATCCCGGTCAGGCCGGAATGCGCACCACCACCTCGATCTCGCCGCTGTCGCGCATGGCAAAAGATGCATCCTTGCCCTTCACACCATCGACGTCAGCCTTCGCAGCCTTAGTGGTTTTGTCTCGCACCACCCGCAACCTATAGACAGCCCCACCCAGGCGCAGGGTTGCAGAGTAACCCTCCCAATGCTTCGGGATGGCCGGAGACACCACAAGGCGGTCACCGCGCCGGCTGATGCCGAGGATGCTTTCGACCGCTGCACGATAGAGCCAGCCGGCCGAACCTGTGTACCAGGTCCAGCCGCCACGCCCGGCCTTGGAGGCGTCGGCATAGACATCCGCCGCCACGACATAAGGTTCGACCCTGTAGGTCTCGGCCCCCTGCTCGTCGAGCGCGTGATTGACCGGGTTGAGCATCGAGAAGCAGCGGTAGGCCTCGTCAACCTGCCCCATTTCCGCCAGCGCGATGACAAACCACGTCGCCGCATGGGTGTACTGGCCGCCGTTCTCGCGAACGCCCGGCGGATAGGACTTGATGTAGCCCGGCTCCTTCTCCGTCTCGGAGAATGGCGGCGTAAACAGCCGGATGAGCTTCATCTCATCGTCGACCAACATCTTGGTCGCCTGGGCCATGGCGGTGCGCGAGCGGGCCGGATCGCCCTCGCCCGAGATCACGCTCCACGACTGGGCGATCGAATCGATCTTGCATTCGTCGGAATTGCGCGAGCCGAGCGGCGTGCCATCGTCGAAGCTGCCGCGGCGGTACCACTCGCCATCCCAGGCGGCATGCTCCAGCGCCCGCTTCAGGGCATTGGCATGCTTGTCCCAGGCATTAGCGCGCTTGGAGTCGCCCTCGGCCTTGGCCAGGGGCGCGAACTCGCCCAGCGTCTTCAGCAGGAACCAGCCAAGCCAGACGCTGTCGCCCTTGCCTTCCTCGCCGACGCGGTTCATGCCGTCGTTCCAATCGCCTCCAAGGATCAGCGGCAGGCCATTCTTGGCCGTCCGCTTGATGGCGAGGTCGAGCGCGCGGGCACAATGCTCGTAGAGTGACGCCTTCTTCTTCGACGCCTCGGGCGTAAAGAAGGCATCATGCTCGCCCGGATTCAGCTGCTGCCCTTCGATGAACGGCAGTTGCTCGGCCAGGATCGCCGCATCGCCCGTAACCGAGACATAGCGTGCCGTGGCGCTCGCCAGCCAGACGACGTCGTCGGAGATCATCGTGCGCACGCCGGCACCGGTGCGCGGCAGCCACCAATGCTGCACATCGCCTTCGGCAAATTGCCGGCCTGCCGCATTCAGGATCTGGGCACGGGCCAAGCTTGCATCATGCATCAGCAGCGCTAGCGTGTCCTGCAACTGGTCGCGGAAGCCGAACGCACCGCTCGCCTGGTAGAAGGCCGAGCGCGCGCGGATGCGGCAGGCAAGGCTTTGATAGGGCAGCCAGTTGTTGACCATCGCGTCGAGCGCCTTGTCCGGCGTCTCGACTTCGATCGTGCCGAGGAACGAGCGCCACTCTTGCGCGTTGTCGCCGAGCCGCTTGTCGAAGTCGACCTTGAGATGACGGGCGACAAGCGCGCTCGCCTCCTCGTCGGAGCCGGCATCGCCGAGCAGCCAAAGCAACGACACCGAGCCGCCGGCCGGTACCTCCACGTCCCGCGCAATCGCCGCGCAAGGATCAACACCGGCTTCCACGCGGCCGGTCAATTCCACGCCGAGCGTCACCGCCCGCGGCGCTTCGACCGTGCCTCCGGTGCCGATGAATTCCTGGCGATCGGCTGTGACCGTGCCGGCCTTGCCATCCATCGCCATGAAGGCGACGCGCTCGCCGAAATCGAGACCATAAGTGTTGCGCGCCAGAAGTGCGCCAGTGGCAGGGTCGAGCGAGGATACGATGTTTGGCGCGGTCTTCGCCCGCCCGGTGCCGAGCACCCATTCGGCATAGGCATAGACCCTGAGCTTGGCTGCCACGGCGCCGGAATTCTCGATGCGCAGCCGCGAGACACGAACCGGATCCGACGGGTCGACGAGATGTGTCAGCTCGGTCGTCAGCGTGCCGCGCTTGGAGCGGAAGGTCGAGAAGCCCTGACCATGGCGCGCCTCATAGGAAGCGCTCGCGTCCCTTGCGACAGCGGCAATCGGCGAGTAGGTCCGGCCACTGGTGCGATCGAAGACATAGACCGCCTCGCCCGGACGGTTGGTGACCGGGTCGTTGGACCATGGCGTCAGCTGGTAGTCGCGGCTGTTGCGGCTCCAGGTGAAGGACGCGCCCTCGGCCGAGCTATGGAAGCCGAATCCGGGATTGGAGACGACGTTGATCCAGGGCTGCGGCGTGGCGCGCATGCCATTGAGGCGCACCACATAGTCGCGGCCGCCGGCATCGAAACCGCCGAACCCGTTCCAGTGGGAAAGTCCGTCGCCGACCGCCTTGCGAGCGTTTCGCGACGGCAGCGTTGCCGTTGCCGTGGATTCCGGGCGATCCGTTGCCTGAGCCGTCGCCAGCGCATCGCGCGCCTGCAGGGCTGCGGCCTCGGCACGCTCGATCTGGTCGAATATGGTGCCGTTGCGGGTGTGCAAGCAGACCCGTGCGACAGCGAGCAGCGTGCGATAGGACGCTTCGTCCATCAGGTCGCGGCGCACGGCAAAGATGTGCTGGCGCGGTCCGAGTTCCTTGCCGCGCAGGCGGCTGTTCTCGCACAGATGTTCGATCGCCTGCTGCAGGTCCTGAACATAGGACGAGGCCTGCTCGTTGACGATGACGAGATCGGCAACCAGGCCGCGGGCCCGCATGTACTCCTGGAACCGCAGCGCCTGGGCGACGATCTCGATGTCGGCGACGTCGCCGATGCGGATCGCCAGGATCGGGAAATCGCCGGAAATCGCCATCGGCCACAGCGCCGACTGCCGGCCGAGGCCGGAGGCGATCGCGTCCGCTGAAAGGCGCAGGAACGGATCGGGATAGATCAGATAGCGCGCCAGCTTCTGGACGTTGGCGGCGTCGGCGAGATTGAGGCCGAGATGGCGCGTCTGAACCTGCGAACGGGTCCAGGACAGCATTGCCTGGCGCGGGAAACCCTCGGGATGGTCGAGCCGGGCCACCGTCTCTTCGACTTCCTCGCGGGTCGAGCCGACGACGGTCCAGAAGGTCAGCGAGACCTTCTTGTTGGCGGGCACGCGGACCCGGCGTCGAAGGGCGGCGACCGGATCGAGCGTGAAGCCGGCGCTGCCCGAAAGCTTGGCGCCGGCATCGAAGGCGGCCGGGTCGGCGATGGTGCGGCCACGGCCGATGAAGGCGCGGCGGTCGGTCTCGGCTTCGGTGTCGCGTGCAAACCCCGACTGATCGGTGACGAAATGCGCGGCAACGATCGACGGCTCATTGGCCGCCCGCTTCTGCCGGGTTGCCAGAATAGCGCTGCCGTTGTGGGTGATCTCGGTCTCGACGAACATCTTCGAGAACGCCGGATGGGCGTTGTCGTTTGCTTCGGGTGCAAGCACCAGTTCGGCGAAGGACGTCACCTCGATGTGACGATCGACGGCGGCATCGTTCCAGATGACGACGCGGCGCGCTTCGCCATTGCCTTCGGAGACGACGATGCACTCGACCTCGCTGCGCAGCGTGCCGACAGTCTTGATGAAGCTCGCCTTGTCGTCGCAGAACAGCGTCTGGGTCTGCTCGCCGGTGGCGCGCTTGGGTTCGGCGGTAGCCGACCACCAATCGCCCGTATCGATGTCGCGCAAGAACAGATAGGTACCGAGGCGATCCTCGGTCGGGTCGGGCTGCCAGCGCGTGATCGCCATGTCGTTCCAGCGGCTGTAGCCGGAACCGGTGGCGGTCACCATCACCGAATAGCGGCCGTTCGACATCAGGTTGGTCGAACGCAGGGCCCGCATGGGATTGAGCACCAGGCGCGTGTCGGCGCTGTGGTCGGCGGTTTCGTCCTTGGTGTGCTCGGCGACCTCGGTGCGAACGGTTGCCACCGGGATGTCGCGCGGCGCCTTCTCCTGCAACAGGAGCTCGGCAGCCTCGATCACCTGATCGCTGTGGAACCGGTCGCGCATCCTGCCTTCGAAGATGGCGTTGGCAATCGACACGATCGACATGCCCTGGTGGTGGGCCATGTAGTTGTAGACGACGGCATGATCGGTGCCCTCCGGCACGCGCTGCGGCGTGTAGTCGACCGCGTCGTAATAGCCGTAGCGGCCGAGCGCGCCGAGCTTGCGCAAGCGCCGGAGGTTGGCCGTCGCTTCGCTCGGCATGAACTGGGCTGCCAGCACGGTCGCGTAAGGCGCGATGACGGTGTTCTGGCCAAGACCTCGCTTGAGGCCGAGGCCCGGCACGCCGAAGTTGGTGTACTGATAGGTCAGTTCGCGGTCGCGGCCATTGTAGGCGGCTTCCGAAATGCCCCACGGAATGCCCTTCGAACGGCCATACTGGATCTGGCGGCGGATGATGAGCTTGTTGGTCTGGTTGAGAATGCCACCCTGCGGCTCCTTCATGACCAGCGGCGGCATCAGGTACTCGAACATCGAACCCGACCACGACATCAGTGCGCCCTGGAAACCGATCTCGACGATCGGCCGGCCAAGCCGGAACCAGTGCTCGGTCGGAATATCGCCCTTGGCGATGCCGAACAGGCTGGTCAGACGTGCCTCGGAAGCCAGCAGGTCGTAGCAGCTTTCGTCGAGCTGATGTTCCTCGACCCGGTAGCCGATGGACAGCAGCTTGCGCTCGTTGCGCATCAGGAACGAGAAGTTCATCTCGAACGCGAACTTGCGGGTGCGTTCACGCAGTTCCATCAGCTTGGCCCGCAGGCCGGCGACGGCCAGGTCGTCGCTGTGCGCGTCATGCACGTGCGCCTCGCATGTCACCTCGAGCGTCCTCGCCCAATCGGACAGGACTTCGCTCCTGGTCGATGCGGCCTCGGTGTGGATGGCACCGGCCAGCTTGCGGATCTCGCCCGACAGGACCGCCAGGTTGATGGTGCGGATCGACGCCATTTCGGGCTGGGACTTGATGGTTTCCACGGCGCGGCGCATGCCGTCGATGCGGTCGATGAGCCGCTGGCGCAGCGGCCTCAACTGCCGGCGGTCGTCCGGCAGGTCGGCAACGCTTTCCTCGATGATCGAGACGATGTCGAGAATGCCCTCGAAATCGCCCTGCAGATGGACGGACGGGGCTTCCGCCCATTCCGAGCAGGCCGCGGCGACCGCCACGAGGTGCCCGGCAAGATTGCCGCTGTCGACGCTCGAAACATAAAGCGGATAGAGCGGGCGCAGATTGGTCGTGTCGTACCAGTTGTACAGATGCCCCCTGTAGCGCTCCATCTTCTCGATGGTCGAAACCGTGGCGTCGATGCGGGCAACCGCGTCGGCCAGGCTGATCCAGCCGAAGTCGCGGGCGGAGACGACCGACAGCAGGTAAACGCCGATATTGGTCGGCGAGGTGCGGGTGGCAATGACGCCGGTCGGGTTTTCCTGGAAATTGTCAGGCGGCAGGTGGTTCTGCTCGGGCGTCACGAAGGTTTCGAAGTAGTGCCAGGTGCGGCGCGCCACGGTGCGCAGCGTGTGGACGTCCCAAGGCATGACGTGCAGCCGGTCCTCGGTCTCGGCCGAGCGGCTGATCAACCAGGCGAAGGCCGGCGAGCCGGCCCAGAAGACGGCGAAGGCGAAAGCAACGAACGCACCGGTGGAATCGGCGAAAACCGGCACCGCCAGGCCGATCACGGCGATGATCACCGCGCCATACATCATCCGGTAGTAGGCGGCGAGGTCGTTGCCGCCCGACTTGTGGGCCTGCGAGGCGGTGCGCCATTCCAGCAGATCCTTGCGGCTGACGAACAGGCGATAGAGCGTGCGGACAATGGCGTCGCCCATCATCCAGGCGAGATGCGCCATGAGCACGATCTTCAGCGCCACCATTGCCGTGCCGAATGCCAGGTCGCGGCCAAGCGCGCTGAAATGGCCACGCGGCGTGGCGTCGCGGTTCTTGGGCAGGATGGCGTCGATGATGTCGAAAGTCGGCGCCATGAACAGGCTGAGGATCAGGAGCGCCTGCCACTGCGCCGCCTGGGTGAAGGGCAGCAGCGTCCAGCCGGCAATCGCCGCCATGACCCAAAAGATCGGCGTCAGCGAGCGCCTGAGGTTGTCGACCATCTTCCAGCGCGACAGCGCCGGAACGCCGGACTTCGGATCGAAGATGAAGCCGAGCAGTTGCCAGTCGCCACGGGCCCAGCGATGCTGGCGCGAGGCGTCGACCGAATAGCGGGTCGGGTAATCCTCGACGACCTCGACATCGGTGACGAGCGCTGAACGCGCCAGCGCGCCTTCGAGCAGATCGTGGCTGAGCACGGTGTTTTCGGCGATGCGGCCCTTGAGCGCTGCCTCTATCGCATCGACATGGTACAGCCCCTTGCCGGTGAAAGTGCCTTCACCGAAGACGTCCTGATACAGGTCGGAAACGGCAAAGACGTAGGGGTCGAGGCCGCGGTGGGCCGAGAAGACACGCTGGAAGAACGAGGCCTCGTCGCCCGTCGTCAGGGACGGCGTGACGCGCGGCTGCAAGATTGCATAGCCAGCCGTCACCAGGCGCTTTTCGACGTCGAACTCCGGCCGGTTGAGCGGGTGGCACATCTTGCCGACCAGCTTGGTGACCACGCCGCGCGTCATCCGCGTGTCGGCGTCGAGCGTCATGACATGGATGATGTTGTCAGGCAGCGGCACGTCGGTCGGCATGAAGGTGGTGTCGCCGTCTCCGCGCAGCAGAAGGTTCAGCTCGTGCAGCTTGCCGCGCTTGCGCTCCCACCCCATCCAGCAGCCTTGCGCCGGATTGTAGAGCCGGCGGCGGTGCAGCAGGTAGAACCGCGGCGCACCCTCGCTCGGATAGCGCTGGTTGAGCTTGGCAATCTCGCGGCGGGCGTAATCATAGATTTCGCGGTCACCAGTCGAAATCTCGGCCTGGCTGTCGGGCCAGTCCGACAGCACAGCAAAATGGATCTCACCCGACATGTTGGCGAGGTGATGGACCTCGATGTTGCGGATGTTTTCCTCGACATCGTCGCGCGAGCCGATCAGCGACGGCACGACAACCAGCGTGCGGGCCTCCGCCGGCACGCCGTCCTTGAATTCGTAGCCGATGAGGCGGGTCGGCTCGAGGAACTTGAGCACGATGGTGTTGAAGAAGGCGAGCGCGCCTTCGCTTGCCGGCACCGCAAACAGCGTCAGCATCAACGCAATCGCTGCCGAAGGCAGGCCAAGGGCGGCGAGCGCATTGCCGGCAAGCAACAGCAGAAGCACGGTCAGCGCAAAGACCGGCAGCGCTATGCCGATCCAGTTGGTCTTGCGGAAGGCACGATTGATGACGCGGCCGATCGTGGGGCGATAGCCGATCGCCTGCTCCAGTTCCTGCCGGCGCGGGCCGACGAGGAAGAAGCCGACGTCGGAGCATTCCTTTTGCAGATCGCCCTGCTCGTCGAGCGGCGCGGGCTTTTCCGTCTGGGCGAAATCGGTGGCGCGCTCGGCAACCTGGAATTCGGACAGCTTGGAATGGCGAGCGAGATCCTCGATGGCGGTGCGATACTGGTCACGCGAGGCAAAATCGAGCGCGGCAAAATTTGTGCGCTCGCGCAGCAGCGTGTCGACGCGGCTGACATCCTCGAACCATACCGTCCAATCCTGGTCGTTGATGAGGCGAAGGCCACGGATGATGTTGCCGGTGGTGACGTTGCCACTGGAGAGCGTGTGATGCTCGCCGATGATGATCTCTTCGGCGTCGCTGCCGGACTTCTCAAGCTCGTTTTCGAGCCAGATCAATGCCTTGCCTGCATTTTGCGAGCCATCGCGCAAGCGGTAGAGCAATTGCGTCGCAAAGGTCGTGTCACGGGCATGCGCCGCGTAGGCCCTGAGCAGGGCCAGCCCGTCATCCTGTTCCTGCACGCCCTGCAGGCGGTCGGCAACGTCGTTGGCGATCGCCCGCATCTCGCGGGCGCGATTGACCCGCACGGCAATGCGGCGCAGGTTCTCGACCAGCACGAAGCGCAGCAGCGACGGAAGCGCCCAGAGTTCGCCGATCTGCAGCGGCTCGACGGACTGGTAGCCCTCGACGATCGACTTGAACATCTGAGCCGACACGGTGCTGTCGGAGTGGGCGACGTAGATCCAGGCAATGGCGAGCGCGCGCGGCACCCGCTGTCCTTCGCCGAGTTCGATGGTCGGTAGTTCACGGTAGAAGCGGCGCGGCAAGTCGCGCTTGACCTGATAGATGGTCTCCTCGACCAGATAATTGTTGTCGAGCAGCCATTGCGCGGCGGGCGTTATCGGCTCSCCCCTGCCCTGCGCGGCATTGGTGTCGCGATAGACCTGAAGGATCTTCTTGGCGCTCTCGCGAACGCGGGCGTGGAAGTCGAACGCCTCGAGACCGACATAGGAGCGCAACTCCTTGCGGGCGAGGCTTTCACCCGTCGCCCTGAGCCGATCTTCATGCAGCACGGTCGCCCTGATCGGCTGCTCTGCCACAGCCGGGAAACTAGGCACTACATCTTTGATCCGGCGCGGGTCGGTCTGAATATTCATCTACAACATTTCCGTTTGACAGAAAGTCCGCCACGCCTGCCGGCGCCGCGGACCTGTCGCATAAACCGTTTCAAACAAGAATTGGTTGCATCGCAACACAACAGGTCGACTGATCGCTCTTGCACCGCGATTGAGTGAAAATATGGCGCCGCCCTCACCCACGTCGCCGGTCGCCTCATAGCAGTGCCGGGTGGAGACCGGAACGGAAGGATTCAGGCTTTTTCGTGTTCGATGCTCGAATTTGGCCATATTTCAGGCAGTGCCCGTCACAGGAAATCGCTTTGGCATTTGCGAGGCACGAATCTTCTCTGCTGCGAGCCCCGGATGCCTCTCGTGCAGGCCAGGATTCGCCCGGCCAAGCCGCTTTGCCAAGGTTATCCGCCGCGCGGCAATACGGTGTAGACCCTGACGACAAAAGCATGGAACTCGGCCATGTAATTCCTCAGGAATTCGGCGGTGTCGTCATTCGTCACCTCGCCCTCATCGGTGATCAGGCCGGGCTTGAACTGGATGTAGGCTTCCGGGGCGTTCATCTGCGGCGAATTGCAGAAACTCAGCACGCTGCGCAGGCTCTGCTGCGCCACCGCCGTGCCGATGGCGCCGGGCGACGTGCCGATGACGGCCGAAGGCTTGCGGGTGAACGAATTCGTGCCATAGGGCCGGCTCGCCCAATCGATGGCGTTCTTCAGACCACCGGGAATGGAGCGATTGTATTCAGGCGTGACGAAGAGGATGGCGTCGACGCTCGCCAACGCCTGCTTGAAAGCACGGGCGGGGGGCGGAAAATCGGCATCGTAGTCATAACTGTAGAGCGGCAGGTCCCGAAACGAGATCTCCTCCATCTCGAGATGTTTCGGCGCCAGCCTGACCAATGCCTTGGCGAGCTTGCGGTTGATCGAGCCTGCGGCAAGGCTGCCGATGAAGTAACCGACCTTGTAGGTGTCCATGGCACAATCTCCATATTGCCTGCGACATCGGTCGCCGGCCTGACTACCCACCCCGAAGGGATAGTTCGCCAGTTCCGGCCAGATGTCACGACGATTTTGGAGATTGCGGGACTATTGGCGCCGAATGGAGACGAGCAGGAGCGACACCGGCTCGTTGGGCTCGATTTCCAGCACATCGGGACCATCGCCGGAATACAGCGTGTCCAATGCGGCAATGTCCTCGCCACCGACACGCACCGAGCCGGACGCAAAGAAGGCGAGGCTGGCGCCCTCCCCCACAGCGACCCTGGTCGGCTCTGCAAATTCCAGCCGCTGGACTGAATGGCTGATGCGGCCACGCCGGGTCATGACGTTGAAATCGAGCACCGGCCCGTCGATCAGTGTCGCCTCGGTGCTGACATCGCCCGGGAAAACGTAAGGCGCCGATGTTGGAGAAAGCGTGACCGGCGGCGCTGCGCCCGCCGCAAGCCGCATGCTCCCGGCCAGGACCGTCAGCGTCCGGTCGATGCCGGCAAAGACGGAAAACGGCCCGCCGCTCGCGACCTGCGCCATCGAGATGCGCCAATCGAAGCCGTCGAGACCGGTCGCGGGCGGCCAAGCCATGATTTCGGTCGTCACGCCGCCGCCGTTCTTCCACGGCATGGGGCGGCAGTCGGCGTGACGAATGATGCGCATGGTCATCCCAGGATCGTTAGCCCAAGATTCCAGGCAGGTTGAGGCCCTTGTCCTTGGCGCAGTCAACGGCAATGTCGTAGCCGGCGTCGGCATGGCGCATGACGCCGGTCGCCGGGTCGTTCCACAAAACGCGCTCCAGCCGGCGCGCCGCATCTTCGGTACCGTCGGCACAGATGACAACGCCGGAATGCTGCGAAAAGCCCATGCCGACGCCGCCGCCATGGTGCAGCGACACCCAGGTGGCGCCGGAAGCGGTGTTGAGCAGCGCATTGAGCAGCGGCCAGTCGGACACGGCGTCCGATCCGTCCTTCATCGCCTCGGTCTCGCGGTTCGGCGAGGCAACGGAGCCCGAGTCGAGATGGTCACGGCCGATGACGACGGGCGCCTTGAGCTCGCCCCTTGCGACCATCTCGTTGAAGGCGAGGCCAAGCCGGTGGCGGTCGCCGAGGCCGACCCAGCAGATGCGCGCCGGCAGGCCCTGGAAGTGAATGCGCTTGGCCGCCATGTCGAGCCAGTTGTGCAGGTGCGTGTTGCCAGGCGTCAGTTCCTTCACCTTGGCGTCGGTCTTGTAGATGTCTTCCGGATCGCCCGAGAGCGCTGCCCAGCGGAACGGACCGATGCCGCGGCAGAACAGCGGGCGGATGTAGGCCGGCACGAAGCCGGGGAAGTCGAACGCATTCTCCACGCCCTCTTCCAGCGCCATCTGGCGGATGTTGTTGCCGTAGTCGACGGTCGGAATGCCCATCTTGTGGAAATCGAGCATCGCCTTGACGTGGACCGCCATCGACGCGCGGGCAGCCTTCGCCACCGCATTGGGATCGCGCTGACGCTTGTCTTCCCACTCGGCCACAGTCCAGCCCTGCGGCAGGTAGCCGTTGACGGGATCATGCGCCGAGGTCTGGTCGGTCACGGCATCGGGCTTGATGCCACGCTTGACGAGTTCCGGGAAGACGTCGGCGGCGTTGCCCAGGAGAGCGACCGAAATCGCCTTCTTTTCCTTGCAGGCCTTGTCGATGATGGCGAGCGCGTCGTCGAGATCCTTGGCCTGGACGTCGACATAGCCAGTCTTCAGACGCATCTCGATGCGGCTCGGCTGGCATTCGACGGCAAGGCAGGAAGCCCCGGCCATGGTCGCGGCCAGAGGCTGTGCGCCACCCATGCCGCCGAGACCTGCCGTCAGTATCCAGCGGCCGGCGAGATCGCCGCCGAAATGCTGGCGGCCCATCTCGACGAAGGTTTCGTAAGTGCCCTGAACGATGCCCTGGCTGCCGATATAGATCCACGAGCCGGCGGTCATCTGGCCGTACATCATCAGGCCCTTCTTATCGAGGGCGTTGAAATGATCCCAATTGGCCCAGTGCGGCACGAGGTTGGAGTTTGCAAGCAGGACACGCGGCGCATCCTTGTGCGTGCGGAACACGCCGACCGGCTTGCCCGACTGGATCAGCAGCGTCTCGTCGGCCTCGAGCTTGCGAAGGGCGGCGACGATGCGGTCGAAGCTCTGCCAGTCGCGGGCGGCTCGGCCGATGCCGCCATAGACGACCAGTTCGCTCGGCTTTTCGGCGACCATCGGGTCGAGATTGTTCATCAGCATGCGCAGCGGCGCTTCGGTGAGCCAGCTCTTGGCAGTGAGCTCCGTACCGGTGGCGGCGCGGATGACGCGGTCATTGTCGATGCGGGAATGTTGGGTCATGCGTAAGCCTCCTAGGAGTGTCGGCTGCCCGCCCAAGCGAGCGCGGTTTCGAGAATCTTGGTGAGCGTCGCGCGCATCGGCGCGGCGAATGCGGGATCGTAGCGGCTCGGCCAGTTGGAAGGCGCGACCTTGCCTTCCGGCTCCAGCATGTAGCCGCGGCAGGACAGCTCCATCTGCAGGGCGTGGACGCCATGTTCCGGGCGACCGTGGTGGCGGGTGATCCAGCCACCCTTGAAACGGCCATTGACGACGGAGGGTCGGCCCGTCGCCGCCATCAGCGCGGCAACCTGGTCCTGCAAGGCAGGGTCGGCGCTGGTGCCGGAGTTGGTGCCAAGATTGAACAGCGGCAGCTTGCCTTCAAATAGCCTCGGGATGACCGAGCGGATCGAATGGCAGTCATAGAGCACGATCTGCGGATGCAGCGCCCGCAGGCGGGCGACCTCCTTCTCGAGGGCGGCATGATACGGCTCGAAATAGGTTGCGCGGCGACGTGCAACCTCGTTGTCGTCGGGCGCCTGCCCTTCTTTATACAACGCCTCGCCGTCGAAGGTCGTGGTCGGGCAAAGCTCGGTCGTCGCCTGGCCGGGATAGAGCGAGACTCCAGAGGGATCGCGGTTGACGTCGATGATCGAGCGCGAAACCGTGGTGCGAACGACCGTCGCGCCCAGCTCGTCGGCGAAGTCGTAAAGCTGCTCGATCCACCAGTCGGTGTCACGCCGGGCAAGCCAGGGCGAGACGAAGCTGCCGTCGAGCCCAGCAAGATCGGTACCGGTGTGGGGGATACTGACGAGCAGCGGGGCATCGCCCCGCTTGACCGTCAGCCAGGAGCTATCGCTCATGCCTGAGCCCCTGAAATCTGCGGCAAGGCCACGCTGCCAAGCGCTTCGACGATCGCCCCGGTGCGGATCATGGCGATGGCCTTTTCCATGTCGGGATGGAAATGACGGTCATCGTCGAGATGCGGCACCTGCGCCCTGACCAGCTTGCGCACCGCTTCAAGCGCCTCGCTCGATGCCAGCGGGGCATGGAAATCGCAGCCCTGGGCAGCGGCCAGCAGTTCGATGCCGAGCACGCCATTGGCGTTTTCGATCATCGACAGCAGCCGGCGGGCGCCGTGGGCAGCCATCGAGACATGATCTTCCTGGTTGGCTGAGGTCGGGATGGAATCGACGGATGCCGGGTAGGCTTTCTGCTTGTTCTCGGAAACCAGTGCTGCAGCAGTGACCTGCGGGATCATGAAGCCCGAGTTCAGGCCCGGCTTGGGCGTCAGGAATGCCGGCATGCCGGAGAGCGCCGGGTCGACCAGCATGGCGATGCGGCGCTCGGACAGAGAGCCGATCTCGCAAACGGCCAGCGCGATCATGTCGGCGGCAAAGGCCACCGGTTCGGCGTGGAAATTGCCGCCGGAAAGCGCCGTGTCGTCTTCGGTGAAGATCAGCGGATTGTCGGTGACGCCATTGGCTTCGGTGCCAAGTGTGTCGGCGGCCTTGCGCAGCACGTCGAGGGCCGCGCCCATCACCTGAGGCTGGCAGCGCAGGCAATACGGGTCCTGGACACGTTCGTCGCCGACGCGGTGGCTTTCGCGGATGGCGCTGCCGGCCATCAGGTTACGCAGCGCCTCTGCCGTCTCGATCTGGCCGCGGTGCTTGCGCAGCAGATGGATACGCGGGTCGAACGGGGCGTCGGAGCCCTTGGCGGCGTCGGTCGACAGCGCGCCGGTGACCAGTGCCGACTTGTACAGGACTTCGGCGTCGAACAGCGCCGCAAGGGCATAGGCTGTCGAGAACTGGGTGCCGTTGAGCAGCGCAAGCCCTTCCTTGGCGCCAAGGGTGATCGGCTCGAGTTCGTGGGTGACGAAGGCAACCTTGGAGGGCACGATGCCATGCGGGGTGTGGCAATCGCCGACGCCGATCATCGTCGCGGTCATGTGCGACAGCGGCGCCAGATCGCCCGAGGCGCCGACCGAGCCCTGCGCCGGCACGACCGGGATGACACCCTTGGCCAGCATCGCCTGCAGCAGGTCGATGGTCTGCTCGCGTACGCCGGAGGCACCCTGCGCCAGGCTTGCCAGCTTGAGCGCCATCATGAGGCGCGTCACCGCCACCGGCATGGCCTCGCCGACGCCCGCGGCATGGGAGAGCACGATGTTGCGCTGCAGGGTTTCAAGGTCATCCGCCGGGATGCGAACGCTGGCCAACTTACCGAAGCCGGTGTTGATGCCGTAGACCGGCTCGCCCTTGGCGACGATCCTGGCCACCGTTTCGGCGCTGGCCCTGATCCTGGGGCGGCAGGTCGGGTCGAGTTCGGGCACGGCGCCACGATAGATGGCGCGCCAATCGGCCAGCGTTGCGTTGCCGGGCTTCAGAACGAGCGTAGTCATTTACCTCTCCAGATACGGGCATGGAGCGGGTTGAACCCCATGCGATAGACAAGTTCGGCCGGGCTTTCGATGTCCCAGATGGCAAGGTCGGCCCATTTGCCGGCTTCGAGTGTGCCGGTCTCGGCCTGAAGGCCGAGCGCATGCGCGGCTTCGCGGGTGGCGCCGGCGATGCATTCGTCGACCGTCATGGCAAACAGGGTAGCCGCCATGTTCATGGCCAGAAGCAGCGAGGTCAGCGGCGAGGTGCCGGGGTTATTGTCGGTGGCGACGGCCATGCGGACGCCATGCTTGCGGAACAGGTCGACCGGCGGCTTCTTGGTCTCGCGGATGAAATAGTAGGCACCGGGCAGGATGACGGCGACCGTTCCGGCCTTTGCCATGGCAATCGCGCCGGCCTCGTCCGTGTACTCGAGATGGTCGGCCGACAGCCCGCCGTAGCGCGCGGCGAGTGCCGCGCCGCCAAGATTGGACAGTTGGTCGGCATGGAGCTTGACCGGCAGGCCGCGTGCCGTGGCCGCATCGAAGACACGCGCAATCTGATTGGGCGAGAAGGCGATGCCCTCGCAGAAGCCATCGACGGCGTCGGCCAGGCCTTCATCGGCGATCCTGGCCAGCATCGGACCGGCAACGAGGTCGATATAGGCATCCTTGTCGCCATTGGCTTCCTGCGGCAGGGCATGGGCCCCGAGGAATGTCGTGCGCACCGTCACTGGCCGCACCCCGGCCAGCTGCCTCGCGGCGCGCAGCGACTTGGCTTCGTTGTCGAGGTCGAGGCCGTAGCCCGACTTGACCTCGACCGTCGTCACACCTTCGGCGATCAGCACATCAAGACGCGGCAAGGTCTGGGCCACCAGCTCGGCTTCGCTCGCCGCGCGCAGCGACTTGACCGACGAGACAATGCCGCCCCCTGCCCGCGCCACCTCTTCATAGGTGGCGCCGGCGAGGCGCATCTCGAACTCGTTGGCGCGATTTCCCGCGTGAACCAGGTGGGTGTGGCAGTCGATCAGGCCCGGCGTGATCCAGCGCCCCTGGCAATCGACAACTTCGGCACCGGACAGCAGGCCGGCAGGCATGTCGGCTTCAGGACCGGCATAGACGATGCGGCCGTCGCGCGCCGCGACCGCGCCGGCCTCGACAACGCCAAGACCTGACGTGCCCTCGGCCAGCGTCGCCAGTCGCGCATTGCGCCAAACCCTTGCCGATCCTGTCGATTGAGCGCCAACCATGATCTTTTTCGTTTCCTCCACTTTCAATTATGTATATACATATCTAAGCGCGATGCAAGTGCTATCGTGGGGTTTGCGACAGCGGTGAGGAGATTATGGTGGCAACGATCTTTGCGGAACAGGCGCTTCTGGCCGATGGCTGGCAACGAAACGTGCGGCTGACGCTGGCCGACGGACGCATCGAACAAGTGGAAACCGGAGCCGTGGCCACCCCAAGCGACGAGCGCCATGCCATCGTGCTGCCTGGCATGCCGAACCTGCACAGCCACGCCTTCCAACGTGGCATGGCCGGCCTTGCCGAAATCCGCGGTCCCTCCTCCGACAGTTTCTGGTCCTGGCGCGAGGTGATGTACAAGTTCGCGCTGTCGATGACGCCGGACCAGGTCGAGGCGGTCGCCGCACAGCTTTATGTCGAGATGTTGGAGGCCGGCTTCAGCAGGGTCGGCGAGTTCCACTATCTCCACCACGACCGCGACGGCAGCCCCTACGCCAACATCGCCGAGATGGCCGAGCGCATCGCGGCAGCCTCGGTCGACACCGGCATCGGGCTCACCCTACTGCCGGTGTTCTACGCGCATTCCGGGTTCGGCGGTACGCCGACCAATGACGGCCAACGGCGATTCATCAACGATACGAATCGCTTCGCGAAGCTTTTTGAGAAGTGTGGCGAGGCAGTCGCCGACGTCGATGGCGCGGTGCTCGGTCTTGCGCCGCACAGCCTGCGCGCAGCGACCCCGGACGAATTGCCGGTCGTCACCGCCATGACCACCGGGCCGATCCACATCCACATCGCCGAACAGGTGAAGGAAGTCGAAGATTGCGTCGCCTGGTCGGGCAACCGGCCGGTCGAGTGGCTACTGCGTAATGCCGACGTCGACAAACGCTGGTGCCTGATCCACGCCACGCACATGACCGAGGCCGAGACGATCGCCATGGCCCGGTCGGGAGCGGTCGCCGGACTGTGTCCGATCACCGAGGCCAATCTCGGCGACGGCGTCTTTTCGGCGCCGCTGTTCGTCGAACATGGCGGCAGGTACGGCGTCGGCTCGGATTCGAATGTCGAGATCGGCGTCGGCGGCGAGCTGCGCATGCTCGAATATTCGCAACGGCTGGCGCATCGCGCCCGCAATGTGCTTGCGACATCGGGCCAATCGACAGGGCGCGCGCTGTTCGACGCCGCCCTCGCAGGCGGATCGCAGGCGCTCGGCGCCAGATACGCTGCCATCGCGGCGGGTGCGCCTGCGGATTTCATCTCGCTCGACGCCACCCACCCGACGCTGGCGGGAAAATCAGGAGACGCCATTCTCGACGCCTGGATCTTCGCGCGCGGCGGCAAGGTCGATTGTGCCTGGGTCTATGGGCGCAAAGTCGTATCGGATGGCCAACATTTCCGCCGAGATGCTATTGCGGCGCGGTTCCGGAGCGTGATGATGCAACTGACGGCGGCGTAAAGGCGGGGGACTCCTGGTGCCTGATTCGATAGCGGACCTTGTTGAAACGCCGGAGAGCGGCGATGCCGCGACGTCGCTCTACCAGCGCATCCTCAACGACATCCGGGACCGCATCGTTTCGGGCGAATGGGAACCCGGCTATCGCATTCCCTTCGAACACGAACTGACCGAGGAATATGGCTGTTCGCGCATGACGGTGAACAAGGCGCTGTCGCAGCTCGCCAAGGCCGGGCTGATCGAGCGGCGTCGGCGCTCTGGCAGTTTCGTCCGCCGGCCGCAGTCGCAGGCAGCCGTGCTCGAGATTCACGACATCCGCATCGAGGTCGAAGCGCTTGGCCTGCCCTATCGCTACGAGTTGATGTCGCAGATCAAGCGACGCGCCGGCGCCGGCGACCGCGACAGGCTGGGATCGAGCGTGTCGGGCCAGTTGCTGGCATTGAAATGCCGCCACCATGCCGGCGCGCGGCCATTTTGCGTCGAAGACCGGCTAATCAACCTCGCCGCGGTGCCTGAGGCCGCCGACGAGGAATTCATCGAAACAGCACCCGGCCCGTGGCTGATCGGACAAGTGCCGTGGAGTGCCGCCGAACACGTCATCCGGGCAGCTGCCGCCGATGCCGAGACAGCAGCGGATCTCGGCCTGTCCGCCGGAGCGCCCTGCCTGGTCATCGAAAGGCGGACCTGGAGCGCCGAGCGTCCCGTCACGCATGTGCGCTTCATCTATCCAGCGAATGCCCATGCGGTGGTCGCGCGCTTCACGCCGTCCGACAGCTAGAAAAAAGCAAAAACGCCGCGCATCCCGGGGACGCGCGGCGTTTCTTTGGGCTCGAAGCCGAAAGAAATCGTCAGGCAGCAGCCGTGACGATGATCTCGACCTTGTATTCCGGGCCGGCCAGCTTGGCTTCGCCGGTGGCGCGCGCCGGCGTGTTGCCCTGCGGCACCCAGCCATCCCACACCGAGTTCATTTCGGCGAAGGTCGACATGTCGTCGAGCCAGATGATCGCCTGGAGTATCTTGGTCTTGTCGGTGCCGGCCTTGGCCAGCAGCGCGTCGATCTCGGCCAAGATGGCCTTGGTCTGCGCGGCAACACTTTCGCCCGGGGCACCGACCTGGCCTGCCAGGTAAACGGTGTTGTTGTGGATGACGATCTGGCTCATGCGAGGGCCGACATCGATACGACGAACGCTCATGGTGGTCTCCTTCCGTTACAGGTGGCGCCTTCTTAGATTTTGCTGGCCCTTGGACGCAAGGCCGCAATAGTCAAATTCCGTGGGCCAGCACGGTTCGCCGCGGTGCTGCAGGGAAAATGCACTGCTTTGTCGCAGCGCGTCGTTGACTAATGTAATAACATCACATATCCAGGGCTCGAACGAGCGGTTGCCTGTGGACAGATCGATGACCGACGCCTGCCTGACATTCAAGGACCTGACGCTGGGCTACAACAGCCATCCGGCGGTCCATCACCTGAACGGCTCAATCAGGACCGGTTCGCTGACGGCGGTCGTCGGCGCCAATGGCTCGGGCAAGTCCACGCTGATGAAAGGCATCGTCGGCGTGTTGAAGCCGATGGCCGGCAGTTGCACGCTCGCTCCCGGCAAACGCATCGCCTATCTGCCACAGCAATCGGAGCTCGACCGCAGCTTTCCTTCTCGCGTCGTCGATCTCGTGTCGCTCGGCCTGTGGCCGAGGCGCGGCCTGCTCGGCCGCTATACCAAGGAAGATCGCGAAGCCGTCGGCCACGCCTTGATGGCGGTCGGGCTGGAAGGCTTCGAGAAACGGCCGATCGACACGCTGTCTGGCGGACAGCTGCAGCGCGCGCTGTTTGCCCGCGTGCTGGTCCAGGACGCCGACATCATCCTGCTCGACGAGCCGTTCAACGCGGTCGACGCCAAGACGGTCGGCGACCTGATCAGGCTGATCAAGCGCTGGCACGGCGAAAACCGCACGGTAATGGTGGTCGCCCACGATCTCGAACTGGTGCGTGCACATTTTCCCGACACCCTGCTGCTCGCCCGCCAGCCGATCGCATGGGGCGAAACGATCGAGACGCTGCGGCCGGAAAACCTCCTGAGGGCCCGGCGTTTCGACGAAGCCTGGCACGACGATGCACCATGGTGCGAGCCGGAACCCGGCCATGCCCACGCGCATGGCCATGACGACCACCACCATCATGAGCACGGCGAGGTCCACGGCCATCCCGATCATGAATCTGGCCCGCGGGCAGCTTGACGATGTATGATTTCCTGATCGCTCCGTTCGTCGAGTTCGGCTTCATGCAGCGTGCGCTTGCCGGCTCGCTGATGCTGGCGCTTGGTGCCTGCCCTGTCGGCGTGTTCCTGATGCTGAGGCGCATGAGCCTGACCGGCGACGCCATGGCGCATGCCATCCTGCCAGGCGCTGCCGCCGGCTTCCTGCTCTACGGTTTGCAGATCGTGCCAATGACCATCGGCGGGCTGATTGCCGGCGTCATCGTGGCGCTCGGTGCCGGCGCGGTGTCGCGCTTCACCGTCCAGCGCGAAGACGCCTCGATGGCCGCCTTCTACCTGATTTCACTGGCGCTCGGCGTGCTGATCGTGTCGCTGCGCGGCTCGAGCGTCGACCTGATGCATGTGCTGTTCGGTACGGTGCTGGCGCTCAACGACGATGCGCTGACGCTGATCGCCTTGATCTCGGGCATCACGCTTTTTACGCTGGCGATCTTCTGGCGCGCGCTGGTCGCCGAGTGTCTCGACCCGTTGTTCCTGCGCTCGGTCAGCCGGCTGGGCACGCCGGTCCATTTCATCTTCCTCGGCCTTGTCGTGCTCAATCTCGTCGGCGGCTTCCAGGCGCTTGGAACACTGCTTTCCGTAGGCCTGATGATGCTGCCGGCCGCAGCCGCCCGCTTCTGGACGGCGCGGGTCGAACCGATGTGCGCGCTGGCCTTCGGCTTTGGCTCGGTCTCCTGCGTCGCCGGGCTGCTGGTGTCCTACCATGCCTCCCTGCCCTCGGGCCCGGCGATCATCCTTTCCGCCGGTGCGATCTATCTGGCGTCCATCCTGTTCGGCACGCGCGGCGTCTTCAACACCAAGCTGCGCCGCCACCGCCACCGCACCGCCTGAACCCTTCGAAATTCCGATCCTCAAGACAGGAGAACTTCATGCTCAGGAAGATTGCTTTCGCCTCCGCTTTGAGCGTTATAACATTAACTTCCGCATGGACCGCTTCGGCTTCGGCCGAGCCGCTGAAAGTCGTGGCGAGTTTCTCGATCATTGGCGACTTTGCCACAAATGTCGGCGGTGACCGCATCGAACTGACCACGCTGGTCGGCCCGGATGGCGACGCCCATGTCTACGAGCCCTCGCCGGCCGACGCGGTCAGCATGTCCAAGGCCGATGTCGTGCTGGTCAACGGCCTGCAGTTCGAAGGCTTCCTGCAACGCCTCGTCGAAGCCAGCGCCACCAAGGCTTCGGTGGTCGAACTGACCAAGGGCGTCGAGCCGATCAAGATGAAGGAAGAACACGAGCACGCTGCCGAGGCGGACAGCGACCATCACAACCATGGCGACCTCGATCCGCATGCCTTCCAGTCGGTCGCCAACGCCAGGATCTATGTGAGGAACATCGCCGACGCATTTTGCGCTGCCGACGTCACCAACTGCGACATCTACAAGGCCAACGCGCTTGCCTACACCGCCAAACTCGACGCAGCCGATGAAGAGATCAAGACGACGGTGGCAGGCATCCCCGAGGACAAGCGCACGGTCATCACCTCGCATGATGCCTTCGGCTATTTCGAGAACGCCTATGGCCTGACCTTCCTGGCGCCGGAAGGCATCTCGACCGAGGCCGAAGCCTCCGCCGCCGACGTCGCTGCACTGATCATGCAGGTACGGGGCGACAAGGCGTCGGCGATCTTTCTCGAAAACATCACCAATCCGCGACTGATCGAGCAGATTTCTTCGGAAACCGGCGTCAAGGTCGGCGGCACGCTCTACTCCGATGCGCTGTCCAAGGCCGGCGGCCCGGCGACCACCTACATCGACATGATGAAAGCCAACATCGGCACTATCAAAGCAGCCATATCGGGAATCTGACGACCCTCACGCGCCCGACAATCCAGCGCCTTCAATGACTTGGCGCGACGTCCGGCGAAACTGATTCAAGCAATCGAGGCCGGCAGATGCCGGCCCAACAGCCTCGGCGTACCCTGCCCGACAAAGGCGGGACTCTGTCGTGCCGCCCGGTTTGATTTGTTACGTAATAACATATGGAGCTACCTATGAAGTCCCTGCTTTCGGCCGCATCGGCCTTGGCTATTTTCGCCGCCTCTCCGATTACACCAGCCCATGCCGAGGAAAAATCGGCATGGCGGCTGTTCGTTTCCGATCACGCCCAACCGATCGTCCACGCCATCGACATGGAGACGGGTCATAAGATCGACACTTTCACCATCAAGGCGCCAACCAGCCTCTACCGCAGCGACAGCGGCCGTACCGTCTTTGCCGTGCAGGGCAAGGGAGATGTGATCTCGGCGCTTTCGAGCGGCATTTCCTTCGGCGACCATGGCGATCACGGCGACATCGACGTCGAGGCGCCAAAGCTTCTCGACATCAGCTTCGAGGGCAAGAAACCATCGCATTTCGTCGACCATGATGGCGACATCGCCTTGTTCTTCGATGGCGAAGGAAAGGCGCGGGTTACAAGGGAGGCAGACATCCTCGAGGGCAAACCGGCCATTCGCGAAGTGGCTACCGACGCGCCGCATCACGGCGTGGCCATCGCGCTGGGCGACCACGTGCTGGTGTCGGAGCCAAACGCTGAAAAGCCCGATGAACTGCCCGTCGGCATTCGCGTGGTCGACCGCTCCGGAGCATCTGTCGGCGATCTGCACGAATGCCCGGACCTGCATGGCGAGGCGTCGTCGGGCAATCTGATCGCCGTTGCCTGTGCCAAGGGCCTGCTCGTCATGTCGGCTGGCAAAGGTGCCCCGGCAATCGACCTGCTGCCTTACGCCGGCCTTCCCGAAGGCAAGTCGACCACGCTGGTGGGCGGCCGTGGCCTGCAGTATTTTCTCGGCAACTATGGCCCCAGCGCCGTCGTACTGATCGACCCGAAGTCCGAAGACGCCTTCAGGCTGCTCGAACTGCCGACACGCCGCGTGCATTTCGCCGTCGATCCGGTGCGGGCAAAATTCGCCTATGTCTTCACAGAGGATGGCAGCCTGCACCGTATCGACGTGGTGGCCGCCAAGTTGGATGGCTCGCTCAAGCTGACCGAGCCCTACAGCATGGACGGCCACTGGAGCGATCCGCGCCCGCGCATCGCCGTTGCCGGCGACCGCATCGTCGTCTCGAACCCGCTGAAGGGCCTGCTGCACACCATAGACGCCGAGACGTTTGAACAGACAACCGACATTGCAGTCGAAGGCAGGCCGTTCAATCTCGTTGCCGTCGGCGGCTCCGGCGAAACCCACTGACATGACGGGGAGCCGGCCTGAACCGGCTCCCCGCCTGCTCTGCTACCTCCAGACGGTTGCCCCGACGCGCCGAGAGTGGCAAGACTGGCTTCGACCAGCCGCGCATGCGGCCACGAACCCTGCGAGGACGAACATGGAATTTCGCCAGATCACCGACGAATACTCGGTTTCCGGCCAGATCACGCCGGACGAAGTTGCCGCCATCAAGGCCGCTGGCTTCAAGAGCGTCATCTGCAACAGGCCCGACGACGAGCAGCCCGGCCAGCCTTCCGCGGACAGCGTCAAGGCGGCGGTCGAGGCCGCCGGCCTCGCTTTCCGCTACATCCCCGTCATCAGCGGCCAGATGACCGGCGACAACGTTGCCGACATGGCCGATGCGCTCGACGAGATGGATGGCCCGGTCTTCGCCTATTGCCGCTCCGGCACGCGCTGCACCAACCTCTACATGGCGATCCAGCAAAGCAAGGGCTGACTGAGAAAGCGGCCGGCCGGTTTGCAGGACAGGCGATTGTGACCTAAATTATCACAGGGATCGCGCCATGAACATTTCGGTTGCAGAAGCCAAGGCCAAGTTTTCCGAACTTATCGAACGGGTGGAAGCCGGCGAGGAGATCGTTGTTACACGCGACGGCAAGGCTGTGGCCACGATTGCTGCTCCCGTAGAAGTCGCGTCATCGCGCCAGAGCATCATTGGCGCGATGAAAGGCAAGGTCTGGATCGCCGATGAATTTGACGAACTCGGCCCTGAATGGGACGAATACGCCAAGTGAGCGACCCGAAATTCCTTCTGGACTCAATGAACGCGGAACTCCGATACTATCGATCAATGAGCACCACGCGTCGCGCGTCGAGCATCTTGCCGACCATCATCGCGACCCATTCGACCGGCTGCTGATCGCTCAGGCACAAGTCGAGAACCTCGTCATCCTGACCGCTGATCCGATGTTTGCGCGCTACGATGTAGCGCTCGCCTAAAGGCCCAGCCCTTCGACCTCCCCAACGCGGAACTGCAAATCGTAGTCCAGGAAGAACTCGTCGAGTTGCGGCGGTGCGACCGACGTACCGGACAGCATCGCATGTACCTGCCCGCGGTGGTGGATCTGGTGGATGAACAGATGCGCCAGCAGGTCGCCGATGCGTTCCGGTATCTGCCCGGCTTCGCCTCTGTCGGAAAGGACTCGCCGGTCGAGATCGGCTTCAGCCAGCCGGTCACAGACGGCCACCAGCCTGCGATCGAACACCAACTGCGCCTCCGCCAGAGCCACGGCATCCTCGAACACGACGAAGCGATCGAATATCCTGCGTCCCTCTCCCGTCTCCTCGATCATGTCGAGATAATAGAGGTCGACCTCGAGGATGTGGTTCAGCGTTTCCTGGAGCGAGGGAAAGAAGCTGGTGCGCGTGGCCGCGAACTCACCAGGCTGCAGGGCCGTCACGGCGCGGTAGATGCGGTCGTTGGACCACAAATTGTTCCGCGCCATGCGGCAAAAATGGCTCGTCATGTCCATGGCGGCCTCAGGCCGGCTCGAACCTGCCAACCTGGCGTTCGATCGCACCGAAGATCGAGTGGCCGGACTTGTCCTTCATCTCGACCCGCAGCGTGTCGCCGAGCGAAACCGACAGCGCCTCGACCGCGCCCCTGACGATGGCGCCGGTGCCCAGCGGTCTGGTCGACGCCGCATCGGCAATCAGCTTCGGAAAGCTGGTCCAGCCGACCGAGGCAATGCTTCGCGTGCCCGCCTGCAGCGGCAGGTGCACCGCACCGTCCCAGGCATCGCCCAGTTCGTCGGGCGTCACCGCGACAGGCGACAGAGCCGACGTTCCGCTGTGGCCGGCATCGAGGTCCGTGTCGGCCGAGAGCACAACAAGGGCAATGGCGTCCTTGGCGGCGTCGGCCGTCGCGCCCATCGCAACGTCTGCGACGATCACGGCAACGGCCGCCTCTATCTTGGCATCGCGCGTCTTGCCGGCCAGTTCGATCGGATCGCGCGGGCCGACAAAGGCATCGCCGCCGCCGAGGCGCTGGTAGGCGCGTGGCAGGGGCGAATGGGCGTCATGCTCATGGAAGCGCGACGAAGGCACCGAACCGATTTCCAGCGAATCCGCCAATGCTGTGAGGTGCGGGAAAATCCGACGCCAGTCGTCCAGCGCCGCCTGCAAGTTCGGCGCCAGGAAGGATGCATCGGTGTATCGCGTCAGGTCGCGCGAGACGATGACCAGTTTCCCGTCACGCGAACCGTTCTTCAGCGTCGCCAGTTTCATGCAGGTCCTCCCGATTGCGGGCGTCATCGCCCTCGACCACCACAACAAGCCCGTCGCGGCCGATCGTCAAGGGACCATTCCATGTTTTCCTGACAGCCTCGACCCAGTCGGCCTCGCCTATCTCGGGATCGTCGGCGGGAATGAGGTGATTGAGCACCAGGCGGCCGACGCCGGCACGCGCCGCGATCGTGCCCGCCTCGCCGGCAAGGCTGTGGCTTGCCATCAGATGCTCGCGCAACCGCGCGCCGTTGCCGGTGCGCGCCACCAGCCGCTCGACGCCTTCTTCCAGCATCGCCTCGTGCAGCAGGATGTCGGCGCCGCGCGCGAAATCCGCCAAGGGCGGGAAAAAGGCGGTGTCGGCGGAAAAGACGATTGCCGTGCCCTGGTGTTCGAAGCGCAGGGCGAAGCACTCGGTGACAGGCGGGTGGTCGACGCGCAGGGCTGTGACCGACAGATCGCCGTCGCGCAGCACCTCACCCTCGCCGAACTCCACGACCTCGACCATCTCGCGCAGATCTGGTCGGCCTTCGTCGATGATCCGGATTTCGATGTCGAATTCAAGCGCTTGCACGAAACCCTGCCAGTATCGATTCAAGCCGGCAGGACCGAAAACCTTGACCGGCGTCGCAAGCCCGGCCGTCCAGGCGGTGTGGAGCAAGGCGCCCAGCTCGAGCACGTGGTCGGAATGGAGATGGGTGATGAAAATCAGGTCGAGCGCCTTGAGGCTGAGACCGGCATCGGTCACTCCGCGCGTCACGCCGAGCCCGCAATCCACGACGATTGTACGCCCGCCGAGCTCAACCAGCGTGGATGTCGGCCAAGGGCCACCGGGGCGGATCGCCGGGCCACCCTTCGTGCCAAGCAGAACGATACGATATTTGCTCATCCAAAATCCCGTGCTGATTGCAAGGTCGCTGCCAGGTTAAGACTAATGATTGCAGGCGCGTTTTCGCAGCGATAACATCATGTCAGTCTGGCTATGGGAACATACGAAGGGTTTACGTCAATGGTCGCAAGGCCTTCGTTGGCATCAAAACTCTGGACAGTATGCATCTCACTCGGGCTGTTGCTCTGCTGCCAGTACGCTGTGCTGGCAAAGGAAATGCCTTTGTGGGAAGGGCAGCACAAAGATGCCCGCCTTCTGGAAGTGGATAAGAAATTCGTAGAAGGCATACGGCAAGCGACAGGCAACCGGCTGGACAGGGGAGCACAGCACGCGATCAAGAGAGGTTGGGAGCCATTCAACGCCAATGATTACGAGCAGGCTATCCGGCGCTTCAATCAAGCCTGGCTGCTAGATCCCGACAACGGCGCGCTCTATTGGGGTTTTGCCCTCACAACACATTTGCGCGGCGATGATCTGGCGGTAGTTGAGCGTTGGTTCGCAGAAGCCGAGAATCGGTTGCCCAACGTTGCAGAACTGCTGACGGATCACGGACGCATTCTGGAGGAACATGACCAACCGGAACGTGCCCTTACCTATTTCAAAAGATCGCTAGTCATCAATCCAACCTCGAAGCTACACATAGCGGCATAGCGTTTGCGGCCAGAAAGCTCGGCGACAAGGAGCTGGAAGAATTTCACACCAAGCAGAGCATCAATCTGAAAGGCAACGCGAATTGACCTGAACTGCTTCGTTGCCGCACGCGCAGAGCCAAAAACGTCAGTCGACGCGGCGCGGATACTGGACGCGAGGCGGGATCCAGTGATGGACGAGCGCCAGCACAAGCAGGCTGATGCAGCTCAGCAGCACGACGACGAACAGCGTGCTGCCCTGAAAAGGCGTGGCTGTCGCCACAAGCGGAATCGCACCTGCTGGCGGATGGGTAACGCGGAACATCAGCATCAGCGCGATCGAGACACCGACCGCGACCGCCGAGACCTCCCACATTCCGGGAAACGCCATAGCAGCCGCCACCCCGATCATCGTCGCGATGAAGTAGCCGGCGAAAATGTTGATCGGCTGGGCCAGAGGGCTGGCCGGCTGGCCGAACAGCAGGACCGCGGTCGCGCCCAGCGGCGCGATGAGCATCGGCAGGCCGGTGACTGAGGCAAGGCCACCGACGGCGGCCAGGCCGACGATCGCGCCCGATCCCGACTTGACGTGCGAGATCATCTGTCCTTTCGGCTCATGCCGAGCAGTAAGGGTGCGTATGTGACTGCGCATCGTCGTTTCCAGCCGAAGGGCCCGCTTCGATAGCAACAGCGGCTTCGGCTGACAACGGGGCTTTATTCGAAAATTTCACCTTACAGTGAAAAAACTTTCCTTGCGTCACCAATCCATCACCACTTTGCCGGAATTGCCGCTGCGCATGGCGTCAAAACCGGCCTGGTAGTCGTCGATGCCGATGCGGTGCGTGATGAGGCCCGTCACGTCGAGCGGCCCTTGCACCAGCGCGATCATCTTGTACCAGGTCTCGAACATCTCACGGCCGTAGATGCCCTTGAGATGCAGCATCTTGAAGATGACCTTGTTCCAGTCGATCTCGAAGCCGGTCGGGGCGATGCCGAGGATGGCAATCTTGCCGCCATTGTTCATGGTGTCGATCATGTCGCGGAAGGCGACCGCTGAACCCGACATCTCAAGCCCGATATCGAAACCTTCGGTCATGCCCTCGTCGCGCATCACGTCGCGCAGTTTCTCCTTCGACGCATCGACCACGTGATGGACGCCGAGCTTTTTCGCCAGCGCCAGACGGACAGGGTTGATGTCGGTGATGACGACCTTCCTGGCGCCGACGCACTGGGCGACCAGAGCCCCCATGATGCCGATCGGCCCGGCACCGGTGACCAGCACATCCTCGCCGACCAGATCGAAGGACAGGGCCGTGTGCACGGCATTGCCGAGCGGGTCGAAGATCGCGGCGATCTCGTCGGACACGTCGTCGGGGATCGGCACGACGTTGTGCTGGGGGATGGCGACATATTCAGCGAAGGAGCCGGGGCGGTTGACACCGACGCCCAGCGTGTTGCGGCAGAGGTGCCCCCGCCCGGCGCGGCAGTTGCGACAGTGGCCGCAGACGATGTGACCCTCGCCCGATACTCGCTGGCCAACCTTGTAGTCCTTCACGCCGGCGCCGAAATCGGCAACAGTGCCGACGAACTCATGCCCCGTCACCATGGGCACCGGCACCGTCTTCTGCGCCCACTGGTCCCAATTGTAGATGTGGACGTCGGTGCCGCAGATCGCCGACTTCCTGACCTTGATCAGCACGTCGTTGGGGCCGATCTCGGGCACTGGTACCTCTTCCATCCAGATGCCCGGTTCGGCCTTGGCCTTCACCAGAGCGCGCATCATGTTCGACATTGTCTTCTCCTGCGAATCCCTTGACCCAGAATCGCTTTTGGCGCTGCCGGTGGCTTAAGAAACGACGCCCAATTCTCGCCCGACGTCGCCGAAAGCGGCCACCGCTCGGTCAATATCGGCAGCAGAATGCGCCGCCGACATCTGCGTGCGGATGCGCGCCTGCCCCTTTGGCACGACCGGGAACGAGAAGCCGATGACGTAGATGCCACGCTTGAGCATCTGCGCCGCCATTTCCTGGGCGAGCGAGGCGTCTCCCAGCATGACAGGAATGATCGGATGGTCGGCGCCGGCGAGCGTGAAGCCGAGCTTGCGCATGCCCGAGCGAAACCGGGCGGCATTGGCATAGAGCTTTTCGCGCAAGGCTCCGCCCGAGGCGATCATGTCGAGCACCTTGATCGAGGCACCGGCTATCGACGGGGCCAGCGTGTTGGAGAACAGATAAGGCCTGGAACGCTGCCGCAGCCAATCGACCGTCTCGCGCTTGGCCGAGGTGTAGCCGCCGGAAGCGCCGCCAAGCGCCTTGCCCAGCGTCCCGGTGATGACGTCGACCCTGCCCTCGACGCCGCAATGCTCCGGCGTGCCGCGACCGTGCTTGCCGACGAAGCCCACGGCATGGCTGTCGTCGACCATCACCATCGCCCCATATTTTTCGGCCAGGTCGCAGACGCCCCCAAGATTGGCGATGATGCCGTCCATCGAGAACACCCCGTCGGTGGCGATCAGCTTGAAGCGGCTGCCCTCGGCCTTCCTCAATTCCTCCTCAAGCGCCGCCATGTCGTTGTTGGCGTAGCGAAAGCGCCTGGCCTTCGACAGGCGCACGCCATCGATGATCGAGGCGTGGTTGAGGGCATCGGAAATGATCGCGTCCTCTTCGCCCAGCAGCGTTTCGAACAGGCCGGCATTGGCGTCGAAGCAGGAGGAATAGAGGATCGTGTCCTCCATTCCGAGGAATGCCGACAGCTTCGTTTCCAGTTCCTTGTGCTCTTCCTGCGTGCCGCAGATGAAGCGCACCGAGGCCATGCCATAGCCGTAGCGGTCGAGGGCTTTCTTGGCGGCGTCGCGCAACTCGTGGCTGTCGGCAAGGCCGAGATAGTTGTTGGCGCAGAAATTCAGCACCCTTTCGCCGCCGACCTCGATCTCGGCGCTCTGCGTCGAGGTGATGACGCGCTCGGACTTGTAGAGCCCGGCCGATTTCAGTCCCTCCAACTCGGAGGACAGATGGGACAAAAACGCTTTGCTCATGGCCAGCTTGCCGCCTCAAATTCGAGTGCATCTGGTCGAGTGTCGTCCCTGCCCGGGTCAAAATCCATCACAAAAGCGACGGCGGGACGAATGGACGCCATCCGCCCCGCCACCCAGTCAGGTCAGTTCAGCGGCGCGCCGATGATGTCGATGCCGTTGCGGGCGCAAGCCTCGGTCAGCATGGCGATGACTTCAGCTGTCGGTGCTTCCTGCGGCGGGATCTCCGCCCTCGGGGCCGGAATGCTGACTTCGCGCACCATGCGCTCGAAATCGCCGCGCGTCGTGATGGTCAGGCAGCGGGCGCCCTCGGCGGATTCGACGCGATAGCTGTGCGGAATGCCCTTCGGCGCCAGCATGGTCTGGCCGGCGCGGCCGTAAAGGTCCTTGCCACCGACATTAAAGCGCACCACGCCCTCGAGAATGTGGAAGACCTCGTCCTCGTTGCGGTGAATATGGAGCGGCGGCGACGAGCCGTACGGCATCAGGTGCTCGATGACGCTGATGGTGTCGGCGCCCGCCTGACCCGAAACCCGGATGGTCGCAAGACTGCCGTTGAACCACAGCAGTTCGCCATCATTCTCGGTCTTTGCATGAATGGTCACTGTGTTTTCCTTTTCGAACAAGCGCAGCGCCGGGCGCCGCGATGGCCTTGCTCTAAGGGGTGAGCGTATCCGTTCGAATTCAGCAAAACCGAAAGCTGTATCCGCAATCTGAAACACTTCGCGCCTCGTACGAACCAGGAATCGAGAGCAGTTGTCACGAATACGACGCCTGCAAGCGCCGCTTCCCTTATCGCTGCCGGGTATCGGCCACGCTATCCTTGGTG
This sequence comes from Aminobacter sp. DSM 101952, assembly GCF_001424795.1. Classification (NCBI taxonomy): domain Bacteria; kingdom Pseudomonadati; phylum Pseudomonadota; class Alphaproteobacteria; order Hyphomicrobiales; family Phyllobacteriaceae; genus Aminobacter; species Aminobacter sp. DSM 101952. The sequence continues at coordinate 228,965 of NZ_LMCL01000031.1, read as the reverse complement.
CACATCAAGCCTGCGCCCGGGGACAGCATGAGCGACGCGACGATTTCGAGCATCCGCATCTTCCGCCAATGGCAGCCGTTTCGCGACGGTACCTATCGCTGCTCGGGCGGGCGCAGCGCCGAAGGCTTCGATTCGACCATCGTCGAAATCACCAGCCGCGACGGCGTTGCGGGCTATGGCGAGATGGCGCCGCTGGGCAGCTTCTACGACCCGGCCTTTGCCGCCGGTGCACGCAAGGCTATGCAGGAACTGGCGCCGCAACTGCTCGGCTGCGATGCATCCGGCACCGAGGCCCTCAACCGGCGCATGAACCTGCTGCTCAAGGGCCACCCCTATGCCAAGTCGGCGCTCGACATGGCGCTGTGGGATCTGTCAGGCAAACGCTCGGGGCTTTCGGTTGCGGCGATGAGCGGCGGCGCGGAGGGATCGGCGCTGGCGCTCTATCGCTCCATCGCCCAACAGGCGCCAGACGCCATGGCGGCACGGGCGACGAAATACATCGCCGAGGGCTACCGCCGCCTGCAGGTGAAGGTCGGGCTCGACGTCAACGAGGACATCGCCCGGCTCGAGGCCGTACGAGCAAGCGTTCCGGCCGACACGGTCCTGTTCTGCGACGCCAACGCCAGTTGGGGCACGGCCGAAACCCGCCGCTTCCTGATGGCGACGCGAAATCTCGACTACACGCTGGAGCAGCCCTGTGCGAGCTATGAGGAAAACCTCGCCATCCGCCGCGCCACCGACCGGCCACTGGTGCTTGACGAAACGATCGACGGCGTCGACGTGCTGATCCGGGCCATTTCGGACGGACTGGTCGACGGCATCACGATCAAGCTGGCGCGGGTCGGCGGCCTGAGCAAGGCAAAGCTGCTGCGCGACATCGCGATCGCCAGGAACCTCAAGGTTACCATCGAGGATACGGGCGGTGCCCAGATCGACACGGCGGCCTATTCCGGCCTGATGTCGTCGACACCGGAACATCTCAGGCAGCACACCGTCGACTTCCACAACTGGGTGACGGTGTCTAACGCGCGCGGAAGTTTTACCATCTTGGATGGCATGATGAGCATGCCGACCGGCCCAGGGCTTGGCCTCGACATCGACCCGGCCATCTTTGGCGAGCCGATCTTCAACTGCCATGCCTGAATGATGGCTGGACGGATGCGCCCCTGCCGAGCGCCGGCGCTATGGTAGCGGGGCGCCGACGGCCTCGATGGAACTGCTCGCGCGATCGTCGGAAAAAACCCCGGCGACTGAGGGATCCGAACGGCTCATCTGGCGGACCAATTGCTCAAACTCGTCACCTTCGGTGACAATCAGGCAGGTCGCGCCGTCGGCGGACACGATCTCGAAATCATGCGGAAGCCGATTGGGTGCCACGACCGTCTGCCCGACATGGGCGAGAAAAATCCTGTCGCCAACCTGAAACCGCATCATGCCGTCGAGAATGTGGATAAGCCCATCGCCACTCAAGGTCACCTGCAGCGGCGATACGCCCCCTGCGGGCATGCGGCATTCGATAATGCTGGTGTGATCGTTTTCGATGCTCGCTGCTACGCGGATGGTCATGAGGTTGTCGCCGAACCACAGGATCTGACCGGCATTTTCGAATGTCGTCTTGGCGTTCATCAACGATATCCCCTCTGACAGTCCAACGAAATACTGCCGGACGCCTCAGGGAATTATCGACGCCATGTATCCGCCTGACGTCGAGAAGCCAACGGCGTGTTTCATGATTATGAAACAATTCGCGCTATGGTCGAATTTAAATCGCACCACCTAAACCAGAAAGCGAACTTAACGCGCACCCATCCCGGCCTGTGGCCAACAAAACGGCCGCATGGAGTGTCCATGCGGCCGCCATGACCTTCAGCATGCCGATCGAAGGCTCAGAAGAAAGCCTGCAGGCCTGTCTGGGCGCGGCCCAGGATCAGCGCATGCACGTCGTGCGTGCCTTCGTAGGTGTTGACCGTCTCCAGGTTCTGCGCATGGCGCATGACGTGGTAGCCGATCTGGATGCCGTTGCCGCCATGCATATCGCGGGCGACACGCGCGATGTCCAGCGCCTTGCCGCAATTGTTGCGCTTGACGAGGCTGATCATCTCGGGCGCGAACTTGTGCTCGTCCATCAGACGGCCGACGCGCAACGAGCCCTGGAGACCAAGAGCAATCTCGGTCTGCATGTCGGCCAGTTTCTTCTGGTAGAGTTGCATGCCGGCCAGCGGCTTGTTGAACTGCTTGCGGTCGAGGCCGTACTGGCGGGCACGGTGCCAGCAATCCTCAGCGGCACCCATGACACCCCAGGAGATGCCGTAGCGGGCGCGGTTGAGGCAGCCGAAGGGACCCTTGAGGCCTGAAACGTTCGGCAGCAGCGCGTCTTCGCCGACTTCGACGCCCTCCATGACGATCTCGCCGGTTATCGAAGCGCGCAGCGACAGCTTGCCGCCGATCTTCGGCGCCGACAGGCCCCTCATGCCCTTTTCCAGCACGAAGCCGCGGATCTGGTTGTCATGGGCAGCGGACTTTGCCCAGACGACGAAGACGTCGGCGATCGGCGCGTTCGAAATCCACATCTTCGAGCCGCTGATCTTGTAGCCGTTGGCCGTCTTCTCGGCGCGGGTCTTCATGCCGCCCGGATCGGAACCCGCGTCCGGCTCGGTCAGGCCGAAGCAACCGATCCACTCACCAGAAGCGAGCTTGGGCAGGTACTTCTTGCGCTGCTCCTCGGAGCCGTAGGCATAGATCGGATACATCACCAGCGACGACTGCACCGACATCATTGAGCGGTAGCCCGAATCGACGCGTTCGACCTCGCGGGCGACAAGGCCGTAGGTGACGTAGCCGGCGCCCAGGCCGCCATATTCCTCGGGAACGGTCACGCCGAGCAGGCCTGCCTCGCCCATTTCGCGGAAGATCGCCGGATCGGTCTTCTCGTCGAGATAGGCTTCCTCGACGCGCGGCGCGAGCTTGTCGGCGGCAAAGCTTGCTGCCGCATCGCGCATCATGCGCTCGTCTTCGCTCAACTGGTCTTCGATCAGGAACGGGTCGGCCCAGACAAAGCTGCCGCCGCCGGCCGGTGTGGATGCGCTCATGGTTCCTCCGGAGAATAGGTGATTTTCGCTCATCCTAGACCGCCTTGGCACTTTTCGCTAACAAGTAATCTCGCATAGTTTATGCGCAAATTCGATCAACTCGACGACAGGCCAACCAATGCGCCGCAGCTATGTCCCGACGATTGCAGAGCTTGAGGCATTCCGCGCCTGCGCCAGCCTCGGCACGACAATTCGCGCGGCCGATCAGCTCGGCCTGACGCAGAGCTCGGTCAGCCGGTCGATCGGCCAATTGGAGGACCGGCTGGGCGTGGCTCTGTTCCACCGTATCCGGCAGCGTCTGGCGCTGTCGGATGCCGGCCGCCGCTTTGCCCGCGACGCTGAGGCGATCCTCGACAGCCTGCATGAAGCAGCGGTGCGGACCATGGCCTTCGGCGGCCAGTCCGACGTGCTGAGCATAGCGGTGCTACCAACGCTGGCCGATCGCTGGCTGATCCCCAGGCTCGCCGGCTTCCATGCCGCCCATCCGCATGTCGCCATTGACCTTGCGGTGCGGCTGGAAACGGTCGACTTCGAAGCCGAAGCCTTCGATGCTGCGATCCAGCGCGGCCCGGCGGAACCGGGGCAAGCGGGCATCGTCAGGCTGTTCGACGAGCAGCTTGTGGTCGTCGCCTCGCCTTCCCTGCTCGACGGACGCGCCGCCCTCGACGACGCCGAGCTTGCCGCGCTGCCGCTGCTGCAGCAGTCGACGCGGCCGACACTGTGGCTGAAATGGTTCCAGGCAGCCGGCATCGACCCGCGCACCACGCTGCGCGGGCACCGCTTTGAACAGTTCTCGATGGTGGTCGAGGCGGCGGTCGCCGGCCTAGGCGTGGCGCTGGTGCCAGAGGTGCTGGCCGAGCGCGAGCTCGCCTCGGGCCGGCTCATCATGGCGTCGCCGAACCGCATCGTCGGCGAAGCGCCCTACCGGCTCGCCTTCCGCCCCGGCGGCGAGGGCCGGCCGGGCCTGCGTGAATTCGTCCGCTGGCTGACGGCCGAGGCGGCGGACCAGCCCGTCAGATCCTTAGCCCGAACCTGATGCCGTCATAGATGGCGGCATGGATATTGCGCGCCTGCACGGCATCGCCGATGCGCAAGAGCAAGAAACGGCCATCCGGGTTCTTGTCCGTGAAGATGTCGCCGCCATGAACGAGACGCTCATAGTCGATGGCGCCCAAGTTCTTCGACTGTGGCTTCAGCTCGAGATAGAGGTCGTCGAGCGGCAGGGTGCCATGCTCGACAACGATCTGGTCGACACGGCGCTCCTCACTCCAGCCCTTGGCGAAATCGGAGGCCAGTGCAGCTATCAGTTGGTTGCCGTCGCGCCGGACCGACTTGAGCCGCGTGTTGATGGTGATCTTCACGCCATTGCGGTGGAACGCCTCCATGTAAGGTACGTGGTTCATGCCGCCAATCTCTGGGGCGAAGAAGCGCTCCGGCGTCAGCAGTTCGAGCTTTGCCCCGGCCTTGCCGATGAGTTCGGCGGCGGTCATGCCCTGGTGGCCGCCATTGTCGTCGTAGAGCAGCACGTTCTCCGCTGGCTTGACGCTGCCGGCGATGATGTCCCAGCTCGACGCCACCAGATCGTCGCCCGCATCGAGTGGCGGGTTCTGCGGCAGGCCGCCGGTGGCGATCACCACGGCGTCGGGCGCGAGCGCCAGCACATCGTCCACGCCGGCCCAAATGTCGTAACGGATCTCGACGCCAAGGCGCTCCAGCTCGGCAAGCCGCCAATCGACGATGCCGATCAGTTCGCGCCGGCGCGGGTTCTGGGCGGCGAGCCTGATTTGTCCCCCAGCCTGGCCCGACGCCTCGAGCACGATCACCTTGTGGCCGCGCTCGGCCATGACGCGAGCCGCCTCCAGCCCGGCAGCACCGGCGCCGACCACGACGACCTTGCGCAGCGGCCCATCGGTGCGGGAAATATCATGCGGGATCGTCGCCTCGCGCCCCGTTGCGGCGTTATGGATGCAGAGCGCGCCGCCGCCCTCGTAGATGCGGTCGAGGCAGTAGGTCGCGCCGACGCAGGGGCGAATGCGGTGTTCTTCGCCTGACATCACCTTCCTGGTGATATGCGGGTCAGCGATGTGGGCACGCGTCATGCCGACCATGTCGAGCTTGCCGGCCGCGATGGCATGGCGGGCGGTGGCGACATCCGAGATGCGCGCGGCATGAAAGACGGGGAATTTGGTCGCCGCCCTGACCTCGCCGGCAAAATCGAGATGCGGTGCCGACGGCATGCCGTGGATGGGGATCACGCCGGTCAGCGCCGCGTCGGTGTCGATATGACCGCGGATGATGTTGAGGAAGTCGAATTTTCCTGACGCCGCAAGGCGACGGGCGATCTCGACGCCCTCCTCTCGCGACAGCCCCTTGTCCATGTCCTCGTCGGCGACCATGCGGATGCCGACGACGAAACCAGGGCCGACGGCAGCGCGCACGGCATCGATCACCCGCCATGTGAAGCGCAGGCGGTTGTCGAGCGAGCCGCCATAGTCGTCGTCGCGATGGTTGGTGGCAGGCGACCAGAAGCCATCGAGCAGGTGGCCGTAGGCCTCGAACTCGATGCCGTCGAGGCCTGCCGCCTGCATGCGCTGGGCGGCCGAGGCATAGTCGGCGACGATGCGGTCGAGGTCCCAGTCCTCGGCTGTCTTGGGGAAGGTGCGGTGGGCTGCCTCGCGCACCGGAGATGCGCTGAGCACCGGCAGCCAGTCGGCCTTGTTCCAGGCTGTGCGCCGGCCAAGGTGCGTGAGCTGGATCATGACCTTGCAGTCATGCTCATGGCAGGCATCGGCCAGTTCGGCCATCCACGACACGATGGCGTCGTCATAGGCGTGCAGGTTGCCGAAAGCGGCCGGGCTGTCGCGCGAGACGATGGCCGAGCCCGCCGTCATGGTCAGCGCCATGCCGCCCCTGGCCTTCTCGGCATGGTAGAGCCGGTAGCGCTCCTTCGGCATGCCGTCCTCGGAATATGCCGGCTCGTGGCTCGTCGACATGACACGGTTCTTCAGTGTCAGATGCTTGAGCCGGTAAGGCTGGAGAAGCGGGTCGTTGCTGGTCATTGCCTTCCTGCATTATCAGGCGCTAATAAGCGCCACCGAAAATCTGGCCTTGGAGTTTCGCGCGCCAGCGAGCCACGGCAATGAGCCAGAGCCAGCCCGAAGAGCCGCCCAATGACCATCACCGACACCCTCACCCAGCTCGGCACCCATGTTCAGACGCCGGCCTCGCCGGAAACCGCCGTGCTCGAAACCGTGCCCTACGACCGCGTCGGCGGCCCACCGGCCATCGTTCGCTTCACCTGCCCGGAGTTCACTTCGCTGTGCCCGGTGACAGGCCAGCCCGATTTCGCGCACATCGTCATCGATTATGCACCGGACAAGCTGCTGGTCGAATCCAAGTCGCTCAAGCTGTTCATGGTGTCGTTCCGCAACCATGGCGCCTTTCACGAGGACTGCACCGTGATGATCGGCCGCCGCGTCGTCGAAGCGACGAAACCGTTGTGGCTGCGCATCGCCGGCTATTGGTATCCGCGCGGCGGCATTCCGATCGACGTGTTCTGGCAGACCGGCACGCCCCCGGAGGGTTCGTGGCTGCCCGAAACCGGCGTTGCGCCCTATCGCGGGCGCGGCTGAGCCAACGCGACATGCTTCTGCCGGCTCATCGCGCCGCAGCGTCATCTATCACCTCGACCTTGGCGATCCGGCAGTTCGCATCGAAATGAACGGTTTCCACGCCGGATCGGCTGAGGCGCACGCCGGTCGCCGCATCCGAAGCGTCGAGCCGCCAGCGCGACCAGGCCGCCCGCGGCGACAGCGCGGCCACGGTCTCGTCCTTGGAAACCTGGTCGCCATAGACGGCAAAATAGCCGCGAAACGCCGCCATGATCGCATCGCGCCCGACGATCGCACCGACCCCATCGGAGACATATTCGGCATCCGGCGCGAAACAGGCTTCGATAGCCTCGAAGTCGAGGTCGTCGATGGCCGCGTGGTAGTGCTTCAACGCCGCAACGGGATCGAAGGCCAGCTCGTTCATGCCGCCGTCCATCAATACCACGCATCTTCCATCGACGCCTTCTTGCGCGTCATGAACTCCTGCAGCGCTTCGTCGATGCCGGGATCGAGCGGCGGCGCCTGATATTCAGCCAGCATCGTCTTCCAGCGCTTGTTGGCGCGAGCGGCGGCGTCGACCGAACCCGCCGCCTCCCATTTCTCGTAGGGCTCGTTGTCGGCGATGGCCGAATCCCAGAACGCCGTTTCGTAGTTGGCCATGGTATGGGCGCAGCCGAAGAAGTGGTTGCCGGGCCCGACCTCCCTGAAAGCGTCGAGCGCCAGCTGGTTGTCGTCGATCTTCACGCCGTCGAGATAGGTGTGCAGCGCCCCGCAGAAATCGGCATCCATGACGAACTTCTCGTAGGACATCGACAACAGCCCGTCGAGGAAACCGGCGGAGTGCAGGATGAAGTTAGCCCCGCAATGCACCGCCGCCAGCATCGACATGGTGCCTTCGTTCATGGCGTGGGCATCGGGCAGCTTCGAGGTGGTGAAATTGCCGGAGCAGCGCAGCGGCAGGTTGAGCCGCCGGGCCAGTTGCCCGATCACCATCGAGCCGATTGCCGGTTCCGGCGTGCCGAAGGTCGGCGAGCCCGAACGCAGCGACATGGACGACAGGAAATTGCCGAAGATAACGGGCGCGCCGGGTCGTTCGAGTTGGGTCAGAGCGCAGCCAGCCATGGTTTCGGCCAGCGACTGGGCGATGGCGCCGGCATTGGTCACCGGCCCCATGGCGCCGCCGAGGATGAAGGGCACGACCACCGCCGCCTGGTTGGCGCGGGCATAGGCGCGCAGGGCGGTGGTCATCGTGGCATCCCAGACCAGCGGCGAATTGACATTGACGTTGCCTAGGATGACGCAGTTTTTATCGGCGAACTCGTCGCCGAAGACGATGCGTGCCATGTCGATGGAATCTTCGGCGCGGGCTTCCGAGGTCACCGAGCCCATGAAGGCACGGTCGGAATAGCGGATATGGCTGTAGACCATGTCGAGATGGCGCTTGTTGACCGGCACGTCGACGGGCTCGCAGATGGTGCCGCCGGAATGGTGCAGCCAGGGCGAGGATTGGGCCAGCTTCACGAAGTTGCGGAAGTCCTCGATGGTGCCGTAGCGGCGGCCCTTGTCGAGATCCATGACGAAGGGCGAGCCATAGGCCGGCGAAAACACCACGCTCTTGCCGCCGATCTCGACCGAACGTTCGGGGTTTCTCGCGTGTTGGGTGAAGGTCGCAGGTGCAGTCCTCAGCAGTTCGCGCAGCAGGCCGGGCTCGAACTTGACCAGCACGCCCTCGACCTTGGCCCCTGCCCGCCGCCAGTGGTCGAGCGCCACCGGATCGTCGCGAAATTCGATGCCGATCTCGGCCAGGATGCGGTCGGCCGTCTCTTCGATGCGGACCAGGTTCTCCTCCGACAGCATGTCGTAGGTGGGGATGTTGCGGACGATATAAGGCCGGCCGTGCGCTTCGGGTCCGTGCGAGCGCTGCTCGCGGCGAGCGTTCCGGCCGCCGCGCTCGCGGCGTTTGACTGGCTCCACCTGGGTTTCGGGGGCAACGACGTTCATGCATGGCTCCTGAGCATTCCAGCATGAAGCTAGCCTTTGGCAGAGCGCCTGTGACGCTTGAAAATCCTCATCATTTGCATAAGCTTTGCTTATGCAAAGCCTGCGCCACCTATTGCCATCGGCCGGCAGCCTGATCGTCTTCGAAGCCGCCGGACGGCTGGCGAGCTTCACTGCAGCCGGGCGCGAGCTCGGCATGACGCAGGCGGCCGTCTCCTATGCCATCAGGGGACTTGAGGACCAGTTCGGCGCCAAGCTGTTCCAGCGCCGGCACCGACAGGTGCTGCTGACGGAGGCTGGCGAACGTTTCCACGCCGATGTCACGCTGGGGCTGTCGCATATCCGCAAATCGGCGGAAGAGCTCAGGGCGCGGGCCGGCGGCATGCATGTCACGCTGTCGGCATCGACCGCCTTTGCCTCGTTCTGGATGATGCCGCGCCTGCAAAAGTTCCGCGACGACCTGCCCGGCATCGACCTGCGCATCCAGACGGCCGACCGCGATCTCGACCTCGTCGCCGAAGGCATCCCGCTGGGCATACGCGGTGGCGACGCCGCCGACTGGCCGGATTATGAGCTGGCCCCGATTGCCGGCGAGGACATCTATCCCGTCGCCGGACCGGCCTATCTGGCGCGCGCCGACACGCCCAGGACGCCAGCGGAGATCACCCTGCACCACCTGATCCACCTCGACGAGCCCTACCGTCCGGCAGCGACATGGAACGAGTGGTTCCAGTCGGCCGGCCTGAACGGCGCGGTTGCCAAGCGCGGACTGGTCATCAACGACTATGTGCTTGTCATCCAGGCGGTGATGGAGGGCCAGGGCATCGCGCTCGGCTGGCGCCACCTTACCGACCGGCTGATCGCGGCCGGGCTTCTGGTCAGGCTCTCCGATCACGTAATGACGACCGGCAAGGGTTTTCACGTTGCCTGGCCGAAGAACCGGGCGCTCAGCGACAGCGCTGAAAAAGTGCGCGATTGGCTGGCGGCGCAAGCATGAGCCGACCATCGTGGCTCTGCCCCTCATCCGGCAAGGGGATGAGAGGCGGCATGCCATGCGACCACCAATCCACTGTGGATGCCCATAGCCCCCGCAATGCATCTGTCCCCGCTGAGCCGAATCCCGCTATAGTCCTGCCATGCCCATTCGCCAGCTTTCCGAAACGATGATCAACCAGATCGCCGCCGGCGAGGTCGTCGAGCGACCTGCCAGCGTCGTCAAGGAACTGGTCGAGAACGCACTCGACGCCGGCGCCTCGCGCATCGAGGTCGCGACCGCCGGCGGCGGGCTCAATCTGATCCGTGTCGTCGACGACGGCTCGGGCATGCCTGAGGAAGAGCTGGCACTGGCGATTTCGCGTCATTGCACCTCCAAGCTCGGCGAAGACATCCTCGACATCCGCTCGCTCGGCTTCCGTGGTGAAGCCTTGCCATCGATCGGTTCAGTGTCGAAGCTCATCATCCGCTCGCGCACGCGCCACGCCGACAGCGGCGCCGAAATTTCGGTGGAGGGCGGGCGGGTATCGGGCGTGCGGCCGGCGCCGACCAACAGGGGTACGTCGGTCGAGGTGCGCGACCTGTTCTACGCCACCCCTGCCCGGCTCAAATTCATGAAGACCGAGCGCGCCGAGGCAACGGCCATCGCCGACACGATCAAGCGCATTGCCATCGCCTTTCCCGCCGTGCGCTTCACGCTCTCCGGCACCGACCGCTCGACGCTGGAGCTTTCGGCGACCTCGGACAGTGTCGACGGCAGGCTCGCCCGCATCGCGCAGGTGATGGGCACCGACTTCCCCGACAATTCGATCGTCATCGATGCCGCGCGGGAGAGCGTTCGGCTGGAAGGTCACGTCTCGATCCCGTCCTACACCCGCGGCAACGCGCTGCAGCAATATGCCTATGTCAACGGCCGGCCGGTGCGCGACAAGCTTATCGCCTCGGCGATCCGCGGCGCCTATGCCGACGTCCTGCCGCGCGACCGCCATGCGGTGACGGTGCTGTTTCTTTCGCTCGACCCTGCCTATGTCGACGTCAACGTGCATCCGGCCAAGGCCGATGTACGCTTCCGCGATCCCGGCCTGGTTCGTGGCCTCATCGTCGGCGCGATCCGCCAGGCGCTGGCCGGCGCCGGCATCCGCCCGGCGACCACTGGAACGCACGCAATGATGGGCGCTTTTCGGCCGGGAGCTGCCAGCTACGGCCACCCCGGCCCGGCCAATGGCCATCGCGCCTACAATCCGGATTTCCGTGCGACGACCTCGCCAGGGTACGAGCCGCAACGCTCGCCGTTCCGGCCACTCGATGCCGGCTTCGCCGAGGCGGCACAGGCGAGCTTCGACACAGGTCCGCTGCACAGCGCCGACGCCCGCGCCGGATTGACCGAGGTCGCGGAAGTGCTGCTGCAGACCGAACTGGGTGCTGCCCGGGCCCAGGTGCACGAAAACTACATCGTCGCGCAAACGAGAGACTCTCTCGTCATCGTCGACCAGCATGCCGCCCATGAGCGGCTGGTCTACGAGGCGTTGAAGAACGCGCTGCATTCACGCCCCGTCGCGGCGCAAATGCTCTTGATGCCGGAAATCGTCGACCTGCCCGAGGAAGACGCGGAACGGCTTGCCATGCATTCGGAGACGCTGGCCCGCTTCGGCCTCGGCATCGAGCGTTTCGGCCCGGGTGCTGTCGCCGTGCGCGAGACGCCCGCCATGCTCGGCGAGACCGACGTCACCCAACTTGTGCGCGATCTGGCCGACGAGATCGCCGACAGCGATACGGCCGACACGCTGAAAGAGCGGCTGCATGCGATCGCCGCCACCATGGCCTGCCACGGCTCGGTCCGGTCCGGCCGCAGGCTACGGCCCGAGGAGATGAACGCGCTGCTGCGCCAAATGGAAGCAACGCCGGGTTCCGGCACCTGCAATCACGGCCGGCCGACCTATATCGAGCTCAAGCTTGCCGACATCGAAAAGCTGTTCGGCCGGCGCTGACACGTTTTCACGGTCCCTGCTCTCGGTGGGGTTCGTTCCAGCGGCGGCAGCTTGACCTCGGGCATTTGGTGGCCGTAAAAGCCGAGCAAGGAAGTTGAGCAAAAAGCGATGATGAACCGTTTCGAAGGCCCCGGCTCACGCGAAGCCCGTATCCGCTATCTCGACGGCGATTTCCAGGTGACGAGCCCCGGTTCCTTCGTGCGCTGTGCGGTGACGTCGGACTCGATACCGCTCGATGAGCTCAAATACTGGAGCGTCGCCCGCCAAGAACCTTATCGCGACGCGGCGGTTTCGCTGGCACGCGAGATCGACATGAACCCGGACCTGCGCAAGCGTCGCTAACTCAGCCAGCGATCATCCGTCGGCGCCAGGCATCGAGCGTTTCATCGACGATGCGCTCGGCCGAATGCTCGATGTCGAACACGGCATCGATCTCGAGCACGTTGAGGCGCTCGAGGAATGCGGGCGACGCCACGCCATGGCGCAGGCGCGCGGCGTCCTTGGACGTCGTCAGCAGCTCCAGTTCACCAGCGTCTGCTGCAGCCGCCAGATCGTCCAGTTCGTCGGGAAGATAGAAATGATGGTCGGCAAAGGCATGTGCCAGGACGACCGTGCCGCCGGCCTTGCCAATGGTGTCGAAGAACTTCTCGGGATGGCCGATGCCGGCAAAGGCAAGGAAGCGGCGACCGGCGAACGCCTTCTTGCCGCGCGGCCGCGCCGTCGCCGAAAAGACGGGCTTTCCGGCCCGCGCCGCCTGACGCACGACGGAATCGGCCCTTTCGCCCTCGCCCATCTTGAGGATGGCATCGGCAAAGCGGAGTTGGTCGATCAGCCGGGCGCGCATCGGCCCGCCGGGAATGACATGCCCATTGCCCAGGCCGAACCGCGCATCGACCACGATCAGCGAATAATCGATATGGATGCGCGCGCTCTGGAAGCCGTCGTCCATGATGAGGAAATTGCAGCCGCGTTCGATGAGCAGGCGCGCGCCCGCGGCCCGGTTGGCCGAGACGGCAACCAGCGCATGCTCGGCAAGCAGCAGCGGTTCGTCGCCAACATGCTTGGCGCTGTCATGGTGGGTATCGACGACGTGCGGCTCGGCGAAGCTTCCGCCATGGCCGCGTGACAGGAAGCCCGGCACCAGTTGCATGCGCTTGGCCTGCCTGGCGAGCGCGATCGCAATCGGCGTCTTGCCGGTGCCGCCGACAGTGAAGTTGCCGACGCAAAGCACGGGCGCGTCCATCTTCTCGCGACGGGCCGATTTCATGCGCCGGCCGGCAACCAAGGCATAAAGCGACGACACCGGGTAAAGCGCGTAGGCGCGCCAATCCGGCTTTTCCCACCAGAAAGGAGGCGCTTCGCTGGCCAGCTCTACCTCCCGCCCGCGCCCTTGAGGCGCGACTGAACGATCAGCGGATGGATGAAGGGCTCGAGCGATTTCAGCGTGCGGGCAAGTGCGCCGCGCATTTCCTCAACCGTCACCGCACCTGCGGCCATCATGTCGTGACGTGCGATCTCGTTGCCGAGCAGGAAGTTGACCGCACCCGCAAGCATGTCGCGGTCGCGCACGATCTTGGCGCCGCCACGGTCGATCAGCCGCTGATAGGTGTCGCGGAAATTCTGCACGTTGCGTCCAGCAAGCACCGCAGTGTCGAGCATGGCCGGCTCGAGCGGGTTCTGGCCGCCCTGCGAGGTCATGGACCGGCCGACAAAGGCGATCTCGGTCAGGCGCAGATAAAGCCCCATCTCGCCGATCGTATCGCCGAGAAGGATGTCCGTGTCAGGCGAGATGTTGTCGCCGCTGCTGCGACGAACGACGTTGAGGCCCATGCCTGTCAGTTCGGACATCAAGGCGACGGCACGATCAGGATGACGCGGCACGATGATGGTCAGCAGGCTGCGGTGGCGGTTGCGCAGCATGGCATGCACTTCCGCCGCCATGACCTCTTCGCCGTCGTGGGTGGAGATGGCGGCCCAGGTCGGCCGGCGGCCAATCTGGCGCTGGACCGCATGCAGGGCACGCTCGTCTGCCGGCGGCGGCGCCGTATCCACCTTGAGATTGCCCGAAACTGTGACGGGACGCGCGCCGAGAGCACGAAAACGCTCGCCGTCGACCTCCGACTGAGCGACCACATGGGCCATGTTTTCGAACAGCGCTTCGGCGATGTTGGCACGCCTCTTCCACGAAGCGAACGACCGGTCGGACAGGCGCCCGTTGACCAGTATCTGCGGCACGCGCCGTGCGCCGAGCTCGAGGATGGTCATCGGCCAGATCTCGGATTCCGCGATGATCGCAAGGTCCGGGTGCCAATGGTCGAGGAAACGGCTGACCGCCGGCTTGAGGTCGAGCGGCACATATTGATGGATGACCCGATCACCCAGGCGCTCTTCCACCACCTGCGCGGAGGTAACGGTGCCAGTCGTCAGTACGACATGAATGCCGTAGCCCAGAATGGCCTCGATCAGGGGCACGACCGCAATGGTCTCGCCGACACTTGCCGCGTGGAACCAGATCAGCGGGCCCTCGGGCCGTTCGCGACTCGGCACGCCATAGCGCTCGCGGCGACGATTGCGGTCTTCCTTGCCCTTGGAGGCTCGCCAGGCGACGTAGCCGCCAACCATCGGATATGCGGCGGCACCGGCATAACGATAGGCACTCAGAAAGGCGCGGGCCCAGCGTTCGCTCATCGGGGACCGTCCACCAGGCCATACGCCTTTTCGGTCGCCCGATTGAGAGCGGCGGTCACCTCGACGCGAATCCGTTCCATCTCAGCATCGTCGGCATCGGCTGGCACCGGGATCAACGGCTCGACGATAACCGCGCAACGGCCGAATGGCAGGCTGATCGTGGTCTTGTCCCAGGTCTTCTCCAGCACCTTGCGTCGGCTGGTGGCAATCGCGATCGGTGCGATCGGCCGCCCCGACAGGCGGGCCAGAAGGACAATACCCATGCCCGACTCACGCGGCTTCCCATGCGGAATGTCAGCGATCATGGCGACGTTCTTGCCGGCATCAAGCGCCTTTTTGAGGGCAATCAGCGCAGTTGCGCCGCCCTTTTCGAGCCTGCTCTTGCTTTCCCGCCCGCCGGAGCCGCGCACCGCTTCGATGCCGAATTTTTCGACCACCTGAGCGTTGAGCTCGGCGTCGGCACTGCGCGAGACCATCGCCACCAGACCGCGCTTGTTGGGATAGACCGTAGGCGCCAGGAGATGCTGGCCGTGCCACATTCCAAATACCAACGGCTCGCTGTCGGCATAGGCATAGTTGGCAAGATCGACGGAGCCATCGACCAGAGGGTTGGTGCGGCGAATGAAACTCAAGCCATAGGCAAACAGATTGGTGATCGCGGCCTTGGCGAAACGCGACTGGGCAAGCGGTTCGCGAATGCGCCGCCAAAACGTCTTGGATGCCTTCTTGGCACGCTTTTTCTTCGCCGCAGGCCTCGCGGCCGGTGGCGCCATGCCAGGTTGCTCCATCAATTCTGACCGGCCGCCTTCGTGTCCGGCTCCAGCAGCCGATGCAGGTGGACGACGAAGTAGCGCATATGGGCGTTGTCGACGCTCCCTTGGGCTTTCGCCTTCCAGGCAAGCTCGGCCGACTTGTAGTCGGGATAGACGCCAACGATGTCGAGCGCGTCGAGATCGCGGAACTCGGTTCCGCCCAGTTTCGTCAGCTCGCCGCCGAACACCAGATGCAAGAGCTGTTTCTTTCCGTCTTCTTCCGACATCTTCTTCCTTGATTCATCATCTCAGGGCCCGCCTGATCTAGACCAAACCGGGCCGTTTTGGAACTGTTTGCAGTTCGTCAGCCGTCTTGACCGGCAAGAACCCCTGCCATGACGTCGAGCAAGGCCCCGCTGCCGGCCATCAGCGCGCCATGGACGATCTCCCTGCCAGCAAAGGCCGGAAGGCCGCCGTGGCTGTCGAGCAGCTTTCCGCCGGCCTCGGCCAATATCAACTCTGCCGCGGCAATGTCCCAGTCATGTGCGTTCGGCTTGACGAAGGTCGCGTCGAGCGCACCGCTGGCGATCATCGCCAGACGATAGGCAAGCGAGGGGATATACGCCTCGCGATCGAGCCTGCCTTGCCATTCCTCCGGCATCCGGTCGATCATCGGCTTGGGGCCGGCCATGCGCACCCGCTCGCCCATCTCGCGAACCCGGATCGGTGCATCGTTGAGGAAAGCTCCGCCGCCCGCGACCGCCCAATATGTCTCTTCACGCGCCGGGCATTCGAGCACGCCGGCCAGCGACCGGCCGTTTTCGACGACGGCCACACTGACGCACCATGCCGTGCGGCCTTCAACGAAGCCGCGTGTGCCGTCGATGGGGTCCACCACGAAGGTGCGGCGTGCGCCGAGCCGGTCGGGATTGTCGGCGGTTTCCTCCGACAGCCAGCCATAGCCAGGCCGCGCCGCCATCAGCGTGTCGCGCAAATAGCTGTCGGCGGCGTAGTCAGCCTCGCTGACCGGCGAATTGCCGCCCTTGAACCAGACTTCCGGGCTCTGCCGGAAATAGCCCATGGCAATGCGCCCGGCCTCGGTCGCTGCCGAACGCAGCAGTTCGAGTTCGGCCTTGAGCTCCGCCTGGTCTGTGATCTCAGTCTCCGGCAAGGGTCATGCCTTCGATCAACAGGGTCGGCGCGGCGGTGCCGTAGTTGCGGTCGAGGTCGCTCGCCGGCACCATGCGCATGAACATGTCCTTGAGGTTGGAGGCGATGGTCACCTCCGACACCGCCCAGGCAAGCTCGCCATTCTCGATCCAGAAACCCGAGGCACCGCGGCTGTATTCGCCGGTGACCATGTCAACACCCTGGCCGAACACCTCGGTGACGTAGAAGCCGCGCTTCAGCGAGCGGATCAGCTCTTCGGGGGATTTCTCGCCCGGTTCGATGGCAAAATTGGTCGAGGATGGCGACACGGACGAGCCACCACGCGCACCGCGACCGTTGGTGACCAGTCCGAGTTCCCGTGCCGCCGACGTCGACAGGAACCAATGGTTGAGCACGCCCCTGTCGACCATCCTGAGTGTCGCGCCCTCGATGCCTTCGCCGTCGAAGGGCCGCGAGGCCTGGCCGCGCCGCTTGAGAGGTTCGTCGATCGCGGTGATCGCGGCGGATGCCACCTGCTTGCCCATCATGTCGCGCAGGAAGCTGGTCTTGCGGGCCACCGAAGCGCCGTTGATGGCGCCGGCAAGGTGCCCGGCGATGCCGCGCGCGACACGGGGATCGAAGACGACATCGACCGGTCCGGTTGCGGCCTTGCGCGCGTTGAGCCTCTTGACTGCGCGCTCGCCGGCCTTGCGGCCGATGTCGGCCGCGGCATCGAGATCGGCGAAATGCAGCCGAGAAGAGTAGTCGTAGTCGCGCTCCATCGACGTGCCCTCGCCGGCGATGACGCTGGCCGAGCGCGAGAAACGCGAACCGACATAGTGGCCGACGAAGCCATGCGACGTGGCGAGCACCAGGCCGCCCAGACCGGCGGCGGCACCGGCGCCAGCCGAGTTGGTCACGCCCTTGACGGCGAGCGCCGCCTCTTCGGCAGCAAGCGCATCTTCCCTCAGGCGCTCGGCCGATACCTCTGTGTCGTCGAAGAGATCGAGATCGCGCGGCGATTTGGCCAGAAGTGCTGCGTCGGCCAGACCCTGATAGGGATCCTCCGGCGACACCCTGGCCATGGCGACGGCGCGTTCCGCAAGAGTCCTGGGGTCAGACGCGGCAGTGGCCGATACGCTGGCAACCCGTTGGCCGACGAAAACACGAAGCGACATGTCCTCGCTTTCGGACGCCTCGGTGCCCTCGACCTTGCCCAATCGCACTGACACGCTGGTCGAACGCCCGCGTACGGCAACTGCATCGGCAGCATCGGCGCCGGCCCGTTTTGCCGCCTCGACGAGGCTCGCCACCCGGTCGGCCAGTTTCGCGGCGTCGTTGCTATCGTTCATTGGCATGTTCCGATTGCTTGCCGCATGGGACGCGGCCCGTCCCCTCCATCTATTGTCCCCGACCGGCTTGTGCAATGGGCGGGTGCATGGTCAAACGACCCTAGCCCGGCACATCGCCGCACAAATCTTCGGGAATTCGCATGTCCGCACAGGCCCAGGCACCGGCAAAATTCACCACCGGATCGACCATGCGCCATGTCGTGGTCATGACCGGCACCGGATCGATTGGGCTGATTGCGATCTTCATCGTCGACGCACTCAACCTGTTCTACATCTCGCTGCTCGGCATCGAGGAACTGGCTGCGGCGATCGGCTTTGCCTCGACGCTGCTGTTCTTCACGCTGTCGATCTCGATCGGCTTCACCATCGCCTGCGGTGCACTGGTGGCCCGCTGCCTCGGGCGTGGCCAGCGCGAAGAGGCCGCACGCATGGGCGGCGCCTCGATGGTCTTCATGGGCCTAGCGACCCTGGCCATGACCCTGGCTGCCATGCCGTTCCTGCGGCCCCTGGTTGCGCTTCTCGGCGCGACCGGCGACACACTCGACCTGTCGACGCGCTTCCTGCAGATCGTGCTGCCGTCGTTTCCGATCATGGCGCTCGGCATGTGCACGACGGGCATCCTGCGCGGCGTCGGCGACGCCAGGCGGGCGATGTATGTGACACTGGGCAGCGGCATCGCGGCGGCGATACTCGACCCGATCCTCATCTTCGGCTTCGATCTCGGCCTCGACGGTGCGGCGATCTCGACGGTGCTGACCCGCTTCGTGATGCTCGCCATCGGCTTGCATGGCGCCCATGTCGTGCACAAGCTGATCAGGCTTCCAAATCTGAGCGGCTTGCGCGATGCGGTGCGGCCGTTCTTCGCGATCGGCGTCCCGGCGATGCTGACGCAGGTCGCGACCCCCGTCGGCAATGCCTATGTGACGATCGAGATGGCCGCCTTCGGCGACCAGGCGGTAGCCGGCTGGGCGATCATCGGTCGCCTCGTGCCGGTCGCCTTCGGCGTCATCTTCGCGCTCTCGGGCGCAGTCGGACCGATCCTTGGCCAGAACTATGGCGCCCGCAAGTTCGACCGACTGACGACGACGATGCGCGACAGCCTGCTGTTCACCATCGTCTATGTCCTGGCTGTTTGGGCGCTCCTGGCCATCTTCGCCAATCCGATCGCCAGCGCCTTCGGCGCCGAAAACGTTGCGCGCGACCTGATTGTCTTCTTCTGCCACTTCGCCGCTGGCAGCTTCCTGTTCAACGGCGCGATCTTCGTCTCCAGCGCTGCCTTCAACAATCTGGGCTATCCGACCTATTCGACGGTCTTCAATTGGGGCCGCTCGACGCTCGGCGTCATCCCCTTCGTCTGGGCCGGCGCGCACTATTGGGGCGCGATCGGCGTCATCGCCGGCTGGGGCCTTGGGGCGGTTGTGTTCGGCGTCGCGTCGATGATCGTGTGCTTCCGCGTCGTCAAGGCGATCGCCAACGAACCTCAGCACCAGGACGAAGCCGTGCCGACAGCGCCACCGGCCGCGCAGTCGCCCTTTTCCACCGGCAAGGCATCGACGCTGCAATAGGCGCCGATACGGCTGAGCTACTGCAGCACTTCGTCGACGGCGCGCTTGAGTTCGTCCTTGATCGCCACGGTCTCGGCCATCACCTGGTCGATCTTGAGGAAATCGAGCGCCTTGAAGCGCGACACGGGCGGGCGCAGGAAGATGTCGGGCGGGTTCTGGCTCAGCTTGTTGGCGATGATCGACTGCATCATCAACTGGCTGGCACCGAACATCAGGTCGATCGAGTTGGGCTGCTTGCGGCCGTTTTCGAACGGTGCGCCGACGACGTCAATGGCGATGGTGAAATCGGCCACGCCATCGAGCAAATCGAACGGCACCGGGTTGTAGATGCCGCCGTCGATGTAGAGCGTGTTGCCGCGCAGCACCGGCTTGAAGACGGCCGGTATCGCCGCCGACGCCGCCAGCGCCGAGAACAGCTCGCCTTCCTCGAATACCGACAGGCAATGGCCGTAATAGTCGGTCGCCGTCACCTTGAGAGGCAATTTGAGTTCTTCGAAGGTCGCCGGAACGCCCTCCGGCAGGAATGCCTTGAGGATTCGCTCGACATTGAACTGGGTGACCCGGATGCCGCTTTCGACCATCTCGGAAAGCGTGCCGGGGCGCGCGCGCCACATGCGGCTGGCGACTTCGGCGGGCCGGCCGAGCACGGCGCGGGAATGCTCGTGGATGTCACGGCCGCTCAGGCCTGCGGCCATGCCGGCACCCATGACGGCGCCGATGGACGAGCCGGCAATCGCCACCGGTTTGATGCCGAGCTCGTCGAGCGCCTCGATGACGTGGATGTGGGCCAGCCCGCGTGCGCCGCCGCCGCCGAGTGCAAGGGCAAAGGTCGCGCTCATCCCTTGCTCGTTTCGGCGAATTTCGGGCCGAGGATCATCACTGCCGGCTCGACCGACAGCAGCTTGCGCGCCGCTGCCTTCACCTGCTCGAGCGTCACCGCATTGATCAGTTCGACGCGGCGCTGCATGTAGTCGATGCCAAGCTCGTCGGTCTGCAGGTCGACCAGCGTGCTGGCGATGGCACCCGAAGAGTCGAGATTGTTGATCGCATAGGCGCCAAGCATGTATTTCTTCGCCGCATCGAGTTCGGCCTCGGTGGGCCCCTCTTCCGCCATCTTGCGGATCACCTCGCGAATGACGCCCAAGGTCTCGACCGCCCGGTCGGAGCGGGTCGCGGTGCCGATGATCAGGGACGAGGCGTGCTCCTGGTTGATGAGCGCGGAACTGACGCTGTAGGCCAGCCCCCGCTTCTCACGCACTTCGTCGAACAGCCGCGACGAGAAGGTGCCACCGCCGAGGATGTGTTCCATCAGCGCCGCTGCAAGGAAGTCGGGCGCCTCGCGCGGCACGCCGGGATAGATCAGTTGCAGCGACGTCTGCGGCAACGGGTACTCCATATGCATCGTCTGGCGCAGCTTGGGCTCGACGCGTTCGACGACGCGCAGGTCGGCCTTTTCCGGCAAGCCGCCGAACACCTGGTCCAACCGCTTCTTCAGTGTTTCGGCATCGATCGCGCCGACAACCGCTACATGAATGTTCTGGCGGGTGAAATTGGCCTTGTGGAAAGCGCGCAGGTCGTCGGCGGTGATTGTGGCGAGCGACGTTTCCGTGCCCTGGTCGGGCCGAGCATAAGGATGGTCGCCATAAACCGCCTTGGCCCATTTACGCGCCGCCTGCGCTTCGGGGTCACGGGCGTTGGCAACGATGCCGGACACGATCTGCGAGCGGATGCGGTCGATCGGAGCCTGGTCGAAACGCGGCTTCTCGACCGCCAGCTTCAGCAACTCGAACGCCTCGTCCTGCCTGTCGGCCAACATGCGCATGCCGCCGCCGACTGCGTCGTTGCTTTCGTTGAAGCCCATCTCGGCACCGGCTTCGTCGAGCCTGGTCTGGAAGGCATCGCTGTCGAGGTCGCCGGCACCTTCGTCGAAGAGACCGGTCATCAGATTGGCAAGTCCCTCCTTACCGACTGGGTCCTGCGTGCTGCCGCCGTCGAACAGGAATTTGATGGCGATGATCGGGACAGAATAGTCCTCGACCAGCCAGGCGGTGATGCCCCTGTCCGACTTGACCTCCTGGATGCGTACCTCGGCGCGCGCGGCCACCACCGCCGGCAGCACCAGAAATACCAGCGCCAGCATCAGCGTCAGCGCCGACATCGAAATCCTGAACCGCATTGCCGTAAGTGTGGTCATCAGATCATTTCTCGACAGATTTGGCCGGCAGCAGATAGCCGGCGACCGAATGGTCGGGATTGAGGTACTTGGCAGCAACCGCCTTGATCTGGTCGGCGCTGACCGCCCGTATCCTGTCCGGCCACTGCTTGATGTCGTCGACGGTGCCACCGGTGGCCAGCGTGCTGCCATAGATGTTGGCCATGCTCGCCTGGTTGTCGCGCGCAAAGATCATCGAGCGGACAAAGCGGTCCTTGGCCTTTGCAAGTTCGTCCGAGGTCACGCCATCCTTGATGATACGGCGGATTTCGACGTCGACCGCGGATTCGACCTGCTGCAACCCGGCTTCGCCACGCGGCGCGCCGTAGACGGTGAAGCTGGTGTCGTCGACCATCGTTCCCTCGAAGAAGGCACCGGCAGATGAAGCGATGCCATCCTTGACCACCAGCGCCTGATAGAGCCGGCTGCGGTTGCCGCCACCCAGGATCTCCGAAAGCAGGTCGAGCGCCTCGGCCTCGCCTGCTTCGGCAGTCTGGTAGGACGGCACCACCCACGCCTTGGAGAAGCTGGGCACGCTCACCCGCTCGTCGGTGAGTTCGACCGTGCGCTTGGTGTTCTGCTCCGGCTCCGTCGGGCGGATGCGCGGCGGAAGGTCGGGGCCACGCGCGACCTGGCCGTAGGTTTTCTCGGCAAGCACCTTGACGTTTTCCGGCTCGACATCGCCGGCGACGATCAGGATCGCGTTGTTGGGCGCGTAATAGCGATCGTAGAAGGCGGTGGCATCGAGCCGGTTCAGTTTCTCGATCTCGTGCATCCAGCCGATGACCGGCGTTCGGTAGGGCTGGTTCTGGAACAGCGTCGCGTCGACTTCCTCGTTAAGCAGCGCGCCGGGATTGTTTTCGATGCGCGAACGGCGTTCCTCGAGGATGACGTCGCGCTCAGGCCCGATCACCGCGTCGGTCAGGACTAGGTTGCGCATCCTGTCGGCCTCGAAACCCATCATCGCTTCGAGCGCGCCTGGGGTTACCGTCTGGTGGTAGGCCGTGTAGTCATAGGTGGTGAAGGCGTTTTCGCTGCCGCCGATTTCAGCGACCCTCTGGCCGAACTCGCCGGCCTTGTGATTGGTCGTTCCCTTGAACATCAGATGTTCGAAGAAGTGCGCGATGCCGGATTTTCCGGGCATCTCGTCGGCGCTGCCGACCTTGTACCAGACCATGTGGGTGACGATCGGCGCACGATGATCGGGGATGACCACCACCTGCATGCCGTTGTCGAGCGTGAAGCTGGTGACGTCCCAGTCGCCGCGCGGCGCTTCGGCCAGAGCCGGTCCAGCCCATGACAGGCCCAAGGCGAACACGGCCGACAGCGAGCCCTTCGACCGCAAGAATCCCAAAATCATCAACTGCCTCTGAATGTGGACGTGCTGCCTTATAGGCGTCGGCACGAAGCGGCGGGAAGTGAATTGTTCGTAACCTTGGCGGCCGAAAGAGGCTGAAGTCGGGCGCCGGACCTATCGGGCTTCGATGAAGCGTATCACCGTTTCGCCATAGGAACGTTCGTCGACGACGGAAAAGCCGGGGCCCGGCTCGAACGGAACCGATGCCACTTCCTCGACCACGCACAGCGCACCCGGCGCGAGCCAACCGCCGGCACGAGCCGACCGCAACGCACCTTCGCCCAATCCCTTGCCGTAGGGCGGGTCGGCAAAGACCAAGCCAAACGGCCCCAGCGTGCCGGCGTCGCCGAGACCGGTCGCGTCGCGACGGAAAATCTTCGTCCGGCCGGTCAGGCCAAAGGCTTCGACATTGGTGCGGATGAGCCCGCGGCCTTCCGCGGACTCCTCGATGAACACGCAATAAGAAGCGCCGCGCGACAGCGCCTCGATGCCGAGCGCACCGGTGCCAGCGAAAAGATCGAGCACGCGCGCGCCTTCGAGCCTGTCGGCGAAGCGATGGGCAAGCATGTTGAACACCGCCTCGCGGGTGCGATCGGTGGTCGGGCGGATGGCGTTGTCGCGCGGCGTGGCCAACGGCCTGCCGCGCAGATCGCCGCCGACAACCCGCATCAGCCGCGATCCTTGCGCGGACCGCTTGGGCGTCCGCCACGCGGACCATCGCCTCTTGGCCTGTCAGAACGAGGCTTGTCCGAACGTGGCTTGTCGAAGCGGGGCTTGTCGAAATCAGGCCGACTGCGCGGCTTGGAAGCGGCTTCGGCCTTGGCCTTTTCGCTCTGCGGACGCGCGCCCGGAGCCATCCAGACATTGGCCTTGCGGGCGCCTGGAGTTTCGAACGGCTTCTTCTCGCGATCGTCGCCCTTCTTGCCGCCGAACTTCGGCTTGTCACCGAATTTGGGCTTGTCGCCAAACCTGGGCTTGTCACCGAACTTTGGCTTGTCGCCGAAGCCGGCGGGGCGCTCGGTCGAAAGACGGCCAAGCACATCCTCGCGATGACGCTCGTTGGAACGCTTGCGGTTCTTGATCAGGCCGCCCTCGCCGATGCGGCCGCGTTCGCCGTCGCGCTGGAACTTCGGACGTGCCGGTTCCTCCTCGCGCGGCTCGCGTGGCCGCACCGTCGGCTTGTTGGAGAAAGGCTTGACGATGTCGGCATCGAAATTGGCACCGGCCTCCTCGATCAGCCGCTCGCCAAGCTGGTCGCGCAGCATTTTGCCCTTGATCTCCTGGACGTGCCCCTCGGGCAATTCGCCGAGCTGGAACGGGCCGTAGGAGATGCGGATCAGCCGGTTCACTTCGAGGCCGAGCGCGCCGAGGATGTTCTTGACCTCGCGGTTCTTGCCTTCGCGTAGGCCGATGGTGATCCAGGCATTGGTGCCCTGCTCGCGGTCGAGGGTCGCCTCGACCGCTCCGTAGAACACGCCGTCCACGGCGATGCCGTCCTTGAGCCCATCAAGCGTCTTCTGCTCGACCTTGCCGTGGACGCGCACGCGGTAGCGCCGCAGCCAGCCGGTCGCCGGCAGCTCGAGCACGCGCGACAGGCCGCCGTCATTGGTCAACAGCAACAGCCCCTCAGTGTTGATGTCGAGACGACCGATGGTCATCAGCCTAGGCAATTCGGCCGGCAGCACGTCGAAGACGGTCTTGCGGCCCTCCGGGTCGCGGTTGGTTGTCACCAGTCCGGCCGGCTTGTGGAACAGGAACAGGCGGGTGCGTTCAATCGGCGGGATTTCGGTGCCATCGAGATGGATGACGTCGTCAACCATGACGTTGAATGCCGGCGACGACAGGATCTGGCCGTTGACCTTGATTCGGCCGGCAGCGATCAGTTCCTCGGCGTCGCGACGCGACGCAATACCGGCGCGCGCCAGCCGCTTGGCGATACGCTCGCCCGGCTCGGCTGCCTCTTCGGTCCGGCGCGGACGCGGCTTGAAGCCCTCGTCCCTGGGACGGTGGTCGCCCTGCGGCCGTGGACGGAACGCCCTCGCCTCACCATCGCCGCGCGGCTGGTCGCTGTCGAAGCGACGGGGACGCGGGGCACCGCCGTCACGCTTTTCATACGGCTTGCCCTGATAAGAGCCGCCTTCACGCTTCTCGTACGGCTTGCCCTCCGGGCGCGGGCCCTTGCGGAAAGGTCGCTCGCCGCCAGCACCTGCCTCGCCGTCGCGCGGACGGAATTCGCGGTGCGGCCGCTCGCCGCCTTCAGATGGCCGCGGACGGTAAGGCTTGTCACCGCCGAAGGAGCGGCCGCCCTCGCGCTTTTCGTAGGGCTTGCCCTCGGAGCGCGGACCCTTGCGGAATGGCCGCTCGGCGTCTGCTGAGCGGGCCTCGCCATCACGTGGACGAAAGTCGCGCTTCGGGCGCTCACCCTCGCCGCCCTCGGCTGGACGCGGACGATATGGCTTGTCCTGGAACGGACGGCCTTCACGCTTCTCGTAAGGCTTGCCCTCGGGACGCGTGCCCTTGCGGAAGGGGGCTGCAGCGTGTTCGGGCCGCGCCTCCCCGTCGCGTGGACGGAAGTCGCGCTTCGGGCGCTCACCGCCTTCGGCACCTTCGGCACGCTTCACGAAAGGCTTCTTGGCAAAGGGCTTGGCGCCGCCTTCGGCGCGCGGCTTGCCGAATTTCTTCGCACCGCCATCGCGGCCGCCTGCACCACCCGGCTTGGAGCCGCCCTTGCGCGGGAATTTCTTTCGATCATCGTCCATGGTGGCCTTTGCCCTTTTCGGCGGCTAGATAACAGGAAGCTCGGGGGTTAGCGAGGGGAAACAGGATGGCTGAGGCGTGAAACGGCCCGATTATATGGCTCTGGCATTCGCGGAAGCAGAAGCCGCTGCCGCACGCGGCGAGGTGCCGATCGGTGCAGTCATCGTCAACGCCGGCGAAGTCGTCGCGCGCGCCGGAAACCGCACCCGCGAACTGAACGACGCCACGGCCCATGCCGAAGTGCTGGCAATTCGCGAGGCGTCGGAAAAATTCGGCTCCGAGCGCCTCACTGGACATGACCTCTATGTGACGCTGGAACCCTGCACAATGTGCGCAGCCGCCATCTCGTTTTCACGGCTCAGGCGGCTCTACTTCGGCGCGGTCGACGACAAGGGCGGCGCAGTCGTCAGTGGCGTGCGCTTTTTCGCCGCGCCGACCTGCCATCACGCTCCGGACGTCTATCCGGGGATAGGCGAAACGCGGTCGGCCGAAATACTGAAAGGCTTCTTCAAGGACCGTCGCGACCTATAGGGGATCGCGACGCGTCAGCAATCGATCAGAACGGCCACCAGCTGCTGCTCTTCTTGGCAAGCTTCTTCTTGCGGCGTTCCTTCTTGATCTCGTCTTCGCCGAGTTCATCCTGCGCAGCACTTGCCGACGCCTCGCGATACACCAAAGGCGGCTCGCTCAGATATTTGCGGGTGCTGGCACTGCCCTGCTTGTTCTCGCGCAGGCGGCGCTCGATCTCTACCTTGCGCTGCGCGGGCGTCCACTTGCTCATGTCCGGGCCGTTCAGCGACGTCATGTCGTTGACGACCTGCGGCTCGAAGTTCGGGTTGTCGCGATTCTTGGTCGCATCGTCGCGAATACGGGCACGGCGTGCCTCGGGCGATTCGGGCCAATCGGCGCTGGCCGTGCTGACGATGTTGTCCTGCGGCGCCGGCAGAGCGGCAGCCTGGCCGGTCTTGGGCTTCACAAGCTCCGGACGCGGCTTGTAGTCGATGTTGTTGGTCTTCGGCTTCATCGAGAACATGTTGGTGACGTCGCCAGCCAGCTGCTCGGTCGCCGTCTTGTCGGTGCCGTAGGTGGGCGCGCTCATGCAGCCCGTCAGCGCCAGGCCGGAAACTGCGAGCGACGCAAGCAAAGCTCCACGCGCGCTGATGCGGTCCGTCATGCCAGTAATTTTCACTCGAACGCCTCTCGCTAGATGCCGGCCTTGAGCCGGGTCCCGGTCCGTTTGCTCATCCGACGGAAATCCGGCGACAATTTGTCTGCCGAAGTTTCGCGCTTTTACCTTAATGGGCCGTCAAGGGCAACGACCGGCAGGAGATGTCCCGCCGGTCGTTGTATTTCGGCAACCAGCCTAGAGCCGGCCGAGGGCCTGCAGTTCGTGCAGCGCGGCGGCATCCCGGGCCGATACATCGGCGAACGCGGCGTCGGAGCCGACGTCGCCGGTGTAGCGCCACGAACGGGCACACTTGACCAGCCCGCGGCCATCCGCCTTCTCGACAACCACCGCCACGCCGGGAACCTCGCGCAAGGCGAAGGCATCGGCCGGGACGTCGCCATGCGAGATGACGAGATCGCTGGTGATGCTGATCTCGGCCAGATCGATCCCGTCGAGAGCATCCTCCAGCACCGCATCGGTCATGTAGACGACCGGCACGGCCTCCAGGGACGAACCGATGGTCTTCTTGGCGCGTTCGAGCTCAAGGGCACCGGTTACCACGCTGCGCACCTGGCGGACCTTGCGCCACTTCTCGGCCAACGCCTCGTCACGCCAGGCAGCCGGCACCTCGGGGAACTGTTCGAGATGCACCGACTCGGACTGCGGATTGCGCTCGAGCCACGCCTCTTCGGTGGTGAAGGGCAGCATCGGCGCCAGCCACTTGACCAGGCAGTTGAACAGCTCGCGCACGACATGGACGGCGGCCTTGCGGCGCACGCTCGATGGCGCGTCGCAGTAAAGCACGTCCTTGCGGATGTCGAAGTAGAAGGCCGACAGCTCGACGACCATGAAGTCGATCAGCGCACGGGTGATGCGCTTGAACTCGAAATCGTCATAGCCCTTGCGGACCAGGGCATCGAGTTCGGAGAGCCGGTGCAGCATCAGCCGCTCCAGTTCCGGCATCTCGGCCAGCGCAATCTCCTCCCCATCGTCATGGGCGAGCGTGCCGAGCATCCAGCGGATGGTATTGCGCAGCTTGCGGTAGGCGTCGATGTTGGTCTGCAGCACGTTCTTGCCGAGGCGCTGGTCTTCCCAATAGTCGGTGGTCATCACCCACAGGCGCAGGATATCGGCGCCCGACTGCTTCATGACGTCCTGCGGCACGACCGTGTTGCCGAGCGATTTCGACATCTTGCGGCCTTCCTCGTCCATGGTGAAACCATGGGTGACGACCGCCTTGTAGGGTGCGCGACCACGGGTGCCGCAGCTTTCGAGCAGCGACGAGTGGAACCAGCCGCGATGCTGGTCCGAACCCTCGAGATAGACGTCGGCCGGCCATTTGAGATCGGGGCGATCCTCAAGCGTAAACGCATGCGTCGAGCCCGAGTCGAACCAGACGTCGAGGATGTCCATGACCTGCTTCCACGCCTCGTTGGCGCGCGAACCGAGGAAGCGCTCGCGAGCACCCTCGGCGAACCAGGCGTCGGCACCTTCCTTCTCGAAGGCCTCGACGATGCGGGCGTTGACCGCCTCGTCCTTCAGCACATTGCCGTCGGCATCGGCGAAGATGGCGATCGGCACGCCCCAGGCGCGCTGGCGCGACAGCACCCAGTCCGGGCGTTCGGCAATCATGGCCCGCAGGCGGGTCTGACCGGCCTCCGGCACGAAGCGGGTGTCGTCGATGGCCTGCAGCGCGCGGCTGCGCAGTGTCGTGCCGTCGCCGAGCTGCTTGTCCATGTAGACGAACCACTGCGGCGTATTACGGAAGATGATCGGCTTCTTCGAGCGCCAGCTGTGGGGATAGCTGTGCTTGAGGCGGCCACGCGCGAACAGGGCGCCACGCTTGATCAGTTCGTCGATGACGGCCTTGTTGGCGTCGCCCTTCTTGCCGTGATCGTCGATGACGCGCGCAGGTCCGCCCTCGCGGTCCGGACCGAAGCCCGGAGCGTCCTTGGTATAATAACCGGCGTCATCGACCGGAAATGGCAGCTGGGTGTCGATGCCGCGCTTTTCCAGCTCGGCAACGGCATCCATCCAGGCGTCGAAATCCTCACGGCCATGGCTTGGCGACGTATGCACGAAACCGGTGCCGGCATCGTCGGTGACATGGTCGCCGGCGAGCATCGGAACGGCGAATTCGTAGCCGCCACCGAAACCTTCGAACGGATGGGAAAGCGTAAGACTTCCAAGCTCTTCGCCTGGCACGCTGCGAAGCAGATTCAACGTGACCTTGGCCTTGGTTGCCGCCTCTTCGGCAAGCGCTTCGGCGAAGATGAGCTTTTCGCCCGGCTGCGGACCAAAATCATTCTCGGCAGCGGTAACTTCGTAGACACCATAGCCGACGCGGGGCGAATAGTTGACCGCGCGGTTGCCGGGGATGGTCCAGGGCGTGGTCGTCCAGATGACGACATGCGCACCAGCCAGTGCATCCGACCCCGAAGCTACGGGGAA
Source organism: Aminobacter sp. DSM 101952 (assembly GCF_001424795.1). Lineage (NCBI taxonomy): Bacteria > Pseudomonadati > Pseudomonadota > Alphaproteobacteria > Hyphomicrobiales > Phyllobacteriaceae > Aminobacter > Aminobacter sp. DSM 101952. Next base: position 199,835 of record NZ_LMCL01000031.1, on the reverse strand, counting down.
TTTCACCCAGATCGTATCACTCTCGTAATCCTGGTATTCGACCTCGGCTTCGGCGAGTGCCGTGCGCTCGACAACCGACCACATCACCGGCTTCGAGCCGCGATAGAGCTGGCCCGACATGGCAAACTTCAGCAACTCGCCGGCGATGCGCGCCTCGGCATGGAAGTTCATGGTGGTGTAGGGATTGTCGAAATCGCCGATGACGCCGAGGCGCTGGAATTCCTCGCCCTGGACCTTGATCCAGCCGGCGGCAAACTCACGGCATTCCTTGCGGAATTCGTTGATCTCGACCTCGTCCTTGTTCTTGCCGGCGGCGCGGTACTTCTCCTCGATCTTCCACTCGATCGGCAGGCCATGGCAGTCCCAGCCCGGCACGTAGTTGGAGTCGTAGCCGCGCATCTGGAACGAACGGGTGATGACGTCCTTGAGGATCTTGTTCAGCGCGTGGCCGATGTGGATGTTGCCGTTGGCATAGGGCGGGCCGTCATGCAGCACGTACTTCTCGCGGCCGGCAGCACTTGCGCGCAAGCGCTTGTAGAGGTCCATCTTCTGCCAGCGGGCAACCGTCACCGGCTCCTTCTCGGGCAGGCCGGCGCGCATCGGAAACTCCGTCTGCGGCAAATAAAGGGTCTTGGAATAGTCGATCTTTGCGGACGTGTCGGTCATCTGTCTTGCCATCTTGCCCGGCAAATCTGCCACGGGCGTTCAACTGTCGTGATCTGGAAAAGGCGCTGTGCGGCGCGCAGGCAAAGTCGTCCCGGACTTGCGGACGCGTCAAAGCGCCCGGAAGGCCGGGCCCATAATTCGTATCGAAGTCGCGAAGACGGGCGCGAGAAATCTCATGGCCGCGCTTTTAGCGGAGGCGCGGCGCGGAATAAAGCGTCTAATTCGCCGGAACTCAAAGGTTGAAGTCGAAGCGGTAGCTGGTCGAGACGCCGATCGTCAGCTGGTCGCGCGAACCACGCTCCTTGACGATGGTCGAATCCGCCGCCGGGCCCATCAGGCGCGAATATTCGGTGAACAGGCTGGCAGTGACGTTGTCGGTGGCCTTCCAGGTGATCGCCCCGCCGATGCCGGCCGACTTCACACCACTGCCCGGATCATATGCAGTAATGCCGGAGGCCAGTGCCTCCTGCGCGCTGACGCCGTAATAGGCATCGAAATAATCGGCGGTGGCGAAAGACACGCGCGGCCCGCCGGAAACGCGGATCGTCGGTGTCACGTCGTGGAAAGCATCGACGGCGATGTCGGCGACAACGCCGCTATGCGCACGGATGCCGTGACGGACTTCGGCGCGGGCGCGCATCCAGTCGGTCGGATAGAATTCGAAGAAGCCGCCGACTTCGCCACCCCAGCGAACGTCGTGCAGCCCCTGGAGTTCGTCATCGGCATCGCGCCCGAAGATGATCTTGCCGTTGAGGCCGGCGCGCACACCGCCGCTGTCGATCAATGCCAGCGAGATGTTGTCGTTGCGCGAGGAAAAGCGCGTCTCGCCACCAGCCTTGCCAAGCGAGATGATCGGCTGGGCGCTGAACATATATTTCTTGGAGCCCTCGAAGCTGGGGGCGACCATGCCGGTGGCGCCGAGCGTCAGGTACCAGTCGCCCTTCATCCAACCAAAAGCGCCGTCTTCGCCTGCAAAAGCCGGACCAGCGACCAAGGCAAGCGCAGAGGCTGCCACAGAGAGACGAACGAAAGAAACCATCACAACCCCGCGTACACGAAACATACCTGTCAGGACACCCCGGATTTGCCGCAAGTTCGGTAAAATTTGATTTAAATTCTTGATCTCGCGCGAGGTTTTGCTGGTCGGCCGTGGACGAGAATGCTGGACGCACTCAACTGCCGGTACTAGCGTTCATGCGTGGCCCACGGCCATGAATTGAAGACAGGCAACTTCAAGGAGAAGGGACCAATGGCTATTTCCGATCAAATGCCCGGCGGCGACGTGGCCGCGTTGCGCTCCAAATGGGGCTGGTTCGTGCTGTTGGGGGTCGCCCTGCTGGCAATCGGTTTCATTGCGGCAAGCAATCTCCTGACGGCCACGGTCGTGTCAGTGTTCTTCGTCGGTGCAATGATGATCGCCGCCGGCGTTGTCGAGATCATCCACGCGTTCGGCGTGAAAAGCTGGGGCAGCTTCTTCTGGTGGCTGCTCGGCGGCATCCTCTACGTCATTGCCGGCTGGCTCGCCTTCGTCAATCCGGTGCTGACGTCTGCGATCCTGACGCTGCTGCTTGCCGCCAGCCTTGTCGCGTCGGGACTGATGCGTGTCTGGATGGGCATCAAGGGCAGGTCTGTCCTCGGGAGCTGGGGCTGGATCGTCGCGGCCGGTGTCGTCACCGTGCTCGCCGGTCTCGTCATCGCCGCAGGCTGGCCGGTCAACAGCCTCATCATCCTCGGCATCTTCCTTGCCGTCGACCTGATGTTCCAGGGCATTGCCTACGTCGCCTTTGGCCTGGGCCTGAGGAAAGGCGCCTAGAAGGCCATCGCCCGATCAAGCTCGGAGAGGGGGCGTACGCCGGAGAGCAGCGCCCTCGCCTCGGCCTCGTCGCGCTTCATCTGAACGACAAGTGCGTCCAGGCCTTCGAACTTCACCTCGCCCCTGAGGTAACCGAAGAACGAGACCGAGGCGACCTCGCCGTAGAGGTCGCCGGAAAAGTCGAAGACGAAGGTTTCGAGCAGCGGCGCGAGATTGTCGCCCACGGTCGGCCGGCGGCCGAAGCTCGCCACGCCGTCATGCAGCGAGCCATCGGCCCGACGGAAGCGGACGGCATAGATGCCTTCCTTCAACCCGGCCTCGGCCGACAGCCGCATGTTGGCTGTCGGAAACCCAAGCGTGCGGCCCAGTTTCGCGCCGCCCACGACCTCGGCTTCGACCGTGTAGCGATAGCCGAGCAGACCGGCCGCCTCGGCCGCCTCGCCTTCGGCAAGCAGTTCGCGAATACGGCTCGACGAGATGATCTCGGTGCCTTCGTCGCGAAAGGCGTCGACCAGCGTCACGCCGAACCCATGGCGTTCGCCCGCCGCCATCAGGAAGGCCGGGCCGCCCTGGCGGTTCTTGCCGAAGTGAAAGTCGAACCCCGTCACGACATGGCTGATGCCGAGTTGCCGCTCCAGAATGGTCGTGACGAAGTCCTCCGCCGAAAGACTGGAGAATTCACGCGTGAACGGCCGCTCGATGACGGCGGCGAAGCCAAGCGCCTCGATCAGCCGCGCCTTGACATGCGGCGGCGTCAACACGAACAGCGGCACGTCGGGCCGGAACACCTTGCGCGGGTGCGGTTCGAAGGTCAGCACCAAAGCGGGTACGCCGCGCTGGCGCGCCTCTTCCAACGCGCGCTCCAGCACCGCCTGGTGGCCACGGTGGATGCCGTCGAAATTGCCGATGGCCACGACGCCGCCGCGCAGCCACTCCGGCACGGCTTCTTCACCTGCAACGCGGAGAAAGGCCTGTTCCATCGTATCGCCTACCGAAGCCTCGGAATGGTCGCCACCGGTGCGTAGCCGTGCTTGTCGAGAAACGCGGCAAGCTTGTCGGCATCGGGTGCCAGCGGATCGCCATAATCGCGGGCGTGAATGCCGCCCGAGACATAAAGCACGTCGACGCCGTTGTCGGCAGCGCCCTTGACGTCGGTGAACATGCCGTCGCCGATGGCCAGCGCCTCGGATGACTTGACCTCGCGGCCCAGCACCTCGCCGGCAGCGGCGAGTGCCGCCTCGTAGATCGGCCGGTGCGGCTTGCCCGAAACCAGCGTGCGACCGCCGAGCTGGCCATAATCGCGCGCCAACGCGCCAGCGCACCAGATCAGCTCGTGGCCGCGCTCGACGACGATGTCGGGGTTGGCGCAGATGAACGGCAGGTTGCGGGCGCGGAGGCGGCGCAGCATCCCGGCATAGTCGTCAGGCGTTTCGGTCTCGTCGTCGAACAGCCCGGTGCAGACCACGACGGACGCTTCGAACTCCTCGACGAGATCGACGTCGAGCCCGTCATAGATCGGGTAGTCGCGCTCCGGCCCGATGTGAAAGACACGGCGCGGCCCCGAACGGATCAGGTCGCGCGTCACGTCGCCCGACGTGACGACACGGTCCCAGGCGGAAGCCGGCACGTCAAGGTTCGCCAACTGGGCGATGACACCGTCGCGCGGACGCGGCGCATTGGTGATGAGCACCACGGCCACCCCCTTCGCGCGCGCCGCCTCGAGTGCTGCGGCGGCCTCCGGGAAGGCGTGCACGCCATTGTGGATGACGCCCCAGACATCGCACAGCAAGGCCGAGTAGCGGCCTGTGAGCGCTTCGAGCGACGCGATTGATTGCGGCAAACCCGCCATTGTCTGTCCTTCGATCGTTCCCAAAGGGAGAGTTTTTGGCCGAACGGCCAGGCAGCCCGGAATTATCCGAACCAGCCTTGCCTGTCACCAGCTTTCGCGGCATCCCGTTCCGACACCGACGAAACCGCAATCCGCCGGCGGGCGGATTTGGTTATCGCTTTACTAAGCAGTCGCTCATATTTCTCGCAATTTAGAGAACCGCAAATTTAAGGATTTCATGAGATCGTCCCCAGGTTGAGCTTGGGGAAGCAATCCAATGATCCGCAAATTCCTGAAGGATACGCGCGGCAGCTATGCCATTCTGACGGTTGCCGCGATGGTGCCCATCATGGGCGCGCTGGCGCTGGCGATCGATTATGCGGAAGTGTCGCGACAGCGCGAGGTGGTGCGCAATGCCCTCGACGCCGCCGGCATGGCGGTGGCGCGGCGATTGCTCGACGGTTCGCCCGGGGAAACGCTGACGGACGCCCAGTTGAAGGCCTATGCCGCCGATTTCTTCAACAGCAATCTCGGCTCAGTCAAACCCGCCAACGCCCCTCTGACGGTGACACTTCCGAACGCTGCATTCGGCGGCGGCACCTTGGAGATGGAAGCAACGCTCAGGTATGAGCCATACTTCCTGCCTGCTGCAGCAGCGCTGATAGGCAAGTCCAGCAGCGACATGGACCTGAACTTTGTCGTTCGATCAGGCATTCGCCTCAAGAACACGCTGGAAGTAGCTCTCGTGCTCGATAACTCTGGGTCGATGAGCTATCTGGGATCCGGCACCGGCCAAAAGCGCATCGACTTGCTGAAAAACGCTTCCAAGCAGCTTGTCGACACCTTGGCATTGCAAGCATTGCAGATGAAACAGATCGACAAGCCCGTTCAGTTCGGACTTGTGCCCTTTGCGGCCTCGGTCAATGTCAGTCCCACCAACGCGAACAAACCATGGATGGATATCGACGGAATCTCGCCTGTCCATCACGAGAATTTCGACTGGTCGACGTTGAACGCAGCAAACAAGTACGCCGAAAAGACGGGCGATATCTGGTACAAGCGTGGCAACGGATGGGGTGAAACCGAAGACACCCCTTTGACGCGGTTTTCGCTTTACATGGACACCGAGAAGGTCGTGGCCCGCGAGTTCGTCGAGACCAGCCGCGAATGGGTCTGCGTGAAAAAGAAAAACGGAAAATGCCAGACATATGACTGGAAGATCGAGGGGTACAACGTCGATATTCCCGGGCCTTTCGCGACGTGGCAGGGCTGTGTCGAAGCCCGGCCGGCTCCCTACAACAACAACGATGTCACCCCCAGCACGAGCAATCCCGCGACGCTCTTCGTCCCAATGTTCGCAACCGATGAGCCTGGCGACAATTGGGCCACGGAGACGGACGCCACCCCAGACGAGCGCTATGCAGTCAACAATTGGTGGAACGATGGCATCGAGGGTTCCGACACACTGACCAACAATCGTTCTCGTCAAAAGAACATGACGAAGTACTTCGACGTTCGCCCCTTCGACGCTGACCCTCCCAAGAAGGGCAATGGACCCAACTACTCCTGCACGACTAGCCCGATCACGCCGTTGCGCGATGTCAGCAAGGCGGACGAAAAGCTGGAAATCAAAAACGCGATCGACGAGATGATGCCAAGCGGCAACACGAATGTGCCTGAAGGCACCGCCTGGGGCTGGCGAGTTGTCTCGAGCGGCGCCCCGTTCACCGAAGGCAGGTCGGATGGTGAAAGAGGCAATGACAAGGTCATCATTGTGCTCACCGATGGCGCCAATACCTATGGTGACCTCGGAAGCACCGACCCGGCCGGCAACAAATCGACATATGCGGCATATGGCTACACAGGCAAGGGTTACAATGGCACCGGCACCAGCCGCATCTTCATGGACACCAGTTCCGCAGTAGGCAAGTCCACCTACACCAGCGACAACTACCAGGCTGCTATGGATGAGCAAATGCAGCAGGTCTGTACCAAAGCCAAGGGCACAAGCGCCCGCAATGACAAAGGCGAAGGCAACGACAGTGTCATCGTCATGACCGTCTCGCTGGATCTGACCGAAGCCAAAAGCGACGAGAAGAAGGCCATCGCCGCGCTCAAGAACTGCGCGTCCTATTCCCGCACGACGGTTGGCAAGAAGCTTTACTGGAATGCTACCGGCGACACCCTCATGAAGGTCTTCAAGGAAATCGCGGACGAGCTGTCCAACCTGCGCATCGTCAGCTGACGCAATCGGCATCAACGACAAAAGGCGCCCTCCTCGCGGACGGGCGCCTTTTTCATGTCAATCCATATGCGCCGCCGGCGCGCCACCGGCGGCGGCCTGTGCCTTTGGCTTGCGCAACAGCAGCGCCAGCGGGATGGCGCAGAGCGAGACGATCATCATCAGCTTGAAGTCGTCGATGTAGGAGATCATCAGCGACTGGATGTTGACCAGGCCATCCACCTGCGACAGCGCGGCCGGGTTGCCGGCAGCAGCGCCGGGCGACAGCGCCATGAGGTTGGGGTTAAAGGGCGTGACGTTGGCCGACAATTCGGCGTGGTTGATCTGCACATTGCGGGTCAACAGCACCGAGACGATGGAGATGCCGATCGACGAGCCAATGTTGCGGACGAGGCTGAACAGGCTCGCGGCATCGGTCCGGTGATGGGGCGCCAGGGTGGCGAACGCCACCGTCGACAGCGGCACGAACACCAGGCCCAGCCCAAGCCCCTGCACGACCCCGGTCGAGACAATCAGGAAGGCGTCCATCTGCGGCGTGAAACCGGTCATGTAGTAGAGCGATATCGCCGTCAGCAGCAGGCCAGCGACCACGAGATAGCGGGAGTCGACGATGCGCACGAGCCGCCCGACCAGCAACATCGAAATCATGGTGCCGACACCGCGAGGAGCCATGACAAGCCCCGTGGTGATCGTCGGGTAGCCATAGATGCGCGACAGCATCGGCGGCAGCAGCGCCAGGCTGGCGAGCAGGATCACGCCGATGACGAAGATGAACACCAGGCCGGTCACGAAATTGCGGTCGGTGAATATCTTCGGGTCGAGAAAAGTGTTTTGCGACATCGCCATGTGGACGGCGAAGACCCAGAAGCCGGTGATTGCGAGCCCAAGCTCGATCCAGATCTCGACAGCCGAGAACCAGTCGACTTCACCGCCGCGGTCGAGCATCAGCTGGAGCGCGCCGACGCCAAGGGACAGCATGGCGAAGCCGAAGAAGTCGAACCCGCGCAAGCGCTTCACCACAGCCGGCAGATAGGCTGCCGAGCCCATGAAGGCGACGATGCCCACCGGCAGGTTGATAAAGAACACCCAGCGCCAGTTGAAACTCTCGGTCAGCCAGCCGCCGAGCGTCGGGCCGATGATCGGCCCGACCATGATGCCGGCGCCCCACATGGCCATCGCCTGGCCGTGGCGCTCCTTGGGATTGATGTCGAGCAGGAAGGTCTGGCTCAGCGGCACGATCGCGGCGCCGAACACGCCCTGTAGGACGCGGAACAGCACCATCGATTCCAGACTCCAGGCAACGCCGCAGAGCATCGACATGATGGTGAAGCCGACGACCGAAACGAGGAACAGCTCCTTGCGGCCGAAGCGATCCGACATCCAGCCGGTCAGCGGCGTCATGATCGCGGCCGCGACGATGTAGGAGGTCAGCACCCAGTTGATGGTGTCCTGGGAGGCGCCGAGGTCGCCGATCATCGACGGCAGCGCGACATTGGCGATGGTGGTGTCGAGCACCTGCATCACCGTCGCGAGCATGATGGCGACGGTGATCAATCCTCGATGCGGCACATCGGTGAGAGACTTTGCGGCTGCCTGGCTCATTCGAACGACCCTTGGAACCTTGCGGCCGTCAAACGGCGACCGGAAAACCGGAGGGCCGGCCGCATGCGGCAGCCGGCACGATCCAGGACTTCATGCGCACCCTTGGTGGGCGTGTTATTCCGCGGCCACGGCGTGACCGAAGATGCTGCCAAAACCGCGCGAGACACCGGTATCGATAGACACGGTGGCGCTCATGCCCGTGCGCATGGCCAGCCCGCCGTCGGCGGTATCGACCTTGACGCGCACCGGGATGCGCTGGGTGACCTTGACCCAGTTGCCGGTGGCGTTCTGAGCCGGCAGCAGCGAGAACTCCGCGCCCGTGCCTGCACCGATCGCCTCGACCGTGCCGCGGAAGGTGCGGTCGGGATAGGTGTCGAGCACGATCTCGGCTTCCTGGCCCGGCTTCATGTGGGTCAGCTGCGTTTCCTTGAAGTTCGCCTCGACCCAGGTGTCGCCGGTCTCGACCAGGCTGAACAGCGCGGTTCCCGCGCCGACATACTGGCCGATCTTGAAGGACGCAGCCTGCGACACCACGCCGTCTGCGGGCGCGCGCACCGTCGTCTGGGCCAGATCGAAGGCCGCCTTGTCGCGCGCTGCCAGAGCCGACAGCACCGTCGGATGCTGGTCGGCCTCGATTTCCGGGTTGCCGCCGAGCGCCGCCTTGGCGCTGACGATGCCCTGCACGGCAGCACTGTGCTGCTCCTGTGCCTTGTCGAGATCCATGCGGGCCTCGTCCAAGGACGACTTTGTGTTGACGCCCTTGGTGACCAGCCCGTTGCTGCGATCGAACTGCGCCTGGGCATAGTCGAGGCCGCTGGCTGCGACGCGTTCCTGTGCCACGGCCTGGCTGTAGCCGGCACGAAGTTGCTCGACGTTGAGCCGCGCGGCGGCAAGTGCGGCATCGGCCTGGGCCAGCGCGATCCGGTAAGGTTCCGGATCGACCTCGAACAGCACGTCGCCGGCCTTCACTGCCGCATTGTCGGCGACGTCGACCTTGACGATCCGACCCGCCGCTTCCGAGGCGATGTTCACCCTGGCCTGGCGCAGATTTGCGTTTTCGGTTTCCTGATAGCGACCTCCGGTCACCCAGAAATAGCCGCCGCCGACAACCAGGGCCAACGGCAAGGCAGCCATCAGCACCATGCGTCCACGCTTCTTCGGCGCCGGTGCGGGCGCTGCCGCCGGCGGAAGCTGGGTTGCCGTCGCGAGTTCGACCTTTGCGCTGTCTTCGTTCACTTTCGCCACCGCGTTCATTTCGTCTTCTCTCTCAAACAATTCGCATCGGCGGGTTCGCCCGCGGAAAGGTTGTCGACTATGGTGCGCAAGGCACGGACCGTGGCGAGGCGCTCTTCAGTGGATAGCCCGTTCAGCGCGCGCTCGTAGACCTCACCGGCTACGGCCTTGACCTTGGAGAAGGCCTCAAGCGCCTTCTCGGTCGGGAAAATCATGCGCACACGCCTATCGGAGGCACCTTGCCGGCGCTCGATCCAGCCGCCCTCCTCCATGCGGTCCAGAAGCCGCGACACGCTGATCGGCTCGATTTCGAGAAGCTCGGCAAGGCGCGCCTGCGCCACGCCCTCGTCCTTGACCAGCCTGACCAGCAACCGCCATTGCGCCGCCGACAGGCCGAATTCGCTGCCGCGCTGCTCGAAATTGCGCCGCATCAGGCGCGCCGCGTCATGGATGAGGAAACCCAACCTCTCGATGCCTTCGTTTTTCATGAGCGGCATATATTATAAGCATGCTTACCATTCAAGACCTAATATAGCGCTTCGACATGGAGCTGCAGGTCGACGGCGCGGCGATTAGGCCCCTGTTAATCACGTCCGCACATCGTCTACGAAAAGGGCCACACGCCACGAGACCTGTTGCATGCAAAACCCGCCGCCGAACCGGCGCTACATCCTGAAAGCCCTTGCCGGCATGAGCGCCATGGCGCCCTTGCCGCTCTGGGCCGCGCCCCTGCCGACGGTGGAAGAAGTTGCCTTCGACCCCGACATCCCTGCGCTGGGCAATCCGGACGGCAACGTCACCGTCGTCGAGTACACGGACTACCAGTGCCCCTACTGCAAGCTGAGCTACATCGAACTGTCGAAAGTCATGGCCGAGGACGGCAACATCCGCGTCGTGATGCGCGACTGGCCGATCTTCGGGCAGATTTCGCGCAATGCAGCGCTGCTTACGCTGGCATCGCACAGCCAGGGACGTTACGCAGAGGCCGTGCAGACACTGATGACCGCCACCGAGCGCTTGACCTTTCGCAGCACCGCCACACTTCTGAGCGATGCCGGCATCGATGTCGACCTGGCCCGGAGCGAACTCGGCGCGCGACAGGATGTCTTCGTCAGCCTGCTGGCGCGGACCGAAGCGCAGGCGAAAGCCTTCCAGCTCAAGGGCACGCCAGGCTTCCTGATCGGCAAGGCACTCTACAAGCGTGGAATGACGGCCGACGACTTCCGCAAGGCGATCGCCCAGGCACGCGCTTAATTCGGTGAAATCTGGCTGTCGTGAAGCTGTCGTTCCCTTGACAGTAAAGGGGCGACGGACTATCTCACCGACACGTTAGCACTCGCCTGAAGTGAGTGCTAACCAAGTCCGGCCAGGCCGGACCGAGGGTTCTCAACAGTTCACCGAGGAAGTTCAAATGGCAAAGTCGAAGTTCCGCCCGCTTCATGACCGCGTGGTCGTTCGCCGGGTCGAATCCGAATCCAAGACCGCCGGCGGGATCATCATCCCCGATACGGCCAAGGAAAAGCCGCAGGAAGGCGAAATCGTCGCCGTCGGTTCCGGCGCTCGCGACGAAGCCGGCAAGCTCGTCCCGCTGGACGTCAAGGCTGGCGACCGCGTGCTGTTCGGCAAGTGGTCGGGCACCGAAGTGAAGCTCAATGGCGAAGACCTTCTGATCATGAAGGAATCCGACATCATGGGCATCATCGGCTAATCGCCACCCATCCGCACCATCCAATCTGAAATTCGGGCCTCCAAGGCCCAACTAGGAGCTTAAAATGGCTGCCAAGGAAGTAAAATTCTCCCGCGACGCCCGCGAGCGCATGCTGCGCGGTGTCAACATCCTCGCTGACGCGGTCAAGGTGACCCTCGGCCCCAAGGGCCGCAACGTCGTCATCGACAAGTCGTTCGGCGCCCCGCGCATCACCAAGGACGGCGTCACCGTCGCCAAGGAAATCGAGCTTGAAGACAAGTTCGAGAACATGGGCGCCCAGATGGTCCGCGAAGTTGCTTCGAAGACCAACGACATCGCCGGCGACGGCACCACGACCGCTACCGTTCTGGCCCAGGCCATCGTTCAGGAAGGCCACAAGGCCGTTGCCGCCGGCATGAACCCGATGGACCTGAAGCGCGGCATCGACCTGGCGGTGGCCGAGGTCGTTACCCACCTCGTCAAGAGCTCGAAAAAGATCAAGACTTCGGAAGAAGTCGCTCAGGTCGGCACCATCTCGGCAAACGGCGAGAAGGAAATCGGCTCGATGATCGCGGAAGCGATGCAGAAGGTCGGCAACGAAGGCGTCATCACGGTTGAAGAAGCCAAGACCGCCGAGACCGAGCTTGAAGTCGTCGAAGGCATGCAGTTCGACCGCGGCTACCTCTCGCCGTACTTCGTCACCAACCCCGACAAGATGGTTGCTGACCTCGAGGAGGCCTACATTCTCCTCCACGAGAAGAAGCTGTCGAACCTCCAGGCCATGCTGCCGGTCCTCGAAGCCGTCGTGCAGACCTCGAAGCCGCTGCTCATCATCTCGGAAGACGTCGAAGGCGAGGCCCTGGCCACGCTCGTCGTCAACAAGCTGCGTGGCGGCCTGAAGATCGCTGCCGTCAAGGCTCCGGGCTTCGGCGATCGCCGCAAGGCCATGCTGGAAGACATCGCCATCCTGACCGGTGGCCAGGTCATCTCGGAAGACCTCGGCATCAAGCTCGAGAACGTCGGCCTCAACATGCTCGGCCGCGCCAAGAAGGTGTCGATCTCCAAGGAGAACACCACCATCGTCGACGGCGCCGGCAAGAAGGCCGAGATCCAGGGCCGCGTTGCCCAGATCAAGCAGCAGATCGAAGAGACCACGTCGGACTACGACAAGGAGAAGCTGCAGGAACGCCTCGCCAAGCTGGCAGGCGGCGTTGCCGTCATCCGCGTCGGCGGTGCGACCGAGATCGAGGTCAAGGAGCGCAAGGACCGCGTCGACGACGCGCTGAACGCAACCCGCGCCGCTGTTGAAGAAGGCATCGTTCCCGGCGGTGGCGTGGCTCTGCTGCGTTCCTCGCTCGCCATCAAGGCGGCCGGCGAGAACTCCGACCAGGCCGCTGGCATCAACATCGTCCGTCGCGCTCTGCAGGCTCCGGCCCGCCAGATCGCTTCGAACGCTGGTGCTGAAGCTTCGATCGTTGCCGGCAAGATCCTCGAGAACAAGACGGCTACGTTCGGCTACAACGCCCAGACCGGCGAATATGGCGACATGATCGCCTTCGGCATCGTCGATCCGGTCAAGGTCGTTCGCACGGCTCTGCAGGACGCAGCCTCGGTTGCCGGCCTGCTCGTCACCACCGAAGCCATGATCGCCGAAGCTCCGAAGAAGGAATCGGCCGGCGGCATGCCGGGCGGTATGCCTGGCGGCGGCATGGGCGGCATGGGCGGCATGGATTTCTAATCCAGCTACCAAGCTCAAGCTTACGGAAAGGGCGCCTTCGGGCGCCCTTTTTCGTTGCTGAAAAGTTTTCAAAAAAACTGCTACGAGGCGGAACCTTTTCCGCCTGTCGACGTTTTGCCCTTGTCCGAGGCACGTCCGGATGGAGCAATCCTGAAGGAAAACCAAAGGACAAATAGGACGCCTCCAGCACTTCAACAGGTGCGGGAGGCGTTCTCTTACGTGCGCCCTAATCGTGTGCGCCCTATTCCGCCGCGGCAGCCACTTGGCCCGGAACGCCTGCACGACGGCGGATTTCGGCCGCGGCCCTGGCGATGTTGAGATTGTTTCGCAGCGCCAGCCTGCCGGCTTCGACCGTCAGGTCAACTTCGGCGACCGGCAGTTTCAGGCGAGTCGGAACCTGATTCAGCCTTGCGCGCATCCCGGCGTCGACGTCGTGAAACGAAACCAGCTCGATCACCAGCTCGACGTCCCGGCAATTCCAGCCCGTCAGGTCGCCGCGAAGCGTGCGCACTTGCGACAGCGACAGGCCGCAGCGGTAGCGCACCAGTTCGTCTTTCCAATTGTCGGTCGCGAGCTTGAGCGCGTCGAATTCGTTGCGAACCAATGACGAGATGGTCGTGCCTGCCGCGGCATCGAGCAAGGGCCCGACGCTCGGCCCGCTGACCGTCTCGCCCCATGTGACCGTGGTCGACTGGCCGGCATCGGCCACCACGAACATGAAGGTGCGCAGTTTCACCGCATCCGCCGGAGACAACGGCCCATAAGGCGTCTGCGCCGACAGGCGCTCGATGGTGAAGCCGGTTACGCCGATATTGTCGGTCAGGCCACCGTCGAGGAGCTTCACATAATCGAGGTCGTCGGCCTTCTGATAGCTCTGGAGCGCGCGGGCATAGGACCGCAGGCGCAGCGAAGCGCCGGGCGTATCGAGCGCCTTGGACAGCCATTCGGGCTGGGTGTAGTTGCAGTCCGGGTTCGTTGCCGCCACCACGAGCGGGGCAAAGACCACCGGCACCGCCGCCGATGCCGCAACCGCGTCCGACAAGCGGACCTTTTCAAGGTCGCTGCAAAGCGCGGCAAAGGTGTCATAAGTGAACAGGAACGGCGTGCGATTGAAGATGTCCGAGGCATTGATCCACACCACCGGCGCATCCGTCCGGTCGAGAGCAGCGAACGTCGCCCCGTCGAACAGGTTGTCGTCGAGCCAGCGCGGGAAGCCGTGGCGGTCGTTGACGCCGCCACCGTAGGCGCGAGCCAGGTTGAACGGCGAAATACTGGTGCGCAGATAGGCCTCGGCGTCCTTGACGAGAAACCGCTCTCGGAAGTCGCCGTAGCCGTCCCTGCCCTTGTAGCCGAAATAGGTCGCCGTTACCGCGCCGCCCGACGCGCCCGAGATCATCCTGATGTCGTCGACCAGGGTTCGTCTTTCTGGCTGAAGGTCGACGACCATCTCGTCGAGTTCACGCAGCACGCCATAGGCAAAAGCGGCGGCCCTGGTTCCGCCGCCGGAAAACGCAAGGCCGACGACGGTCGAACCGTCATCGGAGGCCTCGGGAATGAACTCTGCGGAAGAGCGGCCAACGGTGGACATAAGCTCGTTGATGGGGCCGACATCGTTGCCGACACAAGCGGCCGACAGCGAAGCGCAGGCAAGCGCAAGAGCAGCATTCAGAATTCGCACGCCATCCCCCGGCAAGCTTGCGCAATAAAGCGAAGAGCTTAGCCGCATTGGCGGCAGGCAGCAATTTGACCGCGGGCAAAAGAAACAAAAGCCCTCTTGCGCTACCCGACCAGCGTTGGATGCGAAGGGCGTGCCCACCCGTACTGACAGCGCATTTGGCCCAACCGGGGTGGCAAACCGCCCTCCTGTTCTACCTTAAAACCGAGGCCTCGGCCTTTGAACCGATTAGCTTTCCCGGGCGGCCCAATCTCCGCTTGATGCCTTGGGTGCAACGCGATAGGCCGATGCCCGCAACGACATTTTCGGAGACCTGATCGTGACAGCCCAGAAGACCAGAACCGAGACCGACACATTCGGACCGATCGAGGTCGCTTCCGACCGCTATTGGGGCGCGCAGGCGCAACGCTCTCTGGGCAATTTCAAGATCGGCTGGGAAAAGCAGCCGCTGTCGGTCGTGCGCGCGCTCGGCATCGTCAAGCGCGCCTGCGCCGAGGCGAACATGGCGCTGGGCCGCCTCGACCCCAAGGTCGGCAACACCGTGGTCGCCGCCGCCCAGGAAGTCATCGACGGCAAGCTCAACGACCACTTCCCGCTCGTCGTCTGGCAGACCGGTTCGGGCACCCAGTCGAACATGAACGCCAACGAGGTGATCTCCAACCGCGCCATCGAAATGCTGGGCGGCGAGATGGGCTCGAAGAAGCCGGTCCATCCCAACGACCACGTCAACATGAGCCAGTCGTCGAACGACACCTATCCGACGGCCATGCACATCGCCTGCGCCGAGCGCATCGTCCACGACCTGTTGCCGGCGCTGAAGCACCTGCATGCCGCCCTCGACAAGAAGGCGCGCGAATTCGACCACATCATCAAGATCGGCCGCACCCATACCCAGGATGCGACACCGCTGACGCTGGGCCAGGAGTTCGGCGGCTATGCGGCGCAGGTCGCTTCGTCAATCAAGCGCATCGAACTGACCTTGCCGGGCCTGCAGGAACTGGCCCAGGGCGGCACTGCCGTCGGCACCGGCCTCAACGCGCCGATCGGCTTCGCCGAGAAGGTGGCCGAGCAGATCGCCGCCATCACCGGCCTGCCCTTCGTCACCGCGCCTAACAAGTTCGAGGCGCTTGCGGCGCATGACTCGATGGTCTTCTCGCACGGCGCCATCAATGCGGCAGCCGCCTCGCTGTTCAAGATCGCCAACGACATCCGCTTCCTCGGCTCGGGCCCGCGCTCGGGTCTCGGCGAACTGGCACTGCCAGAGAACGAGCCGGGCTCGTCGATCATGCCGGGCAAGGTCAATCCGACCCAGTGCGAAGCGTTGACCCAGGTCTGCGTGCAGGTGTTCGGCAACAATGCGGCGCTGACCTTCGCCGGCAGCCAGGGCCATTTCGAGCTCAACGTCTACAATCCCGTCATGGCCTACAACTTCCTGCAGTCGGTTCAGCTGATGGCCGACGCGGCGGTGTCGTTCACCGACAACTGCGTCGTCGGCATCGAGGCGCGCGAGGACAACATCAAGGCCGCCCTCGACCGTTCGCTGATGCTGGTGACCGCGCTCGCACCGACCATCGGCTACGACAACGCCGCCAAGATCGCCAAGACCGCGCACAAGAACGGCACCACGTTGCGCGAGGAGGCGCTCGCTACCGGCCTCGTCAGCGCCGAGGACTACGATCGCATCGTCCGTCCGGAGGACATGACCC
The DNA here is from genome assembly GCF_001424795.1 of Aminobacter sp. DSM 101952. Taxonomy (NCBI): domain Bacteria; kingdom Pseudomonadati; phylum Pseudomonadota; class Alphaproteobacteria; order Hyphomicrobiales; family Phyllobacteriaceae; genus Aminobacter; species Aminobacter sp. DSM 101952. The sequence goes on along the minus strand of NZ_LMCL01000031.1, from coordinate 183,645 downwards.
GGCCGGGCTGAGGCGAGAAAGCAAAATCGTTCCGATCGTGAACGATCTGTCGACACTTTCGCACCTTTAGTGAACAGTCGAAATCGCATAGGTGTGGGGCATCGAGTTTCAACGGAGCCCCACCCCATGTCCAACGCTTCCATCGCTTCCGAAAAGGCCGTCAGCGGCAACGCCTCGGCCCTCATCCTCGCAGGCCGCGTCCTGCTCTCGGTCATCTTCATCCTCGCCGGCTTTGCCAAGCTGACCGCCATTTCCGGCACTGCCGGCTGGTTCGCCAGCATCGGCCTGCCGGTACCGACCGTCACGACCGTCGTCGTCGGCCTGCTCGAGCTGGTCGGTGGCATCGCCATCCTGGTCGGCTTCCAGACCCGCATCGCCGCCATCCTGCTCGGCGTCTTCACGCTGGCCGCAACCGCCATCGCCCACACCGACTTCGCTGACCAGGTCCAGGTCATGTTCCTGCAGAAGAACCTGGCAATCGCCGGCGGCCTGTTCGTGCTCGCAGCCTTTGGCGCCGGCGCGCTGTCGATCGACGCCCGCCGCAAGTAAGTTTCAAGAATTCCTCCCAAGGAATGGCCCGGGCTCGTCCCGGGCTTTTTTGTGCGCAAATTGCGTGGCGGCGCGATGTGATGACTTTGCGAACATGCGGGCGCATTGTCGGCGGACCATCGAGAGTGCGCCAATGCTCGGAAACGTGTCGTTGCTGCTTGCGAGGCTGTTGATCGCTGCACTTTTCGTGCCGGCGGGCATCAGCACCTTGTCCAATGTCGCCGGTGCCGCCAGCTACTTTGCCGGACTTGGCTTTCCCCTGCCGACACTTGTCGCATTGGGTGTCGGCCTGTTCGAGCTGGTCGGCGGCGCGCTGGTCCTGATCGGCTTCCAGACGCGCATTGCAGCACCTCTGCTCGCTGCGTTCGCGCTATCGGCGGGTTTCGTCGGCCACTACGGCCAAGGCGGCGGCGACCCGGCCATGCTTTTCATGCACCAGCAGGCGCTGATGAAGGACATCGCCACGGCGGGCGGATTGCTGGCGTTGTCGGTCGCAGGCGCCGGGGCGATCTCGCTCGATCGCATGCTTCAACGCCAGGCTATTTGACCGGCGTACTCGGCCCATCCTCGACCGCCAGCACCAGCTTGCGGCCAGTGACCTTGGCGAGCTGTGCGAGGCGGCCGGCCGGACGTTCGCCATAAAGCTGACCGAATTCCGCGGGGATGACGAGTGCCAACACGCCCCCGCCCCTGTCTTCCCAGCGCAGCTTGGGCATGACGCCCGGCATCGAGGCCGAGAGCAGATAGACCACGCGCATCATCGCACCGAGGATGCGGGCGCGTTCGAGATAGCGCGGCGTCGCCAGTTCCTTCAGCTCGGGCGCGAAGCTGTCGTTGAAGACGCCGTCATGCCGGAACAGATTTGCCAGGGCCAGAAATGCCCGGCCGGGATGGTCGACGCCGATGAACGACGCGTGGGCGATGATGTTGAGCGATTGGCGTCCCCGGTATTCGGGATGGGCGCGCCAGCCAATGTCGGCGAGCAGGCAGGCGGCATGGCGATACCGCGCTTCCTCCTCGGTCTCTTCGATGCCGAAAGCGGCAAAGGCCTGCTTGGTCCACTCGGTCAGCTCACGGGCATGGCGCACCGAACGCGCGCGCAGCACCGCCAGTTCTTCGGCGGCCGAGATCAGTGGGTCGGAGCGGCGTTCTTCCTCATCGAGCAGCGAAAACAGAAAGCCCTCGCGGACACCCAGCGCCGAAACGACGATCTTGGACGGCTCCATCGCGGCGATGATTTCCAGAAGCACCACGGCACCGTAAGGCAGCAAGGAGCGGCGGTTCTTCGACACGCCCTCGATGCCCTTGAGCTTTTCGACGTCGCCGCGCGCCACCTGCTTGAGGAACGGGATCATACTGGTCGGGTCGAGCTGGTAGTGATGCATGACTTCCAGCGGATAGTTGGTCACGCCCATGTGCAGCCGGGCGAGGTTTCGCCAGGTGCCGCCGACGGCATAGAACGTCCTGCCCTGCCCGCCCTTGAGCAACTTGGCGCGCATCATCTCGGTGCGGGCGATCTTGGCCGCCATGACGGGCGAACCCTTGGCCATGTCCTGGAGACGCAGTCCGCCGAGCGGGAGCGTGATGCCGTCGCCGATGTCCTCGCCCCTGACATCGACCAGTTCGAGACTGCCGCCGCCAAGATCGCCGGCGATGCCATCAGCGGCATGGAATGCCGACATGACGCCCATGGCCGAGAAGTGCGCTTCCTCGCGGCCTGTGAGCACCTGGATCTCGGTACCGAGCACGCGCTCCGCACGCTCGATGAAATCCGGGCCGTTGACGGCCTCGCGGGCGGCGGCGGTCGCCAGCACATACATCTTCTCCGCGCCTGCCTGCTCGGACAGCGCGCGAAAGCGCCTGAACTCCTCCATCGAGCGGGTCACGCCCTCAGGATCGAGCTTGCCGGTCGAAACGATGCCGCGACCGAGGCCGGCGAGCATCTTTTCGTTGAACAACAGCGTCGGCGAGCGCGCCAGGCCCTCATAGACGACGAGACGTATGGAGTTCGAGCCGATATCGATGATCGACAGCGGTCGGCGGTCCTTGAGCCGGCCCTGCGAAAGCTCGGCCATCAGCTGGCCGCAGCCTCCGCCTTCTTGCGACGTTTGAATTGCGCAATGCGTTTGGGAGCATGGGACTTCAGCGCGTCACCCCGTCCGGACAGGCTCGGATTGGTCATGAAATATTCCTGCGCGTTGAATGGCTCTTCGCCCTCGTCCAGTGTCACCCGACGCGAGGTACCATCCGCCAATACTTCGAAACTTTGCTGGTTGTCCATGATATTTCCCAGCATCACCTGGCCAAGCACCTGCTCGTGGACAGTGGAATGCGTGGCAATCGGGACCATGCATTCGACACGGCGGTCGAGGTTGCGCGGCATCAGATCGGCCGAGCTGATGTAGACCACAGCCTCGTCCGAAGGCAGGCCATGGCCGTTGCCGAAGCAGTAGATGCGGCTGTGCTCGAGGAAGCGGCCGACGATCGAACGAACGCGGATGTTCTCCGACAGTCCGGGCACCTGCGGCCTCAGGCAACAGATGCCGCGCACCACGAGATCGATCTCGACGCCGCTTCGGCTGGCATCATAGAGCGCATCGATCACGTCAGGATCGACGAGCGAGTTCATCTTCATCCAGATCTGCGCGGGCCGGCCGGCGCGGGCATGCTCGACCTCGTCGGCAATGTGCTTGAGGATGCGGCTGCGCAGCGTATAGGGCGACAACGCGATGCACATCTCGTCCGCCGGCTCGGCGTAGCCGGTGATGAAATTGAAGATCTGAGCCACGTCGCGCGCGATCGCCGAATCGGTGGTGAAGAACGACAGGTCGGTGTAGATGCGCGCGGTGATCGGGTGGTAGTTGCCGGTGCCGAGATGAACGTAGTTGCGCAGGCGGCCGTCCTCACGGCGCACCACCAACGACATCTTGGCGTGCGTCTTGAGCTCCAGGAAGCCAAACACGACCTGTACGCCAGCGCGCTCGAGATCGCGCGCCCAGCGGATATTCGCCTCCTCGTCGAAGCGAGCCTTGAGCTCGACAAGTGCCGTCACCGACTTTCCCGCCTCGGCAGCGTCGACCAGGGCGCGCACGATCGGGCTGTCGTTCGACGTGCGGTAGAGCGTCTGCTTGATCGCCACCACCTCGGGGTCGATCGCCGCCTGACGCAGGAACTGCACCACCACGTCGAAGGATTCGTACGGGTGGTGGACGACGAAGTCCTTTTCCCGGATGGCCGCGAAACAGTCGCCGCGATGCTCGCGGATACGCTCGGGGAAACGTGGATTGAAGGGCGGGAACTTGAGGTCGTCGCGCGGAACGGCGACGATTTCGGAGATCTGGCTGATTGCCAGCGGGCCGCTGAGGACGCTGACTCGGCTCGCCGACACGCCCAGTTCGCCGGCGACGAAGTCGCGAAGTTCGGACGGCATCTGGCTGTCGAACTCGATACGGATGACCGAACCGCGGCGGCGGCGCTTGAGTGCAGTCTCGAACAGCCGAACCAGATCCTCGGATTCTTCCTCGACCTCGATATCGCTGTCTCGAATGATCTGGAACGTGCCCGATCCCTTGACCTCGTAGCCGGGGAAGAGCTTGCCGATGAACAGGTTGACCGTTTCCTCGATCGGAATGAAGCGAACCGTGCGCTTGCGATCCGGCAGGCGGATGTAGCGCTTGAGCGCCACCGGCAGGCGCAGCAGCGCCGTCATCTCCTCGCCGCTCTTGCGATGGCGCAACTGGAGCGCGATCGAGAAACCAAGATTGGGAATGAACGGGAACGGATGCGCCGGATCGATCGACAGCGGCGTCAAGACCGGAAAGATCTGCTCCATGAAGTGGTCCTCCAGCCACTTCTTTTCGTCCTTGCCGAGGTCGGCTGCGGCGATGCTTTCGATGCCTTCGAGCTTGAGCAGTTCCATCAGGCTCGACAGGCTCTTCTGCTGGTCTTCCTGGAGACGCTCGACCTCGAGCAGAAGTTGATTGAGTTGCTGCTCGGGGGTGCGGCCATCGGCACTGCGGACGGTGATGCCTTCGCGCACCTGGCCGGCAAGGCCGGCGACGCGAACCATGAAGAACTCGTCGAGATTGCCGGCCGAGATCGACAGGAAGCGAACGCGCTCCAGCAGCGGGTGGTTCGGATTTTGCGACTGTTCGAGCACGCGCCGGTTGAACTGCAACCAGGAGAATTCCCGATTGACGAAGCGGTCGGGATTGCCGTCGACTGCGCCGGTCGGCGACTTGTCATTGACGAAATCGGTATGGACCGGCTTCAACTGATTCATATGCAAACCTTCCCCACTGCCGCGTTCCGCCGCTTATCCGGCTCAACTTATCCTCTGACAGGCAATTGCGACAGTTTCATTTCAGCATCTTGCAAACCCGTCGCTTATGATACAAACGCTGTCGAATAACGGCGTCGCGCGCCCTGTGGACGCGCCGAAGACGTCTTGGCATTCATGCGCGCAGTTCCTCAGAAGGGAAAAACACCATGGCCGGCGGCTCCATCCCCCACTTCCAGAACGATGCTGGACATGCCGTGATCGAAATCGGCGTGAAGGAATTCATGTGCGTCGGCGCCAACCCGCCCTTCGACCATCCGCATGTCTTCCTCGACATGGGTGCGGATGCCGAGAAGGTCTGCCCCTACTGCTCGACGCTCTATCGCTACTCGTCCAAGCTGAAGGCCACAGAGACGCTACCGCAAGGTTGCCTCTACGTGGTCGACCGCGCAGCCTGACCCGCAAGCCGCGGTCATGCCATCGCGGCGGATCGTGGTCGCTGGAGCCGGCATTGCCGGGCTCACTGCAGCCATCGCCTTTGCAAGGCATGGCTTCGGCGTTCGCGTCTTCGAACGCTCGCCGGTGCTCGAGGAGGTCGGCGCCGGCCTGCAACTCTCCCCCAACGCGACCCGCATCCTCGACCGTCTCGGTGTTCTCGACCTGGTCAGCCCGTCGACCGTGCGTCCGGAAGCGGTCGTGTTGCGCGATGCGGCAACGCTGAGCGAACGGGCACGCGTTCCGCTGGGGGCAGCCGCAGAACGCCGCTGGAAGGCTCCCTACCTCGTCGCCCATCGCGCCGACCTGCAGAGTGCGCTGCTTGCTCGCGCGACGGAAAGCCCGTTGATCGAGGTCTTGACGGACGCCACGGTCAGCGGGGTCGAGGCGCAGTCCGGCGGCAACAGGATAACCCTCACGCAAGCGGGCATCGTCTCCCACGAGCAAGCCGCGCTGCTGGTTGCGGCAGATGGCGTCTGGTCGACGAGCCGGCGCCTGGTCGGTCCCAACGAAAAGAGCCGCTTCACCGGCGAGTTGGCCTGGCGCACGACGCTTTCCGCCGATGGCGACGTCGGCCGGCATTTTGCCTCGCTAAGTTCGCCGGCCATGGTGACGACCTATCTTCATTCAGGCTTCCACCTGGTCGCCTATCCGATCCGCGCCGGGACTGCGATCAACCTCGCCGCATTCACGCCGGGCAATTCAATTGCCGAGCAGTGGTCGGGGGAGACCGACGCCGGTGCGTTGAAACGCGCGATGCGCGGCACTGCTCCCGGGCTCTCCAGGCTGATCGAGGATGCCGGGCCATGGACGGTCTGGCCGCTGCATGCCGTCGATCAGTCTCGGCCATGGACAGCGCCGAGCGGCATCGCACTCATTGGCGATGCCGCTCATGCGATGACGCCCTTCGCGGCACAGGGCGCGGCGATGGCGATCGAGGACGCCTTTACGCTGGCCGACGCGATTGCCGCCGCCAAGAACACCGCCGATGGCCTGTCGCAGTGGGAGACGTTGCGGAAACCGCGCGTGCGGAAAGTGGCGCGACGCGGCGCGCTCAACCGCCTCGCCTGGCACGCCAGCGGACCGGTCGCGCTCGGGCGCAACATGTTCCTCAAGTTCAAATCGCCGGAAAGCCTCGCAGCCGACATGGACTGGCTTTACGGCTGGACCCCGCCCGGCTGGACCGACGACGGCCGGTTGTAGAGGCCAAGCGACCAGTTCAGCGTCACAGGCAGCGGATTCCACCACCCTGTCGTCAGGCCTGCCTGCCGCAACGCAGCCGCAGTCCAGGTGTTGCAGCCGGCGAGCGCATTGAACTTGCCATTGGCGTCGAAGAAACCGTCATAGGCACCATAGGCGACACCGGGAATGCGCTGAACGCCCGTGGCGCTCCGCACGAAACTGCGCTCGATGAAGTCGAGCATCGAGGCAAACCCGGCCTCGCTGACGTCGAACCTGCTAACCGTCGGTTGCGGCAGGGCGACATCGCCGGCGAGATCGACATGCATCACCGAGCTGTCGAGCGTCAGCGCCGCAAGCACAGGCCCGGGCTTCAGCTCCGACCATGTCGGCGTACCGATATAGAAGGCCTTGCTGCCCCAGCCGAACACCAGATAGCGCGCGCCCGGCAGGCCGGCCTGGATTCCTTCCTCCACCAGGAAGCCGAACCTTTCCAGCACCCCTTCGTCGATCGGTACGGCGATGTCGGTGTGGATCGGATTGGTGAAAACGAGAATGTGGCGCGGGGTTGCACCGCCTGCCGCCGCGCCGCCGAACAGCGGCCTCGGCACCACGGTACCGAGCGCCACACCAACGGCGACCAGCAAGAGAAACACGCCCAGGAGACGGAAGGCTCTTCGCAACGGCTTGGCATTCCTGCTGCTGTTTCGACGGCTCCAACAAAAAGCCCGGCCGAAATGCGACCGGGCTTCTCGAAATATTCCAGCCGAACCTAGTGCAGTATCTGGCTGAGGAAGAGCTTGGTGCGCTCGTGGCGGGGATTGTCGAAGAACTCGCCCGGCGTGTTCTCCTCGACGATCTGGCCCTGGTCCATGAAGATCACCCGGTTGGCGACCTTGCGGGCAAAGCCCATCTCGTGGGTCACGCACAGCATGGTCATGCCCTCTTCGGCGAGGCCGACCATGGTCTCCAGCACTTCCTTGATCATTTCCGGATCGAGCGCCGAGGTCGGCTCGTCGAACAGCATGATGCGCGGGTTCATGCACAGCGAGCGCGCGATCGCCACGCGCTGCTGCTGGCCGCCCGAAAGCTGGCCCGGATACTTGTTGGCCTGCTCGGGGATTTTGACCCGGCGCAGGAAGTGCATCGCCTGCTCTTCGGCCTGCTTCTTCGGCGTCTTGCGCACCCAGATCGGCGCCAGCGTGCAGTTCTCCAGGATGGTCAGGTGCGGGAACAGGTTGAAGTGCTGGAACACCATGCCGACTTCACGGCGGACCTCGTCGATCTTCTTGAGATCGTTGGTCAGTTCCTTGCCGTCGACGATGATCTTGCCCTTCTGGTGTTCCTCCAGCCGGTTGATGCAGCGGATCATGGTCGACTTGCCCGAGCCGGACGGGCCGCAGATGACGATGCGCTCGCCGCGCATGACCCTGAGGTTGATGTCCTTGAGCACGTTGAATTCGCCATACCACTTGTGCATGCCGACGATGTCGATGGCGACATCGGTGTCCGAGATATGCATCTTCGCCCGATCAACCTTGATCTCGTCGGCGCTGACTGCGTTTTCGATGGCCATGGGCCGTTCCCTTATGTTGTTCGTTATCGCTTATGCCCGGTGTCGAGCCGTCGTTCCATGAAAATAGAATAGCGCGACATACCGAAACAGAAAATCCAGAAGACGAGCGCTGCGAAGACCAGGCCCGAAGCCGGCGTCTGCGGAGAAGCCCAGGCCGCATCGGAGAAGTTCTGGCGCACCACGCCGAGCAGGTCGAACATCGAGATGATGTAGACCAGGCTGGTGTCCTTGAACATGCCGATGAAGGTGTTGACGATGCCGGGAATGACCAGCTTCAACGCCTGCGGCAGCACGATCAGCCCCATCTTCTGCCAGTAGCTGAGACCGAGCGAGTCTGCGCCTTCATATTGCCCCTTCGGTATCGCCTGCAGGCCACCGCGCACCACCTCGGCCATGTAGGCAGAAGCAAATAGCGACACGCCGATCAGCGCCCGCAGGAACTTGTCGAAGCTGACACCGGCCGGCAGGAACAGCGGTAGCATGACGCTGGCCATGAACAGCACCGTGATCAGTGGCACGCCGCGCACCGTCTCGATGAAGATGACGCAGAGCATCTTAACCACCGGCATCTTGGAACGCCGTCCGAGCGCAAGCAGGATGCCAACGGGCAGCGAGACCACGATGCCGACGAAGGACAGCGTGAGCGTCACCAGCAGGCCGCCCCAGAGCGGGGTCTCGACATGCGGCAACCCAAACACGCCACCGATCAGCAGGAAGTAAGAAACGACCGGAAGCACCAGGAAGAACAGGACGGCGTTGAGCCCCTTGCGCGGGACGCGTGGAATCAGCAGCGGCACCAGCAGGGCCACGAACATGATTGCCACCAGGATGACGCGCCAACGCTCGTCGAGGGGATAGCGGCCGAACATGAACTGGCCGAACTTCGCCTTGACGAACGCCCAGCAGGCGCCCGACCAGCCGTCGGGCTGGATGCCGCCCTGCGCCACGGTAGCGCAGAAAGTTCGATCGGTGCCGGTCCACTGGGCATTGACGATGGCCCAGTTGAACAGCGGCGGCAGGATCATCGCCACGATGACAAGCCCCACGATCGTCAACGCCGAATCAAACGGGTTGGCGAACAGGTTCTTGCGCATCCAGGCCAGCGGCCCGCGCTCGCGAAGTGGCGCCGGCTGCGGCAGCGCCATTTCGGTACGGACGTATCCGATATCTTGCGACATGCCCGCCCCTACCTTTCCACCAGCGCCATCTTGGCGTTGAACCAGTTCATGAAGGCTGACGTGATCAAGCTGAGACCGAGATAGACAACCATCCAGATGACAACGATCTCGATGGCCTGGCCGGTCTGGTTGAGCACCGTGCCCCCGACCGCGACCAGGTCCGGGTAGCCGATGGCGATCGCCAGCGACGAGTTCTTGGTCAGGTTGAGGAACTGGCTGGTCAACGGCGGAATGACGATGCGCAGCGCCTGCGGCACCACCACCAGCCTGAGCGCCTGCGCGGACCTCAGGCCGAGTGCGGCGGACGCCTCGCTCTGCCCGCTGCTGACGCCGCGAATGCCGGCCCGGACGATCTCGGCGATGAAGGCAGCCGTATAGAACGAAAGGGCGAGATACAGCGACAGGAACTCCGGCTTGATCTGCAGGCCGCCGGTCAGATTGAAGGTCGACTTCTGCGGGAAGTCGAAGCTCAACGGAAAGCCGGTCGCGACCAGCGCCAGGAAAGGCAGGCCGATGATCAGCGCCACCGACGTCCAGAACACGGGAAATGTCGCGCCAGTGGCCATTTGCCTCTGCTTGGCCCGCCGTGCGACGAACCAGGACATGGCAATGCCGAGCAGCAGCGCCACCGGGACCAGCATCGACCCCTCGCCCCAGACCATCTTCGGGAAATAGAAGCCACGGCTGTTGAGGAAGGAGCCGAAGGGCAATTCGATGCTCTCCTTCGGCAGCGGCAGCACCGAAAGCACGCCGAAGTACCAGAAGAAGATGACGAGCAACGGCGGAATGTTGCGGAACAGCTCGACGTAGACCGTGCAGATCTTGCGGATCAGCCAGTTGTGCGACAGCCGGCCGATGCCGATCAGGAAGCCGAGAATCGAAGCGGTGACGATTCCGGCCGCGGCGACGACCAAGGTGTTGATGAAGCCGACAAGCAAAGCGCGCCGATAGGTCGAATCCGAATCGAAGGCGATCAGCGTATCGCTGACGTCAAAGCCGGCCCGACCGTTGAGAAAGGCGAAACCCGAGGCGATGTTGGCGCGCTTGAGGTTTTCGACCGTGTTGCCGATGATCCAGTAGACGAACGCTACAAGCGCTACGACCACCAGGATCTGGAAGAAGATGCCGCGCACCTTCGGATCGTAGAAAAGCGACGCGCGGCCGCCCCCTACGTCTTGGGGAATGTCCTGCGTAGCCATCTGAAGTCCCTCTGAAAGAGTAACCGGAAGGCAGACGACCTGCCTTCCGGACGAGACTTCGGATCAGCGGATGGGCGGCGCGTACTGCAGTCCACCCTTGGTCCAGAGCGCATTGATGCCACGGGCGATCTTAAGCGGGCTGCCCTGGCCGACATTGCGTTCGAAGACTTCGCCGTAGTTGCCCACGGCCTTGACGATGTTGACGACCCAGTCGTTGCCGAGGCCGAGATCGGTACCGATCTTGGTGTCTGCCTCAGTGCCGAGGACGCGCTTGATCTCGGGATTGCCCGATGCCTTCATCTCCTCGACATTGGCCTGGGTGATGCCCAGTTCCTCGGCGGTCAGCAGGCCGAAATAGACCCACTTGACGATGTGGTACCACTTGTCGTCGCCCTGGCGCACGGCAGGTCCGAGCGGCTCCTTGGAGATGATCTCGGGCAGCACGACGTGATCGTCCGGCGAGCTCAGCTTCAGGCGAATGCCATAGAGCCCCGACTGGTCGGTGGTGTAGACGTCGCAACGGCCGGCGTCATAGGCAGCGTCGACCTCTTCCAGCTTCTCGAAGACGACCGGGCTGTACTCCATCTTGTTCGCCTTGAAGTAGTCGGCGAGGTTGAGCTCGGTCGTCGTGCCGGTCTGCACGCAGACGGCGGCGCCCGACAGCTGGAGCGCGGAATTCACGCCCGGCAGCTTCTTGGCGTTGATCATGAAGCCCTGGCCGTCATAGTAGGTGACGCCGACGAAGTTCAGGCCAAGTGCGGTATCGCGATTGATGGTCCAGGTGGTGTTGCGCGACAGCATGTCGATTTCGCCCGACTGAAGTGCCGTGAAGCGCTCCTTGGCCGAAAGCGGCGTGAACTTGACCTTGGTGCCGTCACCAAAGATCGCGGCAGCCACGGCGCGGCAGAAGTCGACGTCGAGACCCTGCCAGTCACCCTTGTCGTTCGGCGCCGAAAAACCGGCCAGGCCGGTGCTGACGCCGCATTGCAGAAACCCCTTAGCCTTGACGTCCTCGAGCGTGCCGGCCGAAGCGGCAGTCGCCATGAGGCCGAGCGCAGCAGCCCCGAGAATGCCTGAAATGATGTATTTCATGACCCACGAACCCTTTTCTGTTTTTTCCAGGCTGTTGCCTGTCTTTTTAATGTGTGAACTCAGCATCCCCTATCCGGCCCATATCCGGATTGCGCACCTTGCCGGTGCGCTTTGCTGCAGTCCGGTTCACAAATGCCATCGAAGGCGATAATTCTTGTTAGGTCAAGCAATAAAGGCCTGCCGACACCGGCTGCACCTTTAGTATTAGTCCGGCCTCGCCGCTAAGCTTCAAAGCGCATTGGACGCCTTGTTCTACGCTCCTGCGACAGGAAGCCTGCCTTGGCGCATCCCCATCGCTGCCGGCAGCATCTTTCCAGGCCTCGGCCGGAAGCCGACACGCCGGGCGGCCAGAAAGCGCGCCATGACCACCGTCAGCACGAAAGCGAACAGAAATCCCGCGAGGACATCGGAGGGATAGTGGGCAATGGCCGGAACGCGAAAGGCCGACAGCACAAGGCAGACGACACCGATCGGCAGCCACTGGCGCGGAGACCAGATCATCAGCACCGCGGCAAGAGCGCCGAGCGTCGTCGAATGCCCCGACGGAAAGCTCGAGAAATACTTGCTCACCACAAACGGGTCGAAATGATAGGCACCAAACTCGCCGAACATCGAGGGACGCGCGCGGCCGATGACGATCTTCACCACATTGACGGCGATGCCGGTAATGGCGACCGCGCCGAACAGGAACGCCGCCTGCCCGAACCAGGAAACGAGCCGGGCCCTGACGCGATAGCCTGAATTTCTCCAGTCCGCCGTGGCCGTCACCAGATAGACCAGCAGCGCCGGCACCAGATACCATTCCGACTTGCCCGCCTGGCTCGCCTCCGCAAGCCAGCCTGTCAACCGGCCGCGGTTGGACAGCATGAAGTCCATCACCCGGGCGTCGACCGTAAACAGCAGCAGGACAATCACCGCACCGCCTGCCGCCAGCCATGTCAGTTCGCGCGTCCAAACCCGCTCGTGCACCCCGATGGGATTGCGCCAGATGCGGCGCCAGGAAACCGACACCGTTTCCGCGAGGCGCCCGAAATGGCCAGCCGGCCAGATCTGGCCCAGCCGAACGGCGGGGCGCGGCGGTTGCGCCGGCCCGGTCGGCGCACTATGGCTGGCGTCTTCGCTGAAAGGGTGCGGATTCATGACTCGAGACAACGGCAGGATCAAAGGCGTCAACACGCGGCTCGCGCATTCCGGGCACGATCCACACGGCTTTCATGGCTTTGTCAATCCGCCGGTCGTCCACGCGTCGACGGTTCTGTATCCCAACGCCGCAACGATGGCGGCGCGTGCTCAAAAATACACATATGGCACCCGTGGAACGCCGACGACGGACGCCCTTTGCGCGGCCATCGACGAACTGGAAGGCTCGACCGGCACCATCGCCGTGCCATCGGGGCTGGCGGCAGTCACCATCCCCCTGCTCGGCTTTCTCTCGTCGGGCGACCACATCCTGATCACCGATTCCGTCTATCACCCGACGCGCCATTTCGCCGACACCATGCTCAAGCGGCTCGGCGTCGAGGTCGACTATTACGATCCGCATGTCGGCGCTGGCATCGCAGCACTCATCAAGCCGAACACCAAGGTCGTGTTCACCGAGTCGCCTGCATCGAACACATTCGAGATCCAGGACATCCCGGCCATCGTCAAAGCGGCGCATGCCGCCGGCGCGATCGTCATGATGGACAACACCTGGGCCACGCCGCTCTATTTCAAGGCGCTCGACTTCGGCGTCGACGTCACCATCCATGCGGCGACCAAATATCCCGCCGGCCATTCCGACGTGCTGAGCGGCACGGTTTCGGCCAACGCCGACTGCTGGCCACGGCTCAGCGAGGCCTTCTTCACCCTCGGCTGCTGCGCCGGCCCGGACGACGTCTACCAGGTGCTGCGCGGCCTGCGCACCATGGGCGTCCGCCTCGCCCACCACGAAAAGAGCGCACTCGACATAGCGCGCTGGCTGGAAAGCCAGCCGGGCGTCTCTCGCGTGCTCCATCCGGGCCTCGAAAGCCACCCCGACCACCAGCTGTTCAAGCGCGACTTCGGCGGCTCGAGCGGCATCTTCTCGGTGGTGCTGTCGGGCGGCGGCCAGAAGAAGGCCCACGCCTTCCTCGATGCGCTCGAGATCTTCGGCCTGGGCTATTCCTGGGGCGGTTTCGAAAGCCTGGCGGTGCCGGTCAACGTCAGCGACCGCCATGTGGCCAAGGGTCCCTATGAGGGTCCGATCATCCGCCTGCAGATCGGGCTTGAAGACATCGCCGACCTCAAGGAAGATATCGCGGCCGGGCTGAAAGCGGCAAACGCGGCGGAGTAAGGCATCCAGGCTTTCGTCCCATCGACACAGATCGACAGCCTGAGGCATGCCGCGACAAGGACAGATTGAGTTTCCGCGAGGAACAACATGACCACGTCCGACCGCCCCGCCGAGATCGCCCACTGGACCGAAGTCGAGCGCCCCGACGGCGAGACGTTTTCCGGCACTGACGAATTGCGGGCTCTCGGCGCGCCACTTGCTGTGTATTTCGGCCTGCAGCGGCTCGGCATGCACCACATGCGGTTGCCGCCGGGCCGGCGCACGTCTTTCCCCCATGCCGAAAGCCTGGAGGAGGAGTTCGTCCACGTGCTGGAGGGCGAACCCGACGTCTGGCTCGACGGCAAGCTGCATCGGCTGAAGCCCGGCGATTCCGTCGGCTTCCCGGCAGGCACGGGGCTGGCGCACAGCTTCCTCTACAACACCGAAACCGACGTGCGGCTGCTGGTTGTCGGCGAAACCAACAAGGCCGAAAACCGCATCGTCTATCCCGTCAATCCCGAGCGCAAGGCGATGCGCAACGACTGGTGGGACGACGCGCCTCAGCGCGTCCTCGGCGACCATGACGGCGTGCCCGACCGGTTGCGCCCCAATCGCTGAAAACGGACATTGGGGAAAGTGAACGATCATTGTCCTGATGGGGCCCGCGCCCTACAGATACGAAATCGTGGACAGAAAACGAACCGGGAGCCTGATCAATTGTTCAGGCCCGTGCGGTGTGTGCCCTGCGAAGGACAGGCTGTCACCGGGTCCCATGAGATATCGCATCGAACCGATCCGGTAGGTCATTTCACCCTCCAACAGGTACAAGAACTCCATTCCGAAATGTTCGAGCGGTGGAAAGGCGTCTGTCTCCTTGTCCAAGGTGAAGAGGTAGGTTTCGACCGTCGGACTGCTCGCATGAGTGCCAAAGTACCCGAGCAGTTTGTAGCGCTGGGCAGCGCGGGCCTCACCCATTTCAAACGCAGTTTCGGCCCCGGCCGGAACGAAGATGGCGTTGCCCTCGTATTCTCGACCTCGCAGGAACGTGGTGAGAGGGACGTCGAGCGCACGCGACAGCGCCTGGAGCGTGGCCAACGACGCGGAAATCACTCCGTTCTCGATTTTCGACATCATACCGACGGAAATGCGCGAAGCGCGCGCGAGATCGGCCGCCGTCATGCCAAGCCGCGTGCGGCAGGCACGCACCTGTATCCCGATTGCCAGTTCAAGCGGATTCTCGCCGGATCCATTGCCTGAACCAGGGTACTGGTGCGGCGGCATTGACGTACTCATCCTGGCACCTTCCGCTGTCTGGAATGCGCAGCCTTATTGCCCCGAGGCATGGGCGACTGGCCAAAAGTTGGATTGAACGGAGCGCGCCTCCCCCCGGGGCAGCGCACAAGCTGACCGGCGTTGGTCGCGCGGCATGCGCCCAGCGGAGAATCCCGCTGGGCGCATCGCTTGCTCAGACCGTTTCGGACGGCCGTCTCGGCTTGCCGTCTGCCGAGATGCAGCGCGCGATACCGCAACGGCGGTAGTAGTCCGCCGCTTCCCGCATCTCCCGGTCCTCATCAACGATGCAGCGGTAGTGCCACCAGACCCAGAAGCATACCGCGCCTGCCACCAGCAGCCATTCGAAGCCCTGGAAGGGGTAGAAGGCACCGATGGTGTCGAGATTGGTCCAATCAGTCAGTCCGGGTTCCATAGATTATGTCTCCTCCACGTTGTTGACGGTCATGAGCGCGCAGCCTCGTTGCGCTCCAGGGCTTCGAACTCGGTGACCACACCGGCGCCATAGGGATAGATGTCCCGATTGTGCCAGGTGTCGGCACCTGCCAGTTCGACTTCAAACGGTTCGCGCAGGATGCCCATGCGCTGCAGCACCTTGGCCACGACCCAGGTGGCAAGAAAGCCGAACACCCCGAAGGTGAGAATCGCACCGATGATCATGCCGATGGGGTTGATCGCCGGGTCTCCCGCCGGCGTCGTGCCGAGCCAACCGACAGATCCTGCCCAGTTCTGCACATCGGGTGCGGCCGGTGCGGCGGGATAGCCCCACAGGACAAAGCCGCATACGATGAGCCCCCAAACGCCCGCATAGCCGTGAACCGCAATGGCCCCGACAGGATCGTCGATGCGGAAACGGCGCTCGACATAATGGTGAAGCTTGAACGCGATCGCCGCGCCCGATGCGCCGATGAACATCGCCACCAGCGGGTGGTAGAGATCATTGCCCGCCGAGGCAGCGATGATGCCGGCAAGGCCCCCGGACAGCGTCCAGAACGGATCGCCGCGGCTGACCACATAAGCCGCCATCAGACCACCGGCGAGCGACATCAGGAAGTTGAAGGTGATGGCCGAGAGCGTGGTGGGCGTTCCATAGATGGTCGTCGCCGCGAACCGGACGGTTTCGGCGTCGCGGCTCACATCGACGATCGGAATGTTGCAGGCCGCATAGAAGCCCCAGAAGCCCGTGTAGATGATGAACAGGCCAAGAACCGAGAGGAAGGAGTTGTGCGGCTTGATCTCGCGGACCTCGCCGTTCGGACCAAACTTGCCGATGCGGGGTCCCAGCACGATCGTCAGCGCCAGGCAGGCGCCGCCGGCGATGGCGTGGATGACGCCCGATGCGTAAGCATCGTGATAGCCGAGCAACTGCGTCGTCCAGCCGGTGGCGTTCCAGCCCCAGGAGGCGTGCCAGATCCAGGTGACCGATCCGACAAGGACGGACAGGATCATGAAGGCGCCGGTTCTCACCCGTTCAATCGCCACGCCGGACAGGATGGCGCTCATCACCCAGGAAAACAGCAGGAATGCCGCCCAGAACACGCCCTGTATGTTGTCCTGGAAATTGGGGCCCATCTGCTCTGCCCAAGGCAGTGCCGCAGCCGTTGCCGCATTGGATATGACGCCGCCGAAGAGAAACGGCCCGTTGTTGAACGCCCAGTAGATCCACCAGGCAAACAGGAACCAGGTGACCGTCACCAGCGCCAGGCTCATCGTGTGGCGGACCAGGGTCTGGTTGAGATTTTTGGGACGGGTGACGCCGAATTCATAGGCGAGCAGACCGGCATGAATGAGAAACATCATGACGACCGTGACCCAGTAGTAAAACTCAGTGAAAATCGTCGTTAGTGCAGTTAGTTCGTTATTCATATGTTCCCCTACAATTCTGTTTCCATGGGCGGCAGACAACAGTCAGCCCCTCCATCAGGCGCATGGCGCGATGGTCGAACAGCTCCTCCCCAGGGCGGCAGCGGACACCTGAAACGACCAATGGCTTGCTCGGCGCGATGACTCGGCCAGCCACAGCTCTATTCATGGTCATTCGACGGAGTGATGGACGCTCAGACGTCAGAAAAATGCCACGGCGTGCGAGGCATTGGACACACACCCAAGCGTCAGAACCGCTTCCGAATGATACGCGACGGCCTCCTTACTCTCGTCAGCGTAAGAGAAGGGCCGTCCCTTGGTGTGTATCGAGGCGCAGGTCGTCCTGCACAGTAGGAAGTTTACTTTCCTATCAGTGGAAATCAACTGGTCGGCATCGATTATTTTTCGAAAATGACCGGCGATGGTAAGATGGCCATTCCGGCAGGTTGGCTCACAGTAAAATGAAGCATTGCGTCGGACGGAAAGCTCAAGGTAGTACCTGGAACACACGCGCGCGGCCTAATTGCGTGGGCGAACTGTTGATAGGGTGACATGCGCTTTCACTGCCGTACGGGCTTCGGAATCTTCTGTGTTCTAGCTTTGGCGACCGGCGCCCAAGCGCAGGATCTCACCGCTCATGACTGGTCGGGCGTGTACCTTGGAGCCAGCATTGGCGGGGTCGGCGGCTCTGGAAAGGTCGAAGCCACGACCTCGGACGGCTTTGTCGGATCCTACTTTACCTCTCCCGATCCCGAGCAGATTGCCGCGACTGTGGCCGGTCCCCTTTCGCAATGGAGAGCCACTGGCGGCGTATTCGCCGGCTATGGACAGCAATGGGACAATCTCTACCTGGCGGTCGAGGGCAGTGCGAATAGTTTGAGCTTTGATGGCTCTCGCTCGTCCGGCGCTGTTTATCTTTCGAACCCGGACGGACAGTTCACCCACAGGCTGTCAGCCACGGCTGATTGGCAGGCAACGGTACGTGCTCGGTTGGGCCTGGCACAGGATCGATGGCTTGGCTACGTGACGGGCGGCGCTGCGGTTACGCGCATCAAGCTGGACGCTACGTTTGCCGATGACTTCTTGGGCGCAGGCGCGGCTGGCCACAGCGCAAGCGACGACACCGTGTTGGGTTTCGTATTGGGCTCGGGCGGCGAATACGCACTGAACGACCGATGGACCGCCAGGGTCGAGTATCTCTATGCCGACTACGGTAAGGTGAGCACGTCGTCCGTTGTCACCAATCCCGCTTTTCCGGTATTTTCGAATGATCTGGATACCTCATTCAGGTTCCGGACCCACACAATATCTGTCGGGCTGCACCATCGCTTCTGATCGCGGTTCCGCAGAACGGCGAACGCATCCCGGCCTGCTGCGATGAATGCTAGAAGTGTGACCAAGGCCCATTCGCGAAACAAGTTTCGAAGCCTTGTCCCCAAGCATGATCTAGACCTGAAAGATAAGATGGCGATCCCGACAGGATTCGAACCTGTGACCATCGGCTTAGAAGGCCGGTGCTCTATCCAGCTGAGCTACGGGACCGCTGGCCGGCCACCGTCGGGCCGGCATGGCAATGCCTGGGAACGTCAGTGCGTCCAGGGCGTCCTGCGGTCATACCGGAAATTGTCCGAGTAAGAAATCTGCCGGCGCTTGGCTTCCTTCGGCTCCTGAACACGGAAGGCGATGCCTTCGCGCTCGGCATAGGCGACGGCCTCTTCGCGGGTCTCGAAGGTCAGGCGGATCTGGCTCTTCATGTCGCCTGAGCTGGTGTAGCCCATCAGCGGGTCGATCTTCTTCGGCTTCTCGGCGTCGAATTCGAGCACCCAGTGCCCGGTCTTGGCTTTGCCCGACTGCATTGCGGTCTTGGCGGGGCTGAAAATTCGCGCGGACATAATTCCCTCACTTGTGAGTCCGCAGCGTGCGCGGACGTCCAGATGCGACCGTCATTTACTGCGCAATCGTCATTGCTGCAAGGCGAAAGCCGGTTTCCGCTTTTTTGCCCTTGCCATGTCGAGCGGAAGCCACTAGGCACGGCGTCGAAATGTGATTTCGGAGTGTAGCGCAGTCTGGTAGCGCATCTGGTTTGGGACCAGAGGGTCGGGAGTTCGAATCTCTCCACTCCGACCATTCGCACCTGGCAACCCGCCACCAATCCATCGCCAAGAACCGTCAATGCATGACTGTCAGAAGACAGCGCGCTGGCCCGTGCAACCAAGTTCGTCCGTTGCCGTGGGCGATCAGTGCTGGGTATGGACGTCGCGAAGGCCCCGCCCGCAGCCGGAACAGACCAATTCGGCTCTCCGCAGCCTCAGCCCTTCCTGAAATTGCGCTGGTAGGTGTCCTGGATCAGCTTGCGCGAAGCTTCCTCGGCACCGGCCTCGTCCTTGGCCTCGATGGCGATGGCAATCGCCTCGTGCATCGACAGGGAGTGGCCGATGCCACCGAAGGTGCGCATCGTCTTGGGGATACTGACGGTCAGTGCGGCTCGGATCACCGATGAAACCGGCAGCAGGAAGCGGTTGTGGGCGGCCTGGATGATCTGGAGGTGGAAGGCAATGTCGGCCTCCACCGACTGCCGCTCGTCGTCATACTGGCGCGACATCGCCTCGAAGGCGCGGCGAATGCCTGCCCGATCGGCAGCCGTCGAACGGCGCGCCGCCAGCCCGGCAGCCATCGGCTCGATGGACAGGCGAATCTCGAACAGTTCCTCGGCCAGCGTCTCGCTGCTTTCGGAATCGTCCTGCCATGACAGCACGGTGGGGTCGAGCGTGTTCCACCGGTCGGCCGGCAAAACCCGTGTGCCCATGCGCGGCTTGGCCTCGATGAACCCCTTGGTCGACAGGATCTTCAGCGCCTCGCGCAGGGTCGTGCGGCTGACCTGGAGGCTCGACAGAAGCTCCAGCTCCTTCGGCAGCATGTCGCCCGGCTTGAGGTCGCCGCGCGTGATGCGGCGGCCGATCTCGGCGGCGATCTGGGCCGGCAAGCCGCGTTCCTGCATCAGCATTGGCTTGGTCATGGCATCCGGTCCCGACATGGATTTTCCGCAGTAACAGCCGGCACGGCACAGCGCGCCAGAAATCCCGGCGGCGCGCTGCCATAATTCACAGCATTGGCTGCAATACAACCAGTGCCTACGCCATGGTCCTGCACTGCAGAGGCCCGAGATCGGCGGCGAAGCGGTCGATCATCGCAAGCCCGGTCGCATTCGGACGCAAGGCCGGGCCGCGATCGTGGACGGTCAGTCCGCTGCGCAGGGCAAACAGACGCTTGCCGTAGCAGAGCAGATTCTCCAAACCCTGCATGGTGGAGACTACCGCCGGAAGCATCCTGCGATAGGTCGCCAGCGCCCCCTCTTTGTCAGCAGCGCGGAAGCTGTCGTAGGCTGCGACCGCATAGTCGATGCAATCGGGCGCCAGGATCAGCCCGCGGCAGCCGATGCGCAGATTGTCGAGCATCTCCAGCCCGGCCCGCCCGTTGAAGATCGGCAGCTTTCCGCCGGTCGCCTCGACAAGCCCGGCGATGTCGACCACCGGTCCCTCGCCTTTCACCAACTGGATGTTGGGATGCTGGCGCACGAGATCGCTGATTTCGGCGGAGCTCAGCCCGCGGCCCATGAAGGCCGGCGCATTCTGGATGGCGACGGGCAGATCGGTCGCCTCGGCCACGCGGCCGAAGAAGCGGATATATTCGGCGGCACCATACTGGCCGACCATCGGCGGCTGCAGGATCAGCCAATCGGCACCGACGCCTTCGGCGTGGCGGACCTGAGCGATCTGCTCGGCGATGGACGAGCCGAAGATGGTCAGCGCCAGCGGCACGCGTCCGCCGGTGTCCTCCGCGATCCAGTCCATGACGGTGCGGCGTTCGGCTTCGGTCAGCTTGGACACTTCGGTGGCGAGGCCGAGCGCGGCCATGCCGTGGACGCCAGCCGACAGGCAGACCTCGACCTGACGGCGCATGGCCTCACGGTCGAGCTGCTCCTTTTCATCGAACAGCGCGTAGAGGATGGCGTGGATGCCGTGCATGTCGGCGACCGGAAAACGGGACATCGGCATCTCCCTCAATGGCTTTCGCGCGGCACGTCATGGCCGCGGCAGCCGACCAGGAAATCGAGGTCAGCACCGCGGTCGGCCTGCAAGACACGCTCGACATAGAGGCTCTGGTACCCGCCCTGCATGTCCGGCACGGGCGGCGTCCAGCTTTGGCGGCGGCGCGCGAGCTCGTCGTCCGATACTTCGAGGTGCAGGCGGCGGTTCTCGACGTCGAGCTCGATCATGTCGCCATCCTGGACGAGCGCGAGCGGCCCACCGACGGCCGCTTCAGGCGCGGCATGCAGCACGACGGTGCCAAAGGCAGTGCCCGACATGCGGGCGTCCGAGATGCGGACCATGTCGCGCACGCCCTTCTCGAGCAGCTTCTGCGGCAGGGCCATGTTGCCTACCTCGGCCATGCCCGGATAACCCTTGGGACCGCAGTTCTTGAGCACCATCACGCAGGTTTCGTCGATGTCGAGCGCCGGGTCGTCGACGCGTGCCTTGTAGTGCTCGATGTTCTCGAAGACGACGGCGCGGCCGCGGTGGCGCATCAGTTCGGGCGACGCGGCCGAAGGCTTCAGGATCGCGCCGTTGGGGGCGAGATTGCCCCGCAGCACGGCGATGCCGCCCTGGGCGGTCAGTGCCTTGTCGCGCGGCAGGATGACCTCGTCGTTGAAATTCTCCGCGCCGGCGATGTTTTCGCCCACCGTCTTGCCGGTGACCGTCAGGGCGTCGAGATCGAGCAGGTCGGCGATCTCCTTCATCACCGCCGGCAGGCCACCGGCATAGCAGAATTCCTCCATGAGGAACTGGCCGGAAGGCATGAGGTTCAGAATGGTCGGAGTATCGCGGCCGTAGCGGTCCCAATCATCGAGCGAAAGCTCGGCGCCGATGCGGCCGGCAATCGCCAGCAGGTGGACGACCGCATTGGTCGAGCCGCCGATCGCGCCGTTGACGCGAATCGCGTTGGCGAAGGCCTTGAGCGTGAGGATTTTCGAAAGGCGCAGGTCTTCCTTGACCATGTCGACGATGCGCCGTCCCGAAAGGCGGGCGAGCCGCGCGCGGTGCGCGTCGACAGCCGGATATGCGGCGTTGCCCGGCAGGGCCAAGCCAAGCGATTCCACCATCGACGCCATGGTCGAGGCCGTGCCCATGGTCATGCAGTGGCCGGGCGAGCGCGACATGGCGCTTTCGGCGGCGGCGAATTCCTGCTCGGTCATGACACCGGCGCGCACATCCTCGGAGAACTTCCAGACATCGGTGCCCGAACCGATGGCCTTGCCGCGGAAGCGACCATTGAGCATCGGCCCGCCGGAGACGACGATCGCCGGCACATCGCAGGAGGCGGCCCCCATCACCAGCGACGGCGTGGTCTTGTCACAGCCGGCCATCAGCACGACGCCATCCATCGGGTTGCCGCGAATGGCTTCCTCGACATCCATGGAGGCGAGATTGCGGAACAACATCGCCGTTGGACGCAGGTTCGATTCTCCGCAGGAGAAGACCGGGAATTCGAGCGGCAGGCCGCCGGCTTCCAGAATGCCGGCCTTCACGTGCTCGACGAGCCCGCGGAAGTGGGCATTGCAGGGCGTGAGTTCTGAGAAGGTATTGCAGATGCCGATCACCGGGCGGCCGTCGAAGGCATCGTCCGGCAGGCCGTTGTTCTTCATCCAGCTGCGGTGGATGAAGGCATCCTTGCCGAAGCCTCCGAACCAGGCCTGAGAACGCAATTTCCGTGTCACGTCTTGTCTATCCCGTTGTTGCTCGGCGCCTTGCAGCGCCGATGGGCTTGAACGCGCCTGCGGCCATCTTGGCTCGCCCGCGCAGACGCCGGAACTGCAGGAATGATGGCGGCGGATGTTCCCAGCAAGCCTGCCGGCACTCCTCCTCGCGCTACCTCCCTCGAGCCGACGCATGCGACGCTCGATTCCACAAGCAGTCAAGCAATCAGTCTTGTTTTCTCTTATAATCGGAGTTATTGGGACGTCAAGAGCATCCAATTTGCCTGGGAGGGCGCGTGAGCGAGTTCGTTTCGTGGACAGCGGGAGAGACGTCGGTCGCAGGCCTTGCGATCCGCGGCATCGAACCGCCGACGCCCGGCGTTTCCGCCGGCCAGAATGAATGCTCGGCGGCGCTGGCGCGGCACTCGGTCGCGCGCAGCAAGGCGCAATCGCCCAGGCCCATGAGTTGATCCATCGGGGGCGGCGCTCTCGCCACCACCCCGGTCATCCCCGAAATCACAACCCAAGAGAGGAGTTAACATGCGTCTCAAAGCGCTCGCATTCACGCTGGCTGCAGCCGTCAGCCTCGTCGGCCTTGCCGGCCAGGCAACTGCCGCCCGGCTCGGGCATGGCATGCCGGCAGAGCACCCCCAGGCCGTAGCCATGAAGAAGTTCGCCGAAGACGTCGCCAAGGCGACCGAAAACCGCGTCGAGATCCAGGTCTTCGACGGCGGCATCCTCGGCGGCGACGACAAGATGCTGCAGGCCGCGCAGAGCGGCACGCTCGAACTCTACATCGGCGGCGTCGCGCCGCTCTCCGGCAGGATCAAGGAAGTCCAGATTTTCGACTTCCCGTTCATGTTTGCGAACCGCGAGGAAGCCGGCGCCGTGCTGAACGGTCCGATCGGCCGCAAGATGCTCGATCGCATGTCGGAGATCGGCCTGACCGGTCTCGCCTGGAGCGAGTTCGGCTTCCGCAACCTGACCAACGGCCAAAAGCCGATCAAGTCGGTCGACGACATTTCGGGTCTGAAGCTGCGCGTCATGCAGAACCCGGTGGCTCTCGACACCTGGAAGGCACTGGGTGCCAACGCCGTGACGATGTCCTTCTCCGAGGTGTTCTCAGCGCTGGAGACCAAGGCGCTGGACGGCCAGGAAAACCCGCTCGCCCACATCTATGCCAACCGCATCTACGAGGTGCAGAAGTACATCACGGTGACCAACCACGTCTATTCGCCGGTGGCCATCGTCGCCTCCAAGACCTGGTTCGAAGGCCTGTCGGAAGCTGACCGCAAGGCTGTGATGACCGCTGCCGCCGACGCTTCGGCCTACCAGGCCAAGCTGATCGCTGAAAACGAAGGCAAGATCACCGACCAGCTCAAGGCAACCGGCATCGAGATCGATGCGATGCCGGACGCCGAACTCGCCAAGATGCGCGAGATCGTCAAGCCGGTGGTCGACAAATACACCGCGTCGGTCGGCGCCGACTTCGTGGCGGAATTCACCGCCGCCGTCGAAGCCGCGCGCAAGGGCGCAGCCAACTGACACGCAAGCCAAGAGATGCCGCAGGCGGGAACGCCTGCGGCATCTCCGCATGTGTCCCTGATCCATTCGGGAGGTCCGAACAATGACGCGTCTCGTCGACAGATTTTTTCAGCTGCTTGAAACCGTCATGGTGGTCTGCATAGCCGGCATGTTCGTGATGGTGCTTGGCAACGTCATCTTGCGCGCCGGGTTCAACACCGGCATCGACATCTCCGAAGAGCTGCCGCGCTTCCTGTTCATCTGGCTGACCTTCATCGGGGCCGTGGTGGCGATGCGGGAGAACCGGCATCTCGGCGTCGACACCGTCGTCCTGGCACTGCCCGTCAGGTGGCGGCGGATATGCTGGACGATCTCCCAGATCCTGATCTTCGTGTGCAGCGTCTACATCTTCGTCGGCACCTTCATGCAGCACGAGATCAACGCCAACACCATTTCGACGGTCATGCAGCTGCCCATGAGCTGGGTCTACGGCGTGACCCTCATAACCGGCGCGCTGATGGCTGCGCTCTGCATCCACAATCTGGTTCGTCTGGCGCGTGGCCAGGTCCGCGACGACGAACTCATTCAGGTCGAGGAAGAAGGCATGCACGAGGTCGATTCCAGCGTTCAGGCGGCGCGCAAATCATGACCATCCTCATCTTCGTCGTTTCGCTGCTTGGGGCGATGGCGATCGGCATGCCGGTCGCAATGGCCCTCGTCGTGTCGGGCCTCGCCCTGATGTTCCACATGGGCATGACCGATCCCCAGATCATCGTGCAGAACATGTGGGACGGCGCCAACAGCTTCCCTCTGCTTGCCGTGCCGTTCTTCATGCTGGCCGGCGAATTCATGAATGCCGGCGGCATCACCCGGCGCATCATCCACATGGCTATGGCGTGGGTGGGACACCTGCGCGGCGGCCTCGGCTTCGTGGCGATCGGTGCTGCCGTCGTCATGGCCTCGCTCTCCGGCTCGGCCGTCGCTGACACGGCAGCGCTGGCCGCAGTGCTGCTGCCGATGATGCGGCAGGCAGGCTACGACCCCTACCGCTCCGGCGGCCTGATCGCAGCCGGCGGCATCATCGCTCCCGTCATCCCGCCGTCCATCGGCATGATCCTGTACGGCGTCGCCGCCCAGGTCTCGATCTCCAAGCTTTTCCTCGCCGGCATCGTGCCCGGCATCCTCATGGGCACGTCGCTGCTGGTGACGTGGATGTATGTCGCCCGCAAGGACAAGATCGAGGTGGCGCCCAAGCCGCCGCTCAAGGAGCGGCTTCGCCTCACGCTCGACAGCTTCTGGGGCCTGATGCTGCCGGTCATCATCATCGGCGGTCTCAAGGGCGGCTTCTTCACGCCGACCGAAGCCGCTGTCGTGGCGGCCATGTACGCCTTGATCATCGGCCTGTTCGTCAACCGCGAGCTGAAGTTTGGCCAGCTCTACGGTCTCCTGCTCAATGCCGCGAAGACGACGTCGGTGGTGATGTTCCTGGTCGCAGCAGCCTCGGTCTCGGCCTGGCTGATCGCCGCGGCCAACATGCCGGCCCAGATGGTGGCGCTGCTGGAGCCGATCATGGACAACCAGATGCTGCTCATCCTGGTGCTGATGGTGCTGGTGCTGATCGTCGGCAGCGCGCTCGACTTCGCGCCCACCATCCTGATCCTGACCCCGGTTCTGGTGCCGGTGCTGAAGCAGGCCGGCATCGACCCGGTCTATTTCGGCGTGCTGTTCATCATGAACAACGCGATCGGGCTGATCACCCCGCCCGTCGGCACGGTGCTCAACGTCGTCTGCGGCGTCGGCAACATGCGCATGGGCAAGCTGATGAAGGGCATCTGGCCGTTCCTCCTGGCCGAGACCGTGGTGCTGTTCCTGCTCGTGCTGTTCCCCGAACTGGTGATGGCACCGATGCGCTGGATGAGCCAGTGACGACGCCAACGCTCCCGAAATCACGCCAAGGATCGCCTACATGAGCATCTCGCAGGATACCTCCATAGCCTCGACCGCAGCGCAGGGCGATGCGTTCTGCGTGGCGGTCGACTGGGGCACCAGCAGCTTCCGAGCCTGGCTTCTGGCCCGGGACGGCAAGGTGCTGGCGGAAAGCCGCGGGCCAGAGGGCATGACGCATTGCGTGACGTCGGGCTTCGAGCCGGTGCTGCGCGCGCACCTGGTGAAGCTGGCGGCACCGGCATCCCTGCCGATCCTGATCTGCGGCATGGCCGGGGCGCGTCAGGGCTGGGTCGAGGCGCCCTATGTCGACGCGCCGACACGGCTGACCGACTTCGCGACCAGAGCCGTCCGCGTGCCGAACGGCTTTGCCGACATCCGCATCCTGCCCGGCATCGCCCAGCGCGACCCGCTGGCGCCCGAGGTGATGCGCGGGGAAGAGACCCAGCTTCTCGGTCTCGGCGCGGGTGTGGCGCGCCAGCTCGTCTGCATGCCGGGCACCCACAGCAAATGGGTGGTGCTCGAAGATGGCTGGCTGAGGCGGTTTGCGACCCTGATGACAGGCGAGCTCTTCGGCCTGCTCAGCAAACATTCCACCCTCGCCTTCGCCATCGAGGCCGACGTCAAGTTCGGCACCGATGCGCCGGCCTTCCTCAACGCCCTCGACAAGGGCGCTGCAGACCCGTGCCTGGCATTGAGCAGGCTGTTCGGCGTCCGCGCCGCGCAACTGCTCGGCTTCGAGACCAGGAGCGATGGCGCGGCACACCTCTCTGGCCTGCTGATCGGGGCTGAAGTGCTGGCCGCCAGGCAGAACTTCCCCGACCACGCCGACGTTACCCTGGTGGCCTCGGGGTCGGTGGCCGAACTCTATCGGGCGGCACTCCAGCGCGTCGGCTTGAACGTCAAGCACGTCGACGCCGACCACGCCGTCCGCCAGGGCCTTTATCTGGCCGCGCATTCACTCTGGGCATAAGGAACAAAGAACATGGCCTCAATCATCGCCTGGCCGCAGCTGCAGCGTTCGCTCGTCGCCATCCTGCGCGGCATCAAGCCGGCGGAAGCCGAATCGATCGTCGGCACGCTGGTCGAGGAAGGCTTCGAACTGATCGAGATCCCGCTCAACTCGCCGGATCCCTACACCTCGATTCGCAAGGCGGTCGACGCATTCGGCAGCACGTGCGTGATCGGTGCCGGAACCGTGCTTTCCGCCGAACAGGTCGACCGGCTGGCCGATGCGGGCGGCCGCCTGGTGGTCAGCCCGAACATCGAACCTTCGGTGATCGCGCGCGCGTCGGAGCACAAGATGCTGACCATGCCGGGCGTCTTCACGCCGACCGAGGCGCTGCTGGCGGTCAAGTGCGGTGCGTCGGCGCTCAAGTTCTTCCCCGGCAGCGTGCTCGGCACAAGCGGGGTCGCGGCGATCAAGACCATCCTGCCCCCCGAAACGATCGTCGGTGTCGTCGGCGGCGTTTCCGAGGCATCTTTCGCAGACTTCAGGAAGATCGGCGTGTCGACCTTCGGCATGGGGTCAAACCTCTATGCGCCAGGCGACGATGCGGCGACAGTGCGCGGCAAGGCCCGCCGGTTGATCGCGGCCTACGACCAGGCAGCCGAGATCAACTAGCGCCCCTGCATCGCCGACTGGCAACATCGGTGCGCCGCACTGCAACGCTCCGGCACACGATAAGAATCTGGATGTAATCCGCAGAAATCGCGTGCCGCGTTCCCAAAATACCGGCTGATCAAGCACGCTAACACCAGGATTGCGACATTTGGGCACCTGCCGCAGAGTTTGCCTGCGGCAGACGTGATGCTATCCTTCTACTTGGGTGGGAGTAGCGAACGATTGCCGGAACTTTCCGAGAGATTCATCGACCAGATCTACGAAGCTTCTTTCGTACCGGAGAAATGGCCGACATTGCTTGAAGGACTCGCGCATGCCGTCGAGGGCATGGGCGGCTATCTGTTCACCATCAGCCAGGGCGCCTCGGCCTTTGCCGCATCGGAAGCGGTCGCGCCCCATGTGGAAGCGTTCATGCGCGAAGGCTGGATGGCCGTTAACACACGCGCCGCACGAGCCTCGGCCCTCGCCCATCCAGGTTTCATCACCGACCTCGACGCCTTCACCGAAGAAGAATTGGACAGCGAGCCCATCTACCGCGACTTCCTCCGCCCGAGAGGTATGGGCTGGGCCGCGGGCACGCACATCCCGCTTCCGACGGGGGACGTGCTGTCCTTCAATCTCGAACGTCGGACAGTCCGAGGTCCCTTCGAGCGGCACTATGTCGATTCCCTCGATCGCATGCGGCCACACTTGGCGCGCGCCGCCATGGTCAGCGCCCGCATGGGCCTGGAAAAAGCACACGCCGGCGCCGACGCGCTGGAGGCGCTGGGCCTGCCGGCAGCGGTGCTGGGCGCGCACGGACAATTGCTGGCCTGCAACGGGCTGATGCACGAATTGATCCCAGCCACCATCCAGGACGGCACCGGTCGCGCCCGGATCACGGACAAGAAAGCCGACGCGCTGCTTGAGAATGCACTGACCGCCTTGGCCGCCGGCACAAGGCGCGGCATCGTCCAGTCGTTTCCGATCACTGGTCGCGACGGCAAGCCGTCCAGCGTCGCCCATCTCCTGCCTGTGCGCGGTTCGGTGCACGACCTGTTCAGCCGAATCCACTGCATCCTCGTCATCATGCCCCTGCCCGGCCCCGGCGCGCCGCCGGCCAATGTGCTGCAGGCACTGTTCGACCTGACGCCGAGCGAAGCGCGAATCGCGTCGGCGCTGGCCGATGGCCGGTCGATCGATGCCATCAGCACGGATTTTGGCATCGCGCGGGAGACCGTGCGCACGCATCTGCGCTCGATCTTCGCCAAATCGGGCGTTTCCAAGCAATCGGCCCTGGTCCGTCTGCTGATCGGGGTGACCCTGTCTTGCGGTTCCCTGAAGGGTGGCTAGACGATAGGCCTACTCGACAGCTGGCCGATGACCTGCGCATCTGGTCCGGGGAGGAACAAAAGTGCCGTATCTCGACATCTATTTCACGCAGATCATCGACCCGTTCCGCATCGGGCTGCTGATCGCGCTGGTGCTGACCGCTGCAAACACCGCTCAAGCGCTCAATCGCTGGATCCCGATCGCCTTGGGCATCGTCTTCGTCGCCGTGCTGATCCCTCTCAGCATCGGGGCGAACAGCGCAGTCGACACCCCGACATCGGTCCTCGTCGGTCTCGCCTCGAATGCGACGATCCTCGCCGTCCTGCTCGGCGCAAAGGCACTGTACTCACGCTTGGCCTGACGGTCAGAGTTCCAATTCGCCCTGCCCGGCATCGAACGCACCGACCGTCTCGGCGGCAAGCGCCCGTGTGATGCGGGTCTTCTGCTCGAGTGCAGCGCGGTCAAGACGGTCGACCACGCGGATGGCCGTCGACAGCGATCGCTCGATTCGCCGAACCAGGAACTGCACGACATGCGGGTCGACTTCGACCTGGCGGTCGGCGAACAGCTTGGTGATGACGCCTGCCAAAAGCAGGTCGTCCGGCTCCTCGATCTCGACCGTCGCTGCCGCCTTCAGGCGCGAGGCGAGATCGGGAAGCGTGACGCCCCAGGCGGCAGGAAAGCTGCGTGCCGTCAGCAGCAAATGGGAGCCGGCGCCGCGCACGGTGTTGATGAGGTGGAACAGGCCGTCCTGGTCGAGCCTGCCCCGGTCGACGTCGTCGATCAGAACCGGCGCAGCACCGATCTCGCCGACATGGGCCGCGATGTCGGACCCCGATATTTCGACCGCTCCGGCATGCTCGCGCCAGATCGCCGCCAGGTGCGTCTTGCCCGATCCCGCCGGACCGGCCAGCAGAACCACCGGCGCCGGCCATGCTGGCCATCGGTCGATCAGCGACGCCGCCTGGGCATTGGCTGCGGAGACGACGAGATCGTCGCGTGAGAACCCCGGCGAATGGCCGAGGTCGAGCGGCAGCTGGCGCGGTTTCCGAGGCTCGCGCGACACGTTCATTTATCCGGGTTGGACCCGCTCGCCTTGCGGGCCTCGACAGGCGGCGGCACCGCATGGCCGTGATAGAGCGGCGACTCCAGATAGCGCCCAATGGCAAAGCGGACCAGAACAGCGACGGCAGCAGCGGC
This sequence comes from Aminobacter sp. DSM 101952, assembly GCF_001424795.1. Lineage (NCBI taxonomy): Bacteria > Pseudomonadati > Pseudomonadota > Alphaproteobacteria > Hyphomicrobiales > Phyllobacteriaceae > Aminobacter > Aminobacter sp. DSM 101952. The sequence goes on along the minus strand of NZ_LMCL01000031.1, from coordinate 153,294 downwards.
GGGCACGGCTACCAGCAAGCCGACAAAGCCGAACAGCGCACCGAACGCGAACAGCGCGAACATCAGCCAGACCGGATGCAGGCCGACACTCTTGCCGACCAGCCGCGGCTGCAGAATGTTGCCCTCGATGAACTGACCGACGAAGAAGACCGCAGCCACGGCCACCACCATGGTCCAGTCCGGCCAGAACTGCACGAAGGCGACGCCGACCGACAGCACCAGCCCGACCATCGAGCCGACATAGGGAATGAAGCTGATCAGCCCGGCGAACAGGCCGATGAGAACGCCGAAGTTCAGCCCTGTCAGCGTCAGGCCGATGGCATACATCACGCCGAGCACCAGGCAGAGCGTGCCCTGGCCGCGGACAAAGCCCGCAGTCGCGGCGTTGATGTCGGTGGCAAGCCGGCGCACCGTCTCGACGTGGTCGCGCGGCACCCAGCTGTCGACGACGGCAACCATGCGGTCCCAGTCGAGCAGCATGTAGAAGGCCACGACTGGCGTGATGACGAACAGGCTGGCGATGGAAAACAGCGCGACGCCCGAACTCCAGATCGACTGGAAGACGGTCGACAGGAAGCCGAAGCCGGTACTCAGCAGCGAGTTGAGGCCTTCGCGCAGACCGGCCGCGTCGACGCCGAAGCGCTGTTCCAGCCATTGCGGGTCGAAATTTGTGACCAGTTGCTGGAGTTTCTCGACATAGCCCGGCACCTTGGCCGCGAAATCCGCCATCTGCGAGGCCAGCACCGGAATCAGCACCACCAGCGCCAACGTCAGCAAGACGATAAAGCAGACGAGGATCACCACCGTCGCCATGATGCGCGACAGGCCAAGCCGCTGCAGCCTGTCGGCGACCGGGTCGAGGAAATAGGCAAGCGCCATGCCGGCCACGAAAGGCAGCAGGATGTTGCTGAACAAATAGAGGAAACCGGCGAACAGGACGGCGGTGATCAGCCAAAAGCGGATCTGCTTGCGGAATGCCGCGGACGCGGCCTCTTCGGCCGCCTCGTCATCGGTTGGGAGTTTCGCCTTCGCCATAACCGCTCATGTGCCTCAGCCAAGCCACGAGATAGGCTGCCGCGGAAGCCACGGTCAAGAGGCCGGACAGTATTATCAACGCCGGCCGAACGGGGCCAAGTTCGAAGGTAAAGGCAAGTTCGGCAAGGACAATCGCGGCCAGGACGATCTGCATCGCGGTGTTGACCTTGGACACCATCAGCGGCTTGACCACCACCGGATTGCCCATCACCGTCGACAGCAGCACCGCGCAGACGATCAACGCATCGCGCGACACGGCGAGGATCACTAGCCACAGCGGCAAGTGATCCATGATGCCGAGCACGACGAAGACGCTGACCAGCAGCAGCTTGTCGGCAATCGGGTCGAGATAGGCGCCGAGCTCGGAACGCTGGTTGAAATGGCGGGCGATGAAACCGTCGACGCCGTCCGAGACACCTGCGATGACAAAGCCGGCAAAGGCCCAGTCCCATCGCGCCGAGAGCATGGCATAGATCACGCAAGGCACCAGAATGAGCCTCATGATTGTGATCATGTTCGGAATGGTCACAATGGACATCCACCCTTTGTCTTTTCCCGATACATGGGCGACAGTTCACCGGACCACAAGAGTCAGGCAGGGTAGCGAGCCCTGTCCACGGCTTTGACAGGCGCATCCGGTCGCACCGGGCCACTGTCGCTTGCGGGAACGGGCCGTTCATGCGAATAGCGCGCAAAAGGCGTAGGACATCAGGATTTTGACGATGAGCGAAGGCAGCAAGGGTCTCACCTACGCGCAGGCGGGCGTCGACATCGACGCCGGGAACCTGATGGTCGAGAAGATCAAACCGCTGGTGCGCTCGACGCGCCGGCCAGGTGCGGATGGCGAGATCGGCGGCTTCGGCGGCCTGTTCGACCTCAAGGCGGCGGGTTTCAGCGACCCGATCCTGGTCGCGGCCAATGACGGCGTCGGCACCAAGCTCAAGATCGCCATCGATGCCGGCAAGCACGACACCATAGGCGTCGACCTCGTCGCCATGTGCGTCAACGACATCGTCGTCCAGGGCGCCGAGCCACTTCTGTTCCTCGACTACTTCGCCACCGGCAAGCTCGATCCCAACCAGGGCGCCGACATCGTCTCGGGCATCGCCGAGGGCTGCCGCCAGGCCGGCTGCGCGCTGATCGGCGGCGAAACCGCCGAAATGCCGGGCATGTATCACGGCAACGACTACGACCTCGCCGGCTTCGCCGTCGGTGCCGCCGAGCGCGGACAACTCCTGCCGACCGACGACGTGGTCGAGGGCGACGTGCTGCTTGGCCTCGCCTCCTCGGGCGTGCACTCCAACGGCTATTCGCTTGTCCGCCGCATCGTCGAGAAATCCGGCGTCAAATGGGCTGACCGCGCACCCTTCGCCGACGGGCCGACGCTCGCCGAAGCATTGCTCGAGCCGACCCGCATCTACGTCAAGTCGCTGCTCAAGGCGATCCGCGAGACCCACGGCATCAAGGCGCTTGCCCACATCACCGGCGGCGGCTTCCCCGAAAACATCCCCAGGGTGTTGCCCAAGGAATTCTCGGCCGAGCTCGATCTCTCGGCGATCGAAGTGCCGCGCGTGTTTTCGTGGCTGGCAGAGACCGGCGGCGTCGCGCCGGAAGAAATGATGCGCACCTTCAACTGCGGCGTCGGCATGATCGCGGTCGTAGCCGCCGGCCAGGCCGCACAGGTCGCGGCAGTGCTGCAGGAAGCGGGCGAAACGGTCACGCCGATCGGCCGCATCGTGCCGCGTCGCCACACCGGCGTCATCTATCGCGGGTCGCTCGCCCTATGAATGCGCCGCGTAAACGCACCGTCATCCTGATCTCCGGCCGTGGTTCCAACATGGCCGCGCTGATCGACGCAGCGGCCGATCCGGCCTTTCCGGCCGAGATCGTCGGCGTCATCTCCGACCAGGCAAACGCGCTCGGCCTCGGCATTGCAGCCAGCCGCGGCGTCGCCACCAAGGTCATCGCCCGCGCCGACCATGCCAGCAAGGATGCCCATGACGCGTCCATCGATGCGGCGCTTGCCACTTTCGGCGCCGAGATCGTCGCCCTTGCCGGCTACATGCGGCTTCTGACGACCGAGTTCGTCGAGAAGTGGCAGGGGCGGATGATCAACATCCACCCGGCACTGCTGCCTTCGTTCAAGGGTCTCGATACGCACAGCCGCGCGCTCGATGCCGGCATCCGCGTCCATGGCTGCACGGTTCATTTCGTCACGCCAGCCATGGACGACGGTCCGATCATCGCCCAGGCGGCCGTGCCCGTTCTGATCGACGACGACGAGCCGACGCTTTCGGCCCGCGTGCTCAGGGCCGAGCACAGGCTCTACCCCCTCGCCCTCAAGCTGTTCGCCGAAGGCAAGGTGCGCATGGATGGCAGCCGCTCGGCCTTTTCGGGCTTTGCCGAGACGACGAGCCACGCATCGGTCGAGGCCCCGAGCCCGGCCCGCGAAGAGGTCGACTTCGAACAGCTGGCACGCATCACGCCCTGAACGGGGAAAACGGCATGGCGAAGACCAGGCAACTGCTGCTTCTGCGCCATGCCAAGTCGAGCTGGGACGATGCCGCGTTCGCCGATTTCGATCGTCCGCTCGCCCAGCGGGGCGAAAAATCGGCGCCAATGATGGGGGCGGAGATCGCCGGCCGTGGCTGGCTGCCCGACCTCGTGCTCGTTTCCCCCGCGCTCCGTACGTTGCAGACATGGCAGCTGGCCTCGGCAGCATGGCCGCGCCCCCTGCCCCCAGCCGATTTCCCACACGGGCTCTATGAGGCATCGGCGGACGCCGTGCTGGCGGAGGCGCAGGCTGCTCCCGCCTCGGTGCGAACGCTGCTGGTGGTTGGCCACAATCCCGGCCTCGAGGACTTTGCGCGCGAGCTTGCCGGCCACGGCTCGGACGGCCAGGCACTTCGGTCCATGACCGAGAAATTCCCGACAGCTGCGCTGGCCCGCTTCGAATTCGAGGGCGCCTGGGACGGGTTGCAATTCGGCAGCGCCCGGCTGACACATTTTCTCAAGCCCAGAGACCTGGGCTGAAGGTATCAGAACCGGCGGCGGAGCAACGGCACCAGCCAGGGCATCGCCAGGATCAAGGCAGCGCCCAGCGCCCACACGACGACAATCAGCGGGCGCAGCACCACGCCGACAAGGCTGACCAGTCCGGCGAGAAAGCCCGTGGTCTGGGCGCTGTCCACGGCGCCAACGACCTCCTTGCCGATGCCGGTCGCAGCCGCGGCGTCTTTGCCGGTCTCGACAAGCGCGCCGACATTGGAAGACGCCCAGGCAAGAATGCTGTCGACGAGGCCGTAGCCGACCCAGGCAAACAAGGACCACAGGACCAGCGCGACGAGCGCTGCGCCCAGGCGCAATTTCGGCCGTTTCGACCGAGGTTCGGGCCGCGCATTGGCGCTGCGGCCGAACGGCCGGCCCTGCGACCCGTATTCGCCAGCGCCCCAATTGTCGTTCTCGACGCCACGCCTGTCGGGGTCCTTGTCATCGGAGGCGTTCTTGGATCCCAATGTGGCGAGGGCTGCGGCGAGCAGCAGCCCTCCACGGCCCTTGCCGTCGCTGCGGCGAAACTCGGTGCCATAGCCTCGGCCTTTCGACTTCCCGCCATGCTTGCCGTTCCTGAAGCCATGTCCACCCATCGACTGTCTCCTTTGAGTGCCGAGCCTGAAGTCGGCCCGGAAAGCATAGGATCTCTAGTTACTAGAGCTTCAAGGGCAACGTAGACGGCAAGACAGAATGACGCAGCTCAGTGGATGCTCTCCAGCGGCGCGCAGTTCTCGCGCTCCATCTGCAGCGTGGTGTGGTGAAGGTCGAACTTGTCCTGCAAGCGGGCTTCGATCGCACGGCGCACCGTCTCAGCGTCGGCACCTTCCTCCAGTACCACATGGGCCGTCAGCGACGCCTTGCTCTGGGTGATCGCCCAGAGATGCAGGTCGTGCACCGAGTCCGCACCCGGTACGGTGGCAACGGCTTGCTCGACCTCGGCCAGGTTCATGCCGGGCGGCACGCCTTCGAGCAGGATGTTGACGCATTCCTTGAGGAGTACCCAGGTGCGCGGGAACACCATGAAGCCGATGCCGACGGCGATCAGCGAATCCACCCACTGCCAGCCGGTGAACCAGATGACGAGCGCGCCGGCTATGACGCCGACCGAACCCAGCATGTCGGCCCAGACTTCGAGATAGGCGCCCTTGACGTTGAGGCTCTTGTCCTTGTGCCCGGTCAGCAGGCGCATCGACGTGAAATTGACGGCAAGGCCGATGACGGCGACGACGAGCATGCCGAGCGAGGCGATCTCGGTCGGCTGGTTGAGCCGCTCATAGGCCTCGTAGAGGATGTAGAAGGCTATGCCGAGCAGCACCAGCGCATTGAACGCCGCGGCCAGGATCTCGAAGCGGGCGTAGCCATAGGTGCGCAACAGGTCGGCGGCGCGCCGGCCCACCTTGATGGCGATCAGCGCGATCGCCAGCGCCATGGCGTCGGTCGCCATGTGCATGGCATCGGAGATCAGCGCCAGGCTGCCGGTGACGATGCCGCCGACAACCTCGGCGATCATGAAGCCGCCGGTCAAGCCGAATGCCAGCCAGAGCCTGGTCTCCGGCGTGTTCTGCATGTCGCCGTGATCGTGATCGCCGCTCATCGTTCGTCCCCTCGCGCCGCGCTGGCGCCATATTGGGGAGACGGGCGGAATTGAAAACCCCTTCCGCCCTCACCGCGGATCACCTTGTCGTGGGTGAGCGCATCTACACCGCGCGCACCCAAACCTTGTTGTCGTGCACGGCCGCACCGCCATAGGGCGCCGGCGCGTCGGCACCGGTCAGCACGTTGATGCCCTCGCCGCGCTCATGATCCGAATTCGGCCAGATGCCCTCGGCGATGACCACGCCACGCTGGATCTTGTCGAACAGTTTCGCATGCAGCACGACTTCGCCGCGCGTGTTGCCGATTTCGACGCGGTCGCCCGTTGAAACGCCCATCGCCGCGGCATCCTCGGGATGGATCAGCAATTCGGGCCGCCCTTCCTTCTCGCGCGACACAGGCGTCTCGGCGAAGGTCGAATTGAGGAAGTTGCGCGCCGGGGAGGTCGCCAGCCGGAACGGATGCTCGGCATCGGCCACCTCGATCAGATCGACATGGTCGGGGAACTCCGGCAGTTGCTGGTAGGGCCCGAAAATGCCCATGCTCTTCGGCGGCTTGTTGGGCGCCGAACCGCCATTCCACTGCGGCTTGAAGCGGAACTTGCCGTCGGGATGGCCGAACCCGTTGAGGAAATGCGCGTCCTCGAACTCGGGCTGCATGTCCGCCCATTTCTTGTCCTTGAACGAAGCGAAATCGCCGAGCCCCTTCTTCGTCAGTATGACGTCGATGTGCTCGCGTTCGGTCATGCCGAAGCCGGGCAGATGCGCCACGCCAAGCCGCTTGCCCAGTTCCTCGATGACGTAGTGATTGGTGCCCGGCCCCTCCGGCGGGTCGATCAGCTTCGGACCCAGCGTGATGTGCTGGTTGCCGCCGCCCTTGTAGATATCGTCATGCTCGAGGAACATCGTCGCCGGCAGCACGACGTCGGCGACCTTCGCGGTGTCGGTCATGAACTGCTCATGCACGCAAGCGAACAGGTCGTCGCGCAGGAAGCCCTGGCGCACCAGGCGCTGCTCGGGCGCGACATTCATCGGATTGGTATTTTGGACCAGCAGCGCCGTCACCGGCGGGCCGCCATATAGCGCATCCTCGGCACCTGTCAGCACCGGGCCGATGCGCGAATGGTCGAGGTAGCGGATCTTGGGATCGCGAAACTTGGTGCCTTCGAGCAGCTCGCCATTGAGCTTGAAGATGCCCGAATTGGAGTGGAAAGCGCCGCCGCCTTCATGCTGCCAGGCCCCCGTCACCGCCGGGATCGACAGCGCGGCATGCATGTTGACCGAGCCGTTGCGTTGACGCGAAAAGCCGTAGCCGAGGCGGAAGAACGTCTTCTTGGTGGTGCCGACGAGCCGGGCGAAGGCCTCGATATCGTCGACCGACAGGCCGGTGATGCCAGCCGCCCATTCCGGCGTCCTGTCGCGCAGGTGCGCTTCCAGGCCCTTGGGGTCGTCGGTGTATTTTTCGAGATAAGGCCGGTCGGCAAGGCCATCGCGGAACAGCACATGCATGACAGCGCAGGCCAGGGCGGCGTCGGTGCCGGGCTTCAGCACCAGGCCCATGTCGGCCTGCTTCATGGTGGCCGTCTCGTAGATGTCGATAACGACGATCCTGGTCCCGCGTTCCTTGCGCGCCTTGATCGCATGCGTCATCACATTGACCTGGGTGACCACGGCATTGGTGCCCCAGATCACCACGCAGTCGGACTTGCCCATCTCGCGCGGGTCGGATCCGCGTAGCGCGCCCGTGCCCATCACATAGCCGGTCCAGGCCAGGTTGGTGCAGATCGAGCCGAAGAAGCCCGAGTACTTCTTGGCGTGTCGCAGCCGCTCGATGCCGTCGCGCTGCACCAGCCCCATCGTGCCGGCGTAGAAATAGGGCCAGACGGTCTCCGAGCCGTACTTCTCCTCGGCGGCGATGAATTTTTCGGCGACGAGGTCGAGTGCCGCTTCCCAGCTCGCTTCCTTCCAGTGGCCGTCGCCCTTGGCGCCGGCGCGGATCAGCGGCTTCAGCAAACGGTCGGGATGGTGGACGCGGTCGGCATAACGCGCGACCTTGGCGCAGATCACGCCAGCCGTGTAGCTGTTGTCCTTGGCGCCGTGCACCCGGCCAATGCGCTTGTCGTCGAGCAGTTCGACGTCGAGCGCGCAGGTCGAGGGGCAGTCATGCGGACAGGCGGAATGGCCGACCCTGATCTTGGCGTGCTGGTTCATGGCGCCCTTTTACCCTGATGTCGGATTGGCGTGTAGGGCCAATCCGACAATGGTCTGACCGCCAGCCTATTCCGCGATGCCTTCCTCATATTCAGCCGACATCGTCAGCCATTTTTCCTCATGGCCGTTGAGCTGGGCGCCGAGTTGCGAGCGCTCCTTGGCAAGCTGCGTCGCGGTCGTCGGGTCCTTCTCGTAGAGCTTCGGATCGGCAAGCTGGTCCTCGATGGTGTCGATCCGCTTGCGGATGCGGTCCATCAGCGCCTCGGTGGCACGGATTTCCTTGGCCAGCGGCTCGAGGGCGGCACGCCGCGCCGCGGCCTCGCGCCGCTTGTCGGCCTTGGACGCCTTGTCGGCCTCGCGCTTCTCGCGCCGGTCGCCCGACACGCCGGTCACCAGCGTCTTGTAGTCTTCGAGATCGCCGTCATACGGATTGACCGACCCGTCCTTGACCAGCCACAGCCGGTCGGCCGTGGCCTCGAGAAGATGGCGGTCGTGGCTGATCAGGATGACGGCGCCCGGAAACTCGTTGAGCGCCATGATCAACGCCTCGCGGCTGTCGATGTCGAGGTGGTTGGTGGGCTCGTCGAGGATGAACAGATTCGGTCCGTCAAAGGCGGAAAGCCCCATCAGCAGGCGCGCCTTTTCGCCACCGGAGAGGTCCTTGGCGGCGGTGTTCATCTTCTCCGTGGGCAGTCCGAACTGGGCGACCCGGGCCCTCACCTTCGATTCCGGCGCCTCAGGCATCAGCCGGCGGACATGCTCGTAGGCATTTTCCTCGGGCCTCAAATCGTCGAGCTGGTGCTGGGCGAAGATCGCGACCTTGAGTCCCGGCGCGACGGTCACCGAGCCGGTCTCGGCCTTCAGGCGCCCCGCCAGAAGCTTGGCAAAGGTCGACTTGCCGTTGCCGTTGGCGCCGAGAAGCGCAATGCGGTCGTCGGCATCGATGCGCAGCGTCATCTTCTTGAGGATCGGCTTGTCGGCCTGATAGCCGACATTGACGGCATTGAGCGCGACGATCGGCGACGCCACGGTCTTCACCGGTTCGGGAAAGCTGAACGGCCTGACATTGTCCTCCATCAGCGCCGCGATCGGCTTCATCTTCTCCAGCGCCTTGATGCGCGACTGCGCCTGGCGCGCCTTCGATGCCTTGGCGCGGAAACGGTCGACGAAGGATTGCAGGTGCTTGCGCGCCGCTTCCTGCTTGACGCGGCCCTTTTCCTGCAGCTCGCGCTGCTCGGCGATCTGGCGCTCGAACTGGTCGTAGCCGCCGCGCCAGAAGGTCATCTTCTTCTGGTCGAGATGGACGATCGAATTGACCGCGCGGTTGAGCAGATCGCGGTCGTGGCTGATCAATAGAACGGTGTGCGGGTACTTCGACACATAGTTCTCGAGCCACAGCGTGCCTTCGAGATCGAGATAGTTGGTCGGTTCGTCGAGCAGCAACAGATCGGGCTCAGAAAACAACACCGCCGCCAGCGCCACGCGCATGCGCCAGCCGCCCGAAAAGGACGAAGCCGGACGGCGTTGCGCCTCATCGTCGAAGCCGAGGCCGGCGAGAATTGTCGCCGCGCGGGATTCGGCCGAATGCGCCTCGATGTCGGCCAAACGGATGTGAATCTCGGCGATGCGATGCGGGTCGGTTGCCGTCTGCTCCTCGGCGAGAAGTGCCGTGCGCTCGACATCGGCCTTGAGCACGATCTCGATCAGCGGCTCCTCGGTGCCGGGCGCTTCCTGCGCCACCTGGCCGATGCGGGTGTTCTTGGGCAGGCTGATGCTGCCGGTTTCCGAACTGAAATCGCCGGTGATCGCCTTGAACAGCGTCGTCTTGCCGGTGCCGTTGCGGCCGACGAGGCCGGCCTTGGTACCGGCAGGCAAGGTCAGCGACGCGTGGTCGAGGAGAAGGCGTCCGGCGATACGGAGGGAAAGATCGTTGATGATAAGCATGGCGGCGGTTTTGGCCGAGAGTTGCAGCAATGGCAAGGGTGCGCTGCGCACGTTAGACGCAACGCATGGTCGAAAATGCCTTGGGTTCAGGCGATAGCCGGCCTGCCCATGCGGTGCATGGCGCCTTCGCTCGCCTCACTACCGAGAACGGCGGCACGGCCATCCAGCGAGGCAGGGGGCGGCGAAGCGTAGCCAAGAGCGAAGAGCACGGCCGAGCCGGCAGCGAAGGCCGCAAAGAGCATGAACATGCCTTGCCCGCCAAACATGCCGAGCATCATTCCACCGAGCAGCGGCCCGAAGAAATTGCCCACCGAGCACAGCGAATGTGCGCCGAAATAGGCCCCGCGGTTGCCGTCGTTCGAGATCCGGTCGACCAGCACATATTCCGAGGGAACCACCAGGACCTCGCCGATGGTGAACAGCACCATGAAGCCGATCAGCATGGTGGCGCTGGTGGCAAAGGCAAAACCGACCTCGCCGCCGAGAAACAGCAGGCAGCCGAGCACCATTGCCTTCATCGGCCCGATGCGCTCGATCACCATCCGCGCCGGTGCCGTGGCAAGAACCACCACCGCCGCGTTGGTGGTCACCAGCCAGGCAAAGATCGTGACGCCGTCTTCCAGGCTGGTGGTGAGATACTGCGACAGGGTTACCGACCATTGGCCGTAGACGGCCAGCAGCAGCGTGCCGCCACCGAGGTAGAAGATCAGCCTGCGGTCGCGCAAAGTCGCGAGCAAGCGGCGGAAGCCTGGCATCTGCGCAGCCGCATTGGCTCCAGCCGTACCGACGAAGACGGCCGGGACGATGAGGAAGATCGCGGCCGAGAAGGCGAAGTGCACCGTACCGGCGATGAAGAACGGCATCGGCGAATTGGCGCCGATGGCGATGCCGATCATCGGCCCGACGGCCCAGCCGGCATTGATCACCAGATAACGCCAGGAAAACACCTTGAGCCTGAGCTGTTCGGGCGCCGCATCGCTCATCAGCGCACGGGAGACAGGTTCGTAGACGGCGGCAGCCACCGACGAGACGATGTGGGCAATGGCAAATGCGGCGACAGATTGCGCCAGCCCCAGGCCGACCAGCCCGAGACCGGCGAACAACAGCGCCACAGTCAGCACGCTGCGGCGGCCGATGCGGTCGGACAGCGTTCCTGCAAAGGGGCTGGCGGCGGCGCCAAGCAACGGACCGGCGCCGATCAGCATGCCGATGGTTGCCGGGCCGAGGCCGAAATCCTTCTGAAGGCGGATGGCCAGGAAGGTCAGTGTCATGCCGCGCGCGATCGCCACCATGCCGGAGCCCGCGATGAGCAGCAGCACGATTGCCTGGCCGGTCTTTTTGCCGAAGGCGCGCAAGGGCATTCCCCGTGGTTCGAAAATCGCGGTCGCCAATGGGATATGAAATCCGTGGCTGACCGTCGCATCCCTCTGTCTCACCCGGGGCGAGAAGGCAAGCGGCCGCAACGGCAGGATGTCATGATCCAGACAGGCTCATGACATTTCGCTCCTGGAAAACGAAACGGCCCGCAGATCGCGGGCCGTCCGAAAAGTCTGATTGGGCGCCTCAGCGGCTGGCGGTGCGCAGCAGCTTGCAGAGCTCGCGCAGGTCGCTTTCAAAGGCCATCGGGTTCGACAGAACCATCTTGCAGCGCTTGACGTAGGCCGCCACCTGCGCCGCGCTCATGCCTTTGATCACGCCAGGATTAATGCCGGGAACGCCCGGGCCGCCGGGTCCACCGGGACCGCCAGGGCCGGCAATGCCGGGACCGCCGACGTTGACGCCGAGGTCGAGCAACGTGCTGCCGCCCAGTCCGACATTGGTACTGACCTTGGCCAGGCTGCCATTGCCGCCGACATTGGCCCCGAGATTGGCGTTGAGCCCGCGCGATCCGCCGACAGTGGCATTGGCCTTGGCATCGACCAGGCCCTTGCTGCTGCCCACATTGGCGCCGACATTGGCGTTGATGCCCTTCGAGCCGCCGACCGAGGCGCTGACATCCGCGCCGGCGAGCCCCTTGCTGCCGCCGCTGCCCAGGCCGACGTCTGCGTTGACGCCGCCCGATCCGCCCACCGTCGCGCCGATGCCCTTAGAATCGACAGAGACGCCGAGGCCGCCGCTACGGCTGCCGATCTCGAGTGCCGTCGCCGGCAGGCTCAACGCGGCAAGGACGACGCCCCCTGCCAGAGCTTTCACAAGAGTCGTTGAACAACAATATGCCATGTCCTTCTCCCTGTGGTTGCCAAATGCAACAACCAGTCACCTGAAACCGGCTGCACTTCAACCAACGTCACACCGCAGGAATAAGTTTCATCGATTTCTTGTTTTCCTTAGATTTTCTCTGCGCAATCGACCGCATCTACTTGCGATAGTAAATTCTCAAACGATTTTTATATTTCATTTTTAAAATATAAAAATTTAATTCTATTTTACGCAAACGCCCTGCCATCTTCCGTTCTCTGAAACTGAATGAGGTCGAGGCCGACCGACTCCCGACCGAGAACTGTCAGGATCATATGGGCCTGTCCGCGATGGTGGGTCTGGTGATTGAAGAGGTGCACCAGCGCCGGCGCCAGCCGCTGGGAAATGGTGCGCATGTCGGTGACGGTCATGTAGGTGAAGCGGCCGGCAAATGCCGCATCGCTGAGCGAGCCGATCCATTCCACGATGCGCTGGTCCTCGGCCTTGCGTGCCACCCGCAGCTTGTCGAAGTCGGCATGGACGATCGTATCCAGGGCGGCCGGCGCATCGCCTTCGCCGGTGAAGCGCTTCATCCAGATGCGGTCGGCAACCAGCAGATGGTTGAGCGTACCCCTCAGCGACTTGAAGAAAGCGCCGGTATCGCGGGCGAACTGTTCTTCGTCGAGCGTGGCTGCGGCCTGGTAAATCCGCTCGTTGGCCCATTGATTGTAGGCGGCCAACATCATGAAATACTGCTTCATCTGATATCCTTCGGCACTTCGCATTCAATTCCCTCCTTACTACAGCCCATCGGGAACCCAATGACCATTCTGCTCTATGATCTCGTCGGCCGCGACGCGGCCCGCCCGTTCAGCCCGCATTGCTGGAAGGTGGCGATGGCACTCGCCCACAAGGGACTCGACTATCGCGCGGTTCCGACGCGCTTCCTCGAAGTCCCCGGGATAGAAGGCGGTGTCTCGACGACCATCCCGGTTATCCGCGACGGCGACAAGGTCGTGTCCGATTCCTTCGCCATCGCGCTCTATCTCGAAGAGACCTATCCCGACCGACCGACGCTGTTCGGTGGCAAGGGTGGCCAGGCACATGCACGCTTTATCGAGCGCTGGTCGCAACTGACCATCCATCCCTATCTCGGCGTTACCGCTCTCGGCGCCCTGCACGGCATGCAGGACGACGCCAATGCAGGCTACTTCCGCAGCAGCCGCGAAGCGCGCTACGGCAAAGCGCTGGAGGAGGTTACGGCAGGGCGCGAGGCGGGACTCTCCAGCTTCCGGGCAGCGCTCGAACCACTGCGCAGCATGCTGTCCTATCAGCGGTGGATCGGCGGCGACGGCCCGCTGTTTGCCGACTACATCGTGTTCGGCGCCTTCCAGTGGGTGCGCGTCGCCACGGCATTCCAGTCCATCGACGCGAACGACCCCATCGCGGAGTGGTTCGGCCGCTGCCTCGATCTCCACGCCGGACTCGGACGCAGCGTGCCAGCGGCAGCCTGACCCCTTGGCAATGCGGCGGGCGGCCTGTATAGAGCCCGCCACACTGCAAATCCCCATATCACAAGGACCTATCATGGCGATCGAACGCACTTTTTCGATGATCAAGCCGGACGCAACCAGGCGCAACCTGACCGGCGCCATCACCAAGATGCTCGAGGATGCCGGCCTGCGCGTCGTCGCTTCCAAGCGCGTGTGGATGAGCCGCCGCGAGGCCGAGGGCTTCTACGCCGTCCACAAGGAACGTCCCTTCTTCGGCGAGCTCGTCGAGTTCATGTCGTCGGCCCCGACGATCGTCCAGGTTCTCGAAGGCGAAAACGCGATTGCCAAGAACCGCGAAGTGATGGGCGCCACCAACCCGGCCAACGCTGCCGAAGGCACCATCCGCAAGGTCCACGCCCTGTCGATCGGCGAAAACTCCGTCCACGGCTCGGACGCTCCCGAGACCGCTGCCGAAGAGATCGCCTACTGGTTCTCGGGTACCGAGGTCGTCGGCTGATTCAGCCGAGGCTCTCAAGCCACTGATACAGAATCGAAAGCCGGGGCCTGCGCCCCGGCTTTTTCTTTGTTCCGAAGGCTTCTCCCAGATCGCAAGACTAAGCTATTTCAATGGCTTGTCTTGCTCCGCCGAGAAACCGATTCAATCAGCCGGCGACGAAGCGCAGCACGTCCTTGCCGTCCTTGTCGGCGAGGATCAGCTTGCCTGCTTCGATACGGAACGCGGCGGCACGGCCCAGCGCTTCGTGGAACTTGTGTTCCTGGTCCATGGCCGCCTGCTCGCAGGCCATCTGCGTCGAGCCTACCTGTCCGAACTCGATCTTGCTGCCGTCGACCTTGGCGCTGCCGAAATAGCCGTTGCAGCCACCGCGACCGGAGACCTTGCCGTCCTTGCCAAGGCGCAGCGTCGACTTGGCCTTCTCGCTGACCGCAGCGCCGCCAATGTCTTCGGCCACCCAGTCACGCTCGAAGATGCTTTCGTCCTCGGCCGCGCCCGACTGCCTAACCATCTTGACCACCATCGTCTGCGGGCCGGCGGTCAACGGGTCGAGCCCATGATGCTCATCGTTGATGAACCAAAGCTGGCCATCGACGCTGATGCGCGCCTGCAGGGCATAGGTCATGTTGGTCTTGATGGCGGCCGGGTCGAAGGGAATCGCAAACTTGATCGGCACCTGGCCGGCAGGATCGATCTTCTGCTCGCCGAGTATCCTGGCGGGGGCATCGGCCAGGGAGACATCGGCAAGCTGCACAGAAAGCACCGCATTCGGCGGCAGGGCGATGCGCTCGCGATAGAGCACCTCGCCGGTGACCGACGTCTCGTCGGCCGCAGCCATGACGGGAACCGCCAGCATGCCGATCACCATCGGCGCAAAGCCGAAGACTAGAAATTCTGCGAGTTTGCCGATCATGGCTTTCTCCCCAATGCGTTGTTGCCGAGACGGCGCGCCGGAGCGCGGCGTTTCGCGAATGAAGCTACAAAGGATTGCGGTGGTTCCAAGGCCGCCGACGCATCTCGCCGCGGCCACCCGTCACTGTCCGGCCCAGCGGGCGGCCGCGATCTCGTCGCTTTCCCTGGCATCCACCCAGCCGCCCTCGCTGCCGTCGATGCGATGCTCCTTCTTCCAGAAGGGCGCACGCGACTTGAGATAGTCCATCAGGAAGCTCGCGCCATCGAAGGCCGCCTGCCTGTGCGTGGAGGCGGCAACCACCAGCACGATGTTCTCGCCGGGCCGGATGCGGCCAAAACGGTGGATCACAGTGATACCGGAAAGCGGCCAGCGCGCGATGGCCTCGCCGGCAATCCGCGCGATCTCGGCCTCGGCCATGCCGGGATAGTGCTCCAATTCGAGCGCCGAGAGGCTGCCCTGCTCGTCGCGGCAAAGGCCAGTGAACGTCACGACGGCGCCGATATCGGCCCTGCCCTGCGTCAGCCTGGCAATCTCGGCGGCGACGTCGAAATCGGCTGCCTGGATCCGCACCATCGGCACGACAGCGGCATTCATGGCCTAGCCACCCGTCATCGGCGGGAACAGCGCGATCTCGCGGGCACCGGCGACCGCCTCGCGGTGGTCGACATGCTCCTGGTTGATCGCCACGCGGATCACCTCGGGATGCTGCAGCGCGCTTTCGAACTCCTCGCCGCGCGACTTCAGCCACAGCAGGAGATCGCGCACCGTCTTCACCTCGGCGGGCAAATCGATGTCTTCTTCGGTCTTGCCGATGCGCTCGCGCACCCAGGCAAAATAGATGAGCTTGGTCATGGCTTCACTCGTCCATGATATGCTTCAGGCCGGCACGGAAATAGTCGTAGCCGGTATATAGCGTCACCAATGCCGCGATCCACAACAGCACGAGGCCAATCTGGGTCGTCAGCGGGAAGATCTTGTCTCCGGCGGGACCGGCGAGCAAGAAGGCGATTGCCACCATCTGGATGGCGGTCTTCCATTTGGCGAGCTGGGTGACCGGCACGCTGACCTTCAGCGCCGCCAGATATTCGCGCAGGCCCGAGACCAGGATCTCGCGGCACAGGATGATGATCGCCGCCCACAGCGACCAGCCAGCGATGCCGCCGCGATTGTCGGTGTCGGCTGCGAGCAGCAGCAGGCAGGTCGCGACCAGCAGCTTGTCGGCGATCGGGTCGAGCATGCGGCCGATGTTCGAGGTCTGCTTCCAGGCACGCGCCAGGTAGCCGTCGAGATAGTCGGTGATGCTTGCGATGACGAAGATGGCCAGCGCACTCCAGCGGGCGAAATCGCTCGACTGCAAGCGCCCCTCCAGAAAAAAGCAGAGAACCACCAGCGGCACGGCCAAGATGCGCGCATAGGTAAGCATGTTGGGCAGGTTGAATGCGCGCTGGGCCATGGTCTCTTATGCTCTTTCGTCTGCCTTAGTGAAATCAGAAGGGCGGGCTGGGGGTCAACTGCCTATCGATAGTCCAGGCGGTCACTGGACGGCAATCCATCGTTCATCACCCATTATCGTGAAAATGGTTGTAAACAAGGCGTGCGATCGACTCCGAGATACCTTCCACCGCCATCAGGTCGTCCACCGCCGCCCGGCTTACCGCCTTTGCCGTGCCGAAAGCATGTAACAAAGCGCGTTTGCGCGACGGGCCGATGCCGCCGATCTCGTCGAGCGGGTTCTTGACCATCTCCTTCTTGCGCCGCGCCCGGTGCGAGCCGATGGCAAAGCGATGCGCCTCGTCGCGCAGGCGCTGGACGAAATAGAGCACCGGATCGCGCACCGGCAGCGAGAACGAATCCTTGCCCCTGACGAAGAAGCGCTCGCGCCCGGCCTCGCGATCCTGCCCCTTGGCGACGCCGATCGCCACGACGCGATCCTCGACGCCGAGTTCGGCAAGCATGGCGCGGACTGCGGTCATTTGCCCCTGCCCGCCATCGATGAGGATGACATCCGGCCAGGCGGGAAAGGCGCCGTTGCCCTCCAGGCCGTCTTCGGATTCGGCGTTCTCGTCGCCATGTTCCTTGAGCAGCCGCGAGAATCGCCGCGTCATCACCTCGCGCATCATGCCGAAATCGTCGCCAGGGGTGATGTCGGTCGAGCGGATGTTGAACTTGCGGTACTGGTTCTTCACGAAGCCTTCGGGCCCGGCAACGATCATGCCGCCGACGGCGTTGGTGCCCATGATGTGCGAGTTGTCGTAGACCTCGATCCGCACCGGCGCCTTTTCCAGCCCGAAGGTCTGGGCGAAACCTTCCAACAAGCGCGCCTGTGTCGACGTTTCGGCGAGGCGCCGCCCGAGTGCCTCGCGGGCGTTCTGCAGGGCGTGATCGACCATGTCCTTCTTTTCGCCGCGCTGCGGCACCGAGATCGCCACCTTGTGCCCGGCACGGGTGGAAAGCGCCTCGGCCAGCAATTCCTGCTCCTCGACCGAATGCGACAGCAGCAGGGCACGCGGCGACGGCTTGTCGTCGTAGAATTGCGCCAGGAAAGAACCGAGCACCTCGGCCGCCTCCAGGGACGGATCGGCCTTGGGGAAATAGGCGCGGTTGCCCCAGTTCTGGCCGGTGCGGAAGAAGAACACCTGGATGCCGGTCTGGCCGCCTTCCTGATGGATGGCGAAGACATCGGCCTCGTCGATGGTTTGCGGATTGATGCCCTGGTGGCTCTGCACATGCGACAAGGCGGCGAGACGGTCGCGATAGATGGCGGCACGCTCGAAATCGAGTTCCTCCGCCGCCTGCTGCATCTGGCTCGAAATCTCGGTCTTCACCTTCTGGCTGCGGCCGGACAGGAAGTCCTTCGCCTCCTGCACCAGCTCGTCATAGCCCTCGCGCGAAATCTCGCCGGTGCAGGGTCCGGCGCAGCGCTTGATCTGGAACAGTAGGCAGGGCCGCGTGCGATTGTCGAAGAAGCTGTCGGTGCAACTGCGCAGCAGGAAGGCGCGCTGCAGCGAGTTGATGGTACGGCCGACGGCCTGCGCCGAGGCGAAGGGGCCGAAATAGTCCCCGCCCTTGCGCGAACGCGCGCCGCGATGCTTGTAGATGCCCGGCGCCGTGTGATCACTGGTCAGCATGATGTAGGGGAACGACTTGTCGTCCCGCATGAGCACGTTGAAGCGCGGGCGAAGCCGCTTGATAAGGTTCGCCTCAAGCAGCAGCGCCTCGATCTCGGTGCGGGTGACGACGAACTCCATCGTCGCCGTCTCGCGCACCATCTTGCCGATGCGGTTGGTGTGGAAACGTCCCTGCGCGTAGTTGGTGACGCGCTTCTTCAGGCTGCGCGCCTTGCCGACATAGAGCACGTCGCCGGCGGCATTCATCATGCGGTAGACGCCCGGTGCGTTCGGAAGGCGCTTGACCAGGGTCTGGATCACCTCGGCGCCGACCATGCCGTCGGCGTCGCCGGCATGCGCGGTCCAGTCGATCGCGGTGAACGGCAGGTCGGGACCGCCGGGAGCGACTGCCTCCTCCATCGCCTCGTCGTCGTCGAGTTCGACGTCGGGCATGTCTTCGGCGGCACTGGCGCCCTTGCGGGGGCCCGGACCGGAATCTGGCTGGCGAGGACTCATTCCACCATGCCTGTCACGTCCGGCGTCTGCCAGGCGAGATGCTGGCCGCCATCGAGCGCGATCATCTGGCCGGTCACCGAACGCGCCTGCCAGAGATAGCGGATCGTCTCGCCGAACTCCTGGAGGGTCGGACCGCGCTTCAGAATCAGCCCGTCGAGCTGGGCGCCAAAGGCTTCCGCGTCCTGCCGCGAACTCGGCAAAGTCGGGCCAGGGCCAATGGCGTTGACGCGGATCCGCGGCGCCAGCGCCTGCGCCATGGTCCGGGTTGCCGCCCAAAGCGCCGCCTTCGAAAGCGAATAGGAAAAATACTGCGGCGTCGGCTTGAGCACGCGCTGGTCGATCATGTTGACGACCAGCCCCTCCGCCCCCTCGGGCAGGGCTGCGGCAAAGTTCTTGGCCAGCAGCGCCGGCGCCTTCACGTGCAGGGCAAAATGGCGGTCCCAGGTCTCCCAGCCGAAATCCGTGACCGAATCGCCTTCGAAGACGGAAGCGTTGTTGACGAGCAGGTCGATCGGCCCCAATGCGGCGCTGGCCGCGGCAAGCAAACCGTCCACGGCAGCCATGTCGGCAAGGTCCGCCTGCACAACTGTCGCGCGGCCGCCATTGGCATTGATCGTGGCAGCCAGATCATCGGCCGCCTTGCGCGCGTGGTTGCAGTGAATGGCGACGCCAAAGCCATGCGCGGCAAGGTCCTCGGTGATCGCACGACCGATGCGCTTGGCCCCACCCGTCACCAGCACGTTGCCTGCCATGTTCGCCATCCAGTCCTCTTCCTCTCATGCTGTCGCCAGCCTCGCCGGAGGCAGGCGCGGTTACATCTCGGTAACCTATGTAAAAAGCGGTTCATCGATCTGGCAGCAATGTGGCGAAGGCCTCGAATACCACCTCAAAACCTGCCCGCGAAGCATGCCGGCAAGCGAGATATAGAACGCCCAATCCCATGTACCAAGCGGCCTGAGGCAAAACGCGGCCAAAGCTGCTGACAAGGCTGTTGCATTAGCGCAACGTCATGTTTCAGCCTCATTTGCGCCGGCCAATCACCTTACTTCAGGTTCGGTTCAGCCGCATTTCGACACGACATTCGGAACCGTTCGGCGCCCAGACCGTTTCTCCCCCCGGACGGGCTAGGGGCGCCATTTCTAAAAGAGCCAGTGTCTAGTTGGCTTAAGGAGTAAAACAATGACTGCCATTCTCAAGCACGCCCGTCCGCTCGCGGCCGCGTTCGGCCTGGTCGCGCTGGCGTCGATGCCAGCTTTCGCTGCCGACGTCGTCATGGAAGAGCCGCCGGCACCTGCCGCTCCGATGGAGCAGCCCCCGCTCAACACGTGGTCGGGCCCCTACGCCGGTGTGTTCATCGGCTACGGCTTCAGCGGCGAGTCCGACATCGGCGGCACCAACAACGTCGACACCGATGGTTTCCTCGGCGGTGCCTTCGTCGGCTACAACTACCAGATGGACAACATCGTCATCGGTGCTGAAGGCGACATCGGCTACAGCGGCGTCGAAGGCGACAACGCCGGCGTGAATGTCAAGTCGGGCTTCGAAGGTTCGTTGCGCGCCCGTCTCGGCTATGCCGTTTCGCCCGACATCCTGCTCTACGGTACGGCCGGCGGCGCCGGCAAGCGTATCGAAGTCAACGACGGTGTTGCTGAAGACTCGAACACCGCGCTCGGCTGGACCGCCGGCGTCGGCACCGACGTCAAGCTCACCGAGACCGTCTTCGGTCGCGTCGAGTATCGCTACACCGATTTCGGTAGCGACGATTTCGCTCTGAGCGGCGGTTCGACGGAAGTGTCGAGCAAGGATCACCGCATCCAGTTCGGCGTCGGCATGAAGTTCTGATCCACAAGATCAGCACCAACGGAAAAGCCGGGCCTCGCGCCCGGCTTTTTTGTTGTCCTGGGGTAAGCGATCAACCTTGCGGCACGACCGCCTTCAGCTCCGGGAACTTCTCGTCGAAGCGCGCGGCCCAGCGCTTGAGGCGCGGGCGCCCCTTTTCCCACTTGCCGGCGAAGCGAAGGTCCATGTAGCCGATGGTGACCCTGAGCGCGATCTGGCCGGCACTGATCGCCTTCGGCAGCTTGGGCGGGTTGGCGTTCAGCAGGTCGAGCGCGCGCGTCACCTTCGACCACTGCTTGTCGATCCATGGCTGGTGGATGATCTCCTCCGGTCGCGACCGGCGTTCGTAGACGATCGCCAGCAGGCAGTCGCAGATACCGTCGGCGAGCGCTTCGAGGCGTTCGGCATCGAGCCGCTTTTCGGCATTGCGGGGGAACAGCTTGTTGCGGGAAAGCCGGTTCAGATACTGGGTGATGACCCGGCTGTCGTAGATGCTTTCGCCTTCGTCGGTGATCCACACCGGGATCTTGCCAAGCGGGTTGGCGTCCGTCAGCAGCGCCGGCTGCGGGCCAGTCTCGACGGTGACGGATTCGACCGGGATGCCGGCATAGACGGCCGCCATGCGCACCTTGGCGCTGTAGGGCGAAGCGGGCGAGTAGAACAGTTTCGGCATCGAGCGGCTCCCTTTGGCGGCGGACGATAGTCCGCACGGTTCGTTCCGGCAATGCGGCGTCCTGCTCAGCGGCCTCGCACAGGCGGCATCACCACCTTGTCGAGGCGGCAGGCGCGGCGGTCGACCTCGGCGCAGGATCGAAATTCGAGATCCTTGGTCATGCAGATCCGCACCTCGCGCAGGTATCGACGGTCGCAGGTCACCGCCACGGCGTCTTCTTCGAGGCCCGGATTTGACTGGAGGAAGGCATTCTCCGCCTGGCCCGGTGCCAGCGTGCGATAGTCGTCCAGGCGCTTGAATTCACGGGGAATCTCGACTTTGTTCCGCGCAGCGCGCAGTACCTCGAAATAGTCGGCCTGGCCGAGGCCCGAACAGGTGCCGTGCTTGCGCCATTGATGGCGAATGAGCCCGGCCGAAGGCATCAGGTCGTAGAGGCCGCGCAGCGTCTCGTTCGAGACCGTGCTTGCACCCGCCTGGCAATTTTCGGGATAGCCGCGTTCGTATTGCGGCCACAGGCCGTGGACCACGAAGGCATAGGGCCGGCCGGCGCGGCACTGCTGGCCATTGGCCTGCTCGCCCTCGGCCTCGCAGTAGCTGGGCGACCACGACAGCGACAGCACGTAGAAGTCAAAACCCTGGCCACGCGGCACGGCCGCCGCTTCAGTCGTGGCAGCGGGCGACGTTTCCTGGGACGCCTCGTCTGAGGGCGCGCAAGCCGACAGAGCGAGCAACACCGCAACCGCCGATGCTCGCGCGCACGCCAACAATCTCATCGTGAAGTCCGGCCGGCCTCAGCGCAGAACGCGGCAGCGTCCATTGTAGACGTACCAGCGATCGAAGCCCGAGACGCAGAACTCGACATTGTCGCCGACCGAGGCAAAGCCCATGCCTTCTTCGATCAGGTACCAGATGTCGCGGTCGCCGCCATCCGACAGCGTTACCGTCGCACCGCAATAGCGCCGGCCGATCGGATGGCTCTCATCCGCCGGCTCGTAGCGGTGCTCGTGGATGCGCTGGAAGTCGGTGATCGCAACCTGGGGCAGGTTTGGCACATGGCGCACCTGGTAGCTGAACCGGCTGGTGATGCGGTTGAGCACCGAAGCGTTGCCACAAATGCCGGGATCGCCGGAATAGTCCACCGAGGTGGAGAGATCGGCTGCCTGCGCGGAGACCGCGCCCAGCCCTGCCGCTCCGAGGCCGATCATTGCGGCGATAAGGGTGCTTGCGACGCGACTCATGGTTCCCACTCCAAGGCTGATGCGATCCAGTTTGCGGTTTCGCCGCGCTGCGGTCAAGAAGCCGCCGATTCGCCCGCCAGCCACTCGACCGTCCAGCGCGCCTTCGCATCCTCCCCGAGGATCTTGCCAAGCGCCGGCAACATTACCCCGAGCTCGGCCTCGAGCGGAAATGGCGGGTTGACCACCACCATGCCGGTGCCGTCGAGCCGCGGCTCGGACGACGGCGGGCGGATGTAGAACTCGATGTCGATGATCTTGGGGATTCCCGCACCGGCAAGCGCCTCGCGGAAGGCCGCCACGGCCTTGCGATCCTTGACCGGGTACCACAGGGCGAAGATACCGCCCGGCCAACGCCGGTGTGCCTTCTTCAGCCCTTCGACCAGACGATCGAACTCGCCGGCGACCTCGAAGGGCGGGTCGACCAGCACCAGCCCGCGCTTTTCCTTGGGCGGCAGGTGCGCACCGAGCGCCAGCCAGCCGTCGAGTTCGGTCACCCGTGCCTGGAAGTCGCCCTCGAACAGACTGGCCAGGCTGGTGGCATCTTCAGGATGCAGTTCGATTGCCGACAGGCGGTCCTGCTTGCGCAGCAGGTGCCGGGCGATCAGGGGCGAGCCCGGATATCTTTCGATGCCGCCATCCGGGTTCGCCGCGCGAACGGCATCGAGATAGGGCGCAAGCAATGCGGCGGCGTCGGCTGGCAGGGTCGCATCGACCAGGCGGCCGATGCCGTCATGCCATTCGCCGGTCTTCTGCGCCTCCTCCGACGACAGGTCGTAGAGGCCGATGCCGGCATGGGTGTCGACGACGCGAAAGGCCTTGTCCTTGCGCTTGAGGTATTCGACCAGCCGGGCGAGCACGGCATGCTTGACCACGTCGGCGAAGTTCCCGGCATGGTAGACGTGGCGATAGTTCACGACTGGCTGTCCCCGCCCCTGCCCCAGCGCGGAGCCGGAGGTTGCGAATTGGGATTTTCGGGCCGGCCGCCCTTGCCGCGGCGCAGCGACAGCACAAGACCGACAAAACCGACCGCCATCAGCGAAAAGCCGATCGGTTGGGCGCGCTGGTCCGCTTCGCCGGCGCCCGAACGCAGGATGAGGTCGACGCGCTGGATCTGGACGTTGTCGTTGTCGCCCTGCGCGACCACGAAACGGTAGCTGCCCGCGCTCACGTCGCGGATCAAGCCGACATCGTCGCGAAACACCGGGTCGGGCAGTTGCGGACTGCGCTCGCGCGGCGTCGTGTCGTGGAAATTCAGGGCCTGGGCCAGCACCGTCTCGCCGCGCGTGGAGGCGGTGACGGTCAGGATCGCCCGCGCCGGCGTCACCACCGGCGGCGCCAGCGTCGTCAGATCGACCAGCACGCGCACCGGCGTGTCGGCAGTCGCCAGGGCCACCTCGACCGGGCGGAAACTGCCACCGCGATCGTAAACGCGATAGACGCCGATCTCGCGGCCGGTAAAATTGGTCGTCGCCCATGGATAAAGGATGCCGAGGCCGGTGCCGGCAAGCAGAACAAGAAGAAACAGAAACCGCATGGCGCTCGAACTCTGTGGCTAGCCCTCGCAAGGCGGCTCGCCGATTGGACGTCGCCTCCCTACTACGGCTTTTGGCCGACGCCGGAAAGTCCGGCATTGGCTTTGCCGGCAACTTCGGCTCCGCGGCGCGGAGCACCATCGGCCCGCCAAGCGAACGCCATGACCATGCCGGCGCCAACCCCTCGCCGACTCACTGCCTTCAACGGCTCGGCATCAGGCCTTGCGTTCCCAGCGGCGGTCCGGCGTCTGCTGCCAGTAGGTCACGGCATGCCCGCCGGCCTTCATCGTCTTCCAGTGTTCGCGCGCGCCTTCGAGCTGCGCCGCATCATGGCCATCGAACAGAAAGACGGCACGCTGATAGGACCCGATGTCGGGCGGCGACGCGCCATCGACCAGGAAGCGTATTTCGGCCGCGTTCGGATTGGCTTCACCCGTCGTCAGCACCACGGGTTGATCGGCTGCGTGCGGCTCGCGGTCGCTGCCATGGGCCAGGAACGAATCGTCGCGGAAGCTCCACAAATGGGCATCCAGTGCGTCGCGCCGTTCCTCCGAGCCAGTCTGCACCACCGCCTTCCAGCCGCGCTGCAGGCTACGCTCGAGCAGGCCCGGCAGGGCATCCTCGAGCGTCGATTCGGTAAGGTGGTAGAAAAGGACTTCGGCCATCGCTCAGTTCGCATCCATGGCCGAATTGTCCAGCCTCATCCTTCGTAGTGGTCGCGCACCAGCCTGTCGAGCAGCCGCACGCCGTAGCCGGAACCCCAGGACTGGTTGATCTCGCTGGTCGGCGAGCCCATCGCGGTGCCGGCGATGTCGAGATGCGCCCAGGGCGTATCCTTGACGAAGCGCTGCAGGAACTGCGCTGCCGTGATCGAACCGCCAAAGCGACCGCCGATGTTCTTCATGTCGGCATTCTTGGAGTCGATCAGCTTGTCGTATTCCGAGCCGAGCGGCATGCGCCAGAGCTTTTCCTGCGTCGCGGTACCCGACGAGGTCAGGCGCCCGGCGAGTTCGTCATTGTTGGAGAACAGGCCGGCGTGGCTCTGGCCGAGCGCCACCATGATCGCACCCGTCAGAGTCGCCAGATTGACCATGAACTTCGGCTCGAAGCGCTGGTTGCAGTACCAGAGCGCGTCGGCGAGCACGAGGCGGCCTTCGGCGTCGGTGTTGAGAACCTCGATGGTCTGGCCCGACATCGAGGTGACGATGTCGCCGGGCCGCTGGGCGTTGCCATCGACCATGTTCTCGACCAAACCGATGATGCCGACCACGTTGACCTTGGCCTTGCGTGCGGCCAGCGCATGCATCAGGCCGGTGACGGCGGCAGCACCGCCCATGTCGCCCTTCATGTCCTCCATGCCTGCGGCCGGCTTGATCGACACGCCACCTGAATCGAAGACCACGCCCTTGCCGACGAAGGCCACCGGCTTGTCCTTGGCCTTGCCGCCGCTCCACTGCATCACAGCCATGCGCGGCGGACGCACCGAACCCTGGGCGACGCCGAGCAGCGCACCCATACCGAGCTTTTTCATCTCCTTCTCGGTCAGGATCTCGACCTTGACGCCAAGCTTTTCCAGATCCTTGGCCTGGGCGGCAAACTCGACCGGACCAAGCACGTTGGCAGGCTCGTTGACCAGGTCGCGGGCCAGCAGCACGCCGCCGACCACCGCCTCGATATCGGCAAAGGCCTTCTTCGCAGCCGCCGGATCGGCGCAATGGATGGTGACCTTCGCCGGCTTCTTGTCGTCGGCCTTGCCGTTGCCGTTGTCCTTTTTGGTCTTGTACTTGTCGAAGGTGTAGCTGCGCAGCAGCATGCCGGCCGCAACGCCGGCAGCGGCGGCGCCATCGACCGTGGCGCCAGCAATGTCGAGGACCACGGCAACCTCGGACGCCTTGCGCAATTGTGACGCCAGCGTGCCACCCAGCTTCAGCCAGGAATATTCGTCGAGCCCCGACGCCTTGCCCACGCCGACGGCCACCAGACGGTCGACCGTCGTGCCCTCCGGAGCCAGTACCTCGACGAGGCCACCAAACTTGCCGTTGAAGTCGACGACCGGAAAGGCGCGATCCAGCGTCTTGGCCGGATCGTTGCCGCGCGCGATCTCGCTCAGCCCGCCCTCTTCGGCAGAGAAGACGAAAACAGTGCCCTTTTTCGGCGTACTCGCCTTGGCGAAGCTGATCGACGGCTTGGAAGTCATGATGTCCTGCTTTCGGATCCCGTTCATATGGTGCGCGACATTTGGTCGTTTTGGAAAGTTTGGCAAGCCTCCCGTCATCCTGGCACGATATGATTAAAGTTGAAAAAGGGCAGGAAACCTTGTGTTAACCACCTCTGTTCGGCCTTTCTTAGCCATTGGCGCCGAGAGTCGCGGCCGGTGGGAGATGGTGTTGGAACGATGCCGGCTGGAAGGGGCCGGTTGTGCCGGCTTGCCTTGGACTATACCTTAGACACCTGCCGGTCACACGACGTCCCGTCGTCCGGCCAAGTCGGAAACACGGAATCCTGATCATCGATGAAGGTTGTTGAGCGCTACATCCTGCGTCGTGCGTTTGCGGTTTTCATCGCGGCGCTGACTTGGACCTTGGTGATCGTCTGGACCACCCAGGTGCTCGGGCGAATCGACCTCGTCACCGACAGCGGCCAGTCGGCGCTGACCTTCTTCGAGGTCGCGGCCCTTATCCTGCCCACTCTGATTCCGATTGTCGTGCCCTTTGCCGTGACCATCGGCGTGGCCTTGACGCTGAGCTCGATGAACAGCGATTCCGAACTGGTGGTGCTCAACGCCGCCGGCGCTTCGCGCATGACCGTCATCCGGCCGATTCTCATCCTGGCAGTCGGCGCCAGCGTGTTTTCCCTGCTCGTCCACAACGTCGCCGACCCGATGGCGCGCCAGCGCAACCGCGAACTGATCGCCTCCTCGCGCGCCGACCTGCTGTCGCTGATCATCCAGGAAGGCACCTTCCGCAAGGTCGACGAGGGTCTGTTCGTCCAGGTCGGCGAGCGCCTGCCGAATGGCGGGCTCGGCAGCATCTTCGTCGCCGATTCGCGCGAACCCAACGTCGATCTCGTCTACTACGCCAAGGACGGCGCCTTCATCGAGCGCGACAGCAAGCAGATGCTGGTGATGAACGACGGCGTGATCCACCGCAAGGCGCCGGGTGGCGAGGTGTCGGTGATCAGTTTCGACTCCTACGCCTTCGATCTGAGCGAGTTCTCCGCCGTGGCGAAGGAAGTCACGATGCAGCCGAAGGACCGCTCGACGCCGTACCTGATGAACCCCTCGCCCAGCGACAAATACTACCAGCGCAATCCGCGGCTGTTTACCGCCGAACTCGACCGCCGATTCACCGAGTGGCTCTACCCGATCGCCTTTGCGCTCATTGCGCTGGCCGTGGCAGGCGACGCCCGGTCGCATCGAGAGGCACGCATCCATCCGCTCGTCACCACGATCACCATCGCGCTGTTTTTCCGCTGGCTCGGGTTCTTTGCCGGCAGCAAGGCCGAGACGGTGGCTTGGGTCCGCTATGCCGTCTATGCCGTGCCCATCGTCACGGCACTGATCGCCATCTGGTTCATCCGCACCAACCGCAGCATGGAACTGCCGGTTTCGGTCGCCGATCGCATCGCTTCCGTCTGGGCGCAGATTCGCGACAGGATCACGGCGCTGCAGCTGCGGCTCGGCGGCGGCGCTCCCCATCAGGGAGCAGCATGATGGGCTGGACGCTCGGTCGCTATTTTTTCTTCCGCTACGCCACCATCACGGCGTGGTTCTTCGTCGGCATCTTCGCGCTGATCTTCATCATCGACGTCACCGAGTTCTCGAACAGCGCCGGCGGCGTGCCGGGCTTCAAGTTCAGCATTGCGATGACGGTTTCGGCATTGCGCGTACCGATGATCATGCTCCAGGTGGTTCCGTTCGTCGCCCTGTTCAGCGCCATGGCAACCCTGGTGTCGCTCAACCGGCGCTATGAACTGGTCATTGCCCGCGCCGCCGGGATTTCGGCATGGCAGTTCCTGCTGCCCTGCTGCCTGGGCGCGCTGCTCTTCGGCTTCGTCACAGTCGGCATCCTCAACCCGATCGCAGCCTACGGCTTCTCGCACTCCGAATCCCTGGAATCGGAGCTGCGCTCACGCCAATCCAATTCGGTATCGGCATTTTCGGCGCCATGGCTGCGCCAGAAGGCCGATGGCACCGAGGTCATCATCGGCGCACGGGCGGTGCTCAACCAGGGGATGGAACTGTCCGACGCGGTGTTTTTCGTCTTCGACGCCGACGACAACATGGTCGAGCGCAAGGATGCCGAGCGCGCCTATCTGCGCGACGGTTATTGGGAACTGGTCAATGTTCGGACCATGAGAGGCGGCGAAAACTTCACCTCCGAAGCCGCCGCCAAAGTGCCGACGAATCTGAAGCCGGAGTTCGTCCAGGAACGCCTGGCGCGGCCCGAAACCATTCCTTTTTTCCAGCTTCCGTCAAAAATCGAAGTGGCGCGATCCTTCGGACTCCGGGCAAACGCCTTTGCCATGCAATTTCATTCACTTGTCGCACTTCCCTTCCTCCTGGTCGCGATGACGCTCATTGCTGCAACAGTGTCGATGCGATTTGCGAGGATGGGGCAGTCCGGAACGATGATTCTGGGTGGCGTCGTCGCCGGGTTTCTGCTTTATGTCGTTTCGGTTCTGGTCAAAGCATTTGGCAATGCGGGATTCGTGCCGACTTATATTGCGGCGTGGCTTCCAGTTGTCGTAGCAATGTTTTTCGGGGTGACATTCCTGCTCTACAACGAGGATGGTTAGTGTGAGGGGCGCAATGGCCAACCGCAGGACAGCCCACAGGGCTCGCCTATTCGGTGCGACTGCGCTCGCATGCCTGTTTGCATGCGCGCTTCCGCTTGCCCCGGCTTACGCACAGACCATCGCCGATCTCGCGCCCAGCGTGCCCGAAGGCTCGCAGATGCTGCTTGAGGCGGACACGCTCGTCTATGACAACGACGTCCAGACGGTTACCGCCGTCGGCGGCGTGCAGATCGACTATGCCGGCAATCGCCTTGTCGCCCAGCGCGTCACCTACGACCGCAAGACGTCGCGGCTGATTGCCAGCGGCAATGTCGAGATCGTCAATTCCGACGGCACCAAGATTCTCTCGCAAGAGATCGACATCACCGACGATTTCGCCGATGGTTTCGTCAACGCCCTGCGCGTCGAAACCGTCGACAAGACCTACTTTGCCGCCGAGAGCGCCAAGCGCGAGCGCGGCATCCTGACGACGTTCAACAATGGCGTCTACACGGCCTGCGAGCCTTGCGAGCAGAAGCCCGACAAGGCGCCCATCTGGCGCATCAAGGCGCAGAAGATCATCTGGAACGGCGAGAAGAAGACGGTCCGCTTCGAAAACTCCAATTTCGAATTCTTCGGCTTCCCGATCGCCTTCCTGCCCGCCTTCGAGATCGCCGACCCGACCGTGAAGCGCAAGAGCGGCTTCCTGATGCCCGGCATCAGCTACAAGAGCGAGCTCGGCGTTGGCGTATCGATCCCCTACTATTTCGCGCTCTCGCCGACCTACGACCTTACCGTCAAGGGCACCGGCTACACGCGCCAGGGCTTCCTCGGCGAGGCCGAGTGGCGCCAGCGTTTCAACAACGGTCAGTACAGCCTGAAGATCGCCGGCATCCACCAGATGAACCCGGACAAGTTCGACGCCGGTACCGTCGACAGGGGAGCAGGCGACGACAACAAGCTGCGCGGCATGGTCGGCACCAAGGGCCGCTTCGACCTCAATCCGCGCTGGGCCTTCGGCTGGGATATCCTCGCGCAGTCGGACAAAAATTTCTCGCGCACCTACGGCATCGAAGGTTTTTCCGACAGCACGCATCGTTCCGAGGTCTATCTCACCGGCCTCAACGACCGTAACTATTTCGACCTGCGCGCCATGCGCTTCCAGGTCCAGGAAGAAGCCCTCGACAACGACCCGGAGGCGCGTGCCGACAAGCAGCCCTGGGTGCTGCCGTCGCTCGACTACGCCTACATCCCCGACGCGCCGCTGGCCGGCGGTGAACTTTCGTTCGATCTCAACGCACGCGTCATCCGCCGTACGGAACTCGATTCAGCCATTACCGGCCTGAACGGCCCGACAATCCACGGCCTCGAAGGCACGTCCAGCCGTATCACGGCCGAAGCTGAGTGGAAACGCACGATCGTGACCGAAGGCGGCCTGCTGGTTACACCGCTGATGGCCTTCCGCGCCGACGGCAGCTACCTCGACGCCTCCAGCGCCTCGCTCAACGCCATCAACAACATGGCCATCGATCCGGACATCGGCGTTGCGGCCGACGTGCGCTCGTCGCTATTCCGCTACATGGCAACGCTCGGCCTCGAGCTGCGCTGGCCGGTGCTATTCTCGTCGACGAGTTCGACCCATGTGCTCGAACCGATGGCCCAGGTCTTCGCACGCCCCAGCGAGAGCGCGATCGGCGGGCTCGGCATCCCCAACGAGGATGCGCAGAGCTTCGTCTTCGACGCAGCCTCGCTGTTCGAACGTGACAAGTTCTCGGGCTACGACCGCATGGAAGGCGGTACGCGCGCCAATATCGGCCTGCGCTATTCCGGCACCTACAGCAATGGCTGGACCACCAACGCCCTGTTCGGCCAGTCGTATCAACTTGCCGGCGACAACTCGTTTGCCGCACCGGACCTCGTCAACGCAGGTGCCTATTCCGGCCTGGAAACAGATACGTCCGACTACGTTGCGCTTGCCGGCATCGCCAGCCCGAACGGATTCTCGGCCTCGGTCAGCGGCCGCTTCGACGAGCAGAGCCTCGACGTTCGCCGCGCCGAAATGAAGGTCGGGCTCGATGCGCGCCCGATCGCCGTGTCGGCCCGCTATGCCTTCATCGATGCCCAGCCGCTCTACGGCTTCAAGGATGACCGTCACGAGGTCACGCTCGGCGCCACCGCGCGCTTCAACGACGAATGGCGGGTGTTCGGCTCCGGCACCTACGACATCAAGAGTGACCTGCTCGTCAAGCACGGTGTCGGCTTCGCCTATGACGACGAGTGCTTCACCTACATGATGACCTACGCCGAAAGCCGCGATCACAACGATCCCGACGACGTCACACGCTCGGTGGGCTTCAACATATCGTTCCGCACGCTCGGCGATATCGGTTCGGCGAGCTTCTAGGACAGCCGGAAAGCGGTGTCAGGGCGACCTGACATCGTTTTGCCGCATAACGCGGCCATTGGACGGGGCAGCATGCATTCGGGCAATGCCCGGATCTGGGGTTTGAACGGGACTTTATCGATGCGAAAGCACCTCTTTTCGGCAGGCCTCGCCCTGCTCGTAGCGGCAACGTCGCTCTCGATGACCGCTTATGCGCCGCCGGCCCAGGCGAGCGAGATCAAATACATCGTCAACGACGTGCCGGTCACCAGCTACGACATCCAGCGCCGCGCCGCGTTTCTCAAGCTGCAGAAGCGCAAGGGCAATGCCGGCGAGGAAATGATCGAGCAGACGCTGCGCCAGGCGGAGATGAAGCGGCTCAACATCCGCATCTCCGACAAGCAGGTCGACGACGCCTATGCGCGCTTTGCCGGCTCCAACAAGTTCAAGCCCGCCCAGATGGACCAGATCCTGGCCCAGGCCGGCGTCACGAGCAGCCATTTCAAGGACTACATCCGCACGCAGATGGGCTGGAATCAGGCGCTCAGCGCCCGCTTCCGCGCCGAAGGCGGCGGTGGCGGTGGCGGCACCAGCGAGCAGGACGCCGTCCGGCGCATGCTGCAGCAGGGCGGCGCCAAGCCAAGCGCTACCGAGTACATGCTGCAGCAGGTGATTTTCGTGGTGCCGGCATCCGAGCGCGGCTCCGTCGGCAAGCGCAAGCGCGAGGCGGATGCCATGCGTGGCCGCTTCAACGGCTGTGAGCAGACGCGCGAATTCGCCAGGGGCCTGCTCGACGTGACGGTGCGCGACCTCGGCCGCGTGCTCGCACCGCAGCTGCCGCCGGAATGGGCCGACCAGATCAAGAAGCTCAAGGCCGGCGGGGCAACCCCGGTTCGCGAAACAGAGCGCGGCGTCGAATTCATCGGCGTCTGCAGCGCGCGCGAAGTTTCCGACGACAAGGTCGCACAGATGGTCTTCCAGGCTGAAGGGCTCGGCAAGGAAGGCAACGAAAAAGCCGACGAGCTGAGCAAAAAATACATCGAAGAGCTGCGGGCCAAGGCTCGCATCGTCAACCGCTAAGTCGTGGGCCCGCATGGCGCCCCTCTGGCGCTGACTGTCGGCGATCCCTCGGGTATCGGCCCCGAAATCGCAGTCGCTGCATGGCGGCTGCGCAACGAGGCGCGCGTACCGGCCTTCTATCTCCTCGCCGACCCCGCCCTGGTTGCCGCGCGCACTTCGGCGCTCGGCGTCGAATTCCAGATCGCCGAGACCGGCCCGGCCGATGCGGCCAGGCAATTCGCCGACGCGCTGCCGGTCGTGCCGCTTGCCGCCGCGCTCGTCGACACGCCGGGCCAGCCGGACACGCAGAACGCCGCCGGCATCATCGAGGCGATCGACCGCGCCGTGGCGGATACGTTCGAAAGTCGCGCCGCCGCCGTCGTGACCTGCCCGATCGCCAAGAAGCCGCTTTATGATGCCGGCTTCCGCTTTCCCGGCCATACCGAATACCTCGCCCACCTCGCGGGCCTGAAGACCGGCGCCGAGGTCATGCCTGTGATGATGCTCGCCGGGCCCGAGCTTCGCGCCGTGCCGGTGACCATCCATATCGCACTGGCCGAGGTGCCAAGGGCCCTCACGACCAAGGCGATCACCGAGACCGTCCGCATCACCGCGCATGACCTGCGTCGGCGCTTTGGCATTGCCAGGCCGCGGATCGCCGTGTCCGGCCTCAATCCGCACGCCGGCGAAGGCGGCGCCATGGGGCACGAGGACGAACGCATCGTCCGTCCGGCGATCGAAGCGCTCAAGGCGGAAGGCATCGATGCCTTCGGCCCCCTGCCCGCCGACACCATGTTCCATGGCCGCGCCCGCGCCGGCTACGACGCGGCCATCTGCATGTATCACGATCAGGCGCTGATCCCGGCCAAGGCGCTGGCCTTCGACGAGACGGTCAACGTCACGCTCGGCCTGCCTTTCATCCGCACCTCGCCCGACCACGGCACCGCCTTCGACATCGCCGGCAAGGGCATTGCCCGCCCGGACAGCCTGATCGCCGCGCTGAAGCTGGCGCGCCAGTTGGCGGACGTCGAGGCCAGATCATCATGAGTGCGACCACCAGCATCGACGGCCTGCCGCCGCTTCGCGACGTCATCGAACGTCACGGCCTGCAGGCCAAGAAGGCGCTCGGCCAGAACTTCCTGCTTGACCTCAACCTGACCAGCAAGGTGGCGCGGGCCGCCGGCGATCTTTCCGGCGTGACCGTCATCGAGGTCGGCCCCGGCCCTGGCGGGCTGACGCGGGCGCTGCTGATGAACGGAGCCAGGCGCGTCATCGCCATCGAGCGCGACGAGCGCTGCCTCGCGGCCTTGGCCGAGGTCTCCAACCATTATCCGGGACGGCTGGACGTGGTCTCGGGTGATGCGCTGAAGACCGATTTCGCGGCTCTGGCTGGTGGCGAGCCGACAAAGATCGTTGCCAACCTGCCCTACAACATTGGCACGGAACTGCTGGTCCGCTGGCTCACGGTCCAGGACTGGCCGCCCTTCTACCAGTCGCTGACCCTGATGTTCCAGCGCGAGGTCGCCGAGCGCATCGTGGCAAAGCCCGCGAGCCCGGCCTTCGGCCGCCTTGGCGTTCTCGCGGGATGGCGCACCGACGCACGCATCGCCTTCGACGTGCCGCCGCAGGCCTTCACCCCGCCGCCCAAGGTCACCTCGTCGGTGATCCACCTGGAGCCACGCATGCAGCCCCTGCCAGCCGACGTGAAGGTGCTCGGCCGTGTCACCGAGGCGGCATTCGGCCAGCGCCGCAAGATGCTGCGCCAGAGCCTGAAAAGCATGGGCGGCGAAAGACTGCTGGAAACCGTCGGCATCGACCCGACGCGCCGCGCCGAAACGCTCAGCGTCGAGGAGTTCGTGGCGCTGGCAAGGGCGGTCTGAACACAGATTACCCCCCTTGTGGGGAGGGTGTCGGCGAAGCCGACGGATGGGGGTCCTTGGCTGAGTGCTGATCACCCCCACCCCGACGCTGCGCGTCGACCCTCCCCACAAGGGGAGGGTAAGGAACCCTCAAACCTTCTCGTCGAGCAATTTCGAGACGAAATCGAACAATCCCGGCCTGCGGTCGCGGCGCAGGCGCTCGGCGGCTACGATCGACCGCACCTCAGCAAAGGCGCGGTTGAGATCTTCGTTGATCACGACATAGTCGTACTCGCCCCAGTGCTCGATCTCGTCACGGGCGTTCTTGAGCCGCGTCTCGATCACTGCGTCCTGGTCTTCGGCGCGGCGCTTCAGGCGGGCCTTCAGTTCGCCCATCGACGGGGGCAGGATAAAGATCGAGACGATGTCGCCACGCATCTTTTCCTTCAACTGCTTTGCACCCTGCCAGTCGATGTCGAACAGCATGTCGCGTCCCTGCGACATCGCCAGCTCGACCGGCTCGCGCGGCGTCGCGTAGAAATTGCCGTGGACCTCGGCCCATTCGAGCAGCGCATCGTTGTCGCGCAACAGCTCGAACTCGCGCTTGCTGGTGAAATGGTAGTGGGCGCCGTCGATCTCGCTGCCGCGGCGCGGACGGGTAGTCACGCTCACCGACAGCCGCAGTTCCGGATCGGTTTCGATCAGGTTGCGCGAAATGGTCGACTTGCCCGCGCCCGAGGGCGACGACAACACCAGCATCAGGCCACGCCGCCTGATGACATTTGAAAGGCTCTCGGCGCTCATGCGCTACTCCAGATTCTGAACCTGCTCGCGAAACTGATCGACGACGGCTTTCAGTTCCAGCCCAATGGCAGTCACTGTTGCGGCGTTCGACTTCGAACACAGAGTATTCGATTCGCGGTTGAATTCCTGCGCCAGAAAATCGAGCTTGCGGCCGATCGCACCGCCACCCGACATCAGCGTGCGTCCCGAGGCGACATGCGTCTTCAGCCGGTCGATTTCCTCGCGAATATCGGCCTTGGTGGCGAGAAACGCCGCCTCCATGTTGAGCCGCGCCTCGTCGAGCGCCGGCGATGCCTCGAGCAGCAGCCGCACCTGCTCAGCGAGCCGCTGGCGGATCTGCGCCGGTTCGCGAGACGGATCGGCCTCAGCCCGCAGCGTCAGTTCCTCGATGGTGGCGATATGGCCCGTCAGCAGCCCGTGCAGGGCCTCGCCTTCCGCCTTGCGTGCCTCGACGAGGCCGGCAAGACCGGTCTCCAGGCAGTTCATGACCGCCGCATCGATCGCCGCACGCTGCTCTTCGGTTTCGACCGCCTCGGGCATGTCGAAGACGCCGCGCAGCGCCAGCAGCCCGTCAGCGCTGGCGGGCGCCGCACCGAACTGGGTGACCAGACGGTTGGCGAGTTCGGCGACGTCGCGCAGGAAGACTTCGTTGATGACCGGCTGGACCATCGAACCGCTTGTTCGGCTGACGGTCAGGGTCGCCTGCACATTGCCGCGCGAAAAGCGTTTCTGGATCGCCTGGCGCACCGCCGGCTCGAGGCGTTCAAAACCCTGAGGCAGGCGCAAGCGCACTTCCACGCTCTTGCCGTTGACCGACTTCACCTCCCAGGCGATGGCGGTTCCGTCATGTTCGGCCGCGACGCGGGCGAAGCCTGTCATGCTCTGCAGGTTCATCTGGCAGCGCGCCCCTGTTGCCTGTTGTTGCTGCGCCGCGCGGTCCGCCTGGACGCGCGGCGAGCCTGTCTTACTTCTTGACGGCGTTGGTGGTCGTTGCGTCTTTCTTGGCCGGATCGGCCTCGCCGGCAGCCTTCTCGTCCTCGACGACCTTGCGCTGGAAGGCGCGCCAACGCGCGACGTTCTCATTGTGCTCGTCCAGCGTCTCGGCAAAGACATGCCCGCCGGTGCCGTCGGCCACGAAATACAGGTCCTTGGTCTTGGATGGATTGGCCACGGCCTCGAGCGAAGCCTTGCCCGGATTGGCGATCGGCGTCGGCGGCAGGCCCTTGATGGTGTAGGTGTTGTACGGCGTCGGCTTGTCGATGTCGGAGCGATAGATCGGCCGGTCGGCAGGCTTACCCTTGCCGCCGAAGATGCCATAGATGATCGTCGGGTCCGACTGCAGCCGCATGCCCTTGTTGAGGCGGTTGATGAAGACGGCCGCCACGCGCGAGCGCTCGTCGCCGCGGGCAGTTTCCTTCTCGACGATGGAAGCAAGCGTGACGAATTCGTTGACGTCGGCGATCGGAAGATCGGCTGTACGGCGCTGCCAGATGGTTTCGACCAGTTCCTTCTGGTCGGCCAACATCTTGTTGATGATCTGCTGGCGCGTCAGCCCACGGGTAAAGCGCTGCGTGTCCGCGGCAAGCGTGCCCTCGGCCGGCATCTCCGCTGGCATGTCGCCGGTAAGGGCTTCCTGTTCAGCGATGCGCTTCCAGGCCTGCTCGACGGTCAGCCCTTCCGGGATCGTCAGCGAATACTGCACAGACTTGCCGCTCTTCAGCAGTTCCATGATCTCGTGCATGGAAGCGCCGGCCTGGATTTCGTATTCACCGGCCTTCAGCGAACCATCATTGCCGTAGGCACGTACGCCCATGCGGAAGATGCGCGCATCGCTGATCAGTCCGCGACGCTCAAGCTGGTCGGCGATGTCCTGTACGCCCGTCTTTTCCTTGACCAGGAACGTGCTGGGGACCGCCGACGGGCCCTCGCCGTTGAATTCCTGCTTGCCGAAATAGAGGGCTGCGCCGCCGGCGAGGATCACCAGCACCGCCGTCGACATCATGAAATTCATGAACACGACGATCTGGTTGCGCGAGGCACGCGAACGCTTGGGCGGCGGCGTCCCGATTTCCGGCCGCAGCGCTTCCTGCGCCGTCTTAGGAACGATCGGATTTGCCGGCGCGGCGCGCCCAGCACCTTCCCCTTGACCTGGCGTATTCATGCTCATTTTGCCTCGCCACTCCCTCTTGCGTCGAATCCCCGCCGGGAGACTAGAGCCGAATGTGGCAAAAATCGCGGCAAAGAGGGCGCTTAACGCCCCCTTCCCACAGAGTTGTCAGCCATTATAGCGCTGGAAGACCAGCGAGGCGTTGGTGCCGCCAAAGCCGAAGGAGTTCGACAATGCGACGTCGATCTGCCTGGAACGCGGCTTGTTCGGCACCAGGTCGATCGGTGTCTCGCGCTCGGGGTTGTCGAGATTGATCGTTGCCGGCGCGATGTTGTCGCGAATGGCGAGGATCGAGAAGATCGCCTCCGCCGCACCGGCAGCGCCGAGCAGGTGGCCGATCGACGACTTGGTCGACGACATCGACACCTTGGAGGCAGCGTCGCCGACGAGGCGTTCGACGGCGCCGAGTTCGATCGTATCGGCCATGGTCGAAGTGCCATGGGCATTGATGTAATCGATGTCGGCGGGCGAAAGGTTGGCGCGCTTGAGGGCCGCGGTCATGCAGCGGAACGCGCCATCGCCATCCTCGGCCGGGGCCGTGATGTGATGGGCATCGCCCGTCAGGCCGTAGCCGACGACCTCGGCATAGATCTTGGCGCCGCGCGCCTTGGCGTGTTCGAGCTCTTCGAGCACGACCACGCCTGCGCCCTCGCCCATGACGAAACCGTCGCGGTCGCGGTCATAGGGGCGCGAAGCCTTTTGGGGCTCGTCGTTGCGGTCGGTCGACAGCGCCTTGCAGGCAGCGAAACCGGCAAGCGAAAGCCGCGTCACCGGCGACTCCGCGCCACCTGCCACCATCACGTCGGCATCGCCGAACATGATCAGCCGGGCTGCGTCGCCGATGGCGTGCGCGCCGGTCGAGCAGGCGGTGACCACGGCATGGTTGGGGCCCTTGAGCCCGTGCCGGATCGACACCTGGCCCGAAACCAGATTGATGATCTGGCCGGGAATGAAGAAGGGGCTGATGCGGCGCGGGCCGCGTTCCTTGAGGATCAGCGCATTTTCGGCAATGCCGTCGATGCCGCCGATGCCCGAGCCGATCATCACGCCGGTGGCGTTCTGCTCGTCCGGGGTCTTGGGCGCCCAGCCCGAATCCTTCAACGCCTCGTCCGCGGCCGCGATCCCGTAAAGGATGAAGTCGCCGATCTTGCGCAGTTCCTTGGGTTCGAGGACTGCTTCGGGATTGAAGGTATTGTTCGTGCCGTCACCCCTGGGGATGACGTTGGCGATCTTGCAGGGGAGGTCTTCGACCTCGAACTCCGTGATCCGCCTTGCGGCGCTACGGCCGGAAAGAAGCTCTTTCCAGCCGTGCTCGTAGCCCATGCCGAACGGTGAAAGCAGGCCAAGGCCCGTGACAACCACACGCCTCATCGCAGGCATCCCTGACAATTCGCGATCGCTCAGGCCGAAGCCTTGTCGATGTACTTCACGGCGTCGCCAACGGTGAGGATGGTCTCGGCCGCGTCGTCGGGGATCTCAACGCCGAATTCTTCTTCGAACGCCATAACGAGCTCGACCGTGTCGAGGCTGTCCGCGCCCAGGTCGTCGATGAAGCTGGCAGCTTCAGTCACCTTGTCGGCGTCGACGCCAAGATGTTCGATGACGATCTTCTTGACGCGCTCTGCGGTGTCACTCATGTGGGCATCCTCAGTCTGGTGTTTGTTAGGTCTTCGTTAGCGGGCGGAATGCCGCTAATCAAGCAGTAATCTGCGCTTTCCCAAGCGCTCGGGCAGCGGTCCGTCTTCGGTCCGGCCACCTGATGGAGCGCGGCAATACACGAAATCTTGACCGCGTCCAAGGCAAAAGGGCCAGTTATCCCGGCCAATCAGCCCAATCAGATCATCGCCATGCCGCCGTTGACATGAATTGTCTGGCCGGTGACGTAGGCTGCCTCGTCGGAAGCAAGATAGGCGACGGCCGAAGCAACTTCCTTGCCGGTGCCCATGCGCTTGGCCGGGATCGCAGCCATGATCGCCTCTTTCTGCTTGTCGTTGAGCTTCTCGGTCATTGCCGATTCGATGAAGCCGGGTGCGACGCAGTTGACGGTGATGTTGCGGGTGGCGATCTCCTGCGCGAGCGACTTGGAGAAGCCGATCATGCCGGCCTTCGAGGCGCAGTAGTTGGTCTGGCCGGGATTGCCGGTGACGCCGACCACCGAGGTGATGTTGATGATGCGGCCATGGCGGCGGCGCATCATCGGATGGGTCAGTTCGCGCGTCAGGCGGAACATCGCCGTCAGGTTGATCTCGATGACGCTGTCCCAATCGGCGTCGGACATGCGCACGAACAGGCCGTCCTTGGTGATGCCGGCGTTGTTGACCAGGATGTCGACGCCTTCGAGATCGGCCTCGGCCTTCTGGCCCAGCGCCTTGACCTCGTCGCGGTCGGCGAGATTGGCCGGAAACAGCTTGACGCGCTCACCGAGTTCGCCGGCGAGCGCCTCGAGCTTTTCGATGCGCGTGCCGTGCAGGCCGACGATGGCACCCTGCTTGTGCAGGATGCGGGCGATTTCCTCGCCGATGCCGCCGGAGGCGCCGGTGACGAGTGCCTTGCGGCCGGTCAGATCCAACATATTTCCAATCCCTTCCTGAGCACACCCTTCACACGGGTGGGGTCACTGAGTTGTTCAGCCGAGCGCGGCGATTGCAGCCTCGACGTCGGCCGGGTTGTTGACCGCGGCGGTGGCGATGTCCTTGTTGATGCGGCGGGCGAGGCCCGACAGCACCTTGCCGGCGCCCACTTCATAAAGCGTGGTGATGCCGTTATTGCCGAACCACTCGACGGTCTCGCGCCAGCGGACGCGGCCGGTGACCTGCTCGACGAGGCGGGCGGCGATCTCTTCCGGATCGGTGATGGGCTGGACCGAGACGTTGGCGACGACCGGGATGATCGGCGCATGCTTCTTCACGCCGGCAAGCGCCTCGCGCATCTTCTCGGCCGCAGGCGCCATCAGGGCGGAATGGAAAGGTGCGGAGACCTGCAGCATCAACGCGCGCTTGGCGCCCTTTGCCGTGCAAAGCGCTGCGGCACGCTCGACGGCCGCCTTGTCGCCCGAGATGACCAGCTGGCCACCGCCATTGTCGTTGGCGATCTGGCAGACCGAGCCCTCGGCAGCTTCGGCGCAGGCCGCGTCGACATCAGGCTGCTCCAGCCCGATGATGGCGGCCATGGCGCCCTTGCCTGCCGGCACGGCCGCCTGCATGGCATCGCCACGAATGCGCAGCAGGCGCGCTGCGTCGGCCACGGAAACGAAGCCCGCGGCGGCAAGTGCGGAATATTCGCCGAGCGAGTGACCGGCGACATAGGCGACCTTGTCCTTGAGCGACAGGCCGCGCGCTTCGAGCGCCCTGAATGCAGCCATCGACACTGCCATCAACGCCGGCTGGGCATTGGCCGTCAGCGTCAGCGTTTCCTCGGGCCCTTCCCAGATCAGCTTCGACAGCTTTTCGCCGAGCGCGTCGTCGACTTCCTCGAAGACCCGGCGCGCTTCCGGAAAGGCATCGGCCAGTTCCTTGCCCATGCCGACTGCCTGGCTGCCCTGGCCTGGAAAAGTAAATGCAACGGCCATATTCGTCTCCTGGCTGCTGGCGCATCGCCTGAGGCCATTCCGGCCCTTCGGCGCGATGCGCAGACATAACAAACCGAAGTACGCGTCCCGCCCCCAGGGAACGTCGGGCACTCCAGATCGCTGTGGCTCTGGCGCAATGCCCCCCGTCAAGTCAAGCCTTGTGCGTCCCGAGGCCCGAAACGGGCCAATAATCACACATGATTAAGCCGAAACACGATTTGTTGGCCAACGCTTCTCAATTTTGCCATAAGCCCTAGCTTCTGCATGACAGTTTGATGACGTTCAGGTGACGTTCAGGTGACACCTGCATGATGATGCCGTCATGAAGCCGAGGAAGTTGAGTTGGGAAGTGTAGTCGATAAGGCCGCAAGCAGTGCTGAGGACGCGAACCAGATCGCGTTCGACCGGCGTGCCTATGCCTTGGGCGTCCTGCGCTCGGTCATGGTCACGCTCGCCGTGTCGGCGGTGCTGGTCTTCGCCATCGAGTTCGTCGCGCGCGGCTCCTTCATCGACACGCTCAATTTCTTCCAGCAGCCGTTCAAGCCGAGCTGGACGACTGTGGCGCTGTTTGCGCTGCTGCTGGTCGGCCTCGACGCCCTGCTCGGCCGGCCGCACAACGGCTTGCTAATCGTCGCGCCGGTGGCGCTGCTGCTCGCCTTTGTCGGCCATCAGAAGTCGCTCTATCTCGGCGACCCGCTCTACCCGACCGACTTTCTCTATGCCCGCCAGATCGTCGAGCTGATGCCGTTGCTGGTGCGCGAGCGCCCGATGGCCGGCATCGGCATCGCCGTCGGCCTCGTTGCCGGCATCGCGCTGCTCGTCTTTGCCTGGCGCTACTGGCGCCGCCGCATGCCGGCGCTGACTTTCTGGGCGCGCATCTCGCGCCTCGCCATCGCCATTCCGGCGCTCGCCTTCTTCGTCTCGATCATGGACTACGCGACCTTCTCGTGGACGCGCGACCGTCTCCAGATCATCCCGATGATGTGGGATCAGAAGGAAAACTACGCCTCCAACGGCTTCGCCATCGCGTTTGCGCTCAACGTGCCGATGGCCAAGGTCAAGGCGCCGCACGGCTATTCGGAAAAGGCGATCGATGCCATCGCGCGGCCGGAACAGGCTGCCGCCGCCCTGCCCGAGGAAAAGCCCGACGTCATCATCGTGATGAGCGAATCCTTCTGGGATCCGACGCGCCTGCCCGGCGTCTCGATCATGCCCGATCCGATCGCCAACGTGCGCGCGGCCCAGTCGGGCCATGTGTTCTCGCCGGAGTTCGGCGGCATGACGGCCAATGTCGAGTTCGAGGCGCTGACCGGCTTTTCCAACGCCTTCCTGCCGGCAGGCTCCATTCCCTACCAGCAATATGTCCGCGCGCCGG
Source organism: Aminobacter sp. DSM 101952 (assembly GCF_001424795.1). Classification (NCBI taxonomy): domain Bacteria; kingdom Pseudomonadati; phylum Pseudomonadota; class Alphaproteobacteria; order Hyphomicrobiales; family Phyllobacteriaceae; genus Aminobacter; species Aminobacter sp. DSM 101952. The sequence goes on along the minus strand of NZ_LMCL01000031.1, from coordinate 111,467 downwards.
TGCCCTCGCTTGCCACCTTCTTCAAGAGCGAAGGCTACGAGACCAAGGCCATCCACCCCTTCGGCGGCTGGTTCTGGAACCGCGCACCGGTCTACAAGGCCTTCGGCTTCGACCAGTTCATGTCGGAAGAAAACCTGCCGCAGCTGGAAAAGCGCGGACCTCTGGTATCCGACGCCGCCCTGACCGAAGAGATCATCCGCGAGGCCGATGCTGCCGAACATCCTTTCTTCTACTTTGCGGTCTCGCTGCAGAGCCATGGCCCCTACGAGCCCAACCGCTACAGCGACACCACTCATAAGGTCGAGGCGCCAACCTCGCCTTGGGCGCGCGACTCGATCCTGACCTATGCCGAAGGCGCATCGGACGCCGACCGCGGCCTCAAGCGGCTGATGGACTGGGCGAGCAAGCGCAAGCGTCCGACGGTGATCGCCTTCTTCGGCGACCACCTGCCGCCGCTCGGGCCCGTCTATGTCGAAACCGGATTCATGGACGAGCCGGTCGCCAAGCGCAAAGCGGCGATCGGCGAGATGCTGGTCCAGCACGAGACGCCCCTGGTGGTCTGGTCGAACCGCACCGGCACGACCAAGGACATCGGCTCGATCAGCCCGGCTTTCCTGCCACTCCACGTGCTCAAGACCGCGGGAATAAGCCACCCCTACTACACCGGCTTCCTCGGCGACCTGTCCGAGCGCTTCCGCGTCGTCGACCGCAACGTGCTGCTGCCGAAGGCGGGCGAGTCGGTGTTCGACTGGTCGCGCCAGAAGGACGTCGACCCGTCGATCCGCGATTACCGCTGGCTGCAATACGACATGATGTTCGGCAAGCGCCGCGGCGCCAAGCCGTTCTTCCCCGAGACGGTCGACAAGGTGGTTGCCGACCGCACGCGTTCGCCGCTGTTCCTGCGTCCGGAAGCGCTGGGCTGAGGCCCACCGCCGCCGAAAAAGCCCGATTTCAGCGGGATTCTTGGCCCCGCCCCTTGCCTTGAAGGCGCTTTGCGTATAGACGCCCGCCATCTGCCGGTCCCAGCTGGGGGCTGAACGGAGGGCCGGAGGTTTTCTTGAAAGCCGCCGTGCGAAGCGAAAACGCTTCCGCCTCCCGTGTCTCCGCTCTCGACCGTCTCGTCGTGCTCCTTTCTTCCCCTGAGAAGGCCGTAGGCCCTCGAAGGGTCAGCGAGGTCGCAGAGGCTCTAGCCGCCGGGACCGGAAGATGGAAACGAAGAAAGGCAAAAACTATGGCTCTTTACGAACATGTGTTTCTTGCCCGCCAGGACCTTTCGCAGCAGCAGGTCGATGCACTTGTCGAACACTACAAGGGCATCATCACTGAAGCAGGCGGTTCGGTCGGCCGGGTCGAGAACTGGGGACTGAAGTCCCTCACCTACCGCATCAACAAGAACCGTAAGGCGTATTACACGCTCATGGACATCACCGCTCCGTCGGCTGCCGTCAAGGAAGTCGAGCGCCAGCAGGGCCTGTCCGAAGACGTGCTGCGCTTCCTGACCGTAAAGGTCGAGGCGCATGAAGAAGGCGTCTCCGCCATGATGCAGAAGCGCGAAGAGCGCTCCGAGCGTGGCGAACGCGGTGGCTTCGGCGACCGTCCGCGCAGCTTCGGCGATCGCGACCGTGGTGATCGCGGCCCGCGCAGCTTCGGCGACCGCGATGGCGGTGGTGACCGTGGCCCGCGCCGTCCGCGCGAAGGTGTTGAAGGGGGTGCAGAATAATGGTCGACATCAATCAGATCCCGACCCGTCGTCCCTTCCATCGCCGCCGCAAGACCTGCCCGTTCTCCGGCGCCAACGCTCCGAAGATCGACTACAAGGACGTGCGTCTGCTGCAGCGCTACATCTCCGAGCGTGGCAAGATCGTTCCTTCGCGCATCACCGCCGTCAGCCAGAAGAAGCAGCGTGAACTCGCCCAGGCGATCAAGCGCGCCCGCTTCCTCGGCCTGCTGCCCTACGTGGTGAAGTAAGACATTCGAAGCGGGCGGTTCGCTGCCCGCTTCCTCCCTTCCGCGACGGGCGCGGTCGGGCGAACCTCAAATCCCGGGTTGGTTCCTCCGAGGAGGACCTAACTGCCGCGACAGGCAGGACAGCGAAACCGGCGCAGCCCGCGCCCTGATTGCTTCCTTGCCCGTTGAATTTTTCCGCTGCCTTTGCAGCCAACGAAAGGACAAGGACAATGGACGTCATTCTCCTCGAACGCATTTCCCGCCTCGGCCAGATGGGTGACACCGTCAAGGTCAAGGACGGCTTTGCCCGCAACTTCCTCCTGCCCAAGGGCAAGGCGCTCCGCGCCAACGAAGCCAACAGGAAGAAGTTCGAAGGCCAGCGCGCGCAGCTCGAAGCCCGCAACCTCGAGCGCAAGTCGGAAGCCGAGAAGGTTGCCGAGACGCTTGACGGCAAGACGTTCGTGATCGTACGTTCGGCCGGCGAAACCGGCCAGCTTTACGGTTCGGTCTCGAGCCGCGACATCGCGGACCTCCTGGCTGCCGAAGGCTTCACGGTCGGCCGCAACCAGGTCGAACTCAACCAGCCGATCAAGACCATCGGCCTGACCAATGTCGCGATCGCGCTGCACGCCGAAGTCGAAGTCACCATCACGCTGAACATCGCGCGTACGGCCGACGAAGCCGAGCGTCAGTCGAAGGGCGAGACGCTGACCACCGCCGAAGCCATCTACGGCGACGACATCAACGAGAACGCCCGTCCTGACAGCTTCTTCGACCCGAACGAAGACGGCGAAGGCGACGAAGGCTGATTTTCAGCTTTCCATCCAGTTTTCTGGACCAAGCCCGGGTGGAAACACCCGGGCTTTTTTGTGCCAGGTGGAACCTGAACGTGCCCGCGCTAGTTACCCGTTTCTGACAACAGGACTGACACATCGCGAGCATTGCCCATGAACGTGTTGCTGCAGCGCATTTTCGCAAAACTCGTCCGCACAGGAAACCTGACCGTCACCGGACCCGACGGCGTGCCCCACCGCTTCGGCGACGGCAGTGGCGAACCGGTCCACATGCTGATCCGAACGCGCCGGGCCGAACGGGCCATCACCTTCGATCCGACATTGGCCGTGCCGGAGGCCTACATGGACGGCGAGATGGACATCGTCGAAGGCAACATCTTCGGCTTCATGCGGATCGCCTTCCAGAATCTCGGCAACGGCACGGTCGACGCTGCCTGGTCGCGCGCCATCGAAGGTCTGCGGGTGGCGCTGCGCCGCTTCCAGCAGGTCAACACCGCAGCACGGGCGAAACGCAACGTCGAGCGCCACTACGATCTTTCGGGCGATCTCTATCGGCTCTTCCTCGACAGCGACATGCAATATTCCTGCGCCTATTTCGCCGACCCCGAAATGACGCTGGAAGAAGCCCAAACGGCCAAGAAGGCGCACATCGCCGCCAAGATGCGGCTCAAGCCAGGCCAGTCGGTGCTCGACATCGGCTCCGGCTGGGGCGGCCTCGGGCTCTATCTTGCGCGGTCGTTCGAAGCGCAGGTGCTGGGCGTCACGCTGTCTTCCGAGCAGCACGCGGTCGCCACCGAACGCGCCCATCAGGAAGGCCTCGACAGCCACGTCCACTTCGAAATCCGCGATTATCGCGACCTCGTCGAGCGCTTCGACCGCATCGTCTCGGTCGGCATGTTCGAGCATGTCGGCGTCAACCACTACCGCACCTTCTTCGACACCGTCGCCAAGCGGTTGAAACCCGATGGCGTGATGGTGCTGCATTCGATCGGCCGTTTCGGCCCGCCGACGGCGACGAGCGCCTTCATCCGCAAATACATCTTCCCCGGCGGCTATATCCCTGCCCTGTCGGAAGTCCTGCCGGCGATCGAGAAGGCGGGGCTGATGGTCGCCGACGTCGAGGTCCTGCGGCTCCACTATGCCGAGACGCTGAAGCATTGGGGCAAGCGCTTCGCCGCCAACCGGGACAAGGCCAAGGCGATCTATGACGAGCGCTTCTGCCGGATGTGGGAATTCTACCTGGCAGCATCCGAAGCCGCCTTCCGCTGGCAGGACCTGATGGTGTTCCAGATCCAGATCACCCACCGAAACGACACGCTGCCGCTGACCCGCGACTACATCGGCAAGTGCGAGAAGGCGCTGGCCATGCACGAGATGGCGCATCGCACCGCCGAACCGGCGACCAAGGCCGGGCGCAAACGCACGGTCGGCGACAAGGAATAGGATCGCAACAGGCCGATGTCAGGCCTTGCGCCCGCATAGGCTCGCATAGGACAAAGCCCATCTCCCCTTCGAGCCGGGCTTTGTCATGACCTATGCCATCTACGTCGCTGCCGCACTTGCCGAGATCGCCGGCTGCTTTGCCTTCTGGGCGTGGTGGCGGCTTGACAAGTCGCCGCTCTGGCTGGTGCCGGGCCTCATCTCGCTCGTCGCCTTCGCCTGGCTGCTCACACTGGTCGAAGCCAGTGCCGCGGGCCGCGCCTACGCCGCCTATGGCGGCATCTACATCGCCGCCTCGCTGTGCTGGCTGTGGCTCGCCGAAGGCGTACGGCCCGACCGCTGGGACATCATCGGCGCGGCCATCTGCATTTTCGGCGCCTCGGTCATCCTGCTCGCGCCGCGGAGTGCGTGATCGCAGCTTCCTGTTTTGTTCTTGCCGCTTCGCCGCTAGACTCGCTGCGATTCGCGTCAATCGGAATCGTCACCGTGCCGGCCGTCCCTGTGGACGAGTGTGAATAGTGGTGGCCAGTTGAAATGACGATGGACGGCTTGTGGCCCGGCTCTGGTAGTGCAGATGCTCGGCAACGGACGGGGAAGACATTGGCTGAGGCAGCGCGCAAGTTCGAAGTGGCGGAAACCCCGCTCTACCGGGAAGCCCCGAACAACATCGAGGCCGAGCAGGCGCTGCTGGGCGCGATGCTGATCAACAACGACGCCTTCTACCGCGTCTCCGACTTCCTCAAGGCGACCCACTTCTACGAGCCGCTGCACCGCAAGATCTTCGAGGTCTCGTCCGAGCTCATTCGCATGGGCAAGATGGCGAACCCGGTCACCCTCAAGACATTCCTGCCGGTCGACGAAAAGGTCGGCGACATGACCGTCCTGCAGTATCTGGTGGCGCTGGCGGCCAATGCCGTCACCGTCATCAATGCCGCCGACTACGGCCGTGCCGTCTACGACCTCGCCACGCGGCGTGCGCTGATCACCGTCGGCGAGGACATGGTCAACATCGCCTATGACGCGCCGGTCGACATGTCGCCGTCCGAGCAGATCGAGGATGCCGAACGCCGCCTGTTCGAACTCGCCGAAACCGGCCGCTACGACGGCGGCTTCGAAAGCTTCTCCGACGCGGTCAAGACCGCCATCGACATGGCCAGCGCCGCCTACATGCGCGACGGCCATCTCTCCGGCATCGCCAGCGGCCTGCAGGATCTCGACGCCCGCATGGGCGGCCTGCAATCCTCCGACTTGATCGTGCTCGCCGGCCGCCCCGGCATGGGCAAGACCTCGCTCGTCACCAACATCGCCTTCAACGTCGCCCACGCCTATGTCCCGGCGCAGCAGGCCGACGGCTCGTTCAAGGCCGAGAATGGAGGCGTCGTCGGCTTCTTCTCGCTCGAAATGTCGTCCGAGCAGTTGGCTACCCGTATCATTTCCGAGCAGGCCGAGGTGCCCTCCTCCAAGATCCGCCGCGGCGATCTCACCGAAGCCGATTTCGAAAAGCTGGTCAGTTGCACTCAGACGCTGCAGAAGATCCCGCTGTTCATCGACTCGACCGGCGGTATCTCGATCGCCCAGCTCTCTGCGCGCGCCCGCCGCCTCAAGCGCCAGCGCGGCCTCGACCTCATCATCATCGACTATATCCAGCTGATGCAGGGCTCGTCGGCCAAGTCGTCGCAGAACCGCGTCCAGGAAATCACCGAGATCACCACCGGCCTCAAGGCGCTGGCCAAGGAACTCAACGTCCCGATCATCGCGCTGTCGCAGCTGTCGCGTCAGGTCGAAAGCCGCGACGACAAGCGCCCTCAGCTCTCCGACCTTCGTGAATCAGGCTCGATCGAGCAGGACGCCGACGTCGTTATCTTCGTCTACCGCGAGGAGTACTACCTCAAGAACAAGGAGCCGAAGCCGGGCACCGACGACTACATCAAGTGGGAGGGCGACATGGCCGAGGTTCGCGGCAAGGCCGAAGTCATCGTCGCCAAGCAGCGTCACGGCCCGACCGGCACCGTCAGCCTCGGCTTCCAGGGTGAGTTCACCCGCTTCTTCGACCTCGCGCCCGAGCATCATTTGCCGGACAGGTTCGGGGAAGAGTAGGCTTTGTCCAACGCGGCATTCCTTCGCACCACCCTCTGGCCTGCCGGCCATCTCCCCCGCAAGGGGGGAGATCAATCGCATCGCCGGCGGCGGTCATCCTGCATGCTTGCCAGTGCAGGCTTCGCAAGGTTGGTGATTGGCCCCGGCGCCGAAGAAGGCGTGATCTCCCCCCTTGCGGGGGAGATGTCCGGCAGGACAGAGGGGGGTGCGAAGAAGCCCTACCTCCCCCACTCAGCATCGCAGCACCCCACCCATGGCTAAGCCCCGCGTCCAATTCATCTGCCAGAACTGCGGTGCCGCGCATCAGCGCTGGGCCGGCAAATGCGATTCCTGCGGAGAGTGGAACACGCTCGTCGAGGAAGGCACGGCCGGCGGCATCGGCTCCGGACCGGGTTCGCTCAAGAGCGCGCGCAAGGGCCGTCCCGTTACGCTGACCTCGCTCGATGGCGACATCGAGGATGCGCCGCGCATCGTCTCGGGGATCGGCGAACTCGACCGTGCCACCGGCGGCGGCTTCGTGCGCGGCTCGGCGCTGCTGATCGGCGGCGATCCCGGCATCGGCAAGTCGACGCTGCTGACCCAGGCGGCGGCAGCACTCGCCGCGCGCGGCCACCGCGTCGTCTATGTCTCGGGCGAAGAGGCCGTCGCCCAGATCAGGCTGCGCGCCCAGCGCCTCGGCGTTGCCACCACGCCGGTGGAACTCGCCGCCGAGACCAATGTCGAGGACATCCTCGCCACCATCGCCGACGGCAAGCGGCCGGACCTCGTCATTATCGATTCGATCCAGACGCTGTGGACCGACCTCGCCGATTCGGCACCCGGCACGGTCACGCAGGTGCGTGCAGCGTCCCAGGCGATGATCCGCTACGCCAAGTCGACGGGTGCCGCCGTCGTGCTCGTCGGCCATGTCACCAAGGAAGGCCAGATCGCCGGCCCCCGCGTCGTCGAGCACATGGTCGACGGCGTGCTCTATTTCGAGGGCGAAGGCGGCCACCATTTCCGCATCCTGCGCACGGTCAAGAACCGCTTCGGCCCGACCGACGAGATCGGCGTCTTCGAGATGTCCGACAAGGGTCTGCGCGAGGTCGCCAACCCCTCAGAGCTGTTTTTGGGCGAGCGCCATTCCAAGGCGCCGGGTGCCGCGGTGTTTGCGGCAATCGAGGGCACGCGGCCGGTGCTGGTCGAGATCCAGGCGCTGGTGGCGGCGTCGTCGCTGGGCACGCCGCGTCGCGCCGTCGTCGGCTGGGACTCGTCGCGGCTGTCGATGATTCTCGCCGTGCTCGAGGCGCATTGCGGAGTCCGCTTCGGCCAGCACGACGTCTATCTCAACGTTGCCGGCGGCTATCGCATATCCGAGCCGGCCGCCGACCTGGCGGTCGCTTCCGCACTGGTTTCATCGCTCACCGGTCTTGCCCTGCCTGCTGATTGCGTCTATTTCGGCGAAATCAGCCTTTCTGGCGCCGTGAGGCCGGTTGCGCATGCACAGCAACGCCTTAAAGAGGCCGAAAAGTTGGGCTTCGGAAGGGCAGTCCTGCCCGCCGGCAGTGGGGACATCGCAGGTGGAATCGGGGCCGGTTCGTTCCAGCCGACCGCACTCGCGGATCTGGTGGCGCGGATAGCCGGCTCAAGACGAAGCCGCGCGGAAGAGACGGATTGAAACCGTCGTCAGGGAGTGAGAGACACTATGCCGATTACGCTGCTTGACGGAATTCTGGTCGGCTTCACCCTGGTTTCGGCGATGCTGGCCATGGTGCGCGGCTTCTCGCGCGAGGTACTTTCGGTCGCCTCCTGGGCCGCTGCCGCGGCTGCCGCCTTCTTCTTCTACAAGCCGGTGGTGCCCTACGTTCAGCCCTATATCGACAACGAGAAGATCGCGATGGCCGCAGCCGCCGGCATCGTCTTCATCATCGCGCTGATCGTCGTCACCATCATCACCATGAAGATTGCAGACTTCATCATCGACAGCCGCATCGGCGCGCTCGATCGGACGCTCGGCTTCCTCTACGGTGCGGCGCGCGGCATCCTGGTGGTGGCCGTTGGGCTGTTGTTCTTCAACTGGCTGGTCGGCGACAAGTCGCCCGCCTGGGTTTCCGAGGCGAAGTCGCGGCCGCTGCTCGAAAGCATCGGCACGACGATCGAGAACATGCTGCCGGAAGATCCCGAGAACTCGATCCTCAAGAAGCTCAATTCGCAGGGCGAGCCCGAGACCGGCACCGCCACGCCGCCTGCCGAAGGTGGCGCCGACGAGCCCGCCGGCGCACCCGCGGCCGAGACGCCGCCCGCCAACAACTGAGCGACTTCGCGATCATCAGGACTGGTGATCGCACGTGACTTTCTTGAACGCCGTGCCTCCCTTGGGAGGCACAGCGTTCTGCATTCTGGAAGCTAACGATATCGCCATCCGGTAGCAGCCACTGGGCCGACGCGCCCCGGTCAGAGCACGTCAAACTTCAGCCAATTCCGCGATCACTTCATGTCTTCGAACAGAAGCTTGTTGGTGTTCATGACCGACATCTGGACGATGTCGTCTTCCTTGACGCCGCGCGCCTGCAATTCGGAGAAGAATTCGCGCAGGGCATCGCCGACGCCGGCCGAGAACACCTGCCCGACGTCCGACGACAGAATCACGCCCTGCGACCCAACCCCCTCGATGACTTCGATGTACTGTTCGTAGCTCAGGTCATCCATCGCGAGGTTGACGAAGGCCAGTTCGCTGTAGGCGCCATATTCTTCCCACATGCGCCGCATTGTCTCGGGATCGAGTTCGGTGGTCTGGAACAGCGGATGCGTCATGATGATCCGGCGAATGCCCATCTCATGGGCGATGCGGACGACCGTCAGGGTCTCGTTGCGGTCGAAATGCCCCGTCGCTAGGATGAGGTCGTTGTCGGCGATGACCTGCAGCGCACGCCTGAGCGCAGCCATCTTGTCGTCATTGCCCTCGTCCAGCGTATAGCCGGTGCCCTCGGCATAATACCTGGTGTACTGCCCCTTGATACCCCAGGCTTCGGACAGGTCGCGGCGATTGTATTTCCGCAAATGGGCCTCGCAGCACATCGTCGGCATCCAGACCACGAAACGGTCGGAATCGGGGTCGGCCGCCGTCACGTCGCGCTTCCAGCCGGAAAGCGCCGAGCGCACGCCGTGGTCGTCGACGCCGCCGCAGCCGAAATTCAGGGCAACGGAACCGACCAGTGCCACCTTGTCGTCGGGCCGGCGCAACTGGCTGACCTGCCCGGTGGTCGGCTGGAAGTGGTTCTTCATCACCACGCCGAATCCTTCTTTCCGCGCCTCGGCCGCGAGCGTCTCAGCGCTGTATTTCCGGCGTAAGAATTCCGGTCCGATATGCACATGCATATCGATCACGCGCTTGTCGCCAACGTGCGGTAGTGCCTTCATTACCCAACTCCATTCCTGGTCACGGCAGTAAAATTATGTATATACATAATTACTATTCTATACGCATGGAAGCTTGTCAACACGCCGCCGCGAGCCATTGCCGCGGCGACCAATGCGTCTCTGCTTGCCAACGCTCGCTGTAGCCAAGTTCCTGGCTTGCGAGTCAAGCCGGCAGCATGCATGAGCTCTTTGGCTCAGCTTGCGCAACTTCAATTATGTATATACTTATTTTCGCGGCTTGAAGCCGCGCCTCCATCGTGTCGCGTGGGCAGAGCGCATTTATTGGGAAGGAAAGCATGTCAATTAAGTCTTCTACGGCGCAGTCGCCGACCCTCGCGGACGATCGGGACGCGCCCGTCAACAGCTACGCGCGCAAGGCGTTGATCGCATCCAATCTCGGATACGCGATGGACGGTTTCGATCTGATGATCCTGAGCTTCATGCTGCCGGCGGTCACCGTCGGCCTGGCTCTTTCGAGCTCGGAGGCAGGCTCGCTGATCACATGGACGCTGATCGGCGCCGTGATCGGCGGCCTGATCGTCGGTGCCCTCAGCGACCGTTTCGGCCGCATCCGCGTCCTGTCGTGGACCATCCTGCTGTTTGGTGTGTTCACCGGTCTTTGCGCCCTCGCGCAGGGTTATTGGGACCTCCTCATCTACCGCACCATCGCCGGCATCGGCCTGGGCGGCGAGTTCGGCATCGGCATGGCGCTGGTGGCAGAGGCCTGGCCGGCACACAAGCGGGCGCGGGCTTCGTCCTACGTCGCGCTCGGATGGCAGGCCGGCGTCCTGGGCGCGGCACTGCTCACGCCGCTGCTGTTGCCGTTGATCGGCTGGCGCGGCATGTTCGTGATCGGACTGATCCCGGCCGTGGTGGCCTTCGTCCTGCGTAAATACCTGCACGAGCCGGAAATGTTCGTGGCCGCGGCCAAGAAGGATGCGGGAAAGCGCGTCAACCCGTTCCGCTACCTGGTCGCGGACCGCGAGTCGCTGCGGTCGACGATCGGCATCGGCATCATGACGTCGGCTCAGAACTTCGGCTATTACGGCACGATGATCTGGCTGCCGGCCTACCTGTCGACGCAGATGGGCTTCTCGCTCACCAAGTCGGCGATGTGGACGTCGGTCACCGTGCTGGGCGGCGCTGTCGGCATGTGGATCTTCGGCCATCTGGCCGACCGTTTCGGCCGCAAGCCGCTGTTCATTGCCTTCCAGATCGGCGCAATGGCGATGGCCTTCGTCTATCCGCAGATCAAGGACCCGATGGCGCTGCTTGTTGCCGGCGCGATCACCGGCGTCTTCCTGAGCGGCATGATCGGCGGCTACGGTGCCCTGATCTCCGAAAGCTACCCGACGCAGGCCCGTGCGACGGCACAGAACGTGCTGTTCAACGTCGGTCGCGGCGTCGGCGGCTTCGGCCCGCTGATCATCGGCTGGCTGGCGACGCAATATTCGCTCTCCGCCGGCCTGTCGTTCCTGGTCTTTGTCTGGGCAATCGATATTCTTGCCACGGTCTTCCTGATCAAGGAACGCAAGGGCGTTGAACTGGCCTGATAAGCCAAATCGCCTGCGCAGGTTCGCTTCCTGCGCAGGCGATGCCCCCGTCACTTCGAGGCCGGCCATCCGCCTGCGACAAGGCCTGCTAAAATTGGTGATGGTATTGCCGGTCGGCATGCCCTATATGACGGCTTTCCGACACGAGACCGTGACCCGATGGTTGACGCAGAAACACCTCTCTCCGCCGAGGCTGATGATCATTTCCACGATGAATGCGGCGTGTTCGGCATATTTGGCCGGCAGGACGCAGCGGCCATCGTCACGCTGGGCCTGCATGCGCTCCAGCATCGCGGCCAGGAAGCCGCCGGCATCGTCTCCTACGATGGCAGCCAGTTCCACGTCGAACGCCATATCGGCCTGATCGGCGACACCTTCACCAAGCAATCGGTCATCGACAGGCTGAACGGCAACCGCGCCATTGGCCACACCCGCTATGCCACCACCGGCGGCGCCGGCATGCGCAACGTGCAGCCCTTCTTTGCCGAGCTTTCCGACGGCGGCTTCGCGGTGGCCCACAACGGCAACCTGACCAATGCCATGACGGTACAGCGCGCCTTGCAGAAGCAGGGCTCGATCTTCTCGTCGACTTCCGACACCGAAACCATCCTGCACCTGGTCGCGACATCCAAGGAACGCGACCTCAACTCGCGCTTCATCGATGCCGTGCGCCAGGTCGAAGGCGCGTTCTCCCTGGTGGCACTGTCGTCGAAGAAGATGATCGGCTGCCGCGACCCGCTCGGCATCCGCCCGCTGGTGCTCGGCGACCTCGACGGCGCCTGGATCCTCGCTTCCGAAACCTGCGCGCTCGACATCATCGGCGCGCGTTTCGTGCGCGACCTCAAGCCCGGCGAGATGGTGATCGTCACCTCCAAGGGCATCGAGAGCATCTTCCCGTTCGAGCAGCAGAAGCCGCGCTTCTGCATCTTCGAATATGTCTATTTCGCCCGTCCCGACTCCTCGGTCGAGGGCCGCAACGTCTATGACGTGCGCAAGCGCATCGGCGCCGAACTCGCCATCGAGAGCCCGGTCGAGGCCGACATCGTCGTGCCAGTGCCCGATTCCGGCACGCCGGCCGCCATCGGCTTCTCGCAGCAGGCTGGTCTGCCCTTCGAGCTCGGCATCATCCGCAATCACTATGTCGGGCGTACCTTCATTTCGCCCGGCGATTCGATCCGCCACATGGGCGTCAAGCTCAAGCACAACGCCAACCGCCGCATGATCGAGGGCAAGCGCGTGGTGCTGGTCGACGATTCCATCGTCCGCGGCACCACCAGCCAGAAGATCGTGCAGATGGTGCGCGACGCCGGCGCCAAGGAGGTGCACATGCGCATCGCCTCGCCGCCCACCCGCGCCTCCTGCTTCTACGGCGTCGACACGCCGGAAAAGTCCAAGCTGCTGGCCTCGCGCATGACGATCGAGGAAATGGCCGAGTTCATCCGCGTCGATTCGCTCGGCTTCCTGTCGATGGACGGTCTCTACCGTGCCGTCGGCGAACCCGGCCGCGACAACGAACAGCCGCAATTCTGCGATGCCTGCTTCTCTGGGCAGTACCCGACGCGCCTTGCCGACCTCGAAGGCTCGGACAATGTCCGCACCCTGTCGCTGCTGGCAAACAACGGCGGCTAGCGCCTCCTGGCGCTGACTTCCGGCTTCCGTGTCAGTTCCCGGAGGCCGTCCCGCGCTTCCAGATCAAGCCCAGCCCCATCGCCAGCTTTTCACCTGGACCGTGGACGGCTGCGAACAGCAGTCCGGCGAAGAAGGTGAAGTGGTCGACGAAGAAGCCGAACTCGGCCTGGTTTGCCTGCCAGAGCGCGGGGCCGTGAAAGGCGAAGGCCAGGAAGATCACATAGGCCCCGGCAAGCAAAGCCGCTTCCGAAAAGAAGGCGCCCGTCAGGAACGCCGCCACCAGGCCAACTTCGAAGATGGCCGCAAGCCAGGCCAGAAACAGCGGAAAGGGAAAGCCGGCAGCCGCAATGTAGACGGCGGTTTGTTCCATTCCAGCGAACTTGAAGACAGCCGCCATGGCAAAAGCGCCGGCGAAGATCAGTCGGGCGAGAAGGATTGCAACGGTTCTGCTCATGCTCGTACCTCCGGGAACTTCGTTCTTGACCGAGGACGATGGGGCGCAGGCGTTTCCGACATTGCTGGCGGGGAATTTCACTGCTTGCGACACATAGTCGGTCTTCATTGTGCGTTGCGGGGTTTTGTTCGCGGCGAAATCGTCCTATCAGGCAGCGGATCGACCAGCTCGAATTGGGTGCCCGCATGACCACGACTCCCGACCTCTCCGGCCGCATCGCCCTTGTCACCGGCGCCTCGCGCGGCATCGGCTACAATGCAGCCAAGCAGTTGGCAGCCGCTGGCGCGCATGTCATCGCGGTTGCGCGCACGGTCGGCGGTCTCGAAGAACTCGACGACGAGATCAAGTCTGCCGGCGGCCAGGCGACGCTCGTCCCGCTCGACCTGACCGACATGACCGGCATCGACCGGCTTGGCGGTTCGATCCACGAACGCTGGGGCAAGCTCGACATCCTGATGGCCAACGCCGCCGTCCTCGGCGTCATCGCGCCCATCGGCCACGTCGAAGCCAAGGTCTTCGACAAGGTGATGGCGGTCAACGTGACCGGCACCTGGCGGCTGATCCGCTCGGTCGATCCGCTGCTGCGCCTCTCCGATGCCGGCCGCGCCGTCATCGTCACCTCCAATGCCGCCCATTCGGCGCGCGCCTTCTGGGCTCCCTACGCCGCCTCCAAGGCTGCGGCCGAGACGCTGATGCGCTCATGGGCCGACGAAACGCGCAACCTGAGGCTTCGCGTCAACGCCTTCGACCCGGGCCGGACCCGCACGGCTATGCGCGCCCAGGCGATGCCGGGCGAGAACCCCGAAACGGTGCCGCACCCCTCCGAGGTCGCGGCCCACATCCTGTCGATGGTCGACCCTGCACTCAGCCAGACCGGCCTGATCTATCAGGCCCGCGAACAGCGCTGGGTGTCCTACCAGCAGCCGGCCTGAACATCTGCTGCCGCCGCGGCGCCTTGCACCGGTGGCCGCGACGAGGCAACGATCGCACTGCTGCCGCGTTGAACATCGCCATTCGACGAATGTGGGGACATCGACCGCATGACGACAGACCAGCTGATGTCCCTCGCCGTCATCGTACTGATGATGGCAGCGTTCATCTGGGGTCGATTCCGTTATGATCTGGTCGCCTGCGGCGCCCTGATCGTCGCCGTTGCCGCCGGCATCGTGCCGCAGGCGGAAGCCTTCAGCGGTTTTGGCGACGACATCGTCATCATCGTCGGCTCGGCGCTTCTGGTCAGCGCCGGCGTCGCCCGCTCGGGCATCATGGAATATGCCATCCAGCGCTTCGCCCCCGACGTTTCCAGCGTCAGGGCACAACTGGCGCTGCTCGTCATCGTCGTCACCCTGCTTTCCGCCTTCGTGAAGAACATCGGCGCGCTGGCGATCATGATCCCGATCGCCTTCCAGTTCGCGCGACGCTCCAACGTCTCGCCCTCGGTCTTCCTGATGCCGATGGCCTTCGGCTCGCTGCTCGGCGGCCTGATGACTCTGGTCGGCACCTCGCCCAACATCGTCGTCTCGCGCGTGCGCCAGGAGATGACCGGCGAAGCCTTCTCTATGTTCGACTTCACGCCGGTGGGTGCGGCTCTTGCTGCCGCCGGCATCGTCTTCCTGGTGCTGTTCTACTGGCTTCTGCCCGTCCGCACGCGCGCCTCGGCCTCCATCCACGAGGCCATCGACATCGACAACTACGTCACCGAAGCCCGGATCGTCGCCGACTCCGCCGTCGTCGGCAAATCACTGGCAGACCTGCTCAAGCTCGGCGGCAGCCGAGCCGTGGTGACGTCGATCCTGCGGTCGCGGGCGCTGCACATCACGCCCTTTCCGGACGTCGTGCTCCGCGAGGGCGACATCCTGCTGATCGAGGGCGCCCCTGACGTGCTCGATCGCATGGTGGCGCAGGCCAAGCTCAGCGTCACCGGCAGCCGCGCTTCCGCCGGCGGCCAGCACGCCGCGGCGGCCGTCGAAGCGATCATCGGCGAGAATTCGAGCCTGATCGGCGGATCGGCCCAGAGGCTTGCGCTCTACGACCGATTCAACGTCAACCTGCTGGCTGTCAGCCGCAAGGGCGAGCGCATCCAGGAGCGCCTCGGCGCGGTCACGCTGCGCATGGGCGACGTTGTTGTGCTTCAGGGCAATCCGCAGACCTTGCCAGAGATCTTGCGCGAACTCGGCTGCCTGCCGCTCGCGGAGCGGCCGATCCTGCTCGGCAGCGTCCGCCGTGGCATCGTTCCGCTGGCGATCCTGACCGCCGCGATGGCGGCGACCGCCTTCGGCCTGCTGCCCGTCCCACTGGCCTTCTTCTCGGCTGCCGTTGCCATGGTCCTGTTCCGCGTCATCCCGATGCGCGAGGTCTATGGCGCCATCGACGGGCCGATCCTGGTGATGCTCGCAGCCCTCATTCCCGTCAGCGATTCCTTGCGGCGGACGGGCGCCACCGACGTCATTTCGGCCTGGCTGGCGGAATTCGCCGCCGGCTTGCCACCAGCGGGCGCACTGACCCTGATCATGGTCGTGGCCATGGCGGTCACGCCGTTCCTCAACAATGCAGCGACGGTGCTCGTGGTGGCTCCCATCGCGGCCGGTTTCGCCAGTTCGCTCGGCTACCAGCCGGAAGCGTTCCTGATGGCCGTCGCCATCGGCGCCGGATGCGACTTCCTCACGCCGATCGGCCACCAGTGCAATACGCTGGTGATGGGACCGGGCGGCTACAAGTTCTCCGACTACCCGCGCCTCGGGCTGCCATTGTCGCTGCTGGTCATCATGGTGGCGGTGCCGATGCTGCTGCTCGTCTGGCCGATGTAGGCGACACGCAAGCGTGATTGGCCGTTGATTTCGGCTCGCCCTAGCCTTGCGCCTCAATCGACAAACTAGGGAGGAACGATCGATGAAACGCATCCTCATCCTGTCCGCGGCACTGTGCTCGGGCCTTCTCACCGCCAGCGCCCAGGACAACACGATGAGCTTTTTCGTGACCAGCGTCGGGCTGGGCAAGGGTGCAAATCTCGGTGGCCTGGCAGGCGCCGACGCCCAATGCCAGAGCCTCGCCGAAGCTGCCGGCTCGACCGGCAAGACCTGGCATGCCTATCTCTCGACCAGCGACACCGACGCCAAGGATCGCATCGGCAGCGGTCCATGGTCCAACGCCAAGGGCCAGAAGATCGCCGACGATGTCGCCTCGCTGCACAGCGACGCCAACAACATCAACAAGGAAACCGCACTCGACGAGAAGGGCAACACCATCAACGGCCGCGGCGACCAGCCCAACAAGCACGACATCCTGACCGGGTCGATGCCTGACGGCACCAAGGCCGCCGACCAGTCCTGCAACAACTGGACCAGCGACGGCGACGGCGTTGCCATGATGGGCCATCACGACCGCATGGGCCTCGACGACTCGGCGGCGGCCAAGTCGTGGAATTCCTCGCATGCCTCGCGCGGCGGATGCGGCCAGGAAGCCCTGAAGGGCACCGGTGGCGACGGCCTGTTCTACTGCTTCGCCACGAACTGAGCAGGCTGCATCAACCTAGCGTTCGGCCGATACCGAAAGGTCCGGCCGAACGTTCAGCGTCTGGAAGACGACGCAGTAGCGCTCGGTCAGCTTGATCAGGGCGTCGATGCGGTCCTGGGGCTCGTCGGTATCGAGCTTGAAGGCCAGCCGGATGGCGCGAAAGCCGACCGGTGCATCCTTGGCGACACCCAGCGTGCCGCGAAAGTCGAGATCGCCCTCGGCCGAGACCGTGGCCTCGCCGAGCCTGAATTCCAGCGCCGTGGCGACCGCCTTCAAGGTCACTCCGGCACAGGCAACGAGCGCCTCGAGCAGCATGTCGCCGGAGCAGAGCTCCAGCCCGCTGCCGCCGGTTGCCGGGTGCAGCCCGGCCGTCACGATCGCCCTGCCCGTCTCGACCTTGCAGGCGATGGAACTGTCGTCGACAGCGCCGGCCGCGCGCAGGGTGATCAGCCCCCGGCCGGCATCCTCGCGATAGGCATCCTTCAGGGGCGCCTGCAGCGCCTTCAGTCCCGCGGCATCCATGATCTTCTCCCGGCAAACTCCGACGATTCTAGCACAGCAAATGCGCCTTGGCTCATGACAGCAGGCTGGCAGGAGCGATGCGATAATCTAAGCTTGTTTTGCAGGAGGCAGGCATGGTCACCGACAGCTTCGACGGCGCCTCGGAACACCGGCTCGGCGTCCTGCTCGTCACGCTGTCGGCGGCGGTTTTCGCCCTTTCAGGGATCCTCACCAAATCGATCGACGCCGATCCCCTGACCATCACCTCATGGCGCGGACTGGTCGGCGGGCTCCTGATCACGGCCTACGTCCTCTGGCGCCGTCGCGCCGGCCATGGCGAAAGCCTCGACCTCGGCTGGCGAGGCTGGATGCTGGCCATACTGGGCACCTTCGCCAGCATCGCCTTCATCGCCGCCTTCAAGAACACCTATGTCGCCAATGTCGTCGTCATTTATGCCACCGTGCCCTTCGTCGTCGCCTTGCTCGCCTGGCTGATCGTCGGCGAGGTCTTTCGCCGCCAGACGGCAATCGCGGCAGCGATCTGCCTCGTCGGCGTCGCCGTCATGGTCTGGACCGGATTGGGCGGTGGCCACGCCTTCGGCGACATGCTGGCGCTGCTGATGACCTTCACATTCGCGCTCTACGCAACCCTTGTCCGCCGCTTTCGCAATGCGTCCGTGGTGTGGGCCGGTGCCGTTTCGGCATTCCTCGGCGTGTTTCCCGCCTGGTTCGTCACCGATCCACTCGCCGTGCCAAGCCAGGACATCCCCGTGCTCGCCATTTTCGGCTTCACCTTCGCGCTGGCGGTGGTTCTGTGGACCGAAGGCGCGCGCCGCATTCCCGCTGCCGAAGCAGGGCTGCTGGGCACGGCCGAAGTGCCGTTCGGCATCGTCTTTGCATGGCTTTTCCTCGCCGAACTGCCGCCGCTGGCGAGCCTCGCGGGCGGGGCTGTCGTGATGGCCGCCGTATTCTGGCACACTTGGCGCGACTGGCCCGGCGCGCAGATGCCGCCGCCCATGCACGATACCAGCATGGAAAAAGATTCGCAGAAAGCCTGAACTGGCGTGGAACCAAATCGCGGGATCGACGTTATTGGCCTCAGGACGGGTTGCCCCATCCCCCCATCCCCTCCACCCGTCCCTTTGCTTTAAGCCGGTCGCAAGACCGGCTTTTTCCTGTCCTGAACCCCAGGGGTGGCGGGGACGATGCGCATTGACGTGGCGTCGGCATCGTCTAGTTTCTGTGCGCGCGGTGGGGCGTCGCGTGCATTGGGAGGTGCGGCATGGTCCTGGCCAGTGCAATTCTGCTCGGTCTGGTCGCGGCATGGATGCTTGCCGCGGGCTACCTGACCTACACGCTCGGCATCCGCCTGCGCCAGGGGCTGCTCTATCTGCCGCTCAAGCTGCTGTGGCGCGTCCACGACAAGGCCATGCGCCAGGCGCGGGACGCCGAGGCACCGGTCATCTATGTCGTGTCGCACCAGTCCCGGCTCGAACCGGCGCTGATGCTGTCCCTGCTGCCGGAGCAGACGCTGCACATCCTCGACGACGCGTCCGCCCGCGCCGTCTGGCTCGAGCCATGGCGTGAACTCGGCCGCACCATCGCCTTCAACGCCGAACATGTCTTCGTCAGCCGTCGCCTCGTGCGCGTGCTGCGCGGCAAGGGCCGCCTCGCCGTCTACCTGCCCGACACCGTCGAGCCCGACGTCAAGTCGTTCCGGCTGTTTCGCGCCGTCGCCCGCATCGCAATGCAGGCCGACGCCCGGATCGTTCCGATCTTCGTCGGCGGCGCGCGCCATCTGCCATTTTCGCTGACACCTGCCGAACGCGCCCCGCGCGGCTGGTTCCCGCGCCTCCGGATCGCAGCCCTTGCGCCGATGACCATGGCCGAACTGCTCCAGCGTGCCGGCTATTCCCAAACCACGACCGCAAACGCCCTGTTCGACCGTTTTGCCGAGGCGAGGCTTGCCGGAACCGACCTCGACCGGGGTCTGTTCTACGCCGTGCGCGATGCGGCCGACCGCTACGGCGCCTCGCGCCCGATCGTCGAGGATGTCGTCGGCGGCGCGCTCAGCTACCGCAAGCTGCTGACCGGCACGCGCGTGCTGGGCAGGCGCCTCGAGGCCCAGACCAGCCACGGCGAAGCGGTCGGCGTGCTGCTGCCCAATGCCAATGGCGTGGTGCTGACCTTGCTCGGCCTCGTCTCGGCAGGCCGCGTGGCCGCCATGATCAACTATACCGCCGGCGCCAGCAATGTCGCCTCGGCGGTGAAGACCGCCGCCATCAAGACCATCGTCTCGTCGCGCGCCTTCATCCAGAAGGCCGACCTTGCCGATATCGTCGTCGCCGCCGAGCAGGCCGGCGCGCGGATGGTCTGGCTGGAAGAGCTGCGAGACAGCATCACGGCCATCGAAAAGGCCGTTGCAGCCGTTCAATGGCGGCGCCCGCTGCAGCCGCAAGACGCCGCCAGGCCGGCCGTCATCCTGTTCACCTCGGGTTCCGAAGGCATGCCCAAGGCCGTCGTGCTGTCGCACCGCAATCTGGTCGCCAATGCGATGCAGGCAGAGGCCCGCATCGGCATCTCGCCGGCCGACAAGCTGTTCAACGTGCTGCCGGTCTTCCACTCGTTCGGCCTCACCGGCGGCACCATCCTGCCGCTCGTCACCGGCGTGCGGCTATTCCTCTACCCCTCGCCGCTGCACTACAAGCTCATCCCCGACGTCGCGCGCAAGATCCGCCCGACCATCATGTTCGGCACCGACACCTTCCTGGCCGCCTATGCCCGCACCGCCGAGGATGGCGACTTCTCCAGCCTGCGCTTCGTCGTTGCCGGCGCCGAGCCGGTACGGGCGGAAACGCGGCGCGTCTGGCGCGATCGATTCGGCGCCGAGATCATCGAGGGCTTCGGCCTGACCGAGGCAGCGCCGGTGGTGGCCGTCAATACCGCGACCCATGGCCGCGACGGCACCGTGGGACGCCTGTTGCCCGGCATGCGCATGCGGCTCGAAGAGGTCGAGGGCGTCAGCGAAGGCGGGCGGCTCTGGCTCAACGGCCCCAACCTGATGATGGGATACATGACCGCCGACCGGCCGGGCGAGTTGCAACCGCTCGAAGGCTGGCACGACAGCGGCGACATCGTCTCGGTCGACCGCGAGGGCTTCCTCACCATCCGCGGCCGCGCCAAGCGCTTTGCCAAGATCGCCGGCGAAATGGTCTCGCTCGGCGCCGTCGAAATGCTGGTGCAGGCGCTGTGGCCGGAGGAACGCCATGCCGCCGTTGCCGTTCCCGACAAGCGCAAGGGCGAGCGCATCGTGCTCGTCACCACCGCCGGCAATGCCGACCCCGAAACACTGCGCCTCTACGGCAAGCAGGCCGGCGCCGCCGACCTGATGGTCCCGCACGACATCATCAAGGTGCGCGAGATCCCGGTGCTCGGCTCTGGCAAGACCGACTATGTCGCTGCGCGCCACATGGCCATCGAGCAACTGGGGCTGGCAGCCTAACCCGCCGGCTTGCTCTCGTCCGCGGCTTCGGCTGCCTCGGCGGCAGCAGCCGCGGCCTTCTCGCCCTCGATCCTGGCACGCCGGGCATAGGCGCTGGCGCTCAGCGGCAAGAAGATCAGGTAGCCGATCACCGACGCCGTCAAAGTCTGCCAGGGATAGACAGTCAGCAGCAGCACGTAAAACACGGCGATCAGCATGACGGGCAGCAGGTATTCCCTGCGAATGCTCAGCTTCTTGCCGGAATAGACGGGCAGCCGGCTGACCAGCAGGAAGGCGACGAGGATGGCGAAGCCGGTGGCGACATAGGCTACCGTGCGCGTGCCCTCGAGGCCGAGGAAGCCGAGATACATCGGCAGCATCAAGGTGATGGCTCCGATCGGTGCCGGCACGCCGACGAAATATTCGGCCTGCCATGCCGGGCGATCAAGGTCCTCGTCGAGCACGTTGAAGCGCGCGAGCCTCAGGCCCATGGCGATGGCGAACAGCAGCGTCGCGATCCAGCCCAGGGAGCCGGCCTTGTCGAGCAGGTAGGCATAAAGCACGAGCGCCGGAACGACGCCGAAATTGACGATGTCGGCGAGCGAATCCATCTGCGCGCCGAACCGCGAGGTCGCCTTCAGCATGCGGGCGAGACGGCCGTCGATGCCGTCGAGGAAGGCTGCCAGCAGCACCATCACGACGGCCGATTCAAACCGGTCCTGGAAGGCGAGCCGGATGCCCGACAGGCCGGCGCAGATCGCCAGCACAGTGATCAGGTTGGGCAGCACCATGCGCAGCGGAATCTCGCGGATGCGCGGTCCACCGCTTCCATGCGGCTCGAAGGGTTTGAAGGATGACACCGGCGCCGTCCTCAGGACACCCGCACCAGCGGTGCGTGGCTGGTGCCGCCGAACTCGGCAAGGGTGGTTTCGCCGGCCACCGCGGTCTGGCCGACGGCGACGCGCGGTACAGCCCCTGCGGGCAGGAACACGTCGACGCGCGAGCCGAAGCGGATCAGGCCGAAGCGCTCGCCCACGGCGATGTTGCCGCCGACATCGGCCCAGCAGACGATGCGCCGCGCCACGAGGCCGGCGACCTGGACTGCGGCGACCTGGCCGTTGGGGCTGTCGATGACGATACCGTTGCGCTCGTTTTCCTGGCTCGCCTTGTCGAGTTCGGCGTTGAGGAACTTGCCCGGACGGTGTTCGATGCGGACGATCTTGCCGCGCACCGGGGCGCGGTTAACGTGGCAGGAAAAGACGTCCATGAACACCGAGATGCGGGTCATTTCGGCGTTGCCCAAGCCGAGTTCGCGCGGCGGCACGGCGGGGCCGACGGCCGAAACCACGCCGTCGGCGGGGCTGACCACGAGCCTGTCGTCCACCGGCGTCACGCGCTCGGGGTCGCGGAAGAAATAGGCGCACCAGGCCGTGAGGATCGCCCCGATCCAAAACAGCGACGTCGAGAAGAAGCCGAGCAGGATGGCGACCGCCGCGAATCCGGCGATGAAGGGGTACCCCTCGCGATGGACCGGAACGAAGGCGTTGCGGATCGTGTCGGCTATGCTCATGAAGGGGTGGCCGTTGCTGTTGAAGTCCTGGAGTGCTTACCGGAAAGCTCTGGCCGCCGCAACGCGACATTGCCTGCCGGTGACCAGGTGACGCGAGGGGTGGCGGCACCAGCTTGACTGCTCGAAGTCTCGTAACTACAAAAGTTACATGAAACACGACAGCCGCCTCTCCGCGACCCTGCACGCCCTGCTTCACATGGCAGATCACGGCAAGCCGATGACGTCCGACCAACTCGCGATGTGCCTGCGCACCAACCCCGTGGTCGTGCGCCGGACGATGGCTGGCCTGCGGGAGGCCGGTCTGGTGACATCGGAGCGGGGTCATGGCGGCGGCTGGACGCTGGCGCGCGACCTCGCCTCGGTCAGCCTGCGCGACATCCACCTGGCACTGGGCGAACCGGTGCTGCTCCCGCTCAGCCCGGCCACCGAAAGCCCCGGCTGCCTGGTCGAACAGGCTGTCAATCACGCACTCGACGACACGTTTCGCGAGGCGCAGGCGCTGCTGCTCGAACGGTTCGGACAGATCCGGCTCAGCGATCTCGCCGCCGATTTCAGCCGCCGGATGGCGGACCACGCACAACATGCAAAAGGAAATCACGATGCAGCATGACGCCATCATCGTCGGCGGCAGCTTTGCCGGCCTCGCCGGCGCCCTGGTCCTGGCCCGCACTCGCCGGCGCGTGCTGGTGATCGACGCCGGCAAGCCACGCAACCGCTTCGCCACCCATTCGCATGGCGTGCTCGGGCATGACTGCCGCGCCGGCAGCGACCTCTTGGCAGAGGCCAGGGCGCAGTTTCTTGCCTATCCGTCCGCCTCGTTCGTCTCCGGCGAGGCAATCGCCGCCGAAACAACGAAAGAAGGCGTCACGGTCAGTCTTGCCGACGGGACGCGGCACCAGGGCCGGCGGATGCTCATCGCCACCGGTGTGCACGACGACCTGCCGGCCATTCCCGGCCTCGTCGAGCGCTGGGGCAAGACCGTGCTGCACTGTCCATATTGCCACGCCTATGAAATCGGCGGCGGCCCGATCGGCGTGCTCGCCACCACTGCGCTGTCCCATCACCAGGCTTCGCTTCTGGCCGACTGGGGCGACACGATCTATTTTGCGAGCGCAGAATTCCCGCTCGACGATGCCAGCACCGCCTTGCTCGCCGCCCGCAAGGTGCGGATCGAGGACACGCCATTCACGGCGGTCGAAGGCCCTGCCCCGGCAATCGACGGCGTGCGCCTCGCCGACGGCAGGCTGGCGCCGGTCAAGGCGCTGTTCATCGGGGCGCCCTTGCGCATGGCCAGTCCGTTGGCGCAACAGATCGGCTGCGCCTTCGACGAAACGCGCCTTGGCGTCAAGATCCGCACCGACGGTTTCAAGCAGACGACGGTCCGCAACGTCTTTGCCGCGGGCGATGCCGCCACCGAAATGCACAACATCACGCTGGCTTCAGCGGACGGCGCCCTTGCGGCCCTTTCCATCCACCGGTCGCTGATCGAGGAGGACGCCGCAAACGCGATGGGCGCGCGGGCTGCCTGAGCTGTATCAGGCCCCGCCGGTGACCTCGGGAGTGCGGCGGCGCACGACGACGCCGAGTTCATCGCCCTCGCGCGCCTGGCGCAGCCTTTCCTCGGCCTCGGTCGCTTCGCGCTGGCGGTCCCACATCGAGGCGTAGAGGCCGCGCTTGCCGAGCAGTTCGGCATGGGTGCCGCGCTCAGCGATGCTGCCGTCGGCCAGCACGATGATCTCGTCGGCGGAAATGACCGTCGACAGGCGGTGCGCGATGACAAGCGTCGTGCGCCCCTTGCTGACCAGGTCGAGCGCGCTCTGGATCTCCTGCTCGGTCTGGGTGTCCAGCGCCGACGTCGCCTCGTCCAGCATCAGGATGGGCGGCGCCTTGAGGATGGTACGGGCAATCGCCACCCGCTGCTTCTCGCCACCCGAGAGCTTGAGGCCGCGCTCCCCGACCATCGCCTTGTAGCCGTCGGGCAGGCGCTGGATGAAGCCGGCGATCTGGGCCAGTTCGGCCGCCTTGCGCACGTCTTCCTCGTCGGCATTCACGCGGCCGTAGCGGATGTTGTAGGCGATGGTGTCGTTGAACAGCACGGTGTCCTGCGGCACCATGCCGATGGCGCCGCGCAGGCTCTCCTGGCTGACGTCGCGAATGTCCTGGCCGTCGATCAGGATGGCACCCTGCTGGATGTCATAAAAGCGGAACAGCAGCCTGGAGATCGTCGACTTGCCAGCACCCGATGGTCCCACGATCGCCACCGTCTTGCCGGCCGGAACCTCGAAGCTGACACCTTTCAGGATCTGGCGGTTGGGGTCGTAGGCAAAATGCACGTCGCGGAACTCGACCCGGCCGCTGCCGATCTCCAGCGCCCTGGCACCCGGCTTGTCGACCACCTCCTGCTCGACGTCGAGCAGGTCGAACATCTGCTCGATGTCGGTCAGGCCCTGGCGGATTTCGCGGTAGATGAAGCCGATGAAGTTGAGCGGCACGGAAAGCTGCATCAGCATGGCGTTGATGAAGACGAAATCGCCCACTGTCTGGGTACCGGCCATGACCTCCAGCGCCGACATGCCCATGACGATGGTCATGCCGATCCCGAAGATGACGCCCTGGCCGAAGTTCAGCCAGCCGAGCGACGTCCAGATACGGGTTGCCGCCGTCTCGTAGCGCGCCATCGAGCGGTCGAAGCGCGCGGCCTCCATAGCCTCGTTGTTGAAGTATTTCACCGTCTCGAAATTGAGCAGCGAGTCGATCGCCTTGGTGTTGGCGTCAGTGTCGGAATCGTTCATTTCACGGCGGATGCCGATGCGCCAGTCGCTCGCGCGCACCGTGAACCAGGTGTAGATCCAGACGGTGGCCGCCACGACAGCCACATATTTCCAGCCATAGGCGAAGCCGAAGATGCCGGCCGTCAGCGCGAATTCGAGCACCGTCGGCGCGGTGTTGAGGATGGTGAAGCGGACAATGGTCTCGATGCCCTTGGTGCCGCGCTCGATGATGCGCGACAGCCCGCCGGTGCGGCGCTCGAGATGGAAGCGCAGCGACAGCTGGTGCATGTGTACGAAGGTGCGGTGGGCAAGCTGGCGCACCGCATACTGCCCGACGCGGGCAAACAGCGCGTCGCGCAGCTGGTTGAAGCCGAGCTGGACGATGCGGACGACATTGTAGGCAACCACCAGCATCACCGGCGCCACCAGGAACGCCGGCAACGGCAGCGGGGAACGCTGGTCGCCGGCCAGCGCGTCGGTCGCCCATTTGAAGAAATAGGGCCCGGCCACCAGCGTCAGCTTGGCAACGACGAGGAACACGGTCGCCCAGACGACGCGCGCCCTGAGGTCTGGTCTGTCCTGCGGCCACATATAGGGCCAAAGGTTCCTGATCGTGCTGAAAGTCGAGCCACGATCGGCTGAGACGGTCTTGCTAGCCAATGTTCTTGCCTTGATTAGATGTCTGCGCCTTCATCGGCGCAGCAGGATTCGACGAGCGCCGAGACGGATGCGGAAACGGCGGCCAGCGCCGCCGGGTCGATCTGGTAGCGCGAGCGTTGCCGCTCCGGCGCATAACGGACCAGTCCCGCCTCGACGAGGATCTTCAGGTGTTGCGAAACCGTCGACTGCGCAAGGTCGAGATGCTCGACCACTTCCTTGCAACAGCACGATCTGCCGCCGCCCAGCCGCCGCAGGATGGCAAGCCGTGCCGGATGCGAGAGCGCGGCGAGCTTCTGCGCCACGTCCTCGGCGGAGGCGGCGCAATTCTGCGGCAATGGGAAAGTTTTCATCGTCTATCGACGATAGACGATGAATTTCGTTCGCGCAACCGGGACGTCGGCAAATCCGGTCCCGAAAGCCCTATGGCTTGGGCGCCGGCATCGCCTGCTCGCCCATCGCATCCATGTTCGCAGCCTCGCCTTCCTTGGATTTTTCGGGCACGCGGAACACCTGTCCCGGCCAGATGCGGTCTGGGTCACGGATCTGATCCTGGTTGGCGAGGTAGATGTTCGAGTAGCGCACGCCATGGCCGTAGACGCGGCGCGAAATCCGCCACAGGGAATCGCCGCGCCGGATGATCACGGCGCCGTTCACGGCCTCCAGCTTGGGGGCCGTCGCCTCGGGCATTGCGGGTGCCGCGGCGACATCGGCGGGTTTTGCTTCGGAGGCAGCGGGTGCCGCCGGCGCCTCGCCGGTCACTGGGGCCGGCGCTGCCGCTTCAGGCTTGGCCTCGGGCTGCTGTGCTGCTGCCGGCTGCTTCGCCGGCTCCTGCGGCGCAACGGCTGCGATCGACTCGCCCGGCTCGCGCTGGAACGGCACCGCCGCGCGGGCCACCACCTTGACGCCATCCGGCTCGAGCGCGTCGACGCGGATGATGTAGTCGCCCACCGGCAATTCGCGTTCCGCCTCGATCAGGAAGCGCCCGTCCGGCGAGGTCTGCGTTTCGCCGATGAGGATCTCGTTGGCATAGGCGCGCACCTTGCGGCCGGCATCGGCCGCGCCGGCGATGAAGATCTTCTTGCCTTCGATCTCGACGGCTTCGACAACCACCTTTGCCTGCGCGGTCGGCGCGTCCGACGTGGCTGGAGCCGGCTGCGTCGCGGTCTGCGCTTCGGGCGTGGTCGCCGGCGCATTGGCGGGCTGCTCGGCGGCGGGTTGCTTCGGGGCCTCGGCAGGCTTGGGCACGGTGATCAGTTCCGCCGGCTTGCCCGGTTCCTCCACCAGCGCCAGAACCTGGCCGCCCGGCTCGGACGGCACCGAAACCACCGCCGTTTCGGTCGACGTCGCCACGACGTTGTCGGGCGCGGTGGCGCGCAGCACGATCTGGTAGTCGCCCGGCTTCAGCGGCTTGTCCAGCACAACAGCGAAATCGCCGTCGGCACCGGCCACAGCAGCGCCGATTACCTGCGATCCGGTCACGATCTCTACCTTGGCACCGCCCGCGGCCTTGCCGGCGATGACGACAGCACCATTGTCCTCGACGCGCACGACGTCGAAGGATGGCGCGACGACCGCCGGGGCAGCCCCCGCCGGCGCCTCGGCTGCCGGCTTTGCCGGTTCGGCTGGCTTGTCGGCGGCTGGCGTGGTCGAACTGGGCGTCGGCAGCGAGGCTATCGCGGCCGGCGGCGCAAGATAAGGATCGAGCGCGCCCGACACATACGCAACCGTGGCTGCCGCGGCCGAGCCGCCGGCTGCCAATAGGAATATCTTCAACGGATTAATTGCCATATTTCCCTGCCCCTAGCCGCGCAACGGGTCTACCTTGTTTTGCCGGCAGCGACAAGAAAAAGCCCGTCCGGGCTTGACCCTGCGTGCAGACGCAATACCCAATCAGGCCATGAACAAGATTCGATCCATTTGCGTCTATTGCGGCTCCTCTCCGGGCCGCGACGAGGTCTATGTCAAGGCCGGACATCTGCTCGGCCATTCAATCGCCAAGGCCGGCCTGCGGCTGATCTATGGCGGCGGCACCAAGGGCATCATGGGTGCGGTCGCCGATGGTGCGCTGCGCGCCGGCGGCAAGGTCACCGGCATCATCCCGCGCTTCCTGATGAACAAGGAAGCCACCGAAACGGCGCTGACCCGGCTCGACGAAACCGTCATCACCGACAACATGCACGAGCGCAAGCACCTTATGTTCGAGAAATCGGACGCATTCGTGGCGCTGCCGGGCGGAATTGGCACGGTCGAGGAGATCGTCGAGATCATGACCTGGGCGCAGCTCGGCCATCACCGCAAGCCGATCGTCTTCGCCAACGTCAAGGGTTTCTGGAATCCGATGCTGGCCCTGCTCGACCACATGAAGGCCGAGGGCTTCGTGCACACCTCGCATCTGGTCCAGCCGCTGGTGGTCGACGAACCCGAGGCCGTGGTTTCGGCCATCCTGGTCGCCGCCGGCACCGATTCCACACCCACCGAAGGCGTGCAGTCGCTCATCGACAAGATGTGAATTTCCGGGCACCGATCCCGAAGGTTCCGGCCCGCCGCTGGCGGGCCGGTCTCACCTGAGCCTTAGCCGTTCTTCGCCCGTTCGGAGAACATCGACCAGGTGTAGATCGCCAGCGCCAGCCAGATCAGCGCAAAGGCAACGGCACGCTCGCTCGAGAACGGCTCCTTGAAGATGAAGACGGCGATGACGAAGATCATCGTCGGCGCGATGTACTGCATGATGCCAATGGTCGACATCGTCAAAAGCTTGGCGCCGTTGGCAAACAGGATCAGCGGCACGGCTGTGACGACACCGCAACCGAGCATCAGCCAGACGTCGGTCATGCCGGTGGTGCCGAAATGGCCGACTCCGGTCGACTGCAGGTAAAAGATGTAGCCGAGCGCCGGCAGTCCGAGGATCAGCACCTCGAGGAAGAAGCCCTGCGCCGGACCGATCGGCAGCGTCTTCTTGAACAGCGCATAGAAGCCCCAGGACAGCGCCAGCACGATCGAGACCCACGGCAGGCCGCCGGTTTCCCAGGTCAGCAATGCCACCGCGACCACCGCCAGCGCGATCGCCACCATCTGCGCCCGCGTCAGCCTCTCGCCCAAAACGACGGCGCCGAGAAAGATGCTGAACAGCGGATTGATATAGTAGCCGAGAGCGGTTTCGAGCGCGCGGTCGTTGCCGATCGCCCAGACATAGACGCCCCAGTTGATGGTGATCAGCGCTGCCGTCAGCGTGCCCATCGCCAGCGTCCGCGGCGTCCGCAGCGCCTGCCTGATGTCGGAGGTCCGCCCGAGCCACCACAGCAGGAGTGCTGCGATCGGGATCGACCAGGTGATGCGGTGGGCGATCACCTCGGGCGTCGGGATATGCGCCACTGCCTTCATATAGAAGGGCAAGACACCCCACATCAGATAGGCAGAAAGGGCAAAAAGGAAGCCGCGCGTGGCTTCGTCGCGAGAAATCGCAGGCGTGTTCGTGCTCATGGCGCGAACCTATGCGCCCGCCAGCCCGGCCATGCCATTTCAAAATTCTGATGGTCCATCGGCTTTTCATTGATGGATCAATGGATCGGGCCAGCTGCCTTGGCTGGCCCAACCATGCAAACCGCTCTCTACTCCGCCGCAACCAAGCCCGCCATGTCGCGGTTCTTCATCAGCTTGTAGATGATCGAATCCATCAGCGCCTGGAACGAAGCGTCGATGATGTTGGTCGATACGCCAACCGTCCACCAGCGCGCGCCGGTGCCGTCGTGCGATTCGATCAGCACGCGGGTTATCGCCTCGGTGCCGCCATTGAGGATACGCACCTTGTAGTCGGCCAGTTCCAGGTCGCCGATCTCGTGCTGGAACTTGCCGAGGTCCTTGCGCAGGGCGATGTCGAGCGCGTTGACCGGGCCGTCGCCCTCGGCCACCGACATCTTCTCCTCGCCGTCGACCAGGACTTTCACCACCGCTTCCGACACGGTCTTGAGGTTGCCGTTGGCGTCGAAGCGCCGTTCGACAAGGCAGCGGAACGACGTGACGCGGAAGAAATCCGGCACGGTGTGCAGCATCCCGCGCGCCAGAAGCTCGAAGCTGGCGTCGGCGCCCTCATAGGCGTAGCCCTCGGCCTCGCGCTCCTTGACCACCGCAATCAGCGCGTCGAGCCGACGGTCTTCCCTTGGCACGTCGATGCCCCGCCGCTTCAATTCCGCGACGAAGTTGGCCTTGCCGCCCTGGTCCGAGACCATCACCTTGCGTCGGTTGCCGACGGCTTCCGGCGGCACGTGTTCGTAGGTCTTGGGTTCCTTGGCGATGGCCGAAGCATGGATGCCGGCTTTGGTGGCGAAGGCGGACGCGCCGACATAGGGCGACTGCGCCTCGGGCGCGCGGTTCAGCAGTTCGTCGAAGGCGCGGGAAAGCCGCGAGATGCCGGTCAACGCCTCGTCCGAAACGCCCGTCTCGAAACGCCCGGCGAAATGCGGCTTCAGCGCCAGCGTCGGGATGATGGTCACCAGGTTGGCGTTGCCGCAGCGCTCGCCGATGCCGTTGATGGTGCCTTGCACCTGGCGCACGCCGGCCTCGATGGCAGCCAGCGAATTCGCCACCGCCTGGCCGGTGTCGTCATGGGCATGGATGCCGAGATTGGCGCCGGGAATGCCGGACCCGATCACCTTGGCCACGATCTCGCGCACCTCAGACGGCTGGGTGCCGCCATTGGTGTCGCACAGCACCACCCAGCGCGCGCCGGCATCGTAGGCGGTGCGGGCACAGGCCAGCGCGTAGTCGGGATTGGCCTTGAAACCGTCGAAGAAGTGTTCGCAGTCGACCATCGGCTCCTTGCCGGCGTCGCGCGCGGCCTCGACCGAGGCGCGGATCGATTCGAGGTTTTCCTCGTTGGTGACCCCGAGCGCGACGCGAACGTGATAGTCCCAGCTCTTGGCGACATAGCAGACCGCGTCCGACCGGGCCTGCAGCAGCGTGGCAAGGCCCGGATCGTTGGAGGTCGACACCCCTGCCCGCTTGGTCATGCCGAAGGCGACGAATTTCGCCCGCCGCGTCCGCTTTTCGGCAAAGAAGGCCGTGTCGGTGGGATTGGCGCCGGGATAACCGCCCTCGACATAGTCGAGACCGAACTCGTCGAGCATGGCGGCGATCGCAATCTTGTCCTCGACGGAAAAGTCGATGCCCGGCGTCTGCTGGCCGTCGCGCAGCGTCGTGTCGAAGAGATAGATGCGTTCGCGCATGGTCATTTCCCTGCAAACCTGTCGGTCGCCCTGATCAGCTGATCGAGGATGCCCGGCTCCGAAAAGGCGTGGCCCGCGCCTTCGATCAAGTGGAACTCGGCCTGCGGCCAGGCCTTGTGCAGCGCCCAGGCATATTTCGCCGGGCACGGCATGTCATAGCGCCCATGGACGATGACGCCGGGAATGTCGCGCAGCTTGTGGGCGTCACGGATGAGCTGGCCTTCGTCCATCCAGCCGGCATGGACGAAATAATGGTTCTCGATGCGGGCGAAGGCGACCGCAAAATCGTCCTCGCCGAACTTGCCGCTGGTTTCGGGGTCGGGCAGCAGCGTGATCGTCTCGCCCTCCCACAGACTCCAGGCAAGCGCTGCCTCGACCTGCGCCTTGCGGTCGTCGCCGACCAGCCGCTTGCGGTAGGCGCCCATCATGTCGCCGCGCTCGGCCTCGGGGATAGGGGCCACGAAACGCGCCCACTTGTCGGGGAACATCTCGGAGACACCGAACTGGTAGTACCATTCGAGCTCGGCGCGGGTCAGCGTGTAGATGCCACGCACCACCAGTTCGCTTACCCTGTCGGGATGCGTTTCGGCATAAGCCAGCGCCAGCGTCGAGCCCCAGGAGCCGCCAAACACCTGCCACTTGTCGTGGCCTGCCATCTCGCGCAGCCGCTCGATGTCAGCGACCAGATGCCAGGTCGTGTTGGCCTCCAGCGAGGCGTTGGGCACGGACTTGCCGCAGCCGCGCTGATCGAACAGCATGATGTCGTAAAGCTTGGGATCGAACAGCCGGCGATGCTTGGGCGAGGTCGCCCCGCCCGGGCCGCCGTGCAGGAACACCACCGGCTTGGCGCCTCTGGTGCCCGAGCGCTCCCAATAGACCTGGTGGCCGTCACCAACATCGAGCATGCCGCTATCGAAGGGGTCGATCTCGGGATAGAGGCCGCGCAGTTCGGTCGTCATAGCTTCAGTCCATGCTCGGGCCAGTTGGCCGTCTCTTCATCGGGATGCTGGAAGGAGATGATCTGCTCCTGCCGCCTGTAGTAGTCCGGGTTGTCGTGCACCGGCGCGGCAAAGATCGCCTCGACCCAGGGCAGCCGCGCGCCATGGTTGATCTGGACCGCAGGCGCCAGGTCGGAACGGTCGTCGAAGGCACCGATGGCGATCTCGAGCTCACCAGGCTGGCGATAGGTCATCGGTGTGCCGCAGCGCTGGCAGAAGCCACGCGCGATGTTGACCGACGACTGGAAGTAGCTCGGCTCCTCGCGGATCCACTCGACGCCATCGGCCGGAACCGCGACGAAGGCGCCGAAGAATGAGCCAAACTGCTTCTGGCACATGCGGCAATGGCAGATCGACGTGCGCCCGAGAGCGCCTTTGATGCGAAAACGCACGGCGCCGCACTGGCAGCCGCCGGTTCTAACTGTCTCGGTCATGACCTGTTCTCCGGTGGCCATTGTTCGGTGTCGTGGTCGGGGTGCTGGTAGGAGACGATGTCGTTGATGAAATCCGCCGCGTCGGGGTCTTCCTCGGTCGAATAGCCCGGCAATTCATGGATATGGTCGACATAGGGCAGCTTGCCCTCAAGGCCCCACTGCATGGCCGGCGCGATCTCCTCCGCATCGTCAAAAGCGGCAATCGCCAGGGCCACGCCATCCGGCGCCTCATAGCTCAGCGGCGTGCCGCAGTCGCCGCAGAACCCGCGGAAGGCAAAGTTCGACGAGCGGAATTTCTTCGGCTCGCCGCGCGTCCAGGTCAGCCTCGCCTGCCGCACCGACACCAGCGGGGCGTAGAAATTGCCGAACGCCTTCTGGCACATGCGACAGTGGCAGACCGAAGCGTCGCCGAGCGCTCCCTCGATGTGAAAGCGCACGGCGCCGCACTGGCAGCCGCCGGAATAGACAGGCCGGTTGTCGAGGCTCATGGCTTCAGTCCTTCACGCCGGCGCATGGCACACCGCCTCGATGTTGTTACCGTCGGGATCGAAGACAAAGGCCGCGTAATAGTCGGGATGGTAATGCGGACGAGGCCCCGGCCCGCCATTGTCCCTGCCGCCGGCGGCGATGGCGGCGGCATGAAACGCATGGACCTCGGCGCGGCTGCGCGCCGCGAACGCATAGTGACGGCCAGGGCCGGCCTCCGCCTCGTGCAGCCAGAACACCGGCCGCTCGCGGCCATAGCCGCCGACCTTGACGCCGCCGGTATGCTCGGGCGGCACCATCATCAGCAGCGATGCGCCCAGCGGCGCGAACGCCTTGTCGTAAAAGGCCCTCGCGGTGTCGAAATCCTGAACCGAAATGCCCGTATGGTCGATCATTGCACGAACTCCTCCTTCATGCCGCCGGCCGTTCCGCCGTGGCCGGCCGAGATCACGATATGGTGGCAGACGTTATCGATATCGCGAAGCACGTCGTCGTTCCAGAAGCGGAGGATGGTCCAGCCGCTTGCCTGGAGGTACGTGGACCTCGCCAAATCGTGTTCGGCTTGTTCAGCCTGCGCGTGCTGGCTGCCGTCGACCTCGACGATCAGGTGATGTGACGAGCAGGCAAAGTCGACAATGTACGGCCCGATCGGCACTTGCCGTCGAAGCCCCAGCCCCAGCAGCCTGTGCGCGCGCAACTCGTTCCATAGCTTCAGTTCGGCTTCGGTCATGACATGATGCATGGCCTTGGCATTCTTGCGCTGACGCCGGGGGACGAGGTCGTGGCCCATGCTCAGGTCCCCACCCTGCGCTGCGAGGTCAAAGGCTGTGATCTGTCACACCCCCCTCTGCCCTGCCGGACATCTCGCCCGCAAGGGGGGACATCAACTCTCACGTCGACCTTCGCCAATCGCCGACGTTGCAGAAAAAGCAGCGCGGGCGCCGCCGCCAATCTCCCCCCTTGCGGGGGAGATGTCCGGCAGGACAGAGGGGGGTGATGCCCCGCAGACCTCTCCGTCAAGACGACCGCCCAGCGCCGGAGATGCCCGGCAGGGCAGAGGGGGGCGTGCAGCCCCGCCCTATCCACACCGGACAGCGCCATCATCACCGTTTCACTTCCCACGTCGTCACGCGCTCACCGCTCACCGGATCCTTCCCGTCCTTGAGCTGCACGCCCTGCGCCAGAAGGTCGTCGCGGATGCGGTCCGCCTCGGCCCAGTTCTTGGCGTTGATCAGTTCCAACCGGCGCGCGATGGTTGCTGCCACCTCCGTCTCGTCCACTTCGGCGGCTTCCAGCGTGAAGCCGAGGAACAGCAGCGCCGACTTGAGTTCGGCCGCGGCCTGCGCGTCCGCACCCGCCTCTCCCGCCAGTTGCGACAGCCCCTGGAACGCGCTCGCCGTAGCAAGGTCGTCACTGAGTGCCGCGATCAGCGCAGCCGGCACTTCAGCTTCGGCCGCGCCGGCGCTGTCGGCCGCGCGCTTCCACTTGCGCAGCGTGTTTTCCGCCTCCTCCAGCTTGCGCACGGAAAAGTCGATCGGCTCGCGGTAATGCGTCATCAGCATTGCCAGCCTGAGCACCTCGCCCGGCCATTTGCGGCCACCGAAATTCTCGGTCTCGAGCAACTCGTGGATCGAGTAGAAATTGCCCAGGCTCTTGGACATCTTCTGGCCCTCGACCTGCAGGAAGCCGTTGTGCATCCAGTAATTGGCCATCATTTCGGTGCCGTGGGCGCAGCGCGACTGGGCGATCTCGTTCTCGTGGTGCGGGAAGATCAGGTCGAGCCCGCCGCCATGGATGTCGAAGACGTCGCCGAGATAGGCCGCCGACATCGCCGAGCATTCGATGTGCCAGCCCGGACGGCCGCGCCCCCAGGGGCTAAACCAGCCCGGCTCGTCGGCCGACGATGCCTTCCACAGCACGAAGTCGCCTGGGTTCTTCTTGTGCGCCTCGACCTCGACGCGGGCGCCGGCCTGCTGCTCGTCGAGATTGCGCTTCGACAGTTGGCCGTAGTCCTCCATCGAGCCGGTGTCGAACAGGACTTCGCCTTGCGCTTCATAGGCATGGCCGCGTTCGATGAGGCGTTGAATCAAGGTGATCATGTCGGCGCGGCCGTCGGCGCGCGGCTGGACGAACTCGGTTGCCCGCGGCTCGACCGTCGGCTCAAGGCAGCCGAGCGCCTTGACGTCAGCCTGATACTGGTTGGCCGTCTTTTCGGTGACGCGCCTGATCGCCTCGTTGAGCGGCAATTCGGGGAAGTCGCGCAAGGCACGCGCGTTGATCTTGTCGTCGAGGTCGGTGAGGTTGCGCACATAGGTCACGTGATCCTCGCCGTAGACATGGCGCAGCAGGCGGAACAGCACGTCGAAGACAATCGCGGGCCGCGCATTGCCGATATGGGCGAAGTCGTAGACCGTCGGGCCGCAGACATACATCCGCACGTTTTGCGGATCGATCGGCACGAAGTCCTCCTTCGTGCGCGTCAGCGTATTGGTAAGGCGCAAGCCCTTGAATGCCTCGGACTTCAACGTGAGATCAGACATAACTCTCCCCTGGCCTGCTGGCCCGGGCGTTCAACCTGTCTTTGGTGAAGAAGAGGCGAAAACGTCCTGACCAGCGCGAACGCTAGCCAATAATGCAAATGCCGGAAATGGCGAAAGACGTTTTCATCGGCGGCTTTATCGCCTCGCGGGCCTGTTGCCGTCAAGACGCTGCGTCACGAAACTTTACCGCGCCGACCGGAACGGAAGCAGTACTGAAACAATTTGTTAAATATCCCGGCACTGTAATGAAACATTGCCCGGATAAAAGGCGCCGCATGCCACGAATTCGACCAAATCAGTGAGCATTTGCAGCCGCTCTCAACAGAAGTTGACGCAAGGGAAGAGAACGATGAAACGAAAACAATCCGAACAGGACCGAGCGCGTAGCCAGTACGCCGAACTCACCAAGCACTACCGGGCCATCGGCCCCGCAGCAATCCTGGCCGCGCTGATCTGCGCGCCGAAGAAAGACAAGCAGTCTTCCAAGCTAGGCAAGGCGGCTTAAGAGGCTCAAGCCGATCGCGGCCATCACAAGGCCGATCAGCAGATCGAGCACGCGCCACGCGGACGGCCGGGCAAAGACCGGCTCGAGCAGCCGGGCGCCATAGCCGAGCCCGAAGAACCACACGAACGATGCTGTTGCAGCGCCCAGCCCATAGGCAAGGCGCGCCTGACCTTCATAGGCGGCCGACAGGCCGCCGAGCAGAACCACCGTGTCGAGATAGACATGCGGGTTGAGGAAGGTGAAGGCAAGGCACGCGGCGATCGCCGGCCACAACCTAGCTTCGCCGCTCTTGGCGGCCTTGAGCACCTCGGGCTTCAGGGCCCGGCGGAAGGCGATGGTCGCATAAGCGAACAAAAACAGCGCTCCGCCCACCGTCACGGCCATGATCAGCCGCGGCGATTGGGCGATCAGCGTCCCGAGCCCGGCGACGCCGGCCGCGATCAGCAAGGCGTCTGAGGCCGCACAGATCAGGCTCAGGATGAAGACGTGCTGGCGCAGCAATCCCTGGCGCAAGATGAATGCATTCTGCGCGCCGATCGCGATGATCAGCGACGCACCGAGCAGGAAACCGGAAATGGCGGCGGAAAGGACTGGCGTGGACACGCCGACTTTCTAGCGTCCGATCAAAACAGTTTCATCTGGTCGTCGTCGCTGGACTTACGCTTTTCCACTTTTGGCTTTGCCGCCTTCTCCGGTGCCGCTTCCGGCAGCCGCTCGACGCGGTCCTGGATCTCGGGGCCGACATTGGCCACCTTGTTGACCATCTCGGAGACCGGGATCTGCTCGAAAAAGTTTGGCTGCGCCGGCCGCATCAGTTCTGCGACGTCGCGCGGCTCCTGGGTGCGGCAGTCGAGCCAGCGGGCAAAATCTTCCGGCTGGATCACCACCGGCATGCGGTCGTGGATGTGCAGGATGTCGGCGCTGGCGCCGGTGGTCAGGATCGCCGCCGTGTCAATCTCCGAGCCGCCCGGCTCGCTCCAGGTTTCCATCAGACCGGCAAGCGCCACCAGCCCGCCCTTGCGCGGCCTCAGCCAATAGGGCTGGCGGCGGTTGCCCGGCAGCTTCTTCCATTCATAGAAACCAGATACCGGGATCAGCGCCCGCCGGTGGCGCATCGCGGTCTTGAACGACGCCTTGTCGATTGCCGATTCGGAACGCGCGTTGAACAGCAGCGGCATGTCGGCGGGGTTCTTGGTCCAGGCCGGAATCAGCCCCCACCGCGCCAGCATCGCCATGCGGTCGGGCAGGTTCGAGCCCGGCGGGCGCTGCGGCCCGGCCATCACCACCAGGATCGGCTGCGTCGGCGCCACGTTGTAGCGCGGCGGAAAGCTCTCGAGCTCGCCGACCCCGACAAAGGCCGCCGTCTCCTCGGGCGAGGCTATCACTGCTATTCGTCCGCACATCGGCACATGTCCCGCTTCACCGCCTGAAAGTGGCGATGGATCGCACGCGCCGCAACCGTTAAAGCGGATATGGCAGGCTGTTCCACAATGGAACGCCTCGCCCGGGGCAAATGTTGATGACCGAAGCGAAAATTGTCCCTGCCGTCTCGGTCGCCGTGCTGCGCGACCGCTCGATCATGCTGGTGCGGCGCGGCCGCGCGCCGTCGAAGGGGCTGTACGCCTTCCCCGGCGGGCGTGTCGAACAGGACGAAACGCTTGAGGCCGCCGCCCGTCGCGAACTGATGGAAGAGACAGGCATAGAGGTCGGCACGCTTGTTGCCCTGCGCAAAATCCTGATCGACAGCCGCGACGACGGCGGCGCGGTCTACCTGCTCACGGTGTTCGGCGCGCGCCATGCGGGTGGCCAACCGGTCGCCGCCGATGACGCCGACGAAGCCGCCTTCTTCGACCTCGCCGAGATCGAGCGCCTGCCTCTGACCGATTCGACACTGGAGATCGTGCTCGAACTGCTCGACGGCACCGTCACCCTACTCGCATAGCGTTGGATAGCCGCGCCGCCGGCCTTGCGGCAGACAAATTGTTTCGCCACAAAAGCTTATGAGCCGCGCCTCGACCATGCTGATTGCCATGACGCTTGCCGCAAGTACCGTGCTTGCCGCCCCGGCGCGGGCCGTCGACGCACCGTTCGAACCGGGCCTCCTCAGGCTTGCCGAGGTTCTGGGCTCGCTGCATTTCCTGCGCAATCTCTGCGGCGAGAAGGGCACCCAATGGCGCGGCGAGATGGAAAAGCTGCTGCAGGCCGAAAACCCCTCGCCCGACCGCCGCGCCCGCTTCATCGCGTCCTTCAACCGCGGCTACCGGTCGTTCGACGGCACCTACACCGCCTGCACGCCATCGGCGACCGAAGCCATCGGCCGCTACATGAAGGAAGGCGAAGCGCTCAGCCGCGACATCGCCTCCCGCTACGGTAATTAACAGGCTATTTACTTTCCCGGCATTGCCTGCCGTACACGGACGGGCGATTGTGCTAGGTGTCTTAACGGGACATTAAAGGGATAGCTCAAGTTGATCCGAATCAACGGGTCGCTTGGCAGGGTGAAAGACCGAAATGGAACAAAGCGTAAGCGACATCGACGCCCTGGTCCGGGAAGAAAAGCGCCTGACCGCCGTCGAGAGCCACAACGAGGCATGGGCCGAGGGCCTCTCCGCCGGCATCGAGCCCGAGATCATCGCCGAAGCCGCCCTTGCCACCGCTTTCGCCGAGATCGTGGCCGCCAATGGCGAGCGCGCGGCGCTGGCCATGCTCGATCGCATGCGCGCCAAGGTCGAGGCCGGCGAGTTCGAGCCGCTGCGCCTGCGGCATTGAGCGCTCTCCCGGTTCTTTGACTAGCCGACACGGTTTCGGCATCATGCCGGCACATCACTGGCATCGGCCTGCGAACCGAATCGTTTTTCGGCGCGCACGATGCGCAGGTTTTGCAGTTTAGGGGCGCCAATCGGGTATCCGGATCGGATGCGCGGCGCCCGGGAAGACCGGAGCGTAGTTCTGATGCGGCCAAAGACTGAAATTGCGGCCCGCGGCGCATTGCGCATCGCGGCTTTCGGCCTTGCCGCTTCGTTTGCCTTTTCTCTGACCGCCGCCACCAGCGCGCTCGCGCTGAGCGAAATCAAGCGCGAAGAGATTCCGGCCCCCGCCACCCCGTCCACTCCGACGACGGATGGAGAGGCCGCGCCCGAGAATTCGGTGCCGATCCCCGACCCGATCCAGACACCCCCGGCCGCCAATGCACCTGCCGGCACCGAGGAGGCGCCCGAGGATCAACCTGCCGAGCCGCAGGACGGCACGCCCACGGAGCCTGACGCGACGGGGCCTGCCACGCCGCATCTCGATCCCGACGGCCCCCTGCCCGAGATCGTCTACGACCTCAGCCGACTGCCCGAGCCGGTGGCCCGCATGCGCAACCTGCTCGTCGAGGCGGCCAAGACCGGCGACATCGAAAAGCTCCGGCCGCTGATCGGTCAGGGCGATGCCATGCCGCAACTGTCGTTCGGCGAGATCGAGGGCGACCCGATCGCCTTCATCAAGAGCCTGTCCGGCGACGGCGAAGGCCAGGAACTGCTGGCGATCATGGAAGAAGTGCTGAACGCCGGCTACGTGCATCTCGGCGAAGGCACCGACGAGGATCTCTATGTCTGGCCCTACTTCTTCGGCATCCCGCTCGACAAGCTCGACGCGCGCCAGAAGGTCGAACTGTTCAAGATCGTGACGGCCGGCGATTACGAGGACATGAAGCAGTACGGCACTTACGTGTTCTACCGCCTCGGGATCACGCCGGACGGCCGCTGGGCGTTCTTCGTCGCCGGGGATTGAACTTTTTTCCTTCTCCCCACCCGCAGGAGAAGGTGGCCCCGGAGCATCTCTGTCTCGGTACAGACGCTCCCGTAGCCCTCATGGTGAGCTGTCGAACCACGAGGGCCCTGGGCAAATGCCGGCCTTCTCGTGGCGGTCTCAGCGTGCGCGACGGACTCCAGACAGTCAGCCCTCTGGATCAGAGTAATTGCGCGGACCACCGCCAGGCGCTTTCGTGGTTCGACAGGCTCACCATGAGGGCTACTTGGGCG
This sequence comes from Aminobacter sp. DSM 101952, assembly GCF_001424795.1. Lineage (NCBI taxonomy): Bacteria > Pseudomonadati > Pseudomonadota > Alphaproteobacteria > Hyphomicrobiales > Phyllobacteriaceae > Aminobacter > Aminobacter sp. DSM 101952. The sequence goes on along the minus strand of NZ_LMCL01000031.1, from coordinate 71,448 downwards.
TTGCCGCCGAACGTTCGTGGCGCGCCTACCGCACCACCGCTTCCGAAAACTCCACCGCCCTGCCCTGCGACGGCGTGGTGATCTCGGCTTCCCACATCACCCGGATGCCGCGGACGATGGTGCCGACCGGCCAGCCGGTGACCTTCTTGCCGTCATAGGGCGTCCAGCCGGCCTTGGAGCCGGCCTGGGCGTTGGTGATGGTCTCGGTGCGCTTCAGGTCGACGACGGTGAAATCGGCGTCGTAGCCGGCGGCGATGCGGCCCTTGCGGGCCATGCCGAAAATGCGGTTCGGGCCGTGGCTCGCAAGGTCGACGAAGCGCTCCAGCGTCAGCCGGCCGGCATTCACGTGGTCGAGCATGATCGGCACCAGCGTCTGCACGCCGGTCATGCCCGAAGGCGAAGCCGGATAGGGTTTTGCCTTTTCGGCCAGCGTGTGCGGCGCGTGGTCGGAGCCCAGCACGTCGACGACGCCCTGTGAAATGCCGTGCCAGATGCCATCGCGGTGGCGCGCGGAGCGCACCGGCGGGTTCATCTGCAACAGCGTGCCGAGCCGGGCATAGTCGTCCGAGCTCATCGTCAGATGATGCGGCGTCGCCTCGCAGGTGGCGACGTCCTTGTGGTGCTCGAGGAAGGCGATCTCCTCCGCCGTCGAGATGTGCAGCACGTGGATGCGGGCGCGCTCCTGCCGGGCGATACGCACCAGGCGCTCGGTGCACTGCAGCGCGGCGATCTCGTCGCGCCAGACCGGATGCGAGGATGGGTCGTTGTCGACGCGCAGGCCCTGGCGCTCGCGCAGGCGGAACTCGTCTTCGGAGTGGAAGGCAGCACGACGGCGGGTGTTGCGCAGGATCGAGGCAACGCCCTCGTCGTCCTCGACCAGGAGGTCACCGGTGGACGAGCCCATGAACACCTTGATGCCGGCCGCACCCGGCAGGCGTTCCAGTTCTGCCACGTCCTTCGCGTTTTCGCGCGTGCCGCCGACCCAGAAGGCGAAGTCGCAGTGCATGCGCGCCGTGGCGCGGCTGACCTTGTCGGCCAGCGCGGCTTCGCTCGTCGTCAGCGGGTTGGTGTTGGGCATCTCGAAGACTGCGGTGACACCGCCTAGCACGGCTGCGCGCGAACCGCTTTCCAGGTCTTCCTTGTGCTCCAGCCCCGGCTCGCGGAAATGGACCTGGCTGTCGACCACGCCCGGCAGGATGTGCAGCCCATGGCAGTCGATGGTTTCGCCGGCCGATGCGCTGCCGAGATCGCCGATGGCGGCGATCCGGCCATTGGTGACGCCGACGTCGCGGACGCTGATGCCGTCATGATTGACGACCGTGCCGCCCTTGAGGATGAGATCGAAGGTGGTAGCCATGTCGCGCGTGCCCTTGTCTGGGAATTGCCTGCGGCTTACGTAATGGCTCTCCGAAATGCAAGATCAGGTCCATGCCGACAGCCATCCTCGCAGACCGCGCCATCATTGATGTTTCCGGCCCCGATGCCGAGCATTTCCTGCAAAACATCCTGACGCTCGACCTGGATGCGCTGGGTCAGCGTGAAGCCAGGCCCGGCGCGCTGCTCGCCCCGCAGGGCAAGATCATGTTCGATTTCCTGGTCTCGCGCAGCGGCGAGGATGCGCTCAGGCTCGAATGTCGCGCCGACATCGCTGACGATTTCGTCCGCCGCCTGACGCTCTACCGGCTCCGCGCCAAGGCTGACATTGCCAAGCAGGATCAACCGCTTGTCGCCGTCTCGTGGCAAGATGATTCAGCTGCCTCGCAATCCGATTCAACTGTCCGCGACAGCCGTTTCCAAGCCCCGGTCTTCCGCCACTACGGCGCAGTGCTCGAAGCCGGCGCCACCGAAGCCGACTGGCACGCATACCGCATCGCCAGCGGTGTTGCCGAGAGCGGCCCCGACTACGCGCTGGCGGACGCCTTCCCGCACGACGTGCTGCTCGACCAGATGGGCGGCATAGGCTTCAAGAAAGGCTGTTTCATCGGCCAGGAGGTCGTGTCGCGCATGCAGCATCGCGGCACCGCCCGCCGCCGCGTGCTTCTGGTCTCGGCCGATTCCGCCCTTCCCGCGCCCGGCACCGAGCTTAGCTCGGGCGGCAAGCTGGTCGGCACCCTCGGCTCGGTCTCGGGCAGGCACGGCCTGGCCATCGTCCGCATCGACCGGGTCAAGGCGGCGCTCGACGCGGGCGTCGAAATCACCGCCGGCGACGTCGCGGTGGCACCTGCCATTCCCGGCTGGGCCAGCTTCACCTATCCGGAAGCCGCCGGCGCGGAAGACGCCTGATGGCCGACCGTCCCGGCGCCCCGCCGCGTGCCTGGCAGCGCATGTTGTCGGGCCGCCGCCTCGACCTGCTCGACCCCTCGCCGCTCGACGTCGAGATATCGGACATCGCCCACGGCCTCGCCCGCGTTGCGCGCTGGAACGGCCAGACCTCCGGCGATCACGCTTTTTCGGTGGCGCAGCATTCCTTGCTGGTCGAAGAGATCTTCCGCCGGATCGTGCCGGCCGCCTCGCCGGATGCACAACTCGCCGCCCTGCTGCACGACGCGCCGGAATATGTCATCGGCGACATGATCTCGCCGTTCAAGTCGGTGGTCGGCGGCGGCTACAAGGCGTGCGAGGAGCGGCTGCAGCACGCCATCCACGTGCGCTTCGGCCTGCCGGCCGAGATCGGCGCGGGCCTGAAGAAGGACATCAAGCGCGCCGACCAGATTGCGGCCTATTTCGAGGCAACGGTGCTGGCCGGCTTTGCGACGGCAGAAGCGACCGAGTTCTTCGGCCGTCCGCGCGGCGTCACCGTCGACGGGCTCGACCTCGGCCCGCAGCCGGCCAAACGCGTGCAGGAGACCTTCCTCGCCCGCTTCGCGGCGATCGAAAAGCTGCGCTCGAACTGATCAAGCCGGCGGGATGAATTCCTGGCTGATCTCCTGGAACACCGGCATGGCCTCCAGCCCGGCAGACAGGGCCGCGAGTGCCGGAAAGTCGGTCATCGACACCAGGCCGGCATGGGCGTCGTTGATGAAGCGCAGCACACAGGCGACGCCGATGTCGGCATGGCCGATGCGGTCGCCGAACCAATAGTCGCTGTCCCTGCCGGCGCGATCGGCCTCCAGAACGCCCAGCACGTCGGTGATCTGCGTGCGGCAACGCTCCACCCAGACGGTCGACACCTCCTTGTGCAGCCGTCGCTCGTAGAACAGGCTCACCGCCTTGTCGCCCAGGCCCATCGCCAGCGCCGAAACCTTCAGCGCCTGATGGCGCGCCGGTTCGGCAATCGGGAACATCGCCAGTCCGCCCGGCGCCAGGCTGTCGAGATAGTCCAAAATAGCATGGCTCTCGATCAGCACCTCGCCATTGTCGAGCACCAGCGTCGGCACCCGTGTCAGCGGGTTGTAGCGCCGGAGCTTGTCGGCGTCGCCAAACGCCGACCACGGCTCGTGGGTGAACGGAACGCCATAGAGCCGCAGCGCTATGCCGACGCGGCGGACGAAGGGGCTGTCATACTGGCCGATGAGGATCATTGTGCGTCCCGGAGCGAAACCTGTTGCGCGATACTACACGAGGTGGTGTCCCGATCCAGAAGTACGGCTCCGGCTTTTCATCCCTCAGTGCCCGTGGTGCCTGGCCGGCTGCCCCCGGAGTTCGAGCACCGCCACCAGCACCATCACCGCCGTGGTGGCTGCCCCGATCGCCAGCGGCGACAGGTGGCCGGCGAATGGCACCATGGCTCCGAGGATGGCGAGGCCGACGACATGCGACAGCGGCGCCCGGCCGACGACGTAGAACTTGAACAGCAGATTGCCGGCGAGATAGAGCGCCGAGCCGCCGATCGCGGTCCATATCAGGGCCGGCTCGGCATGGCCGAGCGGATGGGCGAGCACCAGTTCGTCCGATACCGCCACCACGATGATGCCGGCCACCAGCACCACCGGGATGTAGGTATAGGCGATGCGGGCGATCCGCCCGGTGTCGGCGGCCTCGGCTATCTTGTGGTGGGCGAGCTCCTGGCCGACGTTGAAATAGACCAGCCACATCGCCACCGAGGCGAAGAAGGTGGTCAGGAACGCCGCCAGATTGACCCAGGTCCATTCCAGCTCGGCAAAGGTCGCGCCCGAGACGAGGATCGACTCGCCGAGCGCGATGATGATGAACAGCGCCGAGCGCTCGGCCATGTGGCCGCCTTCGACGTCCCAGTCGGCTGTCGAGGACGCGCCGTGCCAGGGTGTCCAAAAGCCCAGCGCCGGCGACACCAGTTCGATCAGCAGGGCTACCGCCCACAGCGCGAAGCGGTTTTCGGGCGCGGCCAGGCCGCCGGCGATCCAGAACACGCCCGACAGCGCCAGCCACAGGCCGATACGCACGAAGTTGCGGTAGTTGTCGGGGTTATGGTTCCTGAGCGCCCACATCATGAACAGCGTGCGGCCGACCTGCATGCCGACATAGGCGAGTGCGAACTGCAGGCCGCGCCCCTCGAACGCCTCGGGGATCGAGGTCGACAGCATCAGCCCGACCAGCATCAGCGCAAACAGCATGCCGCGCACCGGCGCCTTGCCGGGGTCGATCCAGTTGGTCACCCAGGCGGTGTAGTTCCACACCCACCAGACGGCGACCAGCATCAGCAGGCTTTCCAGTGCGCCGTCGAAACTCAGGTCCTTCAGCAGGAAGTGCGAGAGCTGGGTGACGGCGAAGACGAAGACGAGGTCGAAGAACAGCTCGACGAACTCGACCCTGGCGCTTTCGCCGGGACGCCGCTTGCGCTGGTAGTCGTGGACCGCACCCTTGATCGCCATGCCTGCCCCTCGATATTCGGTCCCGTTGCTAAGTCCGACGGACACACCCCGATCAGAGATGCGGGGCGAGCCCCGCCGCCGTATCCTTGCTGGTCGCCACCGGCACGATCTCGAAACCGACGAGGTCGGCCCATTCGACGACCCAGCGCTGGAGCAGCGTCACGTCGTCGGCTTCCACCAGCATGAAACAGCGGCTCATGTCGGCCGCGATCCAGCTGTGGTGGACGATGAAACCTTCGGGCGCCAGCCGGCCCTCGTCGCGGAAGCGGCGATAGATCGCCTTCGGGTCACGTCCGCGAAAATCCTCGATGACAAAGAACTGCATGTCGTCCGTGCCCCCGTTCTCACCCGGAGAAGATCAGGGGGCACGGGAATTGGCAAGGTGGTCAGTCGACGTGCGCCCGGCCAGGAAGACGCGCGCGCCGTCGCGGGCGAACGCGGTGGCGACCGCGCCTCCGATCGCGCCGCCGCCGCCATAGACGATGGCCGTCCTGTTTTCGAGCAGCATCTCATCCTCCCCTGGCAACTGCCTGCTCGGCATCGATGCGCCGGCCGTATTCGGCCACGAGCCGTGTGTGCGTCCTCCAGAACCCGTCGGGCTCGCTCCCCTCCAGCCGCGCCGCCAGTATGTCGAGATGCGTATGCCAACCCGCCGCGACGTTCAGCAGGGCGCCATCTTCGGCGAGACGGCGGTGGGTGACAGTCACCAGCACCTTGCCGTTGCGCGGTTCCAGTTCGAAGCGCACTTCCGAGCTTTCGCCCGGTGCGCCTCCCCAGCTGTAGGCGAGCAGACGCGGCGGCTCGCAGGCGATGATCTCGCCGGCCACCCGATGCTCGGCAAAGCCGGCCATGTGCGCCGGCGGCGGGTCGTCGTTGCGGGTCAGCTCGGAATTGCGGAACACATTCTCGACCTGGCCGCCGGGCCTGAGGTCCATCGGCCCTCCGGCGAGCCACTGCCGGCGCTTGTCCGACTGGGTCAGGTAGTCCCACAGCCGCTCGACCGGGCCGGGCAGCAGGCGCTCGATGCGCACCGTGCCGGGTTCCGTGACGACGCCATAGGAATTTTGCAGAGCTTGCATGGTCATGGCTTTGCTTCCTTTCGATTGTTCTCGGCGGCGCGGTCCTCCGCCTCCAGAATGGCCTCGAGCGTGTCGAGCTGCCGGCTCCAGAATTTCTCGTAGTGGCGCATCCACTCCACGCCGGCATGCATCGGCATGGCGTCGAGGCTGCAGACATGGGTGCGGCCCTGCACGCTGCGTTTCACCAGCCCCGCCTTTTCCAGCACCTTGATGTGCTTCGACGCCGCGGCCAGCGACATGTCGAACGGCGCGGCGAGGTCGCCGACATTGCACGGTCCCCTCGCCAGCCCGGCGAGCATCGCCCTGCGGGTCGGGTCGGACAGCGCGTGAAAGATGGCGTCGAGCGTTTCTGTATCTTGTTCAACCATAAGGTTGAACGTAGGCCTACAAACCCGGATAGTCAACCATTCGGTATAATGTTTTCAGACCTACTTGCCGTTGCGCTCCAGCCGGTCGAGGAACCACTGGGTCAGGCGCACCCAGATCTCGTCCTTCTCGCCGGAATCCTCGACACCGTGGTCGAGGTTGGGATTGTCGTTGACCTCGATGACGAACACGCCATCCCTGGTCTCCTTAAGGTCGACGCCGTAGAGCCCGTCGCCGATGCAGCGCGCGGCGCGCACGGCGGTGTCGATGACATGGCTTGGTGCATGCTTCAGCGTAAACGTCTTGATGCCGCCCTCGACCGGCTTGCCCTTGCCGTCGTGGTTGACGATCTGCCAGTGCTTCTTGGCCATCAGATAGTGGATCGCAAACAGCGGCTGGCCGCCGAGCACGCCGACGCGCCAGTCATATTGCGTCGGCATGAACTTCTGGGCGATCAGCAGGTCGGAATCCTCGAGCCACGCGGTCGCCAGCGCCTTCAGCTCGTCGAAGTTCGACGCCTTCTTGACGCCCCGCGAAAAAGAGCTGTCGGGGATCTTCAGCACCAGCGGAAAACCCAGCGTATCGGCCGCCAGCTGCAGGTCCGACAGGCCGGAGATCATCACCGTCGGCGGCACCTGCACGTTGTTGTAGGCCATCAATTCGTTGAGATAGACCTTGTTGGTGCAGCGGATCATCGACAGCGGGTCGTCGATGACCGGCATGCCCTCCTGCTGGGCGCGCCGGGCGAAGCGGTAGGTATGGTTGGAGATCGACGTCGTCTCGCGGATGAACAGCGCGTCATAGTTGGCGAGCTTGGCAAGGTCCTTCCTGGTGATCGGCTCGACCTCGACGCCCATCTTTTCGGCGATGCGGGCCCAGTGGCGCAGCGAGGAGATCGCCGATGGCGGCAGCTGCTCGTGCGGATCTATCAGCGTGGCAAAGGTGTAGCGCGACGGCGTGCGGGCCTTGGTGTCGCGCCATTCGCGGCTGGTGTAGGTGTCGAGCGCTGCAACGAAGCGCTTCCTGTCGGCATCGTCGAGCCGCCCGAGCGCGGCAAAGCCGATCTTGTGGATCGACGCCCATTCGCCGTCCTTGATCGCCACTTCCAGCGCTGGCGCGCGGAACCAGTCGAACAAAAGCCTGGCGAAGCGGTCCCAGGCCTTGGCCGGGCCGATGCCGAAGAAGATCGTCACCTTGGCCGGAAAGCTGCCGCCCAGATCCTTGCGGCACTTGTTCAGCGCCAGTTCCAGCTCCGGCAGGGCGTTTTCGTAGAGCTTGCGCTCCGACAGGTCGATCATCGTCTCGACGGTCGGAATCACCTTGTGGCCGCGCGAACTCGCCAGCAGCGAAGCGTAGTAGCCACGGCTCTGGTAGCTGTAGCGGTTGGACAGGTTGATGACCTTCGGCCGCTGCCCGCGAAACAGCGAGGGGTGGGCGAGATAGTCCCGGTTGGTGATGATCTTGTGCGGCGTCGCCGTCTGGTCGAGATCGCTTTGGCGGCCGGTGAGTATGACCCAGGTCATCGTTTCCCAAGCTTTCCGAGGATGATCGCGGCGCGCAGGCCATCTCGGCCGAACTGCGCCATGCGCATGAAGATGTCGTAGGGGACGGGTATGTTGGCGGCATCCGATGCCGTTTCGCGCTGTTCGTCCTCGATCCAGGGGTCATGGATCAGGATGTGGCCGCCATCGTCGCCGATGGCCAGCACCCAGTGCGGCACCTTCTTGCCGAACATGATGAAGCCCGAGATCAGCACCAGCACCAGCTTGCCTTCGGCAAGCCGCGCCCTGATGTCGTCGATGCCGAACGGGCGATAGGTCACGGGAATTGCGTATCTTTCGGCGCGATCGCGGAAATCGGCCTGGGCCAGTTCCATCACGCGGCGCTTTTCGGCGGTGCGCACCGATTGCAGGAACAGCACGCCCTCCGCCGAGACGAAGATCTCGGTGCCGAGTCCGGCCTCGTGCGCGGCGACCGCCAGCCCGAACGGCTCGCAGCCGCCGGGCCCGGACATCATGAAGATCGTCGTCGCCTCGCGCCACAGCCGGATTTCCATGACCGGGTCGGGCACGAAGCTGCGGTCGAAATTGGCCATCGCCATCATCAGGCAGCACGGCCCGCATGTGAAGTCGCAGGTCTGGGCGTAGAACGGCACCTTGGTGGTGATCGGCACGTCGCCGCGCAGCGTCTTTTCGAAGCGAAGCGCGGCCATGCCGTCTTCATAATAGTCGGGCTCGTGGCCGATCCTGCGATAGCCGCCCTGCTCGTAGAGCCTGATCGCGCGCGCATTGTCCTCGCGCACCTCGAGCCGCATCATCATCCGGCCGTGCTCGTAGGCGACATGCTCGGCGGCCTCGAGCAGGTTGCGGCCGGTGCCCTTGCCACCGAAATCGGGGCCGATGGCAAAAGAATAGAGCCGCGCCACGCCGCTGCCCTTGCGGAACAGCACCATGGCGTAGCCGGCGACACGGCCGCCGACCTCGGCGACGAGTGCCTCGGCGGTCTCGTGATCGATCAACTGACGAAAGGAACGGCGGGAAATCCGGTCGCCGTCAAAGACGGCGTTCTCGATGGCGACGAGCGCATCGACATCTTCTGCGCGGGCCGTACGGATGTCGGCAGCCATGCGGTTTCGAGAACCTCGATTGGGCGGAGAAATGCCCGGAAGGATATGCCCCTGCGAAGCACCGATGCGCTCGCATTGCCAGCGCAGTCACGCCTCGATTCGGGCCTTATTGTGACATGGCGTCGGGGGCTCGGGGATATGAATCTCATCAAGATTTGACGCCGAAAGACAGGTGCATCCTTCGAGGCTCGTGCGTCCGTGCGCCCCCACTGTGCGGGCATCGAGGACGCACGACCTACGACCGCGCCAGCCCTGCCCCTGCCAGCAATTGCTTGTAAGCATCCCTTGCAACCACGCGGAGTTCGTCCGGCGGCAAGGTTCCGACGACGGCGCAGCCATAGCCCTGCTCCTGCCAGTAGACGGCTTCAGGTCCACCATCCGCCAGCACATAGGTGCCCTTGGTGGCGTCGATGCCTCCGGTGGTGACATAGACGGAAATCCGATTGCCCTGCTCGTCGGCATAAAGCATCAGCGCCGCCGTGCTGCCAGCGGCAGGCACGAGACGGCCGCCGAGAAGCTGGAAGCCGTTCCCGGTCAGGTCCGGCGCCACCAGCTTCAACCCGGTCCGCTTGGACAGCCAGCCGGTGAGGTAGGCAGGATCGCTGCCATCGACCTCGACCGGCCGGTTCTTGTCGGCGGCAAAGGTCTGATGCGCGGCGATCGCCAACTCGGCCATGCGGTCGTCGGAATCGGGGCCAAAGCCGAAACCGCCAGCCCCGACGAGATATCCGCCAAGACCTCCGGCGATGAGAAGTGCAGCCGCCGCCGACATTCGCCACCACGGCGGCATGCCCTTGCGCTTCGGCGTATCGCCATTGACCGCGGCCGCCAGCCGCGCCGGCACGGGCTCGTCGAGGACACCCGAAAACAGGCCGCGCAACGCGGCATTGTCGGCGGCGAAACGTTGGCTCCGCGCCTTCATGTCGGGATTGGCTTCCAGCCAGGCCTGGTAGGCGGTGCGTTCGTCCTCCGGCAGCTCGCCGTCGAGCGCCAAATGAATATCGCGGTCGGTGAAGCTGCGCCCGTTCATTTCTCGACGATCCTTATCGTCCGGCGCCGCGCCTGGTCGTCGAGCAGCGCCCGCAGTTCCTCGCGGCCCCGGGCAATGCGCGACATCAGCGTGCCGGCGGGCACGCCGAGCATCGTCGCCGCCTCGGCATAGGAAAACCCTTCGATGGCGACCATCACCAGTGCCGCGCGCCGGTCGGGGCTGATCTGCTGCAACGCGTCGACGATTTCACGCAAGGCGACGCTCTCGGCCTGGATGGCGGGGGTTGCCAGCGCCTCGCCGGCGTCGAGCGGCAGGATCGCTGCTTCGCCGCGGCGTTTCACCTTTCGCATCTGGTCGATGAACAGATGATGCATGATCGTAAACAGCCACCTCCTGGGGCTTTCTCCCGTTCGCCAGTTCTCCATGCGCGTCAGCGCTCGCTCGAGGCAGTCCTGGACGAGATCGTCGGCAGACTCGCGGTCGCGCAAAAGCGCACGCGCATAGCGCCGCAGGCGCGGGATTTCCTGAAGTATCGCTGCCTTCTTTTCTTCCATCGCTGCGGATCGTGGATCGCCCTTTGAACATGCTGATAGAACGCGCCTTGCCCCGGCGACGCAAGCGGCCCCTGAGATCCGCCGCTATTACCCAAGCATGCAACTAACGCTTGCCGTGCTGCGCCTATTCCCGACCCATCAGAAATGTTGAAGCATGCGGTAGTTCAATTGATTTTGAACATGACATCGGATCGGCTAAAAGGGGCGTCCTCACGGGAGAAGCGACGATGAAGGCAGCAGCGGCAACCACCAGGTCGGGCAAGGCGGTGCCGTGGCTGATCATCATCTGCGGCTGCCTGATCGCCGCGCTTACCTTCGGGCCGCGCTCTGCAATGGGCTTCTTCCAGTTGCCGATGCTCGCCGAAAAAGGCTGGGACCGCACCACATTCGGTCTCGCCATGGCCATCCAGAACCTGTTCTGGGGCCTGGGGCAGCCGATCTTCGGCGCCGTCGCCGACCGCTTCGGGACATGGCGCGTGCTGACGCTCGGCGCAGTGCTCTACGCGCTCGGCCTCTATCTGATGGCCTCGGCCGACAGCCCGGGCATGCTGCATCTGAGTGGCGGCGTTCTGGTCGGTCTCGGCGTCGCCGCCGGGTCGTTCAGCATCGTGCTGGCCGCCTTTGCCCGCAACACCAACCCAAACAATCGTAGCATGGTGTTCGGCATCGGCACCGCCGCCGGGTCGGCAGGCATGTTCATCTTCGCGCCGATCAGCCAGGGCCTGATCGATGCCTATGGCTGGTCCGACACGCTGGTCTACATGTCGATCGCCATGCTGGTCATCCCGGTGCTGGCCATCCCGCTGGTCGGCAATTCAAGCTCGGGCAAGGCCTCCCAGGCCGAAATCCAGCAGACGCTCAGCCAGGCCCTGTCCGAAGCCTTCGGCCACCGGAGCTACCTGCTCCTGGTCTCCGGCTTCTTCGTCTGCGGCTTCCAGGTCGCCTTCATCACCGCCCATTTCCCGGCCTATATCAGGGACATCGGCATCGACGCCCGCTATGCGGTGATCGCGCTCGCCCTGATCGGCTTCTTCAACATCATCGGCTCGCTCGCCTCCGGCATCATCGGCCAGAAATACTCGAAGCCGCGCTTCCTGGCCTGGATCTACCTCGCCCGGTCGGCGCTGGTAGCTGCCTTCCTGCTGCTGCCGCAATCGCCGACCAGCGTCGTCATCTTCGCCGTCCTCATGGGGTTGCTCTGGCTGTCGACCGTGCCGCCGACCAACGGCCTCGTCGCCATCATGTTCGGCACGCGCCACCTCGGCATGCTGGGCGGCATCGTCTTCTTCTCGCACCAGATCGGCTCGTTCCTCGGCGTCTGGCTCGGCGGCTACCTCTACGACCACTTCGGCTCCTACGATACCGTCTGGTGGCTCGGCGTCGCGCTCGGCCTGTTTGCCGCGGCCGTTCATTGGCCGATCAAGGAACGCCCCGTCGCCAGGCATCCGGCACTGGTGCCGGCGGAATAAGAACCAATTCTGGCCTCGCGTTCCGTCAGGCCAGGTCGGTCTGGGCGAAATCATTGCCCTTGTAGGCAAGCTTCGTCTTTTGCACCCTGGCGCAGGCATAGGCAAAGCAGTCGCCGAAGTTGAGATCGGCAGGGTGCCCGACCGCCTTGCCGTAACGTGCCGCGGCATCAACCGCCGCTATTCCGATCTCATCCGAGATCGGAATCTCCCGCGCATCGATCTCGTTGATGAAATCATCAACGACCAGTCCAGCCTGAAGGATCATCGCCGGCGTCGGCTTCCTGCCGCTGCCGCCTGACACGGCGCGCGCAAGCGACATGATGGCCTCGAAGCGCACCAATGGCGAAACAAGGCGTTCGCTAGTGTCCATGCTCAGTTGCTTGACCAGTTCCTCCCAGCCCGGTTCCTGGTTCAGGATGGCAACGATCACCGACGCATCGACGAACATTACTCGCCGTCCCACATCTCGTCGGTGAACTTCTTCATATCGAAATCGGGGTTGGGCAAGCCCAGTTCAGCCACCCTCTCCTGCAGGCTGGCAAGGCGATTGCGCAGCGGGATTTTCGCACGGTTGCGGGCAAGTTCGTGACGCAGCGCAGTCCGCACCGCTTCGGTCTTGCTGGCAGCGCCGGTGACGGCCTGCAGTTCGGCCGCCAGTGCATCGACTTCGTTGTCCCTGATGTAGAGAGGCATCTGCATATCCCTTCTGGATATACAGATATACCTTGCTGAATATTCATTCAAGAACGAGAAAGGCGGGCATGTCCGGCATGCCCGCCTTCGGGAGTGCTCTGGCCGCTCAGAACCGGTAGTTCAGGCCCGCCTTCAGCGTGTTGCTGTCGAGCTCGTCGGCCTGCTGGGTTCCACCCACCGTCGACCGCACCTTGCCGTAGTCGACGCGGTTGTACTCGACCTTGGCCGTGACCTTGTCGCTGATCGCCTGCTCGACGCCGGCGCCCAGCAGCAGGCCGCCTTCCCAGTTGCTGCCCGAGGTGACGTTGCTTCGGGCATCGAACTTGCTCACGCCGTAGCCCGCGGTGCCGTAGACCAGCGTACGGTCCATGGCGACGCCGGCGCGGACCTTGGCCGCGGCGTCGAACTTGCGCTCGAGCTGGGCACCATTGGCGATGTTGTGGCGGGCGCCGTTGGAGAAGCTGGCGTCAGCCTCGGCGCCATAGACGAACATTCCGGACTGGAAGTTGGCGCCAACTTGGCCGCCCAGCTGCCAGCCGGTCTTGCTCGAGAACGGGTTCGGGAAGCCGTCATTGGAAACGCCGACATGGGCGCCGCCATAGACGCCCGACCAGTCATAGGCGCCGCTGGAGCTTTCCTGGTAATAATCAGATGCCACGTCAGCAGCATTGGCGACGACTGGGGTGGCAAAGGCTGCGAGGGCAGCGAAGAGAACGGGAAACAGATTCCGCTTGGACATGATGTAGTGCTCCGACATTGCTTGGGACAGCCAGGCCGTTGGCTTGGCGATCCTGTGACGGGCCACGACGCAACGGCAAACGGGGGAGGAAGTCCGCAGGCCGAGTCCCGTGCGCCATATCATTGGCGCGAGGCGACCTTCGTCGCCATTCGTTGCCGAAACCTTGCACGATTTTAATAAATGCCGATCCGACCAGGCAATCTTTCGGTAATGTTAACAGCGGGTTAATCGCATTCCTTAGCGGGCACCGAAGGCAGGCCGATTGGGCCGGGCCTGCCTTCCATGCACCTGGACCCGGCCTAGAACCGGTAGTTCAGGCCGGCCTTGACGGTGTGGCTCGACAAATCGTCGGTCCGGCGGGCACCACCCGACACCACCGAGGTGACGTCGCCATAGTCGACATAGTTGTATTCGACCTTGGCCGAGATGTTGCCGGCGAAGGCCTGCTCGACGCCGCCGCCCAGGAGGTAGCCGCCCTCCCACTTCTCGTCCGAAACGACGGTGCCTTTGGACTTGAACTTGGCAACGCCATAGCCGGCGGTGCCATAGACCAGCGTCTTGTCGAAGGTCATGCCGGCACGAACCTTGGCGGCACCGCTCCAGGTGCGCTGCAGCTCGGCACCGCCGCCCAGCTTGTGCTTGGCCCCGCCGGAATGGCTGCCGTCGAGTTCGGCGCCGTAGACGATGACGCCGGACTGCATGTTGGCGCCGACCTGGCCGCCGAACTGCCAGCCGGATTTGCTGGAGAAGGGATTGGGAAAGCCCTCCGAGGAGACGCCGCCATGGACGCCGGCATAGATGCCCGACCAGTCATGGACGGGATCGGTCTGCTGCTGTGCGTAGTAGTTCGAGGCCGCGTCAGCCGCATTGGCCATCACCGGCACGGCAAGAGGGACAAGGCCAGCGAAGAGGACGAGATACAGATTTCGCTTGGTCATGATTGAGGTGCTCCGTCAGTGATTGGGGCTGCGAAGCATGAGCTCCGCAGCCGTTGGCGGGACACTGGCGCGGCGGTAACGGGGGAGAAACCCACCGAGCCAGGTCCCGTGCACCATTTTGTTGGGTGCGAGGGCAACCTGACCTCGGCGGATTGCGTCAACATTGCATCGAATCCAATAAAATCAAATATTTAAAGGTAATCTTCCGGTAACCTTCGTTAAGCCTTCCTTGCGCCTAGCGCGCCGCACGCGTCAGCAGGCGCTGGTAGAACAGCCCGATGCCGATCAGCACGGCGCCCAGCCCTATGAAGGACAATGCGCGCAGCACACCTTCCAGTTCGGACATGTCGAACAGGAAGACTTTGGCGACGGCGATCGAGATCAGCGCCGCCGAGGCGATGCGCAGCACCTGCGACCTGAGCGTCACGCCGGCGACCAGCAGGCCGACGCCCATCGCGAGCCACAGCGCCGAGTAGGAATAGGTCTCGACCTGGCCGAGCCCGGCCCACAGGCCGATATGCTCGCCCTGGAACAGCCGGCGCACCGACAGCGTGGCATAGGCGAAAGCGAGCAGCGCGGCGACCAGCGCCAGCATCGCCGAATACCATTTCGGCCGCTTGCCCCTGGCGTAATACGCTAGGGCTGCCGCCGCCAATGCCGGCAGGAGATAGGCCAGGAACAACAGGTTGAACAGCGGGATGCCGCCCGTGCCTTCGTCGGTGAACAGCGGGTTGAGCACCAGGAAGTGCTGGCCCAGCACCGAAAGCACCGACAGCACGCCGATGGCGAGCGAGCCGTAGCGGAGCACCGGGCTCGGCGAGCGCATGTCCAGCGCCACCAGGATGCCGCCGCCGCCGAGCGCGATCAGCGTGTAGATCGCCTGTTCGGCCAGCGTCGGGGTGTTCGAGGTGATGACGCCGCCATTCATCGCATGTCGCACCAGCATCGCCACGGTCAGCAGCGAAAACAGGGCCGCAACCGCCTCCATGACCAGCCGCGGCCGGCCGTTGGTGGTCCGTGCCAATTGCCATGCAGCGAAGCCGAAGGCGATCGCCGGGACGCCGTAGCCGGGCAGGATCCAGTTGAAGACCGGCGTCGTGCCGAGCCTGTCCGCGCCGACGATCGTCGGGTCGAACGCAATGCGGGCCAGGACGGCAACCGCCGCGCCGACGCTCAGCCAGCCGAGCACCGGATATCGACGCTGCCGCGTCGCCAGCGCCGGAACCACCGCGGCAAGGCCAAGCAAGACAGTGGTCAAGCCAGAGCCGAAACCCATGTGAAGGGCAAGCAGCAGCGCCACCCCTGCCCCGCCAAACGCGAAGGAGACGGCCGGCCCGCCCTGCAGCGGCGGCTGTTCGGCGCGGGCGATCCATTCGCCGCCGGCAACGAAGGCAGCGACCAGGACCACAGCGACGAGCGCGCGCAGGACATCGCGATCGGGGTTGCCATAGGCGATCCAGAGCGAGGTGAGCACGACCAGCGGCACCGCAACGCCCCATCCGGCCCAGGCTGCCGCGCGCCAGGGTGCTGCCGCCACCTGCCGTTGCGCGCGCCATAGGCCGGTGCCGGCAAAGATGAGTCCAAGCAGCCACCCGATGCGGGTCAGCGACCTGCCGGCGACCTCGATCGGCAGGCCCTCGACCATCAGCCCGCCGATCGGCAGGTCGAGTTCGAAGGTGCCGCCCAGCGCGTTTCGCAGATAGACCAGGACCGTGGCGATGCCTGCAGCAAACAGCAGCGACACCGCGGCCGGCCGGTAAAGGGCTACCGCCAGCAAGCCGACCAGCAGCAGGGTTCCGCGCAGCGGCCCGCCGAGCGCGGCGTAGGTCGGGTGGATGAACAGCACCATGGCTGTCACGGCCACGAAAAACGCCGGCACCATCGACGGCCAGTCGAGCACCGTCGTGTCATCGCGGCGCCCAAGCCACAGCAAGGCGAGAGCCGCCAGCGTGACCGCGCTGATGAACAGGATGATGTTGAAATCGGCCAATGGCGCGTCGGCGAGGTAGAGCAGCGTCCACAGGCCGGTGCCGACGAAGGCGGCCCCCATCAACAGCGACCAGCGGCGCGTCCGGGCAACGGCCGCGGTCGCCACCAGGACGATGGCGAGGTAGCCGAACAGAGCCCAGAAATTGGGCGCGGTGGAGGACACCAACGCCGGCGTCACCATCGCGCCGAGCAGGCCGAGGCCGGCCAGGGCCTGGCCGTGGGCAAGAGCTGCGGCGATCGTCGCCACGCCGACGATGCCGAGCAGCACGAAGGCCGTGCCGGCGCCGATGAAGCCATAAAGCCCGTGCGCGGCATAGATGGTGCCAAACAGGGTGAAGGCGCCCGCCGCCGTCAGGATTGCCGGGATGTAGGCGCTGCCGCCGTTCTGGATCGGCACGCGGAAACCGGTGCGGCGGATGAACTCGCCACCGCCGACCAACACCAGCCCAAGCAGGGCCGCCATGCTCAGGCGCGCACCAGGACCGAAGAAACCGGATTCGATGGAAACTTTGATCAGGAACACCGCGCCGAATGCGAGCGCCAGGCCGCCGACCCACACCGCCCAGCGGGTGCCGAGCGTGGTCTCGATATCGGGCGCCTCGCGCGCTCCTGCTTGTGCCGACCCGGCTGCCGCAGCAGCCCAAGGCCCGGACGCGGCCGCATCCGCCTCGGCATTCGCAGCCACGGGCAACTCTTCGACGGGCGCCACCACTTCCGTCACGACTACTGGCGCCGCCTCGGCTGCCGCAACAGGTTCCGCAGTGGCTGGCTGCTCGGCCACTTCAGCGGCCAACGCCTCTTGCAAGGCCGCCTCGCTCACCGTCGCTGCCTTGACTTCTGCCGCCTTGGCGGCCGGGGCGGGCACGGCGCCCGACAGCACCAGGCTGCGCAGCGCGCCGAGTTCACGCTCGAGCAGGCCGAGCCGCGACTGCTGCTTCGAGATGATGATGAACAGCGCGACGATGGCGATCACGCCCAGAAGGCTCTCAAGCATGGCCGTTCCCCCTCAGATTGGCCGGCTCACCGCGCCGCCAGATTGGCGACGGGAAAGATCGAACATGTTTCGGTACCGAAGGCCAGCAGCTTGCCGTTGCTGTCCTTCAGCGTCGCCTCGGACACGGCGAGCGTGCGTCCCTTGTGGATCACCCCGCCCTCGCATACGACCTCGCCGGTATCGGGCGTGATCGGGCGCGTCAGGTTCACCTTGAACTCGACCGTCGTATAGGCCTCGCCCCTGGCGAGCGTGCTGTGCACGGCACAACCGAGCGCCGAATCGAGAATGGTCGCAGCCCAGCCGCCATGCACGGTACCGAGCGGGTTGAGATGGCGCCCATTGGGCACGCCGCGGAAGACCACCCGCCCCTCATCCACTTCGGTGACGGTAAAATTCATCACCCCGGCGATCGGCGGCGCCGGATAAAGGCCGTCGACAACCCGCTGGAGCAGCTCCCTTCCGGAAAAAAGATGCACGTCCTCGTGCGGGATGGTGCCCAGGCCAAGCGGCGAGACATGGCCAGGGAACAGTTCGACGTCGCTCATGCGGCGGTTTCTCCATGGGAGATGGCGCGGGCGCCATAGAATTTCCTGAGCGCCATCAGCAGGCCGCTGCGGGCATCGGGCACCTCGATGCCGCGCGGCTCGTAGACGTGGCGGGCAAAGAAGAAGCTCGACAGCCGGAACGCATCCTCGATGGCTGCGAGGTCGGCTCCTTGCCGCGCCCCGCGCCGCAGGAAAGGCGGCAGCGGGAACAGCTTGTCGCGCCATGGCTCGCCGGCGGCACGCGAGACGGCGCGGCCCGACTTCGGCGAAACATAGGTCAAGTCCTCGACGGCGCCGGTCGCGGCACATTCGGAGAGGTCGAGGCCGAAGCCGAGTTCGTCGAGCACCAGCAGTTCGAAGCGGACCACCAGTTCGCCAACGGCTTCGGCGTCGTTGAGATGCGCGATCAGGATCGCCAGCGTCTCGTAAAGTCCGGCATGCGGGTCGCGTTCGGGCAGGAGCCTGAGATGCGCGGCCAGCGTCTGCAAGGCGTAGACGGCGACGGCGCTGTCGATCAGCCTGGCAGCATTGAGCTCGATCGGCTCGGCCTGGAAGGTGCCTAGATGCTCGTCGAGCCGCGCCCGCCAGATCAGGTCGACACGGTTGCCGGCCTGCAGCACCGGCTGCTGCTTGCGCGAGCGGCCGCCGCGCACCAGCCCGAGATGGCGGCCATGCGTACGCGTCATCACCTCGAGCACGGCCGAGGTTTCGCCATGCTTGCGGGTGCCGAGGATGATTCCTTCGTCGCGCCATTCCATGGCCGGACCATCAGCCGGTTGGGCGGCGAAATCAAGAACATTGGCTAAGGCCTCCGGACGAGCCGGAGCGCCCTCATTTGTCCTTCAGCGGCGGGATCGCCGCCAGCAGCAGCAACGCAACCAGCACCAGTGCGGCGGCAACGATGGCAAGCGGCAGCAGCCCCCCCGTGATGAAGGGCGCGACGACAGCGGTGCCCGCCGCCGTGGTGCCGAGGATGGCGACCACCACAAGGGCTGCGCCACGGGCATCGTCGCCCTGCGAGGCCACCACGGCGCGATGGAAACCGGGTGGGCCACGGAAGCCAAGGCCGAAGTTGAACGGCACGAACAGCGCAGTGATCACCAGCGTGTTGGCGCCACCCAGCAGCCCATAGCCCAGCATCGCCACGCCGCCGAGTGCGGCCAGCCCGGTGCCGAACCAGATCATGCGTTCGGCACCGAAACGCCCGGCCAGCCGGCCGGTCCAGTTGGCAGCGATGATGAAGGTGACGATGCCCGTCACCTGCATGATGATGAAGTCCTTGAGCCCGGCGCCGAGGGCCGCGACGAACACCGTCGGCGCTGCAAAGACGATGACCAGCAGCGCGCCCAGCGTGAAGGCGTGGCTCACCGCATAGCGCAGGAAGGTGGCGTCGCGCAGCAGGTGGGCGTAGCCGCCCGCGCCCTTGCCCGTCGTCAGCGCCGGCAGATGCCTGCCAAGGCCGGCAACGGCGGCGGCGAGCACCAGCGCCAGCACGGCGATGACGTAGAATGACGCGGTCCAGCCGGCGAGCGACAGCAGCCACACGCCGGCCACGGGGGCGAGCGCCGGGGTCAGCGCCTCGATCGAGCCGAGCAGGCCGAGCTTGCTGACCGCGCGGTGGTCGCCGAACAGCGCCCGGATCATGCCAGGCGCGAACACCGCAGCCGCCGAACCCGCCGCGCCCTGCAGAAAGCGCAGGCCGATCAGCATGTCGAGCGACGTACTCATGCCGGCCGCAGCCGAGACCAGGCCATAGGCGACGAGCGAGGCCACCAGCAGGCGGCGCTGGTCGAAATGCGCACCCAGCGTGCCGAAGGCCAGCAGCCCGACCGCCGCGCCGGTGACGAAAGCCGCCAGCACGAACTGCGCCTGCGCATAGGTGCCGCCCAGCACCTCCGGCAGGCTCGGCACGGCCGGTAGCACGAGATCTGTGCCGGCGATGCCGAGCACCGTGCTGGTCACGATGAGTGCGAAAGCGATGCCTGCATGGCCGCCATGCTTGCCGGTGGTCATTGTCCTGCCAGTCCGTTGATGAGGGCTTTTTTTCGGGACGGCGTCAGTGCCTCATGATGGGCCACGGGTCAAGCAAAGCCGTTTGGTCCAAGGCGGCCGCCGCCGTCGGGCAGCGGCCGCATCGCGTCAGGCGAAACGTGGAGGCAGCACGCGCGTGCCGGCCCAGTCGAGCGCCAGCATCGCCAGCAGCGAGATGCCGACGAGCGGAAAGACGATGCCGCCGATGGCGAGGATGGCGATCAGCCCGCGGAACACCTTTGTGTCTTCGGGCAGAGGCGGCACGCCGAGCGACCCTGCCGGACGCCGCTTCCACCACATCACCCCCGCCGATACGGCAAGCAGCACGATGCCGAGGCAGGCGGCCAGCAGCACCATTTGGTTCACCAGGCCGAACTCCTGCCCCATATGCACAGAGATGCCCCATTCCATCCACTTGCCGCCCGGGCCGTAGTCGGCAAAACCCATGTCGATCAGCGGCTCGCCGCTGTACTGGTCGAGATGGATCACCCGCTGCCGGGCCGCGTCGTCGGGATAGACCGAACCGGTGTAGACGCCCTCCGGCTTGGCCGGGATCGCGACTGCATAGCCGCGATGCAGGCCGAGCCTGTCGAAGGTCTCGACCGCCTTATTGAGTCCGATCGGCGTGCCGGCGGCGACCGAGGATTCCGGCAGCCTGGCCTGCTCCAGCGACCACGACGTCTTGGAGACATGGTCGAGATGATCGCCCGACATCGGCACGTCGACGCGCACGCCCGAGGGATAGCCGAAGTTGCTGCCATTGGCCCATTCATTGACCTTCTCGCCCCAGACGCCCGACCAGGGCATGCCGGTGACTGCCAGGAAGACGATGAAAAAACCGACGAGCAGGCCGGTCACCGCGTGCAGGTCGCGCCAGAACATGCGGTTCCTGGGCTTGCCGCGCACGGTGAAGACACCGCCCTTCTTGCCGCGCGGCCACCACAGATAGATGCCGGTGCCGACCAAAAGGATCGACCAGCCGCCGGCAAGCTCGATCAGCAGCCGTGCTGTGTCGCCGAAATATTTCAGGCTGTGCAGGGTGCGGATGGTCCACATGATGGTGCCGCGGTCGGGCAAGGCGCCCAGCACCGCGCCGCTGTAGGGGTTCACATAGACGGCCAGCTTGCCGAAGTCGGCCGTCGCAACCGTGATCTCGGCCGGGCTCTCCGGCGTCGACGGGTCGAGGTACTTCACCGCCGTGCCGGGATAAGTGGCCAAGGCCGCATCCACCATGGCTTCCGGCGCAACGTTGCCCTGCTCGATGGCAACGCGCTTGATCTCGGGATAGACGAAACCGTCGATCTCGTCCTTGAACAGGTAGAGCGCGCCTGTCACGGCGAGCGTGACCATGAAGGGCAGCACCATCAGCCCGGCATAGAAGTGCCAGCGCCAGACGGCGCGATACAGATTGGACGCAGAGCGCGCGACGGCGTTCTCCCGTCCGGGGGTCGTTTCGGACATTGTTGTCTCCATAAGCGTGGAAGCGCGAGCCGCACGGGCCCGCAGGTTTCGACGTCAGATGGAGACGTGCGGAGGCGCCCTCGCCTCGGCGATCAGGCCACGCAGGCCCCGGGGTGCCGGCTGCCGCTTTTCGGCGACGACTGTGCCACTCGCCTCGGGCCGCTCAAGGATGAAGGCCAGTTGCTCGCCCGGCAGGCCGGGCGTTGCGGTCGCTGACAGCTGGCACAGCGTGCCGCAGGGACACTCCGCGGGGCTGCGGGCGGGCTGTGTGTCGCCGCCTGCCGGGTCCATGCCCTCCATTGTGCAGATAACGCCGAGCGGATTGGCGGCGGAGGCGGCCATGGCGCCTGTCGCGGCACCTGAAAGCAGCGCCTGAAACAGCAGCATGAAGGCGACCATGCCGGCGATGGCGCCAGCCGACAGCCTGTCCCGCAAGATGAGCCGCATCCCCTTCATGCTAGCGGAATGACACGATTCCGCGGCAACGTCACTGCGGCACGGACGTCAGGCTGCCTCAGCCGTGGCGCGGCCATTGCGGGTGCAGCGTGTCGATGACGAAGCCATGGGCGTGGCGATGGCCGAGGCGGTGCCCGCCTTCGGCCCAGTGCGGGTCGTCGTCGGCAAGTCCGTCGTGATGGTGGTCGACGACATCGGGATCGGACGACGGCCACAGGCGCAAGGCCACGGCAACCGCCGCGGCCGCGATGCCGGCCATGATGACGAAGGTCGCCGGCAGGCCGACCTTCACGCCAAGCCAGCCGGCCAGCGGATAGGTGATCAGCCAGCAGGCATGCGACAACGCGAACTGCGCGGCAAACAGCGCCGGCCTGTCCTCGGCGCGCGAAGAGCGGCGGAGCAGCCTGCCTGCCGGTGTCTGCGCCATCGAATAGCCGAGGCCGAGTATGAACCACAGCGGCAAAAGCGAAGCAAAGCCCTGCACCAGCGTGCCGGAAACGAGGCCGAGCGCCAGCAGGGAAATGCCCGCCAGCATGATCGAGCGGTCCTGCACCCGGTCGAGGATTCTCGGCAGCATCAGCGCCGCCGTCATCGAGCCTGCGCCGTAGGCGGCGAGCGCCAAGGCCGTCGCCTTCTGCGACAGGCCGTACTCGCCCTGCACGATGACGACGGTGTTGACGATCACCATGGCGCCGGAGGCTGCGACCGCCATGCTGACCGCGAGCAGGCCCTGCAGCCTGGGCGTGGCGAGATAGATGCGCACGCCGCGCGTCGTCCGCTCATAGATGCCGCGCGGCGCCGACAGCTTCGCGCTCGGCAGCGTCACCGAGACCACCAGTGCTGCCGACGCCAGGAAGCCGACGACGGTGCCGGCGAACAGTTCGTGGAAGCTGACCACCGTCAGCAAGGCGGCCGCCAGGATGGGGCTGACAAGGCTCTCGAGATCATAGGCCAGCCGGGTCAGCGACAGCGCGCGGGTATAGTCCTTCTCGTCGGGCAAAACGTCGGGGATCGTCGCCTGGAATGCCGGGGTGAAGCCGGCCGAGGCCGACTGCAGCACGAAGATCAGGACATAGACCTGCCAGACCTCGGTGACGAAGGGCAGAAGCAGCACCACCGCCGCGCGCACGAGATCGAGGCAGACGAGCATCGAACGACGCGGCAGGCGTTCGGCAAAGGCTGCCGCGACGGGTGCCACGGCGACGAAGGCGATCATCTTGATCGCCAGGGCCGTGCCGAGCACCACGCCGGCATCGGGCCCCGCCAGTTCGTAGGCCAGGAGCCCGAGCGCAACGGTGGCAAGGCCGGTGCCCAGCAGCGCGATCAGCTGCGCCGCGAAAAGGTGGCGATAGGTTCGGTTGGAAAGGATCTGCAGCATCGTCGCCCTGGCGGTGTTCGGCGGCCCGAGGGCCAGTCAGTCCTTCGGCATCCGACGTGGCCGCAGAACGGCCGCGGCGCGGCCTAGAGGTACTTGGTGATTTCCTTGAATTCGTCGATCGACTGGCGCTGCTGGCGCGGCAAGGTTCCGACCGCGTCTTCGAGGCAATGGTCGAGATGATCCTGGATCAGCGTGCGCTTGGCCTGTCCGACCGCCTTCTCGACGGCATGAAGCTGCTGGGCGATGTCGAGGCAGGGGCGGCCCGCATCGATCATGGCGATGATGCCGCGCAGATGGCCCTCGGCCCGCTTCAACCGCTTGACCGTGTCGGGATGGGAGGCGTGGTGGTGAGCATGTTCCGTCATGTCCAATTGCTATCCCCCCGGAGGGGATACGGTCAAGGCCAGATATCACCATGAATCAAGCTTCGCGACCGGACCGAGCGCCCAGGCACTGGCTCGGAGCAAAGCTCCGATCGGAAATGTCTGTGCTCAGCGATAACCCGTCGTATCCGCCGGCTTGCCCGCATCCTGCACCTCGACGACATAGGGCCATGCATTGGGCCTGGAGCCGTCGAGGTCGGTGAAGCCATAGACCTGCGCCAGTCCGCCGCTCGACAGCGACTGGCCGTTCCAGCGCGCAACGTCGGGGTCGGCGGCGAGAGCCGCCACCGCCCTGCCGACGAAGCGCGGCGTTTCGGAGATGGCGAAATGCGGAACATTTTCGAGCGCGTCGCGCCAGTTAGCTTCGGTCACGCCGAAATGCTCCAGCATCATTTCCGAGCGCAGCCAGCCCGGCGTGATCGCTACCGAGGTCGCGCCATGCGGAGCGAGATCCTTGGCATGGGCCCAGGCCATGCGCAGCACCGCCGCCTTGCACAGGTCGTAAAACGGCGACAGGCGGTAGTTCACGGCATTGTATTCGGCCGTGCCGTCGGTCACCTCGACCAGCAGCCCGCCCGACTTCTCGATCATCAGCGGCAGCGCGTGATGGGCGGTGATCAGATGCGTATCGATGGATAGCCTCAGCATACGGAGGCCGTTGTCGAGATTGTGGTCCCACACCGGCTTGTTCCACTCGAACAGCTTCTCGCCGCCCCAGATGTCGTTGACCAGGATGTCGAGCCGGCCCTGTTCCTTGCGGATTCGGGCGACGAGATCGCGCACCTCGTCCGACACCAGATGGTCGACGCGCACCGCGATGCCTCTGCCGCCCAGCGCATCGATGGCCTCCGCGGTTTCCTCGATCGTCTCGGGCCGCTGGTATTCGGATTGCCGGTCGCGGGTCGTGCGCCCGGTCACGTAGACGGTGGCGCCGGCCGCGCCCAGTTCCATGGCAATGCCCCTGCCCGCGCCGCGGCTGCCGCCGGCGACGAGCGCCACTTTCCCTTGCAGTGTCATCGATCTCTCCCGAAATTGTGTCGGTCGAAGGCTGGAAATCACCTTTAGGGCGATATATAAATGAATATTCGTTTATAAATTAACGGTCAATATGCCCCGCCCCAAGACCCTTTCCGACCATGACGTGCTCGTCGCCGCTTCCCGGCTGCTGCATGACAACGGCCCCGATGCGCTGACCTTCGAAAGCCTCGGCCGTGCCTGCGGCCTGTCGCCGGCGACGCTGGTGCAGCGCTTCAAGTCCAAGGCCAGGCTGAAGCAGGCAACGCTGCTGCATGCCTGGGACGGGCTCGACGCCAGGACGGCAGCGCTGGCCGCCTCGACGCCAAGGACGCCCGAAGGGGCGATCGAGCTGCTTGTCGGCCTGTCGGATTATGGCGGCATCGAAACCTATGCCGAAGGTCTCTTGGTGCTGCGCGAGGATCTGCGCGATCCCGTACTCCGGGCCCGCGGTGCTACCTGGAAAGTGGCGCTGTCAGCCGCCCTCGACGAGCGCTTCACTGATGTTGCCACAGCACCCCGCGGCATCGGCCTGCTGATGGCCTCGCAATGGCAAGGCTCGCTGTTGTGGTGGGGTTTCGACCCGCAGGGCAAGGTCCAGGACTTCGTCGCCGCCGGCCTGCGCGGCTTCGTTTCCGCCGTGCTGGCCGAGCCGGCAAAAGCCGGCTGATCCAGTCCGTTGCTACTTGTCGCCGGGCTTCTTCTTGCCGCTCAAAAGCGCATAGACCGCCATCGAATGGCCGTGGCCGAGGGCGAACTCGTCGCGCAGCCATTCGATGATCTGCCCGGCCTTGACGCCTGGCTTCAGCTTGCCGCCGTCGGAAAATCCCTTGCCGTCGGCGAGCGCTGCCAGTTCCTCCGGCCCCTTGCCGGTCTTGGTCTTGATGGTGTCGAGATAGGCCTGGAAAGACATGTCGTTCTCCTCGTTGACGATTGAATTGATCAGGCGCACTTGCGGTTGGCCAGCACACCGCCGGCGATGATCGCGGTAAGCCCCACGACCGACAGCATGGTCAGCACGTCGTTGAACAGCAGGGCTGCCAGCACCACGCCGAAGCCCGTGCCCCAATAGCCGAGTTGGCTGAAGAACACCGGCCCGCCGATCTCCTGCAGGCGGAAGTTGAGCAGGTAGGAGCTGGCCGACGTCGCCACCATGCAGCCGATCCAGAACAGGATGTCGCGGTCGAGGAAGATCCAGCTCGACGGCGCCTCGAAGAACGGCGCCACCAGCGCCACCATCAGGCTGGAGCTCAGCAGGATGCCGCAGGAGAAGGCGAGCGCCGACGAGCCCTTGGGCCAGTAGGCCGTGCGGATAATGTTGCCGGCGGCGGCGCAGGCCGGAATGATGATGCCGAGCAGCACCCAGACGGTCTGCGAGAAGTCGATCTCGGCGATCTGCTGCTGCACAAGCGCGGCCATGCCGGCAAGACCGATCAGGATGCCGGCGAAGCGCCTGAGATACATGCGCTCGATGCCGAGCCCGGCGGCGAAGCTCATCGTCAGCAGCGGCGACAGCGAATAGACGGTCGAGGTGTAGGCCGGCCCGACGCGGTCCACGATATAGTAGCCGAGCACGGTCGGGATGGTGAAGCTGATGATGCCGAGCACCAGGTAGAGCACGAGATGGCGCCGCTCGCGCGGGATGCCCTGCCCCGACGCGGCCAGCAGCGGCAGCAGGATCATGCCGGCGCCGACATTGGCGACCAGCGCCAGCTGGAACGGCTGCATGCCGGCATTCAGCGCCGCCTTGGAGATCATGATGCGGGTGGCGAAGACGAGGCCGCACAGCGCTAGCAGCAGCAGAGGCGAGCGCGCGGCATAGGCCACCGGGGTGCGGAGAACTTCCTGTTGCGTCATGGTCGACCTCGAGATATCTTAGTACTAAGATAAATGACGGAACTATCTTAGTGTCAAGACATCTCGACGAAAATATCGGGGAACCGGCCAGCGACGGCCTGCAGGACGGCATCGACGCGCGCCGGGCACAGTGGGCGCGGGAACTGCCCCATCTCGACACCCGCGGCATGGCGATCCTGGGTCGCGCCCGCTGGATCACGCTCGCCGCCCGCCCCGAGATCGAGGCGATCTTCGCCTCCCATGGGCTCGACAGCGGCGAGGCCGACGTGCTGTTCACGCTGCTGCGCTCGGGCCCGCCCTACCGGCTGCGCCCGACCGAGCTCTACAAGTCGATGATGATCTCGTCGGGCGGCGTCACCAACCGCATCGCCAAGCTGGTCAAGGCTGGCCTGGTCAGGCAGGTGGCCTCCGACGGCGACGGCCGCAGCCTGCCGGTGGAGTTGACGGAGGAAGGCATTTCCCGCGCCCGCGAGGCCTTCGAGGCCGACATGGCGGTGGAAACGCTGATGCTGGAAAGCTTGAGCTGGGATGAACAGGCCCAACTCGCCCGGCTGCTGCGCAAGCTGGCGCTGTCGCTCGGCAGTGCGCCGGCGCTGGAGTGAACCTGGCCAAGCACCTGCCCCGGCTGGCGCTACCGGTCACCGAGATCGGCACGCCACAGTGCGCCCGGAATCACCGACCGCATCACGGGAAACGAGAATGAACCGCGACGATCTTGCCACAATGCTGAGCCAGCAACCGACCGCGAAGGCGCTCGATAAGCCCTGGGGTCTTGTAGCTGCCGGCCGGCCGCTTTCGGTCAAAACGCCCCTGCGGGCGGCCAGCAACACCAAGACGTTCGTCGCGGCCTGTTATTCGCCAGCCTCCGGCATCGCCGTCGCCGACTTCGCCACCAATCGCGAGGCCCGCGGCGCACTGGTGTCGATCGTCGAGCAGGTGCTGGCCGAAGCATGATGACAGCTTCCGAAATCGAAGACCTCGCCCGCTTGTTTGCACCGCACGAGACGCTGCTCGCCGGCCTGCTGGCGCGCTGGGACGGCGCCATGGCCGAGGGCGACGGCTCGCATGACCGCTCGCACCTGATGCGGGTGTGGGCCCTCGTCTGCCGGATCGCGGCGACGGAACCGGGCGCGGACATGGAGGTGCTTGCGGTGGCGACGCTGTTCCACGACTGCGTTGCCGTGGAGAAGAACTCGCCGCAGCGCGCCATGGCCTCGCGCCTGTCGGCCGATGTGGCGCGCGGGCTCTTGCGCCAGGCCGGCTGGCGTGCGGAGCGTAGCGAGGCGGTCGCCCATGCCATCGAGGCGCACAGCTTCTCGGCCAACATCGAGCCGCGCAGCCCCGAAGCGGCCATCCTGCGCGATGCCGACCGGCTCGACGCGCTGGGCGCGCTCGGCATTGCCCGGGTGTTCTACGTCGCCGGACGGCTGGGATTGCCGCTCTACGACGCGAATGACCCGTTCTCGCAACGCCGCCCGCTCGACGACAGGCGCTTCGCGCTCGACCATTTCGAGACCAAGCTGTTCCAACTGTCGTCAGGCCTGCTCACCGCCGCCGGCCGCAAGATCGGCCGCCAGCGCACGGACCTGATGAGGGAGTTCGTCGCGGACCTCGGCCGGGAAATTGCGGGCGCCTAGGCCCGCTCTTCCCAGACCCTGGCCAGTTCGACGATGGTCTTCACCGCCTTTTCCATGTCCTGGCGGCTGACCCATTCGAGCGGCGAGTGGAAGGCATGGCCGCCGGCGAAGATGTTGGGGCATGGCAGGCCCATGAACGACAGGCGCGAACCGTCAGTGCCGCCACGGATGCTGCCGCGCACCGGTTCCATGCCGGCGCGGCGAATGGCCTCGACGGCGTTCTCGACGATCTCGGGGTGGCGGTCGAGCACCACCTTCATGTTGCGGTACTGCTCCTTGACGGTGAAGCTGTAGGTCGAGCCGGGATAGGCCGAGACAACGTCGCTGACGATCTGTTCGAGCATGGCCTCCTTTTCGGCCAGCCCTTCGTCGCGAAAATCGCGGACGATCAGGCTGATCGTCGCCTTTTCCATCGAGCCGCTGACGCTGGTCGGGTGGACGAAGCCCTGCCGGCCTTCGGTCGTCTCGGGCGCCATGTCCCTTGGCAGCCGGTCGATGATGGCACCGGCGATCTTGATGGCGTTCTCCATGCGACCCTTGGCAAGACCGGGATGCATGGCGACGCCCGAGATCGATATCTCGACGCCGTCGGCGGAGAACGTCTCGTCCTCTATGGTGCCAGCCGTCTCGCCATCCATGGTGTAGGCGAAGGCTGCGCCGAGCTTGGCGAAGTCGACCTTGTCGACGCCGCGGCCGATCTCCTCGTCGGTGGTGAACAGGATCTTGACCGTGCCGTGCCTGATGTCGGGATTGTCGACCAGAACCTTGGCCGCCGCCACGATCTCGGCGACGCCGGCCTTGTCGTCGGCGCCCAGCAAGGTCGTGCCGTCGGTGGTGACGATGTCGTTGCCGATCTGGTTGTTCAGTTCGAGATGCTCGCTCACCCGGATGACGCGGGAGGGATCGCCCGGCAGCACGATGTCGCCGCCGGCATAGTTCCGGATCACCTGCGGCTTGACATTGGTGCCGGTGAAATCAGGGGCGGTGTCCATGTGCGAGCAGAAGCAGATCACCGGCACCTGCTTGTCGCTGTTCGACGGGATCGTGGCGTAGACGTAGCCATGCTCGTCGAGATGCGCATCGCCAAGGCCGATCGCCTGCAGTTCCTCGACCAGCAGGCGGCCGAGGTTCTTCTGCTTTTCGGTCGACGGCTGGGAGGTCGAGCTTCCGTCGGCTTGGGTGTCGATGACGACGTAGCGCAGGAAACGGTTGAGAACGGTATCGGTCATGGCAAGGTCCAGTGCAATCGGTCGGGCCTGTATAACCGCCCGCGCCGCCGGGGTGAATGCGTTTCTCCGTGCCAGCCCTTGTGCCAGCAGCCCGACGCATGCCGCTTCCGGTTCCGAGGGGCGACGAGTTCCTCGGTGTGAAACCATCCCAAAGCCAGCCGACGAATTCGGACGGCCGATGAAACCTTCGCCAACGTTGCGCGTGCAGGTTGTCGTGCCTTCCCAAACAGCGAGCCATCCCCTATCCGCAGCTTGACCCACACTGGATAGAATGGACCGAACGTGATCAGACCGGCCAGACTGACGGATGCCTCCAGCCTCGCCGCGCTCGGCCTGGAAGTCTGGCTGAACACCTACATTCGCAACGGCGTCAGTGCGTTCTTCGCCGACTACGCCCTGGATCATTTCACCGCCGCCCGCTTCGAAGGGATCCTGACGCAGGCTGGCCAGACCATCCTGGTCTCGCAAAACACCGTCGGCATCGACGGATTCGTCCACGTCTCGTTGGGTTCGCCGGCGCCTGTAGCGGGATGCTCCGACCTCGAAATCTCGACGCTCTACGTCCAACCCCGCCACCAGGGCTCCGGCGCCGGCGCAAGACTGCTCGCGGAAGCCCTGCGATATTGCGCTGCTGCCAGCCGGCCGGATGTCTGGCTCACGGTCAATGCGGAAAACACCCGCGCCACGGACTTCTACCTGAGAAAGGGCTTTGAGAAGGTCGGGGAAACGCGTTTCCAGATCGCCGACCAGTCCTACCCGAACCATGTTCTCCGATACGGGTTTCGTCCAGCCGACAGCATCTCCAGCCAAACCATTGATGGCTAGATCATGCGTCCGGCCACGTCGCCATCGACGCCGGGGCTCCCGCGACAAGCAGCTTTCCTCGTCCCGAACTGCTAAGCAAATGGTGTCGTCAGAATCAATCGAACACGAGGCCCTTTGCCTCGCAACGAGATCATGCCAAGCACTCCGGAAGACCACACAGCCCTCCCCGGCCGCCTCGCCGCAGGCCAGAAATCGTTCAGCGGCCTCGACCTGCTCGGCACTTCGCTTGCGCGCCTCGATCTCAGCGGCTGCGAATTCGTCGACTGCAACATGCCGGAATGCAACTTCGCGGCGACAAATCTGGCGGACAGCCGATGGATCAACTGCCGCATGTCGCGGGCGAAGCTTACGTCCATCGATGCGGTCGACGCACAATTCGAGGGCTGTGACCTGTCGAACACCGACTGGACGCGCTCGCGGCTCAACACCACCGCTTTCCGTCGCTGCAAGCTGACCGGCGCGACCTTCGCCGACTGCTCGATGAACGGCATCGACTTTCAGGAGTGCCGGCTTGTCAGCGTGTTCCTGTCAGGCGTTTCGTTTCGCCGCAAGACGCTTGAAAGCCTCGATTTCAGCGACGCCGACCTCAGGAACTGCGACTTCCGCGAAGCCGTTTTCGATGGCTGCAGCCTGCGCGGTGCTGCCCTGCGTCTGTGCCGCTTCGAAAGCGCCGACCTGCGCGGCTGCGACCTCGGGCCGCTCAAGCTCAACGATGCGGCATTCCTGAAAGGTGCCGCCATCTCGAAAAGCCAGGCGACGGATCTCTTGCGCAACCTCGGGCTTCAAGTGCTGTGAGGCATGGCCGCCGACGCGGACATGCGGCCTCGGCTCATGCTGACAGGCCCGAAGACTTTGGGCGACCAGGAGACTGGTTGCAGCTTAGTGCGGGAAATCCAGTCCCATTTCGCGGTAGCGCTCGGGATCGTCGCCCCAGTTCTCGCGCACCTTGACGAACAGGAACAGGTGCACCTTCTGCTCGAGTATGCCGGCGATCTCCATGCGCGACGCCTGGCCGATGGCGCGGATCGTCTCGCCCTTGTGGCCGAGCACGATCTTCTTCTGGCTGTCGCGCTCGACAAAGATCACCTGTTCGATGCGGACCGAGCCGTTCGGCAGCTCTTCCCACTTTTCGGTCTCCACGTGAGACGAATACGGCAATTCCTGATGCAGCCTGAGATAGAGCTTCTCGCGGGTGATCTCGGCCGCCAGCTGGCGCATCGGCAGGTCGGAGATCTGGTCCTCGGGATAATACCACGGACCCTCTGGCAGGCGCTTGGCCAGGAAGTCGAGCAAATCCTTGCAGCCGGAGCCGGTCAGCGCCGAAACCATGAAGGTGCGCTCGAACTCGACAGCCTCGTTGGCGGTCGCCGTCAGCTTCAGCAGCTTTTCGGGATCGACCCGGTCGACCTTGTTGAGGATCAGCACCTTGGGCTGGCGCACGTCCTTGAGGCGTTCGAGGATGGCTGCCGCGTCGCCCTTGATGCCGCGCTCGGCGTCGATCAGCACCAGAATGACGTCTGCGTCCCTGGCCCCGCCCCAGGCGGTGGTGACCATCGCCGTGTCGAGGCGACGCTTCGGCTTGAAGATTCCCGGCGTGTCGATGAACACGATCTGGGCGTTGTCGTGGGTGGCGATGCCGCGCACGATGGCGCGCGTGGTCTGCACCTTGTGGGTGACGATCGACACCTTGGCGCCGACGAGCCGGTTGACCAGCGTCGACTTGCCGGCATTGGGCGCGCCCAGAAGGGCGACGAAGCCCGAGCGGGTGGCACCCGTCGCGGGCGTGGCGGTCTCAGGGGCATCGGTCACGATGCGATCTCCTCGTTCTTCCATACGCCCTCGCGCACCAAGAGGGCGGCGGCGGCGTTCTGCTCGGCCTCGCGCTTGGAGCGGCCGGTGCCTGTGGCGGGCAACAATTGGCCGACCCGCACGCTCACCGAAAAGACGGGGTCGTGATCCGGGCCGGTGCGGCTTTCGATCTGGTAGGCAGGCACTGAAGTCGACGCCTGGTGCGCCCACTCCTGCAATTCGGTCTTGGGGTCGCGGCGGGCCGCGCCTGCGGCTTCGGCACGCGGCTTCCAGAATTTGTGGATGAAGCGCTTGGCGGCGTCCATCCCACCATCGAGATAGACGACGGCAAGCAGCGATTCCAGCGCATCCGCACGCAGGTTGACGCGCTTGCGCTCGGCGAGGTTGCGCACCTCGCTGCCGGCGCGGATCAGCTCGGCGAGGCCGATCTCGTCGGCGATCTGGGCCAGGGCCTCGGCATTGACCAGCGCGTTGAGCCTGACCGAAAGCTCGCCTTCGGGCGCGTTCGGGAAGTCGGCCAGCAGCATGTCGGCAACAGCCAGCCCGAGCACCCGGTCACCCAGGAACTCGAAACGCTCATAGTCGACGCCGGCATGGGCGCTGCGCGCACTGCCATGCGTCAGCGCCCGTTGCAGGCGCTGGTGGTCGCGGAAGATGTGGCCGGTGCGGAGTTGCAGCGCGTCGGCGAGTTCCGTTGCGGTGAGCCGCTTGCCAGCCATGCCTATCGGACGAAGTTGAACAGGCGCGAGGCGCGCATCTCGGTCGGCCACTTCCAGATTTCCAGCGGGCTTGCTCCGTTGGCGATCGAGAAGAAGATGATGTTGGCGCGGCCGACGAGGTTTTCACCCGGCACGAAGCCGACATTGAAGCGGCTGTCGGTCGAGTTGTCGCGGTTGTCGCCCATCATGAAGAAATGACCTTCGGGCACGACGAACTCGCGGGTGTCGTCGCCGATCGCGTTCGGCGTCAGGTCGAGCGTGTCGTAGGAAACGCCGTTCGGCAGCGTCTCGCGATAGACGTCGACCGGGCGGTTGACCTCGGTGATGTCGGGATTGTCGATCTGGCCGACCTTCTCGCGCGCAACGGCGGTACCGTTGATGTAGAGCTGGCCTTCCTTCATCTGGATGCGGTCGCCCGGCAGGCCGACGACGCGCTTGATGTAGTCGAGCGAAGGGTTGGGCGGGAACTTGAAGACGACGACGTCGCCGCGCTCGGGATCCGAGCCGAAGATGCGGCCGTCAAACAGGTTGGGCGACAGCGGCAGCGAATAGCGCGAGTAACCGTAGGCCCACTTGGTGACGAACAGATAATCGCCCTCGAGCAGCGTCGGCCGCATCGAACCCGATGGGATCGAGAACGGCTGGAACAGCAACGTCCGGATCACCAGGGCGAGCAGCAGCGCCTGGACAATGACGCTTACGGTCTCGCCCAGCCCGCCGGACTTCTTCTGTTTTTCAGCCACGCTCATGTCGTCCTCGATTGTAGGTCGCGATGGGTATAAGGGCTCGCCGTCGCCGGGGCAATGTCCCAGCCGCCGCCAAAACCTTAAGATAGTGGCCGTTATTCGACCGACAGCGCCTCGATGATCACAAAGGCTTGCGCGAGGGGAAAATCGTCGGTGATGGTCAGGTGGACCACGGCGCGATGGCCGTCCGGCAGCATCGCTGCCAGCCGCTTCGCCGCGCCGCCGGTCAGTTGCATCGTCGGCCGCCCGCCCGGCAGGTTGACCACGCCCATGTCGCGCCAGAACACGCCCTCGGCAATGCCGCAGCCGAGCGCCTTGGAGCACGCCTCCTTGGCGGCGAAACGCTTGGCATAGGAGGCGATCCGGCCGCGGCGGCTCTCGGCGCGCTCCTGTTCGACGTCGGTGAAGATGCGCTGGACAAAACGCTCGCCATGCCTGGCGATCGATTTTTCGATCCGCCTGATGTCGACGAGGTCGCTGCCGATGCCGAGGATCATGGTGTTGCCCTGCCACCCTCCCCCCTGTGGGGAGGGTCGGCGCGCAGCGCCGGGGTGGGGGTAGACAGGGCGGAGCCAATCGAACCCCCACCCCGCTCCGCTTCGCGGATCGACCCTCCCCACAAAGGGGAGGGTAAGATCGCGGCCACGACAGGCCAGAGGTAGGCGAGCGCGCTCAACATCCGCCTCAGATATTCCGGCTGCCTGGCTTTACCGCCGGGATCGCCGCCAGTTCCGGCGGCAGCTGATCGGCCGGATAGGCCGGAACCTCGTATTCGGCAAGCGCGATCAGCGGCACGCCGACATCGGTCTTTCCCGCCGAGCGGTCGATGATGCAGGCGGCGGCCACGACCTCGGCGCCGAGCTCGGCCAGGCAGGCAATGGTCTCGCGGATCGACAGGCCGGTGGTGACGATGTCCTCGACGATGACGACGCGGGCGCCCTTCTCTATTTCAAAGCGGCGCAGGCGGAAGGTGCCCTGCTCTCGCTCGACCCAGATCGCCGGAACCTTCAGGTGGCGTGAGGTCTCATAGGCCGGGATCAGCCCGCCGATCGCCGGTCCGACGACATAATCGATGTCGCCGGCGACATCGGCACGGATCTTGTCGGCCAGCGCCTTGCACAGCACCTCCGTCTTGTCGGCGTGCATGAAGACGCGCGCCTTCTGCAGGAAGGTCGGGCTGCGCAGGCCCGAGGTCAGGATGAAATGGCCTTCCAGAACGGCACCGGCCGAGCGGAAGATGTCGAGGACGTCGCTTGTCTGCATCGGTTTCGTCTTTCCTGTCGCGCGGCCCCGCCGTCAGCCATTGACGCGGCGGGCGTCGCTGACGCTGGTGTTTTCCTTGAGCTGGGAGATCAGCCGGTTCAAGTGCTTGAGGTCCCAGACCTCGAGATCGAGCAGCATTTCGGTGAAGTCGGGCGCCGTGCGCACCATCGACAGCGTGTGGATGTTGGCGTCGTTGGCTGCCACCACCTGGGCGATGTCGGCGAGCGAGCCCGGCGCGTTGATCGCCGTCACCGTCAGGCGTGCCGGAAAGCGCTCCTTGGAGTCCTCGTCAAGATCCCAGCGCACGTCGATCCAGCGCTCGGGCTGGTCGTCGAAGGCCATCAGCGACGGCGACTGGATCGGATAGATGGTGATGCCGGAGCCGGGCTGCATGATGCCGACGATGCGGTCGCCCGGCACCGCGCCTTCCGGCGCAAAGCGCACCGGCAGGTCGCCGCTGACGCCGCGGATCGGCACCGCCGGTCCCCAGCGCTTGCTTTCCTTGCGCGGCGGCGTCGACGAGCGTCCCGGGATCTGGAACAGCATGCCGGCGGCGTTGCGGATCTTCGACCAGCCTTCCTCGCGCGGCTTCGCCGACTGGGTGACGCGCTCTTCCTTGTAGTCGGGGAAGACGGCGCGGACGACGTCGTTGGACGACAGCTCGCCGCGGCCGACCGAGGCCAGAACGTCCTCGATGTCCTTGCGCGCCAGCCGGTGCAGAACCGGCTTCAGCCCGTCCTTGGTGAACTTCTTGCCGGCGCGCTCGAAGGCGCGTTCGAGGATGCGGGTGCCGAGCCCGGAATATTGCTTGCGGATGGCGTTCTTGGTCGCCCGCCGGATCGCCGAGCGGGCCTTGCCGGTGACCACGATCGATTCCCACGCCGCCGGCGGCACCTGCGCCTTGGAGCGGATGATCTCGACCTCGTCGCCGTTCTTGAGCTCGGTCATCAGCGGCATCACCCGGCCGTTGACCTTGGCGCCGACGCAGGTGTCGCCGACATCGGTGTGCACGGCATAGGCAAAGTCGATCGGCGTCGCGCCCCGGGGCAGCGCGATCAGCATGCCCTTGGGCGTGAAGCAGAAGACCTGGTCCTGGAACAGTTCGAGCTTGGTGTTTTCGAGGAAATCCTCGGGATTGTCGCCGTCGGCGAGCTGCTCGATCGTCCGCCGGAGCCAGCCATAGGCGTTGGTTTCCTTGGAGATCTGGTGCTCGGCGCCGTTGGTCTTGGGCACGTTGTCCTTGTAGATCGAGTGCGCCGCGACGCCGTACTCGGCGACCTTGTTCATCTCGCGGGTGCGGATCTGCAACTCGATGCGCTGGCGCGACGGACCGACGATGGTCGTGTGGATCGAACGGTAGTCGTTCTGCTTCGGCGTCGAGATGTAGTCCTTGAACCGCCCCGGCACCATCGACCACGTGGTGTGGATCGCGCCGAGCGCGCGGTAGCAGTCCTCGACGCCGTCGACGACGACGCGGAAACCGAAGATGTCGGACAGTTGCTCGAAGGACAGCGCCTTGGTCTCCATCTTGCGGAACACCGACCACGGCTTCTTCTGCCGGCTCTTCACCGTCGACTTGATGCTGTATTTCTCGAACTGCGCCGACAGCGCCTTTTCGATGTCGGCGAGCACGCCCTTGTTACGCTCGGAGAGGTCGGCCAGCCGCTCGGTGACGGTGCGGTACGCCTCCGGATTGATGTAGCGGAAGGCCAGCTCTTCCAGCTCCTCGCGCATGCCCTGCATACCCATGCGGCCGGCCAGCGGCGCATAGATGTCCATCGTCTCCTCGGCGATGCGCAGGCGCTTGCTTTCCGGCACGTGATGCAGCGTGCGCATGTTGTGCAGCCGGTCGGCGAGCTTGACCAGCAGCACGCGCACGTCCTCGGAGATCGCCAGCAGCAGCTTGCGCAGATTCTCCGCCTGCTCGGCCTTCTTGGAGACGAGGTCGAGTTTCTTCAGCTTGGTCAGGCCCTCGACCAGCCTGCCGATGTCGGGGCCGAACAGCTCGTCGATCTCGGCGCGCGTCGCACTGGTGTCCTCGATGGTGTCATGCAACAGGGCGACCGCGATCGTCGCCTCGTCGAGATGCATGTCGGTCAGGATCGCCGCCACTTCGAGCGGGTGCGAAAAATAGGGATCGCCCGAGGCGCGGCGCTGATGGCCATGCTTCTGCATGGCATAGACATAGGCCTTGTTGAGAAGTGCCTCGTTGACGTCAGGCTTGTAGCGCTGGACGCGCTCGACAAGCTCATACTGACGCATCATGGGCGGCTTCCCGTAACTCGAAATGAATCATGCGCCGCAAGGGCTTGCGACGCATGTCATAGATAAACACTGATGTGGCGGCGCGGAAGTGCCGATTGGCCGGTTTGGCGCGCGTTTTGGCGCGACACGAGACCTTTTTGAGAATTCGCCCCGCCGTCTCAGGTGGCCGGCAGGGTAGAATTCTCGACAGGTCTCAGTAGTCGTCGCTCTTTTCCGGTGCCACCAGGCTCTCGATGCCGGCGAGCAGGTCTTCTTCCGACATGCGGTCGAAGTTGATGTTCTCTTCCGGCTCGTCGCTGTCGACGGCGGAGGCCGTGGTCTGGTCGGCAGGCTCGGGCGCCTCCGGCTCGGGCTCGTCGACCTCGACGTGCTTCTGCAGCGAGTGGATCAGGTCTTCCTTGAGATCGTCGGGCGAAAGCGTCTCGTCGGCGATTTCGCGCAGCGCCACGACCGGGTTCTTGTCGTTGTCGCGGGGAAGCGTGATCTGCGCGCCCTGCGAGATCTGGCGGGCGCGATGGCCGGCGAGCAGCACCAGCTCAAAGCGGTTGTCGACCTTGTCAATGCAGTCTTCAACGGTTACGCGGGCCATGAAGTGCCCCTTTCATGCATGGATTTGACGGAAAGCTGGCGCGTGCATTAACCTGAAAGGCCGCGCAATTCAAGCGTGAAGCCTGCTTTGCCTTCCAAGCGACAGCGTCGCGCCACCGGCCCACCCACAATTATTTTACCGCTTCACAACCCTGCCCCTCTTGGAATGATGCACCACGGGCGATATTTGCCGCATTGGGGCAAGTCATTGATTTGGGGAGAAACCGGGCGCTCGATATTGACGTATTTGGCGACAGCCTATTTCAACGAGGAAATTTTCCTATGTTTGATCCGCGCGAGAAAATCGCACTCTTTATCGACGGAGCCAACCTGTACGCGACCTCCCGCGCGCTGGGCTTCGACATCGACTATCGCAAACTGCTTTCCAGCTTCCAGAAGCGCGGCTACCTGCTGCGGGCCTATTATTACACCGCCCTGGTCGAGGACCAGGAATACTCCTCGATCCGCCCGCTGATCGACTGGCTCGACTACAATGGCTTCAAGGTCGTCACCAAGCCGGCGAAGGAATTCACCGACGCCACCGGGCGACGCAAGATCAAGGGCAACATGGACATCGAACTGACCGTCGATGCCCTGGAACTCGCCGATGTCGTCGACCACTATGTCATCTTCTCCGGCGACGGCGATTTCCGCACGCTGGTCGAGGCCCTGCAGCGCCGCGGCCGCAAGGTCTCGGTGATCTCGACCATGGCTTCGCAGCCGCCGATGATCTCGGACGACCTGCGCCGCCAGGCCGACCACTTCATCGACCTGATGACGCTGAAGGGCGACATCGGCCGCGAGCCTTCGGAGCGCCCGGTCCGCAAGGTCGACCCCGTTGATCCGGCGACCGACGACATTTGATGCTGTCGTCGCCTGCCCTGCCCGTCGATCCCGACCGGGATTGCCCGCTCTGCCCGCGCCTGCATGATTTCATTGCCGGCTGGCGGCAGCGCGAGCCGGGCTGGTACAACGCGCCCGTCCGCAGCTTTCTTCCGCCCGAAGGCGAAGACAGCGTGCGCTTCCTCATCGTCGGTCTCGCGCCGGGCGTACGCGGCGCCAACCGCACCGGGCGGCCGTTCACCGGCGACTATGCCGGCGACCTGCTCTACGCCACGCTGAAGCGCTTCGGCATGGCCCGCGGCGAATTCGAGGCGCGGCCCGACGACAGCCTCGAACTGATCGGCACGGCGATCACCAATGCAGTGCGCTGCGTGCCACCCGACAACAAGCCGGTGGGCGCCGAGATCAACACCTGCCGCACCTTCCTGGTGCCGACGATCGCACGATTCCGCAACCTGAAGGCCATCCTGACGCTCGGCTCGATCGGCCACCAGTCGACCGTTAGGGCGCTCGGCGCACGTGTCGCCGCCGTTCCGTTCAAGCATGGCGCACGCTCCGACGTCGGCGGCATCGCGGTTTTCTCGAGCTATCACTGCTCGCGCTACAACACCAATACGGGCGTTCTGACGGAAGAAATGTTCGTCAATGTTTTCCGCGACGTAGCCAAATTCCTGCAGGAATAGAGTCAGCCCTGCGACGTCCGAGCACGGTTTTCCGGCGGATAAGTCACTGATATTTCCTTACTTTTTAGCTTCCCTGCCAACCTTCTCACGGTCGGAACCGACATTTTCCCACTGCACCCTGTCAGCAACTCTGTCAGCATGCCGCGTGGATAGCCGCCCGCCTTTTTCCACCCCCTCTCAACCTCCCGTATCATTCACCTCGCGATCTTCCACGGGACTCCGGTGCGCACCGGGCAACGGGGGGAAGCGCCGGTGCCGGGCTGGCAGGAGGTCGGATCTTCTGCTGGGTGATGAGCCCCCAAGCCTGGGCCTTGCTGTATCGGAAGGCACGGCCTCGCGCCCCGCTTCCCGAACTTCCTCATCCTGAGCTTGTCGAAGGATGACAATGGCCAGGCGCGAAAGCGAGCGTGGCGGTGAGCAAGCTTGGCTTCTTCTCCCCGTGAACGGGGGGAGGTCCAGGCAAGAGGATGAGGGGTAGCGCAAATCTCTGATGCGGCACGCGCCCAGCGCAACCCTCATCCTGAGCCCAAGCGCAGCCCTCATCCTGAGCCTGTCGAAGGATGGGATGACGAGGCGCCTGCCTTCTCCCACGTGGGAGAAGGCAATACCCGACCTACCCGCGCTCCTTGAGCAGACGTCCCTTCTCGCGGTTCCAGTCGCGCTGCTTTTGGGTCTCGCGCTTGTCGTGCAGCTTCTTGCCGCGCGCGACGGCGAGCAGCATCTTGGCCATGCCGCGATCGTTGAAGTAGATCTTGAGCGGCACGAGCGTCATGCCTTCGCGCTCGATGTTCTGGGCCAGCTTGGCCATCTCGCGCTTGTTGACGAGCAGTTTGCGGCGGCGCCGCGTCTCGTGGTTGAAGCGGTTGGCCTGGAGATACTCCGGCACATAGGAGTTGATCAGCCAGAGTTCGCCGCCCTCGAACGAGGCGTAGGACTCCTGGATGTTGGCCTGGCCGAGGCGCAGCGACTTGATCTCGGTGCCGGTCAGGACCATGCCGGCCTCGAGCGTGTCGAGCACCTCATAATTGAAGCGCGCCTTGCGGTTTTCCGCGGCGATCTTGTTGTTGGGGTCGGACTTCTTGCCCTGGCTCATGGCATCGCAATCTGTTTGGTGCGTCCTTCGGGGCTCCCCCTCGACAAGCCGGGGTGCACTTCAGGGCGAGGAGGTTGCCGCAACAGCCCGAGCCAGGCGCGAGAATCGCGAACTGGTGGACGAAGCGGAACGGCTTGCCTCATTCTGAGGCGCGGAGCCTCGGGAACGCACGATCCAAAGAGCCCTACATGGCTGCGGGGAAGCTATTCCGCAACCCTTGTGGGTTCAGTTGATGAGGCCGGCGTGCTTCATCGCCGTGTCGATCTTCTCGGCGGTGGACGCCTCGACGGTCATCAGCGGCGAGCGCAGCACGTTCTGGATCTTGCCGAGGCGCGACAGGGCATATTTCGCACCCGATGCGCCGGGCTCGATGAAGATCGCCTTGTGCAGCGGCATCAGGCGGTCCTGCAACTCGAGCGCCTTGTCCTTGTCGTTGGCAAGGCTCGCCTGCTGGAACTCGGCGCAAAGACGCGGCGCGACGTTCGAGGTCACGGAAATCGCGCCGACGCCGCCATGGGCGTTGAAGCCGAGCGCCGAGGCATCCTCGCCCGACATCTGGATGAAATCCTTGCCGCAGGTGATGCGCTGTTCGGAGACGCGCTCGACCTTGCCGGTCGCGTCCTTGACGCCCTTGATGTTCTTGAAGTCGTGCGCCAGCCGTCCCATCGTCTCGGGCGTCATGTCGATGACCGAGCGCGGCGGGATGTTGTAGATGATGATCGGCAGCTTCGTCGCCTCGGCACAGGCGGCGAAATGCGCATAAAGCCCGCGCTGGGTCGGCTTGTTGTAATAGGGCGTGACGACCAGTGCGGCGTCGGCACCAACGCTTTCGGCGAACTTCACCAGGCCGACGGCCTCTTCGGTGTTGTTCGAGCCGGCACCGGCAATGACCGGCACGCGGCCGCGGGCGACCTCGACGCAGATCTTCACCACCTGGCGATGCTCGTCATGACTCAGCGTCGGCGACTCGCCGGTGGTACCGACCGGCACCAGGCCGTTTGTGCCTTCGGCGATCTGCCATTCGACGAACTCGCGAAAGGCTTTCTCGTCGAGACGGCCATTCGTGTCGAATGGTGTCACGAGCGCGGTGAATGAGCCTCTCAGCATATCGTCCAACTCCAGGAACCCTACGGTTTCACGGTCTGTTTGATGTCGCCGGCTTTCTAGCCGAAAGCGGGGCCGCGCACCATAGTCTCGACACCAATTTGCGGCAAGTGTGAGCGCCACTTATATGAGTTCGAATCGAACGACCGCGCTAACCTTTCATTAACCGGCTCTTCACCAGATAAACCTAGTCTCGAACGATCCGCTCCCGACCACACCCCGCAAGGATAGGGAATGACCAAGATCATTCCGGCAGCCAGGCCGCATCATCTCGCGCTTTTGAGCGCTCTTTTGACCCTGGTGCCCCTGCCCGCCGGGAGTTCCAGCATCGACCCGCAGGCGACATCGGCCCTGCCGTTCGCGTCGATCGGCAAGCCGGATGCGGTGCGCGCGGCCTTCGGCACGATCGATCAGCTCAAGAACGGGCTCGACGCCCTGTCCAGCGGCGATTTCACGCAGGCCCGTGCGGTGCGCGACAGCCTGCCGGCGACCGCGCTCGACCGCCACATCCTGATGTGGGCGATCGCCATCAATGGCGGCGACAAGGTTCCCAGCGCCGACATCGCGGCTGCCGCCCAGGCGCTGCCATCGTGGCCGGGCCTCGCCACGCTGCGCCGCAACAGCGAACGCGCCATGGCGCGCGAGGCGCCGGCCCCGCGCGTCGTCGTGCGGGCCTTCGCCGGCAGCGAGCCGCAGACCGTCCAGGGTGCGATGCTGCTCGCCCGCGCCCAGGTGGAGCTCGGCGACGCCAAGGCGGCGCGCGCAACCATCGCCCCGTTCTGGCGCACCGAAAAGCTCGAGGCCAAGCAGGAAGTCGCGGTCCTCGCCGAATTCGCAGCACTAATCCCGGCGGCCGACCACCGCATCCGCATGGAAAGAATGCTCTATGCGGACCGGGTCAACTCGGCGGCCCGCGTCGCCGAACTGGCCGGCGCCAAGCCGCTGGCCGACGCCTGGTCGGCGGTCATCAAGGGCGACAAGAAGGCGGCGGCGCTGCTCGAAGCCGTACCGGCAAGCCAACGTTCGGCCGGCTATTTCTTCGCCAAGTCGCGCTACCTGCGCAAGCAGGACAAGTTCACCGACGCAGCCGCCGCCATGCTCAAGGCGCCGAAGGACAGGGCCAGCCTGGTCGATCCCGACGCCTGGTGGATCGAACGGCGCGTGCTGTCGCGCGAATTGCTCGATGCCGGCGACATCAAGACCGCCTACCGGATCGCTGCGGCGCATTCGGCCGAAAGCCCGACCAATGCCGTCGAAGCCGAGTTCCATGCCGGCTGGTATGCGCTGCGCGGCCTGAACGATGCCAAGACTGCGTCGGTCCATTTCGAACGCATCGCCAAGATTGCCGGAAGCCCGATCTCGCTGTCGCGCGCCTATTACTGGCTCGGCCGGGCGGCCGAGGCCGGCGGCCCGGGCAACGCGAAGGACTATTTCGCGCGGGCCGCCACCTACGGCACCACCTTCTACGGCCAGCTCGCCGCCGAAAGGATCGGCCGCAAGGCGCTCAACGTCGCCTATCCCGCACCAACCGCCGCCGACCGCCAGACCTTCGCCCAGCGCGAGGCCATCAGCGCGATCACGCGGCTCGAAGGCGCAGGCTACCCCGCCTATGCCGAGATGCTCTATCGCGATCTCGCCGCGCAGTTGAACAGCCCGGGCGAATTGGCGCTTCTCGCCAACATGGCCGAGAGGCAGGACAACCACTATCTCGCCCTGCGCGTCGGCAAGATTGCCGCCCAGCGCGGTCTCGACGTCGGAGCATTGTCGCATCCGGTCGGCGTCATCCCGACTTCGGCAAACATCTCCGGCTCGGGCAAGGCTCTTGCCTATGCGATCGCGCGGCAGGAAAGCGAGTTCAAGGTCTCGGCGGTTTCCAAAGCCGGAGCGCGCGGGCTGCTGCAGCTGATGCCGGGCACGGCAAAGGACCTGGCGAAGAAGGCCGGCCTGGCCTATTCGCAGGATCGCCTCACCTCCGACGCGGGCTACAACGCAACCCTGGGCGCGAATTTCCTCGGCGAGCAGCTTGGCCGCTTCGACGGCTCCTACGTGCTGACCTTCGCCGGCTACAACGCCGGCCCGCGCCGCGCCGACCAGTGGATCGCGCGCTATGGCGACCCCCGCGGCAAGGACATCGACACGGTCGTCGACTGGATCGAACGCATCCCGTTCTCGGAGACCCGCAGCTACGTCCAGCGCGTCATGGAGAACTATCAGGTCTACAAGATGCGGCTGTCGGGCAGCTACGACATCAATGGCGACCTGATGAACGGCCGTTGAGGCGCAGTTGTGCCTGCCTCCATGCCGATTTGACCTCGCCCCGGGGCTTCGCTAGCTAGTTCGGGCAAGCGCGGCGGCGCTCTGGGTGCGGGAGAAGCGGCGCGATGGTCAACGGGAACGGCTTTTCAGATTTCTTCTACGCGTCGCAAGACGGCCTGAAGCTTCATGCACGGATATATGGCGATAGCACTCGAGGCGGCTTGCCGGTCGTCTGCCTGCCGGGACTGACGCGCAACGCACGCGATTTTCACGAGCTGGCGCTTCGCCTTGCCAACGATCCGGAAAATCCCTGTCGAATCATATGCTTCGACTATCGTGGCCGCGGACTGTCGGCCTACGATCCGAACTGGCAGAACTACAATGTCGGGGTCGAGACGGCGGACGTCATCGCCGGTCTCGACGCACTGGGCATCGATGAAGCTGCCTTCATCGGCACGTCGCGCGGCGGCCTGACCATCCATGTGCTCGGCGCGATGCGCCCTGCCCTGATCAAGGCGGCGGTGCTGAACGACATCGGCCCGGTGATCGAAGCGGCTGGACTTGCGCACATCCGTTCGTACCTGGAAAACGCCCCTCGCCCGGCCGATTTCGCCGGTGCGATCGAACTGCAAAAATCCATCCACGGCGCGGCGTTTCCGGCGCTGGCCGAGGCCGACTGGCAGCGATTCGTCCGCGCCATCTATCGCGACGAAGACGGCAGGCCGGTCGCCGACTACGACCCGGCCTTGATCAATACGGTTACGGCCATGGATCTGACCCAACCGCTGCCGGATCTATGGCCGCAGTTCGAGGCGCTGGCATCGGTCCCAATGCTCGCGATCCGGGGCGAGAATTCACGACTGCTGTCATCAGCAACGCTGGACGAGATGGGGCGGCGACATCCGCAATTCGAAGCGATGACGGTTGGCGACCAGGGTCACGCGCCATTGCTGGAGAGCGGAGATCTACCTGACAGGATCGCCGGGTTCCTGAGCAAAAGCTCAGCTTAGCCCATCTATACCTGCTATCGCCACATGCCGGCTGAGCACACCGCCGGGTGCAGGCGGCCGGGTCCACGGCACATTTCACAACGAAAAAACCCGGCGGTTGCCCGCCGGGTTTTCCTCAGATCAGCAGATAAGCTGATTAGAACGAAGCGTCGAGACGCAGGAAGCCCGAGAACACGCCGTCGGTAGCAACATAGCTGTCGCCGTCGTTGTAGTTGAGCGCGAGCTTGGCACTCAGATTTTCGACGACCTTGTAGTCGATGACCGCGCCAATTGCCCAATCATCGGCGTTGCTCGACATCGTCTGGCCGGTCACGAAATTACCGAAGTGGCGTTCCGAGAAGTACTGACCACCAGCGCCGATCGACAGCTTGTCGTTGACGGCATACTTCAGGTAGCCACCGAGCGACCACTCGTAGCCGGAGTAGTGATCGAGCACACCAAACCAGGTTGCACCGGATTCATAGGTTGCAATGGCCTGAATGGTCAGCGCATCAGTCGCCTT
Source organism: Aminobacter sp. DSM 101952 (assembly GCF_001424795.1). NCBI lineage: Bacteria > Pseudomonadati > Pseudomonadota > Alphaproteobacteria > Hyphomicrobiales > Phyllobacteriaceae > Aminobacter > Aminobacter sp. DSM 101952. The sequence goes on along the minus strand of NZ_LMCL01000031.1, from coordinate 26,523 downwards.
GACGTTCGCCACGCCCTTGAGGGCGAACTCTTCGAAGCGGTCGTCATAGGCAGCGAACAGGTCGACCGAGCCCCAGCCCTGCGACACCGAAACCTTGCCAACGACGAGCGGCATGTAGTCGAAGTTGCGGTCTTCTTCTTCCAGGCTGAGCGACACCGCGATGCCGTTGCCGGCGTCGAAGGTGTAGCGGATCTGGTTGATGAAGTCGCCGCCGCCCTTGTCGAACTCGCCGGCGAGGGCACCATCCCACAGGGTGTCGTTACGACCAACCATCAGGCCGCCGAGTTCGAAGAAGGCGTAGCGGAGACCCACGCTCGAGTCATCCGAGTACGTGCGGTAGCCGATTGGGGCAACGGTGCTTGGCACGCCGAACGAGCCACCGTCGTTGGCAAACTCAACTTCGATGAAGCGGCGGAACGTGCCGTATTCGGTTTCCGAACGGGCGTCGAGGTTGACGCGGGCCTTGGTGGTCTTCTTCCAACCGTCGTCGTCTTCAGCGAAGCCGATCTCGTAGCGAACGAGGCCGCCGATCTTGAGGCAGGTCTCGGTGCCGGGGATGTAGTAGAAGCCCGCGCCGTAGACGTCGCAGATGCGGACGTATTCCAGACGACAGCGTCGGCCGCACGAGCGCCGGAGACTGCGAGCAGAGCCGCAGCGGAGCCGAGAAGAAGGCTCTTAATGTTCATTTTCTGACCTCCAGTCAGAATCGCGATCGCAAGCCGAAAAACGGACGAACAAGCGAGCACGATAGCGCCGCAATCGCTGGCCGTTTCGACGCAAGCGATTGAAATAGCGATTGTTTCTGGGATTCTTGAGATTTGGCGGCTTGAAGCTGGCGGAGAGGATGGGATTCGAACCCACGAGAAGCTTTTGACCTCTACTCCCTTAGCAGGGGAGCGCCTTCGACCACTCGGCCACCTCTCCGTTGCGCGCTGGATAAAGAAAAGGTGCGGCACAATCAATAAGGCTTTGCGTCAATCGACGGGAAAAAGCGCTGTCTGCCTGGCGAATTACGAATCGGCCGCGCAGCTGCTGTCGCCGAATGCCTTGGAAAAGGCCTACGATTCGAAGCTTGGCACTGTCCCGCATTGCCTGGATGCCCAGAAATGCGGTGTCGAAACGGCGCCATTTCTTAATGAGTTCTTTATGGAGGGTATCAAATCGTGTCATTTGTGCAACATCGCCATGCGATAGAGCGCCGGGACGCCCTTGCCGGTTGCGTTGGTTGTTGAACCGCGGCGGCTCATGGGTAATGTCGGGGTCGAAGAGGGAGCGCGGTGCGCATCTTTTTCAAACGGGGATGGGGCAGGGAACGCTGTCCTTCAGCAAAAAATACCCAGACCCTCTTTTGAAACTTTTGACTGGAGGTCAGAAAATGAACATTAAGAGCCTTCTTCTCGGCTCCGCTGCGGTCGTCGTCGCTGAGCCGGAACCCATGGAATACGTCCGCATCTGCGACGTCTACGGCGCGGGCTTCTACTACATCCCCGGCACCGAGACCTGCCTCAAGGTCGGCGGCCTCGTTCGTTACGAGATCGGCTTCGACGACAACGACGACGGCTGGAAGAAGACCACCAAGGCCCGCGTCAACCTCGACGCCCGTTCGGAAACCGAATACGGCACGTTCCGTCGCTTCATCGAACTCGAATTTGCCAACGATGGCGGCGAGACGCTCCGCAACCTCGCTGGCGATCCGATCGGCTATGACGGCGACGACTCGACCTCGAAGATCCGTTATGCCTTCTTCGAACTCGGCGGCCTGATGGTCGGTCGTAACGACACCCTGTTCGACGGCGACCTCGGCGGCGAGTTCGACTCCGGCGGCGGCGACTTCATCAACCAGATCCGCTACACCTTCGACGCCGGCAACGGCATCGCAGTGTCGCTCGGCCTGGAAGAAGAAGACCGCGATTTCGACTACATCCCGCTCATCACCGGCAAGGTTTCGGTGTCGCAGGGCTGGGGCTCGGTCGACCTGTTCGCCGGCTATGACGACCGCTTCGAAGAGTTCGCCCTCAAGGGTATCGCTCGCATCAAGGCGACCGAGGCTCTGACCGTCGAGCTGCTCGCAGCCTACGAGTCGGGCGCCACCTGGTTCGGCCTGAACGACTTCTACTCTGGCTACGACTACTCGCTCGGCGGCTACCTGAAGTACCAGGTCAACGAGAAGCTGCGCGTCGGCTTCGGCGGCCAGTACTTCGCTGACGCTCACGTTGGTGACTTCATCAACAACACGACCATCGATTCGGACCTCGACGACTGGCAGATCGGCGCAGTCATCGACTACACGATCGTCGAGAACCTGAACGCCAAGCTCGCTCTCAACTACGGCGATGGCGACACCGGTCGCTTCAACGATGTCAACGGCGACGGCTCGTTCAACGGCTTCCTCCGTCTCGACGCCTCGTTCTAATCGACTGACGTCGTAAGCAATAAGGCGGCCCGGGCTTCGCAAGAATCCCGGGCCGTTTTTCTACCAGCGGAAAGTGCTGGGAACCTGTCAAAGCGGAGGAGGAGATCGACGCTGTAAGGCACGGTTCACGACAGGGGGAACGAAATCGTGATGTTCCCACAGGCTTGTCGTCAGCCGCCGTCATCTTGTAGGCCGCCACTCACTGGAGTACCCATTGCCTCCAGTCACGGGACGGTTGCCGACACTCATTATGAAGAAGTCAACTTCACGGAACGATATTATGAGCGGCCATCATTCAGCCGCCCTGATGACTAATTGCAAAGTCACATACAATTTCAGCACTATCAAAGAAGTAAAGTCATTCAGGGTTTTAGAACTTTTTTCTCAGTACAAAGATATTTTATGGGATGACGGAAAGCACAAGTACAATGTCAGCTCCTTTATCGGCGAGATCGACGAGGTTCTTCTAGGCGAACGCTTCAGTGCATTCTCCCAGGAAACGCTCGACGGCCTGATAGGCTCCCTGCGCCAACGCGGTAACAGCAACGCGACCATCAATAGAAAGATGGCCGCTTTGAGCAAACTACTGCGCAAGGCCTATAAAATGGGTGACATCCACAGCCTGCCGGAGTTCCGCCGCCAGAAGGAACGGGCGGGACGAATCCGCTTTCTCGAGCTCGAGGAAGAGGACAGGCTTTTTGCTGCCATCAAGGCCAAGAGCGAGGACGCCTATCGGCTTTCCGTGTTCCTGGTCGATTCGGGCTGCCGCCTCGGCGAGGCGATCGGCCTCATCTGGAACGACATCCAGGACACCCGCGTCAGCTTCTGGATCACCAAATCCGGACGCAGCCGCACCATCCCGCTGACCGCACGCGCCCGAGAAACGACCAAATGGCCGGCCGATCGCGGACCCCGGCCGAAGGGCCCGTTCGCGATGCTGACGCAGCCGCAGTACCGGGCGATCTGGAACGAGGCCAAGGCGGAAGTGGGCCTGGGTGCCGACGACCAGGTGGTGCCGCACATATTGCGCCACACCTGCGCCTCGCGCCTGGTGCAGGGCGGCATCGATATCCGTCGCGTGCAGATGTGGCTCGGCCATCAGACCTTGTCGATGACCATGCGCTATGCCCACCTGGCGACGAACGATCTCGACCGCTGCGTGGTGGTGCTGGAACGGCACTGAGGCTGGTGGACCCGCCGGGACCTGCGGCGGGCCGAAACGGCCCGTCATCAATATCGTCTTCGGCCCACGCCTCCAGGGGCGTGGCCGTCATATCCTGGTGTCGTCGGTTATCGGGCACACCGATCCACCGCAGCAACAAAGCGCTGCACGTCGCGGCTTTTGTGTCGTATAGGCAGGTGACTTCGTCGGCGCAGGCGCCGGCGTTCCGTTCGTTTCATCAAGAGTTGCCTCATGTCCATGCGCCCGCCGCTCACGCCCGTCATCCGTGCTCTTCCCTCGACCGTGCCCTTCGTCGGGCCGGAAGCGCAGGAGCGCGACCGCGGCAAGCCGTTCCGCGCCCGGATCGGCGCGAACGAGAGCGGGTTCGGCCCCTCCCCGCGCGTCGTCGCGCGCATGGCGAAGGCTGCGGCCGAGATGTGGAAATATTGCGACCCTGACAACCATGACCTCAAGGTCGCGCTGGCGCGCCATCTCGGCGTCGCCGTCGAGAACGTGGTCGTCGGCGAAGGCATCGACGGCCTGCTGAACCTGGTGGTTCGCATGTACGCGACGGAAGGTACGCCCGTCGTCACCTCGCTCGGCGCCTATCCGACCTTCAATTTCCATGTCGCCAGCGTCGGCGGACGCCTGGTGCCGGTGCCATTCCGCGACGACAAGGAAGACCTCGAAGGGCTGCTCGCTGCGGTTAGGCGCGAGAACGCACCGGTCGTCTATCTGTCCAATCCCGACAATCCGATGGGCAGCTGGTGGGAAGCGGGCGACATCCTGCGCTTCATCGAGGCGCTGCCTGAGACCACGACGCTGATCCTGGACGAGGCATATGGCGAGACCGCGCCCGCCTCGGCGCTGCCGCCGGTCGACATCTCGCGCCCCAATGTCGTGCGCATGCGGACCTTCTCCAAGGCCTATGGCCTTGCCGGCATACGCTGCGGCTATGCCTTCGGCGACGCCGAGGTGATCGCCAGCTTCGAGAAGGTGCGCAACCACTACGGCGTCAGCCGGATGGCGCAGATCGCCGGCGAGGAAGCGCTTGCCGACCAGGCCTATCTGGCCGAGGTGGTCGCCAAGGTGGCCGCCGGACGCGAGCGCATCTCGGCGATCGCCAGCGACAACGGGCTGAAGCCCCTGCCCTCGGCGACGAATTTCGTGACCATCGACTGCGGCCGGGATGCCGCCTTTGCACTCGAGGTGATGCGCAACCTGCTGGCGCGCGACGTCTTCATCCGCAAGCCGATGGCGCCGGTGCTCGACCGCTGCATCCGGGTCAGCGTCGGCCTCGAGCACGAACTCGATATCTTCGCCGAAGAGCTTCCGAAGGCAATCGCGACCGCCCGCGGCGCCTGAGCGCAAAAAGACGATTTCAACCGTCGATAGACGCAGCGCCAGCCGCAGCATACGGCTGCGCGAAGATATATGCGCATATCCTAATTTATTCATTCGAGCGCCGCATCATCAACACAGTTCCTGCCTAGGCCGGTTTTCGGGCGGAACGGGACATTTTGGGGGTCCAACAGCAATCTAGAACCAACCGGGGAGACCCTATGCCTCAGCACAGCGCCAACGAGCAGTACTTGCTCGAGCTCATCAACGCGGAGCGCGCCAAGACAGGCGCCCAGCCTCTGGCATTCGACAACGACCTAAGCGAAGCCGCTGAAAATCACGACAGATGGATGCTTTCGGCGGACGTATTTTCGCACACCGGTTCCGGCGGCACCTCGCCGACGACGCGCATGAAGGCGGCCGGCTACACGCTCAGCGGCTCGTGGGCGACCGGCGAGAACATCGCCTGGGCGACCACCCGCGCACCGACCGGCTATACCGACGAAGTGAAGCTGCTCCACACCAACCTGATGAATTCCTCCGGACACCGGGCGAACATCCTCAACCCGAATTTCCGTGAGGTCGGCCTTGGCTTCGAGGTCGGCGACTACAAGGGCCGTTCGAGCGCCTTCGTGACGGAAGATTTCGCCAAGACCGGCTCGGACTTGTTCCTGACCGGCGTTGCCTTCGACGACAAGGACGGCGACCGTTTCTACGATCCGGGCGAAGGATTGGGTGCGATCACCGTGACGGCCAAGAACGCCGCCGGCCAGACCTTCAAGACCACGACATCGGCCGCCGGCGGCTATGACCTGGTGCTGAAGCCCGGCACCTACACGGTGACCTTCTCGGGCGCCAACATCGCGACGTCGACGCAGACGGCGACGATCGGCACCAAGAACGTCAAGAAGGACCTGATCGACCCGGTGATGAAGTCGGGCACGCTGGCTGCCACCGAGACCGCAGACGACGCAGGCACGGCTGCACCGACCGCGCCGACAAAGCCGGTCGACGTTGCCGACACCACCGATACGGGCAACGCCGGCGGCAACAGTGCCGGCGGCAGCCCCGCCAGCACCTGGCTCGCCGACTTCTTCAAGAAGATGGACCATTTCGGCCAGGACCAGGGTACGCGTGGCGAACGCGAGGTTGCCGGCTCCGCCGACGCTTCGGCCAAGAAGACTGTGGCGCTCGACGGCGACCACTTCAACTTCAGCTCGAAGGTGGCCGCGCACGTCAATGCCGACCAGGTCAACGATACTGCCGACGGCGGCCATGTCCAACAGGCTGTCGATCATGCGATCGCGGCGCTGCAGGCGCACCTGCCTTCGGACGGCCACGGTGTGGCCGATGCGGGCGATGCCGCCCAGGCGGCAGTCGCCAAGATCCTGGCGCAGATGGCCGCACATTCGGGCCACCAGAACGCCGACGTCGCCGCCTGACCTTTCTTGCGACCTAAGAGGCGGGCCTCGTTTCGGCGAGGCCCGCCGCATTGCAGCCGAGCGGCTGCCATGGGGGATAAGTCCTGACCCACCCGCTTGCGAATGACCCGAACCGCCGCTCCGAGCTGCGCGATGCGCTCGGCTCCTTCCGCGGCACGTTCGTCGCCGTTGCCGGCTTCAGCGGCCTGATCAACATCCTGATGCTCTCCGGCTCGCTGTTCATGCTGCAGGTCTACGACCGCGTGCTGCCGAGCCGCAGCGTGCCGACGCTGGTGGCGCTGATCATCCTCGTGGCCGTGCTCTACGCCTTCCAGGGCGTGCTCGAAGCGGTGCGCGCCCGCGTGCTGACGCGGATCGGCGCCGGAATCGACGAAATCATCAGCGGCCGCGTGTTCAATTGCATAGTGCGGCTGCCGCTGCGCACGCGCGACCGTGGCGAAGGGCTGCAGGCCATGCGCGACCTCGACCAGGTCAGCGGCTTTCTCTCCGGCGCTGGCCCCGCCGCTTTGTTCGACCTGCCGTGGATGCCGCTTTATGTCGGCATCTGTTTTCTCTTTCATCCGTGGATCGGCGTCGCGGCAATGATCGGTGCGCTGCTGCTCGTGGCCCTGACGGTGCTGACCGACCGCCTGGTACGCGGGCCGACCAAGGCGATGTCCGGCTTCAGCACCCGGCGAAGCGCCATCGCCCAAGCAGGCGCCCGCAATGCCGAGGTTCTCGTCGCGATGGGCATGAGCGACCGGCTGGCAACGCGCTGGAGCAAGGCAAACGGCGATTTTCGCGAGGCGCAGGAGCGCGCCAGCGACCTGACCAGCGGCTTCGGCTCGGTGTCGCGCATCCTGCGCATGATGCTGCAGTCGATGGTGCTGGCGCTGGGCGCCTACCTCGTCATCTACCAGCAGGCGACGCCGGGCATCATCATCGCCAGCTCGATCCTGACTTCGCGTGCACTGGCACCGATCGAACTCGCCATCGCGCACTGGAAAAGCTTCCTCAACGCGCGCCAGAGCTGGCGCCGCCTCGACGACCTGTTCGCGGCCATGCCGGCCAGCGAAGGCGGCATGTACCTTCCGGCACCGACCGCCGAACTGGCCGTAGAAGGCGTCAGCGTCGTCGCGCCGGGCGACCGGCGGCTGGTGGTGCAGGATGCAGAATTCACGCTCCAGGCAGGATCCGGCATGGGCGTCATCGGCCCCAGCGGCTCGGGAAAATCCTCGCTGGCGCGTGCGCTGGTCGGGGTGTGGCCGCTGATGCGCGGCAAGATCAGGCTGGACGGCGCTGCACTGGAGCAATGGCCGGCACAATCGCTTGGACGCCATATCGGCTACCTGCCGCAGGACGTCGAGCTGTTTGCCGGAACCGTGGGCCAGAATATTTCGCGTTTCGAGGACGAGGCGCCATCCGAGACGATCATCGCGGCGGCGAAGGCAGCCGGCGTGCATGACATGATCCTGCGTCTGCCCGAGGGCTACCAGACCGAGATCGGCGAAAGCGGGGCTGCACTCTCCGCCGGCCAGCGCCAGCGCGTGGCCCTGGCACGCGCGCTCTATCGCGATCCGTTCCTCGTCGTGCTCGACGAGCCCAATTCCAATCTCGATGCAGCCGGCGACCAGGCCCTGACGCAGGCCATCGAGCGCATCAAGGCGCGCGGCGGTATCGTCATCGTGGTCGCGCACCGGCCGAGCGCGCTCGCGGCCCTGGACCACCTGCTGGTCCTCGGCGGCGGCAGGCAGCAGGCATTCGGCCTGAAGAGCGACATCGCAAGGCAGGCACTGCAACCCGTGCCGGTGCCGCTCCATGCAGTGGGAACGGCGGGCTGACAATGACATTGGTAACGACCCATTCCGCGGCAGACCGGCTGAAGGCAGCGCGGGATCTTGCAGCGTCGGTGAAAACACAGGAGCTTGCGCTGCTCGACAGGGGCGCCAAGCCGATCGAAGGCGCATCGCCGCAACAGCAGCGGCTGCGCCATGCCATAAGACGAAACGTGCGGCTGGGCGGCGTTGCCGCGCTGGCGCTGGTCGGCGGGCTCGGCCTGTGGGCAGCGACAAGCAGCCTGTCGGGCGCTGTCGTGGCTGCCGGCCATCTGGTGGTCGATTCGAACGTCAAGGCAGTCCAGCATCCGCAGGGCGGCGTGGTCGGCGCACTGAACGTGCACAATGGCAGCGTGGTTTCGGCCGGCGAGGTGCTGGTGCGGCTGGACGATACCGTCGCCAAGGCCAATCTTGCCATCGTCGACAACGGCCTGGACGAGCTGATTGCGCGGCGGGCCCGCCTGACCGCCGAGCGCGACGGGGCTGGCGAGGTTACCTATCCCGAGGAACTGACAGCACGTGCCTCCGATCCCGGCATCGCCCAGCTGATTGAGGGCGAAAACAAGCTGTTTGCACTCCGACGGCAGGCGCGGGATGGCCAGGTATCGCAGTTGCGCGAGCGCATTGCCCAGTTTCGCCAGGAAATCTCCGGCATCGAAGCCCAGCAGAAGAGCAAGCAGCAGGAGATCGCCCTGATCAAGGTCGAGCTCGACGGCATGGAGGAACTGTGGAAGAAGAAGCTGGTGCCCATTTCACGGCTGGCGGATCGCCAGCGGGCGCAAGCGCAACTCGACGGCGAGGACGGCCAGTTGACGGCAGCGGCAGCGCAGACGCGCGGCCGGATCAGCGAGACGGAACTCGCCATCATCCAGATCGACCAGGACATGCGCAGCCAGGTGGCGAGCGACCTGCGCGAGATCGACGCCAAGGCGGGCGAATTGCGGGAACGACAGGTCGCCGCCGAACAGTCGCTGAAGCAGATCGACATCCGTGCACCGCAGGCCGGCCGCGTGCACCAGCTGGCCATCCACACGGTCGGCGGCGTCGTCACCCCCGGCGAAGCGATCATGCAGATCGTGCCGACGGCGGACGCGCTGGTGGTGGAAGCCCGGGTCGCGCCGCAAGACATCGACCAGGTGCGCATCGGCCAGCCGGCGACGCTCCGGCTGTCGGCCTTCAACCAGCAGACCACACCCGAGGTGGACGGCACGGTCGACCGGGTTTCGCCCGACATGATCGAAGACCAGAAGGCCGGGCTCTCCTATTATGCCGTGCGCATTGCCCTGTCGGCCAGGAGCCTGGAACAGGCCGGGAGCCCCGACCTCAAGCCCGGCATGCCGGCCGAGGTGTTCCTCAAGACCACCGACCGGACGGTGCTTTCCTATCTGTTCAAGCCACTGACCGACCAGGCCAGCCGCGCATTCCGCAGCGACTGAGGCACACCAGCCCCGATCCAGGGCGCGCCCAACGATGCCTCTTGAATTAATTTAACGTTCGTTTTATTAATTGGCCCATCCGGGAGGAATGGCTCAATGGCGCGGACGGCGGGTTCGGACGGCGGCAGGACGGAAGCGGCAATCCGCGACGCAGCGGTGCTGCTGATCGCGCGCCATGGCTACGAGGCCGTGACGATGCGCCAGTTGGCCGCCGAAGTGGGCGTGCAGGCGGCGGCGCTCTACCGCTATTTCCCCACCAAGGAAGACCTGCTCCGCACGCTAATGCGCGAGCATATGGAAGCGCTGCTCGGCACCTGGGAAAGCGCGCGCCCCGACAATGACGACCCGGTGGCGCGCCTGACCGCCTTTGTCGCCAACCATATCCGTTTCCATGTCGAACGCCGGCACTCCACGCATGTCTCCAACATGGAACTGCGCAGCCTTTCGCGCGATAATCTGACCGGCATCCTCAAGCTCCGCACCGCCTACGAGAAGGAGCTCAGGACGATCCTGCGCGACGGCGCGGAAGCTGGCGTGCTGGAGGTCGACGATACCGGCCTGACCGCGATGGCCATCATTCAAATGATCACCGGCGTCATCGTCTGGTTTCGTCCCGATGAGAGGCTGTCGGTCGACGAAGTGACGGCGACCTATCTTGCAATGACCATGCGCCTGACCGGCGCCAAGACCAACACGGAGCACAGTCATGTACGACAAGACGCTGAACTTCGGGCTCGGTGAGGACATAGACAGCCTGCGCGAGATGGTGCGGCGCTTCGCCCAGGAGCGCATCGCGCCGATTGCCGCCGACATCGATCGTTCGAACGAGTTCCCCGCGCATCTGTGGCAGGAACTCGGCGCGCTCGGCCTGCTGGGCATCACCGCCGAAGGCGAATATGGCGGCTCGGAAATGGGCTATGTCGCTCATGTCGTCGCCGTGGAGGAGATCTCCCGCGCCTCGGCTTCGGTCGGCCTGTCCTATGGCGCGCATTCGAACCTGTGCGTGAACCAGATCAAGCGCTGGGGCACGCCGGAGCAGAAAGCCAAGTACCTGCCCAAGCTGTGCTCCGGCGAGAATGTCGGCGCACTCGCCATGTCGGAAAGCGGCTCGGGTTCCGACGTCGTGTCGCTGCGCCTCAAGGCCGAGAAGCGCAACGACTGCTATGTGCTCAACGGCTCCAAGATGTGGATCACCAACGGTCCCGACGCCGACACGCTGGTGGTCTATGCCAAGACCGATCCGGAGCGGAAATCGCGCGGTATCACCGCCTTCATCATCGAAAAGACGACGAAGGGTTTTTCGGTGGCGCAGAAGCTCGACAAGCTCGGCATGCGCGGTTCCAACACCGGCGAGCTGGTGTTCGAAAATGTCGAGGTGCCGTTCGAAAACGTGCTGCACGAGGAAGGCCGCGGCGTCGAAGTGCTGATGTCGGGCCTCGACTACGAACGCGTGGTGCTGGCCGGCGGGCCGATCGGCATCATGGCCGCCTGCCTGGACGTGGCGGTGCCCTACGTCCATGACCGCAAGCAATTCGGCCAGCCGATCGGCGAATTCCAGCTCGTGCAGGGCAAGCTCGCCGACATGTATTCGACGATGAATGCCGCGCGCGCCTATGTCTATGCGGTGGCGGCAGCCTGCGACCGCGGCCAGACGACGCGCAAGGACGCTGCCGGCTGCGTGCTGTTTGCGGCGGAGAAGGCAACGCAGATGGCGCTCGATGCGCTGCAACTGCTCGGCGGCAACGGCTACATCAACGACTATCCCACGGGGCGCCTGCTGCGCGACGCCAAGCTCTACGAGATCGGCGCCGGCACCAGCGAGATCCGGCGTTGGCTGATCGGGCGCGAGATCATGGCGGAAGGGGCATGACAGCGCACGTTTGTCGCTTTTTGCCATTCATGGCATAATCTCGCTTTCTGCCACAGATCGGGATTCATGCCATGACTGAGCCAGAGATACCGGAGGGTTTCGCCGAAGAGCCGCAGAAGCCCTACAGCTCCAGGATCCGGGATGAACTGCTGCGCAAGCCGCCGCGTTTCGAACGCCTGCGCGTGGGCGATGGTGGTCGCCTCGTCATCCCAGCAGCGATGCGCGAGGAAATGGGCATCAAGCCCGGCGACGATCTCGTTGCGCACGTCGAGGATGGAGAACTGAGGCTGATCTCGCACCAGATGGCCCTCACCCGGGTCCAGCAAGAAATGGCAAAGTACAAGAAGCCGGGCGAGAGCGTGGTCGACGAGTTCCTCGCGGAACGTCGGGCCATGTGGGGCGAAGAATGATCGTTCTGGACACCTCTGCAGTCCTGGCGGCCATGCTGCAAGAATCGGGAGCAGAACGGGTGCATGCCATCGTCGACGAGAGCATCGTCTGCACCGTCAATGTCACGGAGATCATCTCCAAGCTTGCCGACAAGGGCTACGACGAGATCGAGGTCCGGCAACAATACGAGAATTTGCGCCTTCAGGTGGCCCCTTTCGACCACCACCTTGCACTGATCGCCGGGCACCTTCGGCCAATGACCCGCCACAAGGGCCTGTCGCTGGGCGACCGGGCGTGCCTGGCGCTCGCCATCCGGGAGGGCGCGACAGCCTTTACCGCCGACCGCAAATGGGCCGACCTCGACGTCGGCTGCAGGATAGAGATCATACGCTAGAGCACCGACGATGCTGGACTTCGCCGAAATTACGAGGCTAGTGCGTTAGATTCGCCACCCCACCATGACTGCTACGCGCCCTGGGCGCAGCAGCGCATGGGTATCACTCCAAGAGGACAAATGCCGACGCTCCACTCCCTGCTCTCCCCCTCCTCCGAAAGCTTCAAGGCCAATGCCGCGCGCCTGCGATCGCTGGTGGCCGACATCGGCGAAAAGGCGACGACGGTAGAGCGCGGCGGCTCGGAAGACGCGCGCAAGCGGCACGCCTCGCGCGGCAAGCTCCTGCCCAGGGAGAGGCTGGCGCAGTTGCTCGACGCCGGTTCGCCGTTCCTCGAGGTCGGCCAGTTCGCCGCCTGGGGCCTCTATGGCGGCGACATCGCCTCGGCGGGACTGATCGCCGGCGTCGGCCGCGTCGAGGGCACCGAATGCATGATCGTGGTCAACGATGCCACGGTGAAGGGCGGTACCTACTACCCGATGACGGTGAAGAAGCACCTGCGAGCGCAGGAGATCGCGCTGCAGAACAACCTGCCCTGCATCTACCTAGTCGATTCCGGCGGGGCCAACCTGCCCAACCAGGACGAGGTGTTTCCCGATCGCGACCACTTCGGCCGCATCTTCTTCAACCAGGCCAACATGTCGGCAGCGGGTATTCCGCAGATCGCCTGCGTCATGGGTTCGTGCACGGCAGGCGGCGCCTATGTGCCGGCGATGTCGGACGAAACGATCATGGTACGCAACCAGGCGACGATCTTCCTCGCCGGTCCGCCGCTGGTGAAGGCGGCGACGGGCGAGGACGTGAGCGCCGAGGAACTGGGCGGCGCCGACCTGCACACGCGCGTCTCGGGCGTCGCCGACCACTATGCCGTCGACGACGAACACGCGCTGGCGATCGTCCGGCGCATCGTCAAAAACCTGAATCGGAAGAAGGACATCGGGCTGGTCCTGAAGAAAGCGATTCCGCCGCTTCATGCGCCGGAAGAGGTCTATGGCGTCATTCCCGCCGACCTGCGCCAGCCCTATGACGTGCGCGAGGTGATCGCGCGCATCGTCGACGGCTCCGAGTTCGACGAATTCAAGCAGAACTACGGCACCACGCTGGTGACGGGCTTCGCCCACATCCACGGCATGCCGGTGGGCATCATCGCCAACAACGGCGTGCTGTTTTCCGAGAGCGCGCTGAAGGGCGCGCATTTCATCGAGCTGTGCTGCCAGAGGAAGATCCCGCTGGTGTTCCTGCAGAACATCACCGGCTTCATGGTCGGCGCAAAATACGAGGCCGGCGGCATCGCCAAGGACGGCGCCAAGCTGGTGACGGCGGTGGCAACCGCTCAGGTGCCAAAGGTGACCATCATCATCGGCGGCTCGTTCGGCGCCGGCAATTACGGCATGTGCGGCCGGGCCTATTCGCCGCGCTTCCTGTGGATGTGGCCTAACGCCCGCATCTCGGTGATGGGCGGCGAACAGGCGGCGACCGTGCTCGCCATGGTCAAGCGCGACGGCATCGAGCGCAAGGGTGGCAGCTGGTCGAAGGAGGAGGAAGCCGAGTTCCGCGCGCCGATCCTGGAAAAATACGAGCGCGAGGGACACCCGCTCTATTCGTCGGCCAGGCTGTGGGACGACGGCATCATCGACCCGGCAAGGACGCGCGAGGTGCTGGCGCTCAGCCTGTCGGCAGCACTCAACGCGCCGATAGCCGACACCAAGTTCGGCGTCTTCAGGATGTGACGGCAGGGCCGCGCCCCACGAGGGCATGGCACCATCCGGGGAAGGATTCAGAAGCCTTGAGCGATCGCCCGCAACATGACGGCCTAGGCAGCAGCCTGCGGCAGGTAGCGCAGGATGACGCCGCCGTTCTTGAGCGGCGCGGTCTGGGTCAGCTTCATCGCAAGCTCGCGGCCGGGCTTGAACAGCCGGTTGCCGGCGCCGAGCAACACCGGGGCGATGCACAGCCTGTATTCGTCGACGAGGCCGTTGGCGAGCAAGGTGTCGAGCAGGTCGGCGCTGCCGAACACGAAGATGTCCTTGCCCGGCTCGCGCTTGAGACGCTCGACGGCGGCAACGAGGTCGCCCTCGAGCAGGCGGCTGTTGTTCCAGGTCACCTGCTCGAGCGTGCGGGAGGCAACCGCCTTCTCGCTGTTGTTCATCATGTCGGCGATGGCGCCGGTCTCCTGGGTCCAGTAGCTGGCCATGCCCTCGTAGGTCTTGCGGCCGAAGAGCAGCGTGCCGAGCTCCTCGCCCTGGGCCAGCGAGAAGGCCTCGAGCTCTTCGCCCCAGACGAGGTTGTGGAAGCTCAAATCCCAGGGGCTCTTGCCCTCGAAGTAACCATCGAGGGTCATGACGTTCCAGGCGACGATCCTGCGCATTTCGGCTCCTCCTCCATGCTTTCGTTCTGCAACCGGTCATTGGATCGCATAACTGATTTCGATGTGCAATCAGTTTTGCCTTTGACGACGACCGGCCTCGGCAAGGCGGTGGCGGCATGAGAGCGCGCATCTCGGTCATCGTCGCCGACATCACGACGCTCGAGGTCGACGCCATCGTCAACGCGGCCAACTCGTCCTTGCTGGGCGGCGGCGGGGTGGACGGCGCGATCCATCGTGCCGCGGGGCCAGAGTTGCTGGCCGAATGCCGGCAACTGGCCGGTTGCGACACGGGCGACGCGAAGATGACGGGCGGCTACCGACTGAAGGCGCCGCACGTGATCCACGCCGTCGGCCCGGTCTGGCACGGCGGCGGTGCCGGAGAGGCCGACCTGCTGGCATCCTGCTACACGCGCGCCTTGCAACTCGCCACTGAGCACAGCCTGACAAGCATCGCCTTTCCGGCGATCTCGACCGGCATCTACGGCTATCCCAAGGATGAGGCGGCAGGCGTGGCCGTTGCCGCCGTATTGCGCCACCTCGGCGCCAGGCAGTCGCCGGAGACAGTGGTGTTCTGCTGCTTCGACGAAGCCGCCGCCGCTTTCCATCGCGCCGCGCTCGACCTCTCGGGGGCGACGATGAATAGCGCGCCGCTTCCAATGACCCACTTCGTATCGGGGGAATGATGTTCTCGAAAATCCTCATCGCCAATCGCGGCGAAATCGCCTGCCGCGTCATCCGCACCGCCCGCAAGATAGGCGTGAAGACGGTTGCAGTCTATTCCGACGCCGATGCGCGGTCGCTGCATGTGGCGATGGCCGACGAGGCCGTGCATATCGGCGGCTCGCCTGTCGCCGAAAGCTACCTGCGCGGCGACGTCATCATCGCGGCGGCCAAGGCGACCGGCGCCGAAGCGATCCATCCCGGCTACGGCTTCCTCTCCGAAAACCCCGACTTCGTCGACCAGGTGACGGCGGCCGGCCTCGTCTTCATCGGCCCGTCGGCGGCCTCGATCCGTGCCATGGGGCTGAAGGATGCAGCCAAGCGGCTGATGGAAAAGGCCGGCGTGCCGGTGGTGCCGGGCTATCACGGCGAGGCGCAGGAGATCGTCATCCTCGCCAGCAAGGCACGCGAGATCGGCTATCCCGTGCTGATCAAGGCGCGCGCCGGCGGCGGCGGCAAGGGCATGCGCCGGGTCGACCATCCCGACGACTTCTCCGACGCGCTGTCGGGCGCGCGGCGCGAGGCCAAGGCCGCCTTCGGCGACGACCGCGTGCTGGTCGAGAAATATGTCGACAAGCCGCGCCACATCGAGGTGCAGGTGTTCGGCGACAACCATGGCAATGCGGTACATCTGTTCGAACGCGACTGCTCGGCACAGCGCCGGCACCAGAAGGTGATCGAGGAAGCCCCTGCCCCCGGCATGACGCCGGAACTGCGCGCGGCGATGACCGACGCCGCGGTGAAAGCCGCCAAGGCGATCGGATATTCGGGCGCCGGCACGATCGAGTTCATCGTCGACGCCTCGGACGGGCTGAAGCCGGACCGGTTCTGGTTCATGGAGATGAACACGCGCCTGCAGGTCGAGCATCCGGTGACGGAAATGGTGACGGGCGTCGACCTGGTCGAGTGGCAGTTGCGCGTGGCCGCGGGCGAGGAACTTCCCGTCGGGCAGGACGGCATCGGGCTTGATGGTCATGCCTTCGAGGCGCGGCTCTATGCCGAAGACCCGGCCAAGGGTTTCCTGCCGGCGATCGGGACGCTGCACCACCTCCGCTTTCCGTCCGAAAGTGCGGCCGGCACCGATATCCGCATCGAAACCGGTGTGCGCCAGGGCGATGCCATCTCGCCATTCTACGATCCGATGATCGCCAAGGTGGTGACGCATGGCGCCGACCGCACAACTGCACTCGACGCGCTGGCCGATGCCGTCTCGCGCACGGAGGTGGCGGGGTCGACCACCAATGCGGCGTTCCTGGCAGCCCTTGCCCGCGACCCTGACTTCGCGTCGGGCGATGTCGACACCGGCCTGATCGGGCGCAAGCAGGACGAACTCACCACGTCCGCCGCGCCGGGCAGCCGCGCGATGGCGCTTGCCGCATTGGCGGCGACCGGAGCAACCACACCAGCCGACTCGGACGATCCCTGGTCGGGCCTTGCCGGCTACGCCCACTTCAATCCGCTGGTGCGGCGGACGGCGCTGTCGTTTGGCGGCACCGAGATCGTCGCCCACATTTCGGCCAGGCCGGACGGACGCTTCGACGTCAGGCCCGAGGGCGGCGAAGCCTTCGTGCTTGCCGCCGAAACAACGGACGCCGACGCCACCGTCGCCGGCTGGCCGGGCCACGTCACAGTGTTCGAGAACGGCCGTTCCTTCGACTTCGCGATCAGCGATCCGTTTGCGCGGGCCGCCGAGATCGGCGAAGGCACGTCGAGCATGCGGGCGCCGATGCCGGGGCTGGTCAAGCTGGTGCGCGCGGCCAAGGGCGACAAGGTCACCAAGGGACAGGCACTGCTGGTGCTCGAGGCGATGAAGATGGAACACACCATCACCGCCACCCATGACGGGGTGATCCAGGAGATCGCCGCGGAAGGCGCGCAGGTGACGGACGGAACGGTGCTGGTGCGCTTCGAGGAATAGTGCCGCCGTTTGCGAAAGCGCAACTCCAGCCCAAAAATGGGTTTCGATCTTCGGGCCGACGCCTTAGGGCTGCAGGGCAGCGACCAACGACAGGCGACCCCGTGACCGAAACCAGCAGCGAAGCCATCCCGCATGGGCTCTACGAGGACTTGCTGGCGCTGCTGACCGGCACGATGCTGGTCGCGCTGGGACTGGTGCTCTACACCCATGCCGGGCTGATCACCGGCAGCTCGGCCGGGCTGGCGCTGCTCATCCAGTATGTCACCGGCTACGGTTTCGGTGCGGTCTTCTTCGTCATCAACCTGCCGTTCTATTATCTCGCGGTGAAACGCATGGGCTGGCCGTTCGCGCTACGCACCTTTGCCGCGGTGGCGCTGATCTCGGCCTTGTCGCGGCTGACGCCGGAATGGATCGGCATCGCGCATGTCGAACCGCTCTATGCGGCGGTCGCCGGCGGCGGGCTGATGGGCATGGGACTGCTGATCCTGTTCCGCCACCGCGCCGGGCTCGGCGGCTTCAACATCCTGGCGCTCTACCTGCAGGACAATTACGGCATCCGCGCCGGCTATTTCCAGCTTGCCGTCGACCTCAGCATCCTGGTCGTATCACTGTTCTACCTCGACTGGACGAAGGTGGCGCTGTCGGTGGCGGGCGCGGCGGTGCTCAACCTGATCATCGCCATCAACCACCGTCCCGGCCGCTATGTCGGCATGAGCTGACGCAGCAAACAAAAAAGCCGCGCCAAGGGCGCGGCTTTCGCTGCAATCCGTTGCGGATCAGTGCGTGGTCGGCTGCTTGGTCTTCCTGAGATAGGGCAGCACGCGCTCGAACGAGCCGAAGCGCTTGATGGCATCCTCGTCGGACACGGCGGCGGTGACGATGACGTCGTCGCCCTGCTTCCACTGCACCGGCGTTGCCACCTGATACTTGGCGGTCAGCTGGATCGAATCGAGCGCGCGCAAGATCTCGTCGAAGTTGCGGCCGGTCGACATCGGATAGGTCAGCGTCAGCTTGACCTTCTTGTCGGGCCCGATGACGAACACCGAGCGCACGGTGGCATTGTCTGCCGGGGTGCGGCCTTCCGAGCTGTCGCCGGCACCGGCCGGCAGCATGTCATAGAGCTTGGCGACGGCAAGCGTCGGATCGCCGATCATCGGGTAGTCGACCTTGTTGCCGGACAGTTGCTCGATATCGGCCTTCCACTTGTGGTGGTTTTCGACCGGATCGACCGAGATGCCGATCATCTTGGCGTTGCGCTGGGCGAAATCCGCCTTGAGCCCGGCCATGTAGCCCAGTTCGGTCGTGCAGACCGGGGTGAAATCCTTGGGGTGCGAAAACAGCACGGCATAGCCGTCGCCGATCCAGTCGTGAAAGCTGATCGGGCCTTCCGTGGTGTCGGCTTTGAAATCCGGGGCGGTGTCGTTGATACGAAGGCTCATGGCTCGGTTCCTCCTGAAATCGACGCACGAAGCGACGTCGCAGCCAAAACGGCGCGCATATGACGTCCGAGTGCGAATGCGCCATCTTGCGCCAAGCCCACGAAAACGACAATGGCCGGGACAAGCCCGGCCATTGGAACAATTCGGACTTTCCAGGAAAACCTACTGCTGGATCGGCGCGTACTTGCCGTCATGCCACTGGTTGATGTCGTAGCTGGCGTTCTTCAGGTCGCCCTTCTCGTCGAAGACCACGTCGCCGACGACGGTGCTGATCGGCTTGCCATCCTTGAGCGCCTCGGCGACCTTCATCGGATCGTCGGTGCCGGCGCGTTCGATGCCCTGCGCGAAAGCCTGGATGGTGGCGTAGGAGAACAGGGTGAAACCTTCCGGCACGAAACCGCCGGCCTTGATCTTCTCGACCGCTTCCTTGGCTTCGGGCTTGGCCTGCGGATCGGACGGGAAGACGAACATCGTGCCTTCGCCGGCCGGACCGGCGATCTGCCAGAATTCAGGCGAGGCGATCGAGTCCGGCATGATCAGCTGATACTTGAAGTTCTGCTCCGCCGACTGGCGCAGGATGAGGCCGGCCTCGGGGTGGTAGCCACCGAAATAGACGACATCGGCCTTGAGATCCTTGAGCTTGGTGACGAGCGCCGAATAGTCCTTCTCGCCGGCATTGATGCCTTCGTACAGAAGCTCGGTGAGGCCCGCGGCATTCATCGTCGTCTTGACGGCATCGGCCACGCCCTGGCCGTAGGCGCTCTTGTCGTGCAGCACGACGACGTTCTTGCCCTTGTACTTCTCGGCGATCCACGGCCCGATGAAGGCCCCCTGCGCGTCGTCGCGGGTGTAGAGACGCATGATCGTCGACCAGCCCTTGGCGGCCGCATCGTCGGTCATGATCGGGTTCGACGACGCCGGCGACATCATCAGCGCGCCGCTCTCGGCATAGACGGCGGAGGCCGGAATGCTCGAGCCCGAGCAGGCGTGGCCGTCGATGAACTTGATGCCGTTGGCAACGATGCGGTTGGCGACCGAAACCGCCTGCTTGGGATCGCAGACGTCGTCCTCGACCGAAAGCTTGAGCTGGCGACCCAGGACGCCGCCCTTTTCGTTGATCGCCTTGACCGCAGCCTCGGCGCCCTGGCGGAACTGGTCGCCGATATTGGCGAGCTGGCCGGTCATCGGCCCGACGACGGCGACGGTGATGTCTTCGGCAAATGCCACGCCGGCACTGAGCGACAGCGCGAGCAATGCGCCAACTGAACGTTTGAAATGCATTCTTCCCTCCCCCTGAGCGCGCCGGCGATGCCGCGCGCCATTAAATGCACTGGAAACCTCCCACCCAGCTTGTGCCTTGTCTTGGCGCATGGGCGTCGGAGCATTGTGCCTGCAAGCGGCACTGGCGGCAATGATGCCGGCAGCCGGGTCGCCGACTGGCCAAAACAAAAAGGCCGCGCCGATCTTGTTTCGATCGGTCGCGGCCTTTTTCGTGGAGGACGTCGCGGAGCGTCTTTGGCCCCGTCGCAGTCCGCCTGCCCTGTTATGCGTCGCGCCTCGCCCGTCCTTCAGACCGTCGCGTTGTTGTTGTTGGAAGCCGCCATGCCGGCGACCTCGATCTTCCCCCCGGAAGCGGTGTTCAGTGCGTGGTCATCCATTCGCGGGCTTCGCGCAGCGCCTTGACGATGTCGAGCTTGGACATCGAGCCGGACAGTTCCGAGCGCAGTTCCGCGGCGCGGGCAGAGCCCTTGATCGCGGCGATGTTGAACCATTTGTGGGCGGCAATGACGTCGACCTCGCAGTCGCGGCCGGTCGCATACATCATGCCCAATTCCAGAAGAATGTCGGCCTGAGCGGTGGAACCCATCGCGCCGAAGCCAGCATCAAAGATTTCGAAACGTGCCATTTTCTTATCCCCTGTCTGTCTCCCGAGAGCGGGCTCGCTGGTGTCCCCGGAGCTGCTCTTTCGATGCTTCCGAAGATGCCGCCCAGCCTTGAATCCGTCGTTAAATGGCGTGCTTAATTCCAGGAAAACAAACCTCAAACAAAGGGTAAACCTCGGAATTCATTAAGGATAGGAACCGTTGCGCCGGTTGGGATTTGGAGAAAATGCGATGAAAATTTGCGCGCGGACGCGAAAGTCTTTGATAACCACGCCCAGCTTTCATCCGTCGCCATCGGTGAATTTCGGGGTCTCATTCCGGCGTTTTCGGGCCGCAAAAATGCGCCCAGCTTCCGCAGCGGCACCGCTTTTGTTTTCGCCAGAGCTGCATTACGCTTACGTTTGCGTAAACCTCAGGCGGGGGAGATGCCTGTGAGCAAGACACCAACCGGGAGGACTTCAATGTTTCGCAAGATGAGCGTGGCCGTGGCGGCCACGATGATGCTGGCCGGCGCGGCCCATGCCGATCCGATCGAAGGCAACTGGAAGACCGAAGCCGGCTCGACCGCCGCGATCGCGTCCTGCGGCGGCAGCTTCTGCATCACGCTGAAGGACGGCAAGCATGCCGGCAAGAAGATCGGCACCTTCAACGCCGATGGCGACAGCGCCTATTCGGGCAAGATCACCGATCCGGCCAACGACAAGACCTATACCGGCAAGGCCAGCCTTGCCGGATCGAGCCTGAAGATGAAGGGCTGCGTGCTTGGCGGCCTGATCTGCAAGACCCAGAACTGGTCGAAACTGTAAGAGCGAACGAGTGAGTAGTGAGTAGTGAGTAGTGAGTAGTGAGTAGTGAGTAGTGAGTAGTGGTCCGGCCCAGGCCGAAGCTACAACCCTCAAGGACCCACTATTTCACTATTCACTATTCACTACTCACTACTCACTATTCACTATTCACTATTCACTATTCACTATTCCCCAAACGCTTCCCTCACGCCCTCGCCCGCTGGCCGAACAGCACCTTCTGGGCTTCCTTGTCGTCGGCAAGGTTGCGGCGGTGGTCTTCGCCGATGGAGATGCCCTTGATCACCGCGGGGCGCGCCATCAGCGTTTCGAACCAGCGCTTGAGGTGCGGGAAGTCGTCGATTTCCTGGCCCTGGTTCTTGTAGGGCTTGACCCAGCCGAGCGAGGCGATGTCGGCGATCGAATAGTCGCCGGCGAGGAACTCGCGGTCGGCGAGGCGCTTGTTCATCACCCCATAGAGGCGATTGACCTCGTTGGTGTAGCGGTCGATGCCATAGGCGATCTTCTCCGGCGCATATTGCCGGAAGTGATGTGCCTGGCCGGCCATCGGCCCGAGGCCGCCGACCTGCCAGAACAGCCACTGATCGACCTCGGCGCGACCGCGCTCGTCCGACGGATACAGCTTGCCGAACTTGCGGCCGAGATACTGCAGGATCGCACCCGACTCGAAGATCGAGATCGGCTCGTGGCCCCACTTGCCGTCGGCGCTCGGACCCTCGGGGTCGACGATCGCCGGCATGCGGTTGTTGGGCGCGATCTTGAGGAATGACGGCTCGAACTGCTCGCCCTTGCCGATGTTGATGTATTTGACCGTGTAGGGAACGCCGAGTTCCTCCAGCATGATCGAGATCTTCCAGCCGTTGGGCGTGGGCCAATAATAGAGCTCGATCGGCAGTGTCTGGGTGGTCATCCCGCAGTCTCCGTTGATGGTCGATGGACTGGAGATATGCGCGGGCCGCTGAAACGCAACCCTGCGAACGTCTTAAGCACCGTCAATAAATTTGAACCGAAGATGAACGGAGGTCTCAGAACCCGTTCAGTCGCGGCCGGGCATATTCCCTCGCATTGAAGGGAAAGACACCAATGCTCGCTCGCCGGTTCACCATCGTCTGTCTGCTCAGCGCCCTGTTCGGCATCGCATTCGCCACCATCGTCGCCGAGACCAGCCGGCCCGCCCGCTCCTGGGACATCGGCAGTGTGGTGCCTTGTGTCTTCGAAGAGGGCCTGACCTGCAAACCGCCGCACAGCAAATAATCGAACCAACTGTCCGAGACGAAAGAAACGCCAATGACCCGCACCGCAACCCAGATCAGAAAGACGCTCCGGCTCCTGCCGCGGGCCGCGCTGATCCTGATGGTTCTCGCCGCCCCGGTGCTGGCCGTGCCGCAGCTGCGCGCCGACAACGGTTCGACGATCGAGGCGCCCGCAGCACGCAAGGGCGGCGTCGGCTTCGTGCTGCTGGTCAGCCTGCAGCGGAGCTGAGCGTGGTTTTGACGGGAGCCGCCATCGGCCCCCTCCCCACTGTCATGATTGGTCTCTATAATGGGTCATGGAAAAGCGAATCTATCCTGAGCCCATCGAATCCATCTCCTCGCCGCTGCCGTTTCCCAAGCAGAGCTTCAGCGATGCCGGCAAGGCGGTGGCCGCCCTGCAGCAGCTTTACGAACGCAACACCGCCTTCCTGCGCGAGGCCTTCGCTTCGCTTGCCGCGGGCGCCGACACCAATGTGCGCTTCCGCGCCTTCTACCCCGAGGTCGGGGTCACCACGACGTCCTACTCGCAGGTCGATTCCCGGCAGGCCTATGGCCATATGCCGACGCCAGGCCATTTCTCGACGACGATCACCCGGCCCGACCTGTTCCAGAACTACCTGACCGAGCAGCTGAAGCTGATCATGCGCAACCACGGCGGACCGGTCACCGTGTCGGAATCGTCGACGCCGATCCCGCTGCATTTCGCCTTCCTCGAAGGCACCCATGTCGACGGCGCCGCCGCCGACCGCATCCAGCGGCCGATCCGCGACCTGTTCGATGTGCCGGACCTCGACGGCACCGACGACCACATCGCCAACGGCACGTTCGAGATCATGCCCGGCGAAGCGCGGCCGCTGGCCGTCTTCACCGCCCAGCGCATCGACTATTCGCTGCACCGGCTGGCGCACTACACCGCGACCACGCCGCATCACTTCCAGAACTTCGTGCTGTTCACCAACTACCAGTTCTACATCGACGAGTTCGTCCTGCTGGCCCGCGAGCTGATGGCCAAGGGCGGCGGCGGCTACACCGAGTTCGTCGAACCGGGCGGCGTGGTGACCAAGGCAGGCGCCAGCGCACCGTCCGAAGGCACGCCGCTTGGCCGGCTGCCGCAGATGCCGGCCTATCACCTGAAGAAGCCCGGCCATGGCGGCATCACCATGGTCAATATCGGCGTCGGCCCGTCCAACGCCAAGACCATCACCGACCACATCGCCGTGCTGAGGCCGCATGCCTGGCTGATGCTCGGCCACTGCGCCGGCCTGCGCAACACCCAGGCGCTGGGCGACTACGTGCTGGCGCATGCCTATGTCCGCGAGGACCACGTGCTCGACGACGATTTGCCGGTATGGGTGCCGATCCCGCCGCTGGCCGAGGTGCAGGTGGCGCTGCAGGAGGCGGTGGCCGAGGTGACCGGGCTTTCCGGCTACGACCTCAAGCGCATCATGCGCACCGGCACTGTCGCCACCATCGACAACCGCAACTGGGAGCTGCGCGACCAGCGCGGGCCGGTGCAGCGGCTGTCGCAGTCGCGGGCGATTGCACTCGACATGGAATCGGCGACGATCGCCGCCAACGGCTTCCGCTTCCGGGTGCCCTATGGCACGCTCCTGTGCGTTTCCGACAAGCCGCTGCATGGCGAGCTCAAGCTGCCCGGCATGGCGACGGAATTCTACAAGCGGCAGGTGGCGCAGCACCTGACCATCGGCATCCGCGCCATGGAAAAGCTGGCCGAGATGCCCAACGAGCGGCTGCACTCGCGCAAGCTGCGCAGCTTTGCCGAGACGGCTTTCCAGTAGCCCAGCCTTGTCGCGCCCGTGAATTTGCGGGCGCGAATGCCCTGGCGCGCCGGCTATTGGCCGTTGACGAAGGTCAGGATCAGGCGGTGGACGTTGCCGCCATCGCCGAGTTCGACGCGGTCGAAGTCGCTGCTTTGCCGGCGCTGGGCGAGCGAAGCTTCGGACAGCGGCCTGATGATCTCCTGCCTGATCTTCTTGCAGCCGGGATCGCCCGGCACCGAGAGGCCGATGGTGGTCTTTTCGATGGTCGCCACCATCTGCTTGATCATCTCGCCATGCACCAGCTCGTGGCGCCTGACGCCTTCGTAGAACACGTCCCAGCGCTGCTGCAGCGCTGCCGGCAAGCGGCCGGCCGGCTTGGGCAAGGTGTAGGTGATGATGAGCTTGGGCCTGGCCGCGACCAGGGTGCAGGCATCGCCCTGCGGCTCGTACTTGCGCTGCCAGGTGAGCTTGAAATTGGTGTGGGCGATGGCGCGGCCGACGCTGGCCTTGGGGCCGCGCTCGCCGATCGAGGCATAGAGCTCGGGCGCCGTGCTCCCCGAGATGGCGTAGGTCTTCGTCTGCTCGACGACCTGACCGTTGGCGCGGGCGTCGGCCGTCGTCGCCAGAAGCAGGACCGCACAAGCCCGCAGCCAGTGATGGGCGGCTGTTTTCATTCCATTCTCCGCAAGGCAGTTGCAGCGTCGAGCAAAACCGCCACGAAGGCCGGCGGGTGCGGTCCATCGGTCTCACGGTTCGCCACGGATTTCAACCGGGGCGGGCGATTGCGACCGATACAAGAGGCTTGTCAACGAAGCCTTGCGGCAAGATACAGGAGGCCCATAATCGATCATCAATGGGCCGCATTTGTCGCGACATGAAGCGGACATGACGACCATGGCTTTTTACAAATTCGGCAGGATCGCCTGCTTCCTGGCGATGATGCTGCTTTCGGTGCCGCTGGTAGCCGGGTTCTTCGGCGCCTGGCACCCGGCGCTCGATTCCTTCGCCCATTTCAGGGTGCATCTGGCGGTGCTGATGATGCTGGCGGCGTTGCCGCTGCTGTTCGGCTCGCTGCGCTGGCAGGCGATTGCCGCGCTGGCCCTTGGCGCCGCGGCACTGTCCACCACGTCGAGCGCGCTGCCGCTGCCGGGCCTGGGACCGGTGCATGCCGCAATCCAGCCGCGCGCCAGCGACCGTCCCGTCTACAAGATGCTGCAGCTGAACCTGCGCTTCAACAGCACCGAACCGGGCAAGGCGCTGTCGCTGATCGGCCGGACCCAGCCTGACGTCATCACGCTCGAGGAAGTGTCGGCGCAGTGGAACAAGAGCCTCGAGCCGCTGCTTGCCCGCTACCCCCACCGCATCCTGTGCCCCTACCCCAACCACATCTTCGGCGTGGCGATCCTGTCGCGCCGGCCGTTTGCCGAAGGCAGCGAGCCGCAGTGCTTCGGCGGCGGCGCGCTGGCCATCGCCAAGGTCGATTTCGGCGGCCGGACGGGCGACGTGGCCGTCCTGCATCTCGGCTGGCCATGGCCGTTCGAGCAATCGCAACAGATCGGCG
Source organism: Aminobacter sp. DSM 101952 (assembly GCF_001424795.1). NCBI lineage: Bacteria > Pseudomonadati > Pseudomonadota > Alphaproteobacteria > Hyphomicrobiales > Phyllobacteriaceae > Aminobacter > Aminobacter sp. DSM 101952. The sequence goes on along the minus strand of NZ_LMCL01000031.1, from coordinate 537 downwards.
AGTTGAGCAGCGACCTCGCCTCGCTCGGCGACAGTGCAATCCTGGGCGGCGACTTCAACGCGACGCCATGGAGCGCTGCGGTCAGGCGCGTCGCCGAGGCCGGCGGCCTGACGCTGATGCCCTCGGCCGGGCGGACCTGGCTGACCTTCATGCTGCCCGACTTCATGCGCTTTGCCGGCCTGACCATCGACCATGTCATGGCCAAGGGCGACGTGACCGTGCATTCGGTGACCATGGGCGAGGACGCCGGGTCCGATCATCGGCCGCTGCTGGTGGAATTCTCGTTCAAGGACAGCGCCACCCAGCCCGAAGACAGCGAGTCGCAGACGGTGGTGCTCGAAGCGCCCCCGGCGCCACGCGGCAGCTGAAACCATTCGCCCCAAGGAAACGGCCCGGAAGTCGCGAGGACTTCCGGGCCGTTTTATTCTCTGAATGCGTTGCGATGCTCGTCACATGTTCGGATAGACGGGCCCCTCGCCGCCCTGGGGCGGGACCCAGTTGATGTTCTGGTTGGGGTCCTTGATGTCGCAGGTCTTG
>NZ_LMCL01000030.1:0-419094 GCF_001424795.1 Aminobacter sp. DSM 101952 | reverse complement strand
GCGATGCTCGTCACATGTTCGGATAGACGGGCCCCTCGCCGCCCTGGGGCGGGACCCAGTTGATGTTCTGGTTGGGGTCCTTGATGTCGCAGGTCTTGCAGTGGACGCAGTTCTGCGCGTTGATGACGAACCTGGCRTCGGCATGGCCGGGATCGCCGGCGATCGAATTGCCGTCGGCATCGACCCATTCGTAGACGCCGGCCGGGCAGTAGCGGCTCGACGGGCCGGCAAAGACGCCGTATTCCGAGCGCTTCTGCAGCTCCATGTCCCTGACCTGGAGGTGAACCGGCTGGTTCTCCTCGTGGTTGGTGTTGGACAAGAACACCGACGACAGGCGGTCGAAGGTGNCGCTTCTGCAGCTCCATGTCCCTGACCTGGAGGTGAACCGGCTGGTTCTCCTCGTGGTTGGTGTTGGACAAGAACACCGACGACAGGCGGTCGAAGGTCAAGACGCCGTCGGGCTTGGGATAGTCGATCTTGCTGTGCTTCGAAGCCGGCTCGAGCGACTGGGCGTCGGTCTTGCCGTGCCTGAGCGTGCCGAAGGGCGASACGCCGAACAGCGTGTTGAGCCACATGTCGAGGCCGCCGAGGCCGACGCCGAGGATGGTGCCGAAGCGCGACCACAAAGGCTTGACGTTGCGGACCTTCNACGCCGAACAGCGTGTTGAGCCACATGTCGAGGCCGCCGAGGCCGACGCCGAGGATGGTGCCGAAGCGCGACCACAAAGGCTTGACGTTGCGGACCTTCTTCAGGTCCTTGCCGATGTCGGTCGAGCGCCAGGCGGCCTCGTAAGCGACGAGCTCGTCATTGGCGCGGCCGGCGGCGATGGCGTCGGCGACGTGCTCGGCGGCGAGCATGCCCGACAGCACGGCGTTGTGCGACGCCTCGTAAGCGACGAGCTCGTCATTGGCGCGGCCGGCGGCGATGGCGTCGGCGACGTGCTCGGCGGCGAGCATGCCCGACAGCACGGCGTTGTGCGAGCCCTTGATGCGAGGCACGTTGACCAGGCCGGCCGAGCAGCCCATCAAGACGCCGCCGGGGAACGACAGCTTCGGCACCGACTGGTAGCCGCCCTCGGTGATGGCGCGGGCGCCATAAGACAGGCGCTTGCCGCCCTCGAAGGTGCCGCGGATCGCCGGGTGGGTCTTGAAGCGCTGGAACTCCTCGAAGGGCGCGAGATAGGGGTTCTTGTAGTTGAGGTGGACGACGAAGCCGACCGCMACCATGTTGTCTTCGAGGTGGTAGAGGAACGAGCCGCCGCCGGTCTTGAAGTCGAGCGGCCAGCCGAAGGAATGCTGAACCAGGCCCGGCTTGTGCTTTTCCGGCGCGACCTGCCACAGTTCCTTGAGGCCTATGCCGAATTTCTGCGGCTCCTTGCCGGCGCCGAGGTCGTACTTTGCGATCAGCTGCTTGGCGAGCGAACCGCGGGCGCCCTCGCCGATCAGCACGTATTTGCCCATCAGCGCCATGCCCGGCGCAAAGCCAGCACCGCGGCTGCCGTCGCGCTCGACGCCCATGTCGCCGGTGACGACGCCGGTGACGGCACCGTCGTCATTGTAGAGCAGGCCGGCTGCGGCAAAGCCGGGATAGATCTCGACGCCGAGCGCCTCGGCCCTGGTCGCGAGCCAGCGGCAGACATTGCCGAGCGAGACGATGTAGGCGACGACGCTCCCGGCGCGCATCTCGAGGAAGGCGAGCTTCAAGCCTTCGCGGATNGGCAAAGCCGGGATAGATCTCGACGCCGAGCGCCTCGGCCCTGGTCGCGAGCCAGCGGCAGACATTGCCGAGCGAGACGATGTAGTTGCCGTGGTTGCTCATCAAGGGCGGCATCAGGATGTTGGGCAGCCTGACCGAGCCGGCCGGCCCGAGCACCAGGAAATGATCGTCGGTGACCGGTGTCCTGAACGGATGGTCGGCATCGTCGCGCCAGTCCGGCAACAGCCGGTCGATGCCGATCGGATCGACCACCGCGCCCGACAGGATATGCGCGCCGACCTCGCCGCCCTTCTCCAGCACCACCACCGAAAGCTCGGGACTGACCTGCTTGAGCCGGATCGCCGCCGCCAGTCCCGCCGGCCCGGCGCCGACGATGACAACGTCGAATTCCATGCTCTCGCGTTCGATATCGCTCATCTTTGAGCCGGATCGCCGCCGCCAGTCCCGCCGGCCCGGCGCCGACGATGACAACGTCGAATTCCATGCTCTCGCGTTCGATATCGCTCATCTGTCCCTCCGCGTTGGCTGGCCCCGTCCCAAGGGCGAAATCTGGCTAAGCGCTGCATAACGCATCATTGGCAAACGTCAAATCGTACCGGTTGCACATCGGCCTTTTGGCAATGACGTCTCTCCCGCACGACGAATTATCTTACGTTAACGTAAAGGTCAAAAGATTTCACCTATCGGCTCCATTCCTCGCCCCGTACTGTCGGATTGCAGGTGTGTTCCACAGCTACTCGTCCATTGATTCTTCATGCGCCCATACGTGCCTTGCAGGACCGGACCGAAGCGCCGTCACCCTAGACGCCACATCCTGGCCGGGGCCGCCCTTCTTATTGCGACATGGCTGAGCAATGAGGGTCGCTCTCAAGAGACCGAAGCAGACCAGAAGGTATGGAACGCCGGCGCCTATTCGTTCTCCGACGAACTGGGCGGCTTTCGCATCACCTCGGTTTCGGGCACCGGAACGCGCAAAGACCCCTTCATCATCCGGGAAGAGCTGCTGTCGGCGACACCGGTGACGCTGACGATCAGGACGACCCGGCCGATCAGGCCCTTCGACAGCTCGGGATTTTACGCCAGCGGGATCATGTTCGTGCGCGTCGAAGCGCTGAACAACAGCGGCCAGGCCTGGGTGGAATTCGAATTCGAGCTGCAGGAGCTGCAAGGACAGGCCAGCGTGTTCGGCGACGGGCTGTCGTTCGACCAGCGCCGGACCGACAACGCCAACATTTCATCGGACAGCTTTGCGCAGTACAGCCGCGACTTCGAGCCCTATGACCGCCTGCGCTACACCGATGGCAAGGTCGACCCTGGCGCTGTGGTCGGTTTCAGCTTCCTGGTGACCGACTACACGCCGCGCTGGCGCTTTTATCTGGTGCAGGACCCGCGCATTCCGTCGTCGTGAACTTGCAAACCGGCGGCGTAACGTCGACAAAGGACCATGGCCTCCATTTCGGGAAACGAACGTCCGGATCTGCGCGATCTGCTCGCCTTCTATGCGGCGGCGGGCGTTGACGATGCGCTTATCGACGATCCGATCGACCGGTTTGCCGAAAACGCCCAGCAGCGCCAGGCGGCATCGCAGCAGCAGGCAGCAAGGTCTGCCGAGGCGCCGCGTGCCGGCGCCGATCGCACCGCAGCGCCAGTTCAGCCGCGACCGGCGGCGGTCGCGGCCGTGCCAGACGAAGCGCAGGCTGCCGCAGCCCGCGAGCTTGCGTCCAAGGCCGCGACGCTCGACGAGCTCAAGCAGATCATGGAGAGTTTCGAGGGCTGCAACCTCAAGGCCACGGCCAAGAGCATGGTGTTTGCCGACGGCAACCCCGAAGCGGACCTGATGCTGGTGGGCGAAGCGCCCGGACGCGACGAGGATTTTGAGGGCCTGCCCTTCGTCGGACGCTCCGGGCAGTTGCTCGACCGCATCCTCGCGGCAATCGGCCTCGACCGCAAATCAGCCTATATCGCCAATGTGATCCCGTGGCGGCCGCCCGGCAACCGGGCGCCGACGCCGCATGAGACCGAAATATGCCGGCCGTTCATCGAGCGCCAGATAGCGCTCGTCAAACCCAAGGTTCTGGTGACGCTCGACGGGCCGCCGGCAAAGGTCCTGACCGGTTCGCCCGACGTCATCCTGCGCGTGCGCGGCGGTTGGAGAAGCCACACGACAGCGGATGGCACGGTCATTCCCGTCATGCCGACGCTGCACCCGGAGTATCTGTTGAGAAATCCCGCCCACAAGAAACTTGCGTGGCGGGACTTCCTCGAGGTCAAGGCGAAGCTGCGCGAACCGGGCAGCCTCTGAGGCCGGTCAGGCTGCCACGGCGGCGGCGCGACGGATGCCGACGAACTGCAGTTCGGCAAACACGGCGACCGCCAGCGCCTGGGCGACGACAAAAGCGATGCCGAGCATGGTCGGCTGCACCAGGCCGGAGAACAGCAGTGCAAAGCTGCCGACCACCCACAGGGCGTTGATGACGATGATGTCGATCATCAGCAGCCTCGACACCGTGACGCGGCGGGCAAGAACCACCAGCATGGCGACAAAGGGCACCAGCACGAGCCCAGCCCAGAACAGCAGTTCGCCCGGCAAGCCGAGCAGCGGCGACAGCAACGGCGCGCCGAGCATCATCAGGATGCCCGCGGCGCCGCTGACCAGGGCGTCGGCAAAGAGGACGTTGCGGAGGAAAGGGGTAACGGTGATCGGCATGGCTGAAGCTCCTGGCTCGGTTGTGGGGAGAGGCAGTCTGTGGCCCCCTTCCCGATGCCGAACATCCCACCCGGCCCGGACCAAAGCGATTACGCCGGAGGTAATAGCAATCAGAGCCCTGCCCGCTTAAGTTGGCCGCATGACAACGACACAAAATCCCGTAGGCGACCTGATCCGCGAATGGCGCACCAGAAGGCGCATGAGCCAGCTCGACCTGGCGATGGAAGCGGAAATCTCGCAACGGCACCTGAGCTTCATGGAAAGCGGGCGCTCGGCACCCTCGCGCGACATGGTCCTTCACCTCGCCGAACAGCTGTCGATCCCGCTGCGGCAGCGCAACCAGCTGCTGCTGGCAGCCGGATACGCGCCGAGTTTCGGCGAACGGCCGCTCGACCATCCGTCGCTGGCGCCGGCCATGGACGCCGTGCGCATGGTGCTGAAGGGCCACGAGCCCTACCCCGCCATCGCCGTCGACCGGCATTGGAACCTGATCGAGGGCAATGCGGCGCTGGCGCCGATGCTCGCCGGGGTGGAGGACGCCTCGCTTCTGGCGCCACCCGTCAACGTGCTGAGGCTCAGCCTGCATCCGAAAGGTGTCGCGCGCAACATCGTCAACCTGCACGAATGGCGCTCGCACCTGATCGAGCGGCTGAAACACCAGAACGACATAGCGGGCGACCCGGTGCTGAAGGCACTGGAGACCGAGTTGCTCGGCTATCCCGACGGGCCGCGCACGGGCCGGCCGATGCAGGCCGATCCGCTGTCGATCGCCCATCCGCTGAAGCTGCGCACGGGCGATGCCGTGCTGACCTTCATCAGCACGATCACCGTGTTCGGCACGCCGCTGGACGTGACGTTGTCGGAACTGGCGATCGAATCGTTCTTCCCGGCCGACGAGGAAACCGCAGCCCGCCTGCGGGCACTGGCCCAGCAGTGAGCTATTGCGGCGAGGCAGCCTTCTTGGCCGCCTGGCGCTCGATGCCGAGACGTCGCTCGCGCCAGACGATGAAGATGCCGGCGCCGATGACGATGACACCGCCAACAAGCGTGTAGAGCGTCGGCAGGTCGCCGAAGACGAGATAGCCGACAACGATGCCGAGCAGCAGGGAGGTGTATTCGAAGGGTGCCACCGTCGAGGCCTCGGCGTGGCGGTAGGCCTCGGTCATGAACAGCTGGGCGACGCCGCCGCAGAAACCGCCGGTGACGAGCAGCGCCGTCTGCTCCCAGTTGAGCGACTGCCAGCCGAACGGGATGCTGAACAGGGCCATGACGCTGGCGGTGAGCGAGAACCACAGGACGATCGTCGCCGTGCGCTCGGTGTGGACCAGGTTGCGGACCAGAAGCATGGCGATGGCCGACAGGGCCGCACCGACAAGGGCGGCCACCGCGCCCATCGCCGCCTTGTCGCTCACGCCTCCGGGCGAGGTGAACATCGTCAGGTTGGGCCATGACACGATAAGCACGCCGACGAGACCGATGGCGACCGCGGTCCAGCGGTAGGCGCGGACGTTTTCACCGAGGATGAGGGCGCTGAAGACGACAACCAGCAGCGGCTGGGCATAGTTGAGCGTGATCGCCTCGGGCAGCGGCAGCTGTGTCAGCGCGAAGAAGCCGAAGCCCATCGCCGTCACCCCGGCGAGCCCGCGCATGATGTGCCCGAACGGCCGTTCGGTGACGACCGCCGTGCGCAATTCGCCGCGAAAGGCGAGGAAGACGAGGATCGGAAAGATGGCGAAGAAGGAGCGGAAGAAGACGATCTGGCCGGCGGGGACCTGGCCGGCCAGCTTGATGCTGGTCGACATGCCGACGAAGATCGCCACCGAAATGACCTTGAGCGCGATACCCGTGAGCGGCGAGGAAGCCTGCTGAACGACTTGATGCTTCACTTCACCCGGGCCGCCTCTATCGCTGCCCAGACACGCGCGGGGGTGGCAGGCATTTCAATATGACCGATGCCGTAGGCCCGGTGGAGCGCATCGGTGACCGCATTGAGGGCGGCCGGCGTGGCGCCGATGGTGCCTGCCTCGCCGGCGCCCTTCATGCCCATGGCATTGGTGGTCGAGGGCACGTTGCGCGTCTCGAAATGGAAAGACGGCACGCTGTCGGCGCGCGGCATGGTGTAGTCCATGAAGCTCGCCGACAGAAGCTGGCCGTCCTCGCCATAGACCGCCTCTTCCGACAGCGCCTGGCCGATGCCCTGGACGACACCGCCATGGACCTGGCCCGCCAGCAGAAGCGGGTTCACCGTCATGCCGAAATCGTCGACGATGGTGTAGGCAACGACGTCGGTGGCCCCGGTCTCGGGATCGATCTCGACCTCGCAGATGTGCGTGCCGTTGGGATAGGTCGCCTCGTGCTGGACGAACTCGCCCATCGCCTTGAGATCGCCGGGGTCTTTCGCGGCCGCATGAAGCGCGGCGAAGCCGATGGCACGGTCGGTGCCGACGATGCGCGCCTCGCCGTCTTCCAGCTCGATGTCGGCGGCGGCTGCCTCCAGCTCGTCGGCGGCGAGTTTCTTCAGCTTCTCGGCCAGTGCCGCCCCGGCGCGCGACGCCGAGACGCCGCCGAGCGGGATCGAGCGAGATCCGCCGGTACCGCCGCCGCTGGCAAGCTGGTCGGTATCGCCCTGGTGAACGTGGATCCTGGCGATGTCGAGATTGAGCTTTTCGGCGACGAACTGGGCGTAGGCGGTGGCGTGGCCCTGGCCGTTGGACTGGGTGCCGATGAAGATCGAGACCGAGCCGTCGGCATTGAGTTCGACGCGCGCCGGCTCGGAGCCGGCGAAGGCGCAGGCCTCGATGTAGGTCGCCATGCCGAGGCCGCGGATCCTGCCGCGCTGCTTCGCCTCCGAGAGACGGTCGGGAAAGCTGTCCCAGCCGGCGCGCTGCATCGACAGGTCCATGTGCGCGGCGAATTCGCCGACGTCGTAGAGCCGGCCGGTCTGGGTCCGGTAGGGGAACTGCTCGGGCCGGATGAAATTGCGGCGGCGGATCTCGTCGACCGTCAGGCCGCGGTCGCGGGCACAGGCATCGACCAACTTCTCGACCAGAAGTGCAGCTTCCGGGCGCCCAGCGCCGCGATAGGCGTCGACCGGGCAGGTGTTGGTGTAGACACCCGAGATCGTCACGTCGAGCGCCTGGATGTCGTAGACGCCGGTCGACATGCTGGCGCCGACATGGGCGATGACCGGACCGTATTGCGAGACATAGGCGCCGACATTGGAGAGCAGTTCGACGCGCAGGCCGAGAAAGCGGCCGTTGCCGTCCATCGCCATTTCGGCGGTGACGACGTTGTCGCGCCCTTGCGCGTCGGTGAGGAAATGCTCGGTACGGTCGCTCGCCCATTTGACCGGCCGGCCGAGCCGCCTTGCGGCCTCCAGCACCAGAGCATGCTCGCGATAGACGAACGACTTGGTGCCGAAGCCGCCGCCGACGTCGGGGGTGATGACGCGCAATTTGTCGGCCGAGATGCCGAAGACCTGGCCGGCAAGGATGCTGCGCATGGAATGCACGCCCTGCGACCCGGTGGTCAGCACGAAGCGGTCCTCGTCGGCGCGCCACTCGCCGATGGCCGAGCGCGGCTCCATGTAGTTGCAGATCAGGCGGTTATTGACGAACTCGATGCGGGTGACATGGTCGGCCGCGGCGAAAGCCTTGTCGGCCTTGTCCTTGTCGCCGAGGTGGTAGGTGAAGGCCCGGTTGGAGCCCAGTTCGGGCCAGACCAGCGGCGTCCCCTCGTCAAGCGCCGTACCTGTGCTCGCCGCGGCGTCCTCGCCGTCATATTCGACCTCGATCAGTTCGGCCGCGTCCTGGGCGAGCGCCCTGGCGTCGGCGACGACGAAGGCGATGGCATCGCCGACATAATTGACCCGGTCGCGGCACAGGATCGGGATGTCGCGGGTCGGCGCGCGGGTGCCGTCGGGTTGCTTCTGCATGACCATCGACTTAAGGTCACCGAGATGGGCGACATCGGCGCCGGTCAGCACCAGGCGGACTCCAGGAGCCGCACGCGCATCGTCGACCGAGCCGACCTTGAAGCTGCCCTTGGCGACCGGCGAACGCAAGACATAGCCATGAAGCTGCGATGCCGGAGCGATGTCGTCGGTGTAGCGGCCCGTGCCGGTGATGAATGCCGCATCTTCGAGGCGCAAAACGGATGCGCCCATCCCGAATTTCGGCGTGACGATTGTCATCTCTGCCCCGTGAGGATTGGTGAAGGGAGCGCAGCAAATGTGCGGTCCCCAACAGTTTTGCCGAGGGGGCGTTTCGTGTAAAGAGCAGCGGCCGCATATTTGTTCTACCAGCATGCAGCCAGCGTTCGGACGTCGACAGGAAGGCCCACCACATGCGCACTGATACCGGACAGGTGTTTCGTCTCGAGGATTACCGGCCGAGCGACTACCTGATCCCCAGGACCGAACTCGACTTCCGCCTCGGCGCAGACAACACACGGGTAGTGGCAAGGCTGACGATCGAGCGGCGCACCGGTGTCGACAAGCCGGTGCAACTGGAACTCGACGGCGACGGACTGACGCTGCGCCGCATCGAGATCGACGGCGAGCCCGTCGATGCGGCCGATTTCGATGCCACGCCCGACAGGCTGGTGATCTACACCCCGCCCGCCTCCGGCCGGTTCACGCTGCTGATCGAGACCGAACTTGACCCGTCGCGTAACGAAGCGCTGATGGGTCTCTACCGGTCGAGCAAGGTCTATTGCACCCAGTGCGAGGCGGAGGGCTTCCGCCGCATCACCTATTTCCTCGACCGGCCCGACATCCTGTCGGTCTACACGGTGCGCATGGAAGCGCTTCGTTCGGAAGCGCCTCTGCTGCTTGCCAACGGCAATCCGGTCGAGCATGGCGACCTCGCCGACGGCTGGCACTATGCCGTCTGGCACGACCCCTTCCCCAAGCCGTCCTACCTGTTTGCGCTCGTTGCCGGCGACCTCGGCTGCATCAAGGACCGCTTCGTCACCGCCTCCGGCAAGGATGTGGAACTCGGCATCTATGTCGAGCACGGCAAGGAGAACCAGGCGGGCTATGCGATGGACGCGCTGCGCCGGTCGATGAAATGGGACGAAGAGGTGTTCGGCTGCGAATACGACCTCGACGTTTTCAACATCGTCGCCGTGTCCGATTTCAACATGGGCGCGATGGAGAACAAGGGGCTCAACATCTTCAACGACAAGTACGTGCTTGCCGACGAAGAGACCGCGACCGACGCCGACTTCGCCAACATCGAGGCGATCATCGCGCATGAGTATTTCCACAATTGGACAGGCAACAGAATCACTTGCCGCGACTGGTTCCAGCTCTGCCTCAAGGAAGGGCTGACCGTTTTCCGCGACCACGAGTTCTCCGCCGACCAGCGCTCGCGGCCGGTCAAGCGCATTGCCGAGGTGCGTACGCTGCGCGCCCACCAGTTCCCCGAGGACCAGGGACCGCTGGCCCACCCCGTCCGGCCGAGGCGCTATCGCGAGATCAACAATTTCTACACGGCGACCGTCTACGAGAAGGGCTCGGAAGTGGTGCGCATGATCCGCACCGTGCTGGGCACCGAGACCTTCCGAAAGGGCATGGACCTTTATTTCGAGCGCCATGACGGCGACGCCGCCACCATCGAGGACTTCCTCAAGGTGTTCGAGGACGTGTCGGGCCGCGACCTGTCGCAGTTCGCGCTCTGGTATCATCAGGCAGGCACCCCGAACCTTAGCGTGACGGCCTCGCACAATGCGGCGGCGGCCGAATTCACCATCGAGATCGAGCAGTCGGTGCCGCCGACACCGTCGGAAAGCCGCAAGCGGCTGATGCACATCCCCCTCGCCTTCGGCCTGGTCGGCGCCGACGGCAAGGATCTCGCCCATGGCGGCGCCGAGGGCGCGACCGTCGAGAACGGGGTCATCCATGTCCGCAAGCGCAAGCATGTGGTGAGGTTCTCCGATGTTGCCGAACGGCCGGTGCTGTCACTCAACCGCGGCTTCTCGGCGCCGATCACGCTGAGCGTCGAGCAGCGAACGGAAGACCAGATATTCCTCGCCTCGCACGACAGCGACGCGTTCTCGCGCTGGCAGGCGTTCAACACGCTCCTGACCGACGCCACCATCGGCGCCTTCCGCAACATCCTGGGCGGCAAGCGGCCCGCCTTCAGCGCCGACCTTGCCGCACTGGCCGGGCGCATCGCCGGCGACGGCGCGCTCGAACATGCGTTCCGGGCGTTGGCGCTGGCGCTGCCCGGCGAGGCAGACATCGCCCGCGAGATCGGCAAGAACATCGACCCCGATGCCATCTTCACCGGGCGCGAAGCGCTGGCCAAGTCGATCGCAGAGGCGAATAGCGGAGTCTTTGCGCAGCTTTACGACGATTTGCGCATCCAGGGCAGCTTCTCGCCGGATGCCGCCAGCGCCGGCCGCCGGGCCCTGCGCAACACGCTGCTCGACTATCTGGCTATCCTGCCGGGCGGTGCCGCGCGTGCGGCAGCGCACTTCACCGCCGCGACCAACATGACGGACCGTGCCGCCGCACTTTTGGTGCTGGCGCATCGCCATGGCGGCAGCGAGGAAGCAAAGGAGGCGCTGGCCGAATTCGACAAGCGCTACCGCAGCGATCCTCTGGTCATGGACAAGTGGTTCATGATCCAGGCGACGGCACCCGGCGCCGGCGCGGTCGATGCCGTCAAGGCGCTGACCGAACACCCGGCCTTCTCGATCGCCAACCCGAACCGGGTGCGCTCGCTGATCGGCGGCTTTGCCAGCGCCAACCAGACCGGCTTCCACCGCGCCGACGGCGCCGGCTACACCTTCTTCGCCGAAACCGTGCTGACGGTGGAAAAGCGCAATCCGCAGGTCGCCGCACGCCTTGCCACCGCGCTCAGGTCATGGCGATCGCTGGAGCCCAAGCGCCAGGCAAAGGCGCGTGCGGCGCTGGTGACGATCCAGGCCAAGGAAGGGCTGTCGGCCGACCTTCGCGACATCATCGAGCGCACGCTGGCCTGATCCAGGCCGCGTGGAATTCAGGTGGGGCCGGCCTATCCTGAAAATTCGCCTGCCAAGGCAATGCTCCAAACGGCGGCCTCCGAAAACGGAGCCGCCATTTTGCCGCGCCGCCCATTGCGCCGACTTTTAGCCGAATTTTAATCTTTTTCGCCCGGCCCACTGGACAAGGCGAATCAGCTTTGATTCTTTAAGGACGATTCGGAAGTTCGGTGTATGCCGGATCATCTACCAGGAAACGGGATTTGGGGAGCCATTTATGGCCAAGGCGGACGCGTGGGGCGCGCCCGATGAGACTGCTTTTGGCCGTCGCAGGCAGGCGCGTGGCGCTGGCCTGTCGGGCAATGCACGTCTGATCGCGGAGCCCGCGTACCGCCGGCTCCTTGCCGCCGAACCGCTGCTTCGCCGCTCCATTCCGACGCTGATCGTCATCTTCCTGATCGTCGTTGCAGGCGCGCGCTTCCTGTCGATGATGGCGCTGCGCGACGACGTCGAACGCAACGCCAAGGCGATCCTGGCGCTGTCGGCCGGCGAACTGGTCAACTCGCTGATGGCAGGTGCCACGGCCGACGTGCCCTTCGCCACGGCCAGCCAGGACCTGCTCGAACGCACGAGTCAGCAGGGCACGCTGAGCCGCAGCCATGTGATCGTGCTGACCGACGGCAATTTCCGCATCGTCGCGGTGAGCCCGCAATCGACCGGCTGGCAGGGCCAGTCGCTCGACGCCATCATCTCGGGCGGACAACCCCTGTTCATGTTCGGCGACCGCGCCGGCGTGATGGACATCCGCATCGGCGGACAGGACTGGCTGGCAGCCGTCAGCCTCGCCGACGACAAGCGGGCGGCAGCGGCCGCCATGGTGCCGATGGATGCCGTATTCGCCGACTGGCGCAAGACTGTGTCGCTCAATGTCGCGCTGTTCGTGATGACGGCCGGCATCCTGATCATCATCCTCTACGCCTATTTCAGCCAGGCGGCGCGCGCCCAGGCCGCCGACGGCATCTACCTCGAGGCGCATGAGCGCATCGACCTCGCCCTTGTCCGCGGCAAGTGCGGGCTGTGGGACTGGGACATGGTGCGGGGCAAGATGTACTGGTCGGGCTCGATGTACCAGTTGCTCGGCTACGAGGCCTGCGAGGCGATGCTGTCGTTCGGCGAAGTGGCGCGCATCATCCACCCCGAGGACGGCGACCTGTTCGAACTGGCCAACCAGGTGGTGGCCCGCGAAGTCGACCATATCGACCGGGTCTTCCGCATGCGCCATGCCGACGGCCGCTGGGTGTGGATGCGTGCCCGTGCCCAGGTCGTCGATCCCGAAGCACCGGAAATCCAGATGACCGGCATCGCCGTCGACATCACAGAGCAGCGGCACCTGGCGCTGCGTTCGGAGGCCGCGGACCAGCGGCTACGGGCGGCGATCGAGAACATCACCGAATCCTTCGTGCTGTGGGACGCCAGCGACAGGCTGGTGATGTGCAATTCGAAATACCAGCATGACAACGGCCTGAGCGACCGCGACGTGCTGCCGGGCACTGCCCGCGAAGACCTCGAAGAGCGCATGGTGGCCTTCGCTTCCGAACGGCGGCTGGCCAACGTCAACGGCCCGCGTGCCGGCGCGACCTATGAGCGCCAGCTCGCCGACGGCCGCTGGCTGCAGGTCAACGAGCTCAAGACCCGCGACGGCGGCATGGTGTCGGTCGGCTCCGACATCACCCAGATCAAGCAGCACCAGGACAAGCTGATGGAGAGCGAGCGCCGGCTGATGGCGACGATCCACGACCTCAGCCTGGCCCGCCGCTCGGAAGAGGAGCGCTCGGGCGAACTGGTCGAGCTGAACCGCAAATACATGAAGGAAACCGAGCGCGCCGAGGCGGCCAATCGCGCCAAGTCGGAGTTCCTCGCCAACATGTCGCACGAGCTGCGCACGCCGCTCAACGCGGTCATCGGCTTTTCGGAACTGATGGAGGGCCGGCTGTTCGGACCGCTCGGCTCGCCGCGCTACGAGGAATATGCCCGCGACATCAATTCCAGCGGCAAGTACCTGCTAGGCGTCATCAACGACATCCTCGACATGTCGAAGATCGAGGCCGGCCAGTTCTCGATGGACCGCGAGGAGATCGACCTGTGCCCGCTGATCCGCGAGACGGTCCGGGTCGTCTCGCTGCAGGCGGCGCAGAAATCGATCACTGTCGAGACCCAGATCGCCGAGCAGATGACGCTGTTCGCCGACCGCCGCGCGATCAAGCAGATCGTCATCAACCTGCTGTCGAACGCGGTGAAGTTCACCGGCCAGGGCGGGCGCATCACCGTGCGGGCACGCAACGCCTCGGGGGCGCTGACGCTGAGTCTCGAGGACAATGGCTGCGGCATCCCCAAGCACGCGCTGGGCAAGCTCGGCCGGCCGTTCGAGCAGGTGCAGAACCAGTTCTCCAAGAACCACGAAGGCTCCGGCCTCGGCCTCGCCATTTCGCGGTCGCTGGCCGAACTGCATGGCGGCGCGCTGAAGATCCGTTCGACCGAAGGCGTCGGCACGATCGTTTCGGTGCGCATACCGGTGCGCCGCATCGAGCGCCTGGCCAAGGCGGCATAAGGCCAGCCCCGGAGGCCAGAGCCCCCGGGACGGCAGGCTGCGTTACTGCTGGAAGCGCTTGCCGTGGCCATTGCGGCCCGGCATCTCGTCCTTGACGATCTTGCCGTCGTCGTTGCGATCCATCAGTGCAAACATCTTCTTCTGGCGCGATTCGATCTCGGCCTTGGTCAGTTCGCCGTCGCCATTGGCATCGAAGCGCTTGATGAGACGCTCGGCCATGCGCTCGGCGCGCATGCGCTGGATCTGGTCGGCCACCTCGGCGACGGTGATCTTGCCGTCCGTGTTGCCGTCGGCGTTCACCAGCCGCTCGTTCATCGCAGCCGCGAACTCCTCGAAGGTGACGTCACCGCTCTTGTCGGCATCGGCCCGCTCGAAGCGCATCTGCGGCTTCATGCCCTGGCCGCGCGACGGCTGTGCGACGGCAAAGGCGGAGGTGCCGGCCGTGCCCGCGAGGGCGAGAAAGGCGATGGCGATCTTCGTTGACTTGCTCATGGGGTTTCTCCTGTTGCATCGACACCCCCGATGCTGATCGAAGCCCAAGCGTGGCGTCCCACCGCCTCACTTGCGCTTCGCCCGAAGCAAACGGTCGAAATGCGTCCTGACCGTTTGCGACGTCTCCTTGAGATGGGCCTCCAGCACGCTGAAATCGGGAAGGTCGGTTGCCGCAAGCAGCAAGTCCGACAGCCCCGGCGGAACGTCGTTCCGCTCGAACGCACCGGTGAGGCACAGCCTCGTCATCTGTGTAATGGCGGCATAAAGCCCATAGGCCTCGACCAGATCCTGTCGCACCTGCGCGTCGGCAAAGCCGGGCGCGAGACGGTGAAGCGTATCGGCCGTGCCGGTGGCATGGCCCTCGCCTTCGATCCTGCCGGTCAGCACCGCCACCTGGGCGATGAATTCCAGGTCGATCAGGCCGCCGGGCACAAGCTTGATGTCCCAGAGATCATGCGGCGGCTTTTCGTCCTCGATCATCTGGCGCATGTCGCGCGCCTCGCCGGCAACCTTGGCGGCATCGCGCGGCAGGGCGATGATGGAGGCCACCTCGGCCTCGACCTCGGCGCACAACGATGCGTTGCCGGCGATGGGCCGCGCGCGCGTCAGCGCCATGTGTTCCCAGGTCCAGGCTTCTTCGCGCTGGTACTTGCGGAATGACGAGATGTGGGTTGCGACCGGCCCCTTGTTGCCGGACGGGCGCAGCCGGAGATCCAGCTCGTAGAGCACGCCTTCGGCGGTCGGGGCGGAGACTGCCGCGATCAGGCGCTGGGTCATGCGGGCATAGTAGTGCGACGGGGCGAGCGGCTTGTCGCCGTCGGATTCCTCGGCTTGCTCGTGGTGGTCGTAGAGCAGGATCAGGTCGACGTCGGAACCTGCGGTCAGTTCGCGGCTGCCGAGCTTGCCCATGCCAAGGATGGCCACGCGGGCGCCGGCGACCTTGCCATGGCGGCGGGCGAACTCGGCCTCGACAGCCTCCAGCGCTGCACCAACAGTCAGGTCGGCGAGGTCGGAGAAGGCCTTGCCGGCGCGGGCCGGATCGATCGCGCCGGCAAGCAAGCGCACGCCGATCAGGAACTTCTGCTCGGCGGCGAAAATGCGCAGGCGGTCGAGCACTTCCTCGTAAAGCCTGGTGCTTTCGAGGAAGGCCGAGAGACGGGTTGCGAGATAGGCGCGGTTGGGCAGTTCGGACAGCAATGCGGGATCGAGCAGGCCGTCGAAGACATGCGGCCGGCGCGTGATGATGCCGGCAAGCCGGGGTGCCGCGCCCATGATGGTGGCGAGCAGCTTGAGCAGCGCCGGATTGGACTGGAGCAGCGAAAACAGCTGGATGCCGGCAGGCAGGCCGGCCAGGAACTCGTCGAAGCGCATCAGCGCCTCGTCGGCCCGGCGGGTCTTGCCGAAGGCTTCGAGCAGCGCCGGGGTGAGTTCGGTCAGGCGCTCGCGGGCTTCGGCCGACTGGGTGGCGCGATAGCGGCCGAAATGCCAGCTGCGGATGACCCGGCAGATGTCCGAGGGCCGCTGGAACCCGAGCTGGCGCAGCGTATGCAGGGTGTCGGGATCGTCGACGTCGCCGGTGAAGACGAGATTGCCGATGCCGGCGGAAAGCTCGGGCGCAGCCTCGAACAGGGCCGCATAATGCCGCTCGACCTCCTGCAGCGAGGCACGGAAGGTTTTGGAGAAGGCTTCTGCGTCGGCAAAGCCGAGCATGTGGGCGATGCGCTCCAGCCCCTCGTCGTCCTCCGGCAGAGTGTGGGTCTGTTCGTCGGCGACCATCTGGATGGCGTGCTCGACGCGGCGCAGGAACCAGTATTGCCGTTCGAGCGCGTCGCGGGCTTCCATGGTGATCCAGCCGCGCACGGCGAGCTGGTCGAGCATCGGCACGGTGGCGCGGCCGCGCAATTCGGGAAAGCGGCCGCCGGCAATCAGCTGCTGGGTCTGGACGAAGAACTCGATCTCGCGAATGCCGCCCCGGCCGAGCTTGACGTTGTGGCCTTTGACGGCGACCTCGCCGTGGCCCTTGTGGGCGTGGATCTGGCGCTTGATCGAATGGACGTCGGCGATGGCCGCGTAGTCCATGTATTTGCGCCAGACATAGGGCTGCAGCTCTTTCAGGAAGGCTTCGCCGGCCGCGATGTCGCCCGCCACCGGGCGCGCCTTGATCATGGCGGCGCGTTCCCAGTTCTGGCCACGGCTTTCGTAGTAGTGCAGCGCGGCATGGACCGAGATCGCCAGCGGCGTCGAACCCGGGTCGGGGCGCAGGCGCAGGTCGGTGCGGAAGACATAGCCGTGCTCGGTGCGGTCCTGCATGATGCGGACCAGGCGGCGCGTCAGGCGCGCGAACAGTTCGGTCGCTTCGAGCGGATCGACGATCGCCTGCGCCTCGGGGTCGAAGAACACGACGAGATCGATGTCGGAGGAGAAATTGAGCTCGTGGGCGCCGAGCTTGCCCATGCCGAGCAGGATCCAGCCGGAGCCGACGGTCGGGTTTTCGGGATCGGGCAGCTTGAGCTTGCCCTGGTCATGCGCATCCCTGAGCAGGAAGTTCACCGCCGCGCTGGTGCACAGGTCGGCCAACTCGCTCAGGCGGTAGACGCTGGCCGCCGCGGTTGCCTCGCCGGAGAGGTCCGCAAGCGCGATGAGGAAATGCGCCTCGGCCTTCAGCCGGCGCAGCCGCATCATCAGCGTTGCCTCGGTCACTCCCTCTTCACGGGCGGATGCCGCAATCGCCTCGCCGATCTCCTGAAGCCGGTCCTCGATCGTGAGGTCAAACAGCCGGTCGAGCATTTCCGGTTGGCGCCTGGCGCTGTGACGCATGAACTCCGACAGGTCGAAGACCGCTGCAAGCAGGTCCTGGGCCGGGCCCTTGGCGTTCAGCGACGCGGCGAGCCTGTCAAGGCCCTCTTCCCCGGCCACGACCGCGAGGTCGGCAAGCTCCTGCCAGGCACGTTCCGGATCGAGAGGTGCAAGGTCGATCTTGGGCTCCAGCCGCCATTCGGTCGCTTTCTGTCCGGCAACAGTTTTCATCTATTCGTCCTTCGGTCCGGGAAAGCCCATCAGGACCGATAATCCGGGATTGCCGGGCTGGAGATCAAGCCGGCCGTTGTGAAACTTCATCACGGCCTTGGCGAGACTGAGGCCGAGGCCGGAACCGGGCTGCGACCGGCTCTTCTCCAGCCTGACGAAACGCTCGGTGGCGCGGTTGCGGTCGCCTTCGTCGGGAATGCCTTCGCCATTGTCGGCAACCTGGAGCCGTATCTCGTCGCCCTCGCGCCGCAAGGTGACGTCGACATGCGGCTTTTCGACCGCGCCGGCGGAATATTTGATGGCATTGTCGACGATGTTCGAAAGGGCCTGTGCGACAAGCTCGCGATTGCCGCTGACGACAAAGTCGCCCGAGATCGTCGCTTTGAGACCGACGCCAAGCTCTTCGGCGACAGGTTCATAGAGTTCGACGACATCGCGAACGACGGCGGCGAGGTCGACCTTGGCCACGGTTTCGGCGGAATAGCCCGCCTCGAGCCGCGAAATCATCAGGATGGCGTTGAAGGTGCGGATCAGCTGGTCGGATTCGGCGATCGTGCCTTCCAGCGCCTCGCGATAGTCGGCTCCGGTCTTCTTGCCCGACAGGGCCGCCTCGGCGCGGTTGCGCAGGCGCGTCAGCGGCGTCTTGAGATCGTGGGCGATGTTGTCGGAAACCTGCTTCAGCCCGTCGTTGAGATGGGCGATGCGGGCCAGCATGGCGTTCAGGTTCTCGGACAGCCGGTCGAACTCGTCGCCCGCGCCGGTGACCGGCAGGCGGCCTGTCAGGTCGCCACCCATGATGCGCCGGCTGGCTTCGGAAACGCCATCGATGTGCTTCAAGGCGCGGCGGCCGACGAAATACCAGATCAGCAGGCCGCCAAACGCCATCATGCCGAGCGCCAGCATCAGCGAACGCTGGATGACGTCGCGGAAACGCTCGGGCTCGCCGAGGTCGCGGCCGACCATCAGGATCATCTGGTTGGGCAGCCGCAGCACCACGGCAATGGCATTGTGCCCGACTTCGGTGGCGGCTTCCGCTTCACCCTGCTCGCCCGCGCCCTGGGAACGCCTGCCGGACGCCTCGCCATAGCGCTCGTAGGAGAACGGCAGCGCGGTCCAGCCCTCGCGCTGCAGGACACCAGGCTGGATGCTCTGGACATTGCCCGACAGGATGCGGCCGTTGGGATCGGCCAGCAGATAGAGATTGGCCCCGGGCTGGCGCGAACGCTGTTCGACCACCCGCACGAGAACCGGGATGCCGCCGCGCTGGTAGCCGCGGCCAAGGCCCTGGACTTCCTCGTTGATGGTCTCCTGCGACTGGGCCATCAGCATGCGCGCCGACAGCGAGGTCATGTAGAAGACCAGCAGCACCGCGCACAGCGCGAACAGCAAAAGATAGAGCGCCGAAAGGCGCGCCGCCGTGGTCTTCATGATGGCCGGCAGCCTGAACGCCATCAGCCGGCCTTGAGCATGTAGCCGGCACCACGGATGGTGTGCAGGATCGGCTTGTCGAAGCCCTTCTCGATCTTGCCGCGCAGCCGCGAGACATGGACATCGATGACGTTGGTCTGCGGATCGAAATGATAGTCCCAGACGTTTTCGAGCAGCATCGTGCGCGTGACGACCTGGCCGGCATGGCGCATCAGGTATTCGAGCAGACGGTATTCGCGCGGCTGCAGGGTGATTTCCTGCGAGGAGCGGCGGACCGAATGGGAGAGCCGGTCGAGTTCGAGGTCGCCAACCCGGTAAAGCGTCTCGGATTCGCGCGCCGGGGCGCGGCGGTTGAGCACCTCGACGCGGGCGAGCAGTTCGGAAAAGGCGTAGGGCTTGGTCAAATAGTCGTCGCCGCCGGCGCGCAGGCCGGTGACGCGGTCATCGACCTCGCCCAAGGCCGACAGGATCAGGACAGGGGTGGTGTTGCCGCGCGAGCGCAGGCCGGCAATGACCGACAGGCCGTCGCGGCGGGGCAGCATGCGGTCGACGACCATGACGTCGTATTCACCGGCATCGGCAAGCGCGAAGCCGGAATCGCCGTCGCCCGCCACATGGGCCGTATGTCCTGCCTCGGCGAAGGCTTTCTGCAGATAATCCGCCGCCTCGCGGTCATCTTCGATGACGAGAATCTTCATGCCGCCGTTATACGCGATTTTGCCGGAGATCAGAGGCGCCATGTCATACTCCTCTTGCATGCGAAAGCGGCAGCGGGCGATGGGAAGTCCGCTGCCGCCGGGGCCGGAACGAAGACTGACAAACTATCCGGCACCGTCAGCTCCCACCGGGCGGCTCGGGGGTGATGAAACCGCCCGACGGGAACTACCGTTCAGCCCTGGCCGACAGGCAGGGCGACGAAGCGGTTGGTGTCTTCGCGGCTGATCTGGAAGAGCACCGCCTTGCGGCCGGCTTTCGCCGCCTGCTCGATGGCAGCCGAGACGTCCGCCGCGCCCTTGACCTCGACCGCGTTGACCGAGGTGATGACGTCGCCGGCCTGGATGCCGCGATCCGCGGCATCGCTCGACGGATCGACATCGGTGACCACGAGACCCTTGCCGTCCTCGGACGGCGTGACGGTCAGGCCGAGATCTGCCAGCGAGGTCGGCTCGCCGGGTTCAGCCTGCTGGTCGGCAGAGGCCTGCTTGTCGCCGCCCGGAATCTCGCCCAGTCCGACCTTGATCGTTTCGGCCTTGCCATTGCGCCAGACGGTAATGTCGACCGACTTTCCGGGCGTGATGCCGGCGATCAGGCGCGACAGCTCCTTGGGCGAGGCAACGTCCTGACCGTCGACGGCAGTGATGATGTCGCCGGCGGCGATGCCCGCCTTCTTGGCCGGGCCGGTGTCCTGGGCGCTGGCAACCAGGGCACCCTTGTCACTCTTCAGGCCGAGGGACTCGGCGATGTCGGACGTGACGGGCTGAATTTCCACGCCGAGCCAGCCGCGCTGGACACTGCCGCTCTTCATCAGGTCCTGGACCACTTGCTTGGCGGTCGAGGCCGGAATGGCGAAGGCAATGCCGACATTGCCGCCCGACGGCGAGAAGATGGCGGTGTTGATGCCGACGACCTCGCCATTCAGGTTGAAGGCCGGGCCGCCTGAATTGCCGCGGTTGACCGCAGCGTCGATCTGCAGGAAGTCGTCATAGGGACCGGCGCCGATGTCACGGCCGCGGGCCGAGACGATGCCGGCGGTGACGGTGCCGCCGAGGCCGAACGGATTGCCGACGGCCACCACCCAGTCACCGACGCGCACCTTGGCGTCATCGGCAAAGCCGACATAGGTGAACTTGGCGTCGGCATCGACCTTGAGCACGGCAAGATCGGTGCGCGGGTCGGTGCCGATCAGCTTGGCGTCGTATTCCTTGCCGTCGTCGGTGACCACCGTGTAGGCGCTGCCGTCTTCGACGACGTGGTTGTTGGTGACGAGATAGCCGTCCTCGGAGATGAAGAAGCCCGAGCCCTGGGCAACCGGACGCGGCTTCATCTGGCCACGGTCACCCCGATTGGAGCGCGGACCGCGATTCTGGCTGCCGTCTTCGCCAAACTGGCGGAAGAAGCGCTTGAGCGGATGATTGTCGGGAAGGTTGTCGAAATCACCCGGGTTCGCGAAAGGCGAGTCGCCGCGGTCGGAGGCCGGCGCGATCTTGGCCTTGACCTGGACGCTGACGACCGCAGGCGAAACCTGGGAAACGACATCGGCAAAGCCTGGCGCCTGGGGCGCCTCGACACGCACGGCTTCGGCGAAAACCGGTGCGGTTCCGCCGGCAACGGCGCCAATGCCGATCGCGCCAGCGAGGGCAACGGAAGCGGCGGCGGCCATGAAACGCTTGCGCGAACGCGAAAGGGAGGTGGGAGCGTTGCTCATTGTCTCTGATCCTCTTGAACGGGATGCCTTGGATTCGCATCCGATGGCTCAAGAGATAGAGAGGCTCACATTACGGTACCATTTCCGAAGCATGAAACTTTCGTAATGTTGGCGGCGTCAGGCGTCCTTGCGCAGGATGGCGTCGAGCGCTTCCTGCTCGTCCTTGCTGAGAGCTGCCGGTTCCTGCCTGCGCCGCGAGCGGGCCGACAGGAGAACAAAAGTCCCGCCGCCGAGCAGCAGCAGCAGCGGCGTGCCCCAGAGCAAGGCGTTGCGAAGGTTGAACTGCGGCTTGAGCAGCACGAACTCGCCATAGCGCGAGACGATGTAGTCCATCACCTGTTCGTCGCTGTCGCCGGCGACGAGCCTCTCGCGCAGCAGCACGCGCAGGTCGGCTGCCAGTTCGGCGTCGGATTCGTCGATGGACTGGTTCTGGCAGACCATGCAGCGCAGCTCTTCCGACAGCAGGCGCGCCCGCGCCTCGAGCTTCGGATCGGCAAGCATCTCGCTGGGCTTCACGGCGAGCGCTGTGCCCGCGACAAGGAAGGCGGCGAGGAAGCCCGCAATGGCCGGCAGTTTGGTCTTCATGTCGCAACCGGGCTCGGTTTCTTGTCGGTGGCCTTGCGCTTCGCCGGCGCACCGACGCGCAGGCGACGGTCCATCAGCGATACGAAGCCGCCCGCCATCATCACCAGCGTACCGCCCCAGATCAAGGTGACCAGCGGCTTCCACCAGACACGCACGACCACCGATCCCGATCCGTCGGTCGTTTCATCGCCCAGCGAGACGTAGAGCTGGCTGAGACCGATCGTCTTGATGCCGGCTTCCGTCGTCGGCATCTGCCGGACGGGATAGAAGCGCTTGGCCGACATGATCTCGGCGAACGGCTGCCCGGCAGGGCTCAGCAGCGAAAAGCGCCCCTGGTCTTCGGTAAAATTGGGTCCGCGCACGGGTTGAAGGCCCTCGAAACGGAGGCGATGGCTGGAGATTTCCAGCACCTGCCCCGGCTTCATGACGAGGATCGCCTCTTTCTCGAACGACAGCACCCCGACAATGCCGAGCAAGGTCAGGCCGAGGCCGAGATGAGCGAGCGCCGTGCCGAACACCGATCGCGGCAGGCCGAGGAAGCGGCGCAGCGCAACCTTCGGCGCCACGTTGCCGATGCCGGCCTTGAGGGCGAGGTCGGTGAGCGCACCCAGCACCAGCCAGGCGGCCAGGCCCGATCCGAGGGCGGCAAAGACCGACGCGCCGTCGATGAACAGGAAGGTGACGAGGACGACCAGCAGGGCCGCGCCGAAGGCGAACATCAGCCTTTGCGCCACCGCGGCAACGTCGCCGCGCTTCCAGGCAAGCAACGGCCCGAACGGAACGAGCGCCAGAAGCGGCAGCATCAGCGGTCCGAAGGTGAGGTTGAAGAACGGCTCGCCGACCGAGATCTTCTCGCCGAACAGCGCCTCGACCACCAGCGGGTAGAGCGTGCCGATCAGCACTGTGGCGGTGGCGGTGGTCAGGAACAGGTTGTTGAGCACCAGCGCGCCTTCGCGCGAGATGGGATGGAAGATGCCGCCCGCGGTCAACGACGAGGCGCGCAGCGCAAACAGCGCCAGCGAACCGCCGATGAAGACGGTCAGGATGCCCAGGATGAAGACGCCACGGCTCGGATCGCTGGCAAAGGCATGGACCGAGGTCAGCACGCCAGAACGCACCAGGAAGGTGCCGAGCAGCGACAGCGAGAAGGTCAGGATGGCGAGCAGCAGGGTCCAGATCTTCAGCGCCGAACGCTTTTCCATGACGATGGCCGAATGCAGCAGCGCGGTGCCGGCAAGCCAGGGCATGAAGGACGCGTTCTCGACCGGATCCCAGAACCAGAAGCCGCCCCAGCCGAGTTCGTAGTAGGCCCAGTAGGAACCCATTGAGATACCGCCGGTGAGGAACACCCAGGCGGCGAGCGTCCACGGACGCACCCAGCGCGCCCATGCGGCGTCGATGCGGCCCTCGATCAGTGCCGCGACGGCAAAGGAGAAGCAGACCGAAAAACCGACATAGCCGAGATAGAGCAGCGGCGGATGCACGGCGAGGCCGATGTCCTGAAGGATCGGGTTGAGGTCCTTGCCTTCGATCGGTGCCGGAACCAGGCGCGCGAAGGGGTTGGAGGTGATCAGGATGAAGAGCAGGAAGGCGGTGCCGATCCAGCCCTGGACGGCCAGCACATTGGCCTTCAGCGTGGCCGGGAGGTTGCCGCCAAAGGCCGCGACCAGGGCGCCGAAGAAGCTGAGGATCAGCACCCAAAGCAGCATCGAGCCTTCGTGATTGCCCCACGTGCCGGTGAACTTGTAGATCATCGGCTTGAGGGAGTGCGAATTCTCCCAGACATTGACCAGCGAAAAGTCGGACTGGACATAGGCGATGGTGAGCACCGTGAAGGACAGCCCGATCATCGCAAATCCGGTGACCGTCACCGGTCCGCCGACCGCCATCAGCCGGGCATCGCCCTTGTGTGCGCCGTAGAGCGGCACCAGCGACTGCACCAGCGACAAGACCAGCGCCAAAACCAGCGCGAAGTGACCCATTTCGACCATGTCAGCGCCGTCCGCGGTTCATTGCGTGGTTTCCTGCCAGACGCCCTTTTCCTTCAGGCTGTCGGCGACTTCCTTGGGCATGTAGTTTTCGTCGTGCTTGGCCAGCACGCTGTCGGCGACGAACACGCCGTCGGCACCGAACGTACCTTCGGTGATCACGCCCTGCCCTTCCCGAAACAGATCGGGCAGAATGCCAGTGTAGCGCACTTTGACCGTTTCCTCGGAATCGGTCACACCGAACGCGACCTCGGTGCCCTGGCCGCGCACGATGCTTCCGTTCTCGACGAGGCCGCCGAGACGAATGCGCTGCCCTGGTTCCAGGGTTGCCGCCTGCAGGTCGGCGGGCATGTAGAAATAGGATGCCTTCTGGCCAAGCGCATAGAAGGTCAGTGCTGTCGCCGCGCCGAGAAAGACCAGCGCACCAGCGATGACCGACAGGCGTTTCTGCTTGCGCGTCATGGGTTACTCCGTGACCTTCAATCCGAGCGAGCCAGCCAGTTCGGTGAGCTTGCGGCCGTCCTCGCTGTCGCGGCCGAGTGCGGTGTAGGCACGCCCCAGCGCGTCCTGGGCCAGGTCGGTCTTGCCGAGCACCTGATACGAACGCACCAGCCGCAGCCAGCCTTCCGGATCGCGCGGATTCTGGCGCAGTTTCTCGTCCAGCGTCGCCACCATGCCTTCGATCATCGCCGTGCGATCATCCGTCGACATGGAAGCGGCGGCATCAATGTCGCCCTGGTTCGGTCCGGGTGCTGCCGCCGTTGCGTCGGCGGGGGCGCCACGCGCCTCGGCCTGGGCAACGGCCTGTTCGGCGACCGAACGCCACGGCGAATCCGCCGGCACGCTTGCGGCCAGCTGACGCCAGGCAATGGCGGCCTCGGCAAACTTGCCTTCCTGCGCCAGGGCGACGCCGAGGAAATAATGTGCCTTTGGATTTGCCGGATCGAGCTTCAGCGCCGCCTCGAAGGCCACGCGCGCATCCGACGTGACGATGCCGTCCGACGCGCCGGCAATCGCCTCGCCAAGACCGGACTGGCGCGCCGCGGTGGAGCCTTCCAGGCGGATCGCGTTGCGATACGCGGTGACTGCGTCGTCGGCGCGGCCCATGCGCTGGTAGATGGGCGCCAGCACGTCCCATCCGCGGCCGTCGGAGGGGTTGGCGACCAGATGCGCCTCGGCCCGGGCGATCAACTCGTCGACTGAACTGTCGGCAGGTTTCTGCTCGAGACGCGCCTTCAAGGGCTGCGACGGGACATCGGGCGAACCTATCGAGGTGTAGATGCTCCAGCTCAGCACGGGAATCGCCAGCACGGCAACGACGCCGACCAGCCGCGGCGCGAACTGCGAAGCGCCCTTCATCTTTGCCCCGCCTTCCGCATCGAGCTTGATGATGCGGCGCGCGATTTCGGCGCGTGCCTGCTCGGCGTCGGCGGGCGCGATCAGCCCGCGCGCGGCATCCCTGTCGAGCTCGGCCAGCTGGTCGCGGTAGACTTCGAGGTCGTGGCTGGTGTCGGATTGGCCTTCGACCTGTCGCGTCAATGGCAACAGAACCGCAAGGCTCGCACCGAGTGTCAGAAGAGCGGCTATGACCCAGAACAGCATGGCACCTAAATAGCCAGCAGCCGCCGGGCTGCCAACATCCCCGTCCTGCGGCTTATTGACGGTCCGCGTCGTTGACAAAGCAACAACGCGTGAGAACTCAGGTCAGAGGCGTCCAGCTGCCATCCGCATTGCGGCAAGCGGTCCCGCGGGCGACCAGTGGCGTCCCTGTCGTGAACACGGTCTGCGAATACTGGCGGCAGTCCTGCGAGCCGACACGATATGGCTGTGCAGCGACGACCTCACCGGAACGACCGTCTCCCTTCCAGGCGACAGCTTGTCCGCCCTGACCATATTCCAGCGCGCGGTACTCGGCTTCAAGCGCCTTGCGCCGGTCGCTGCCGCTCAGCCCATTGCCGACCGTGCCGCCGATCAGGCCGCCATCCATCGCGTTGATGATGCGTGCCGCGACCTTGCCGTTGGAAGCACCGCTGTCGCCGCCGAGCGCCGGCACGATCCCACCGCCGCTGCTCAGGCCCGACGTCGTGCATCCAGAGACGGCAAGCAATCCCGCAACCAGTGCCACCCGAAGTCTCATGCTCATCACCGGTTCCGAATTTGCGTCCGCTTACAAGGGCTTGGCGCCGCGTTAGATTGCATCTTTGGCCGAAATGGGGCCGATTCGGCCAGCCATTTCTATTGCACGCCGCGCAACTCGATGACGGCCTTCAATCCGCCCATCGCCGATCGCTCCAATCGAAGCGTTCCGCCATACTCCTTGACCAGATCGGCGACGATGGCGAGGCCGAGGCCCGTGCCCGGTTTTGTTTCGTCGAGGCGCTTGCCGCGCTGCAGTGCTTCGCGCGCCTTGTCCTCCGGAATTCCCGGGCCGTCGTCCTCGATCCGGAGCAGGAAACGCGGCGGCTCCTCGCCGGCTGGCGGCACAGGCTCAACCGAAACCTTGACGGCACTGTGCGCCCATTTCATCGCGTTTTCGAGCAAATTGCCGACCACCTCCTCGAGATCCTCCCGTTCGCCGGCAAAGACCACTTCGGTTTCCGGCAGAGACAGGGTGATCCTGGTGCCGCGGGTCAGCTTTTCCATCACCCGTACCATGCGCTGCAACAGAGGCGTGACGGGGGTGCGGTAGACGACGCTCTCGCGCTGTGCCGCCACCCGCGCCCGCTGGAGGTAATGGTCGATCTGCTTTTGCATCGCCGTCGCATGGTCGGCGATGAGTTGCCCCTTGGTGCCGCCAAGCGCACGCCCCTCGTTGAGCATCACCGCAAGCGGCGTCTTCAGCGAGTGCGCCAGATTGCCGACCTGGGTGCGCGACCGCTCAACGATGCGGCGGTTGTTTTCGATCAGGGCATTGGTCTCGTTGGCGAGCGGCTGGATTTCGGCGGGAAAACGCCCGGTCAGGCGTTGCGCCGTGCCCTCGCGGACCATGGCGAGCGCGTTGCGGACCCGCGTCAGCGGCTGCAGGCCGAGAAGGATGGCAATGGCGTTGATAGCGATCATGCCCAGGCCGAACAGCGTCAGGTAGGTGAACAGGCGCCATTCGAAGCCGCTGATCTCGTCCTCGAGCTCGGTGCGGTTGCCCATGACGCGGAAGCGCGCGATGCGGTTTTGCGAATCCAGCACGAACTCGGTCTCGAAGACCTCGAGTTCCTCGCCGACGATGCCGTCGACCCGGTAGTGGCGTTGGAACTCGGCATCGAACGGCGCGTCATTGACGCTCGGCGACGCCACCGGCTCGGTCATCGACGACGAACGCAACTGCCCGACAAGCCCCTTGGAGACCGGCTCGACAGACCAGTACCAGCCCGATTCCGGCTCCGAGAACCTAAGGTCGCCGAGATCGGGACCTCCGGTCAGCGTGCCGCTGTCCGACACGCCGACGGAGCCGATGAGGTTAAAGAGGTGCGCCGACAGCAGGCTGTCGAAACCGCGCTCGCTGGTCTGGCGGTAGAGCGAACTGATGACCGTGAAGATCAGCGCAAAAGCCAGGATCGCCCACACGGTCGAAAACGCGATGACGCGGAATGCCAGCGAACGCGGGCCAAGGCCCAGCACGTAGCGCTTCCACCGCCCCAGTCGTTTGCGAAGCTGTTCCGCCTTACGCCTCCGGCTCGCGCATGCGGTAGCCCATGCCGCGGACGGTTTCGATCATGTCGATACCCATCTTCTTGCGGAGGCGACCGACGAAGACCTCGATCGTGTTGGAATCCCTGTCGAAATCCTGGTCGTAGAGATGCTCGACCAGTTCGGTGCGGGAGACCACCTCGCCCATGTGGTGCATGAGATAGGCGAGCAGGCGGAATTCGTGCGAGGTCAGCTTCAGCGGCACGCCATTGACGTCGGCCTTGGACGCCTTGGTGTCGAGCCTGACCGGCCCGCACGACAGTTCCGACGAGGCGTGGCCGGCGGCGCGGCGTATCAGCGCCCTCACCCGCGCCAGGACTTCCTCGATGTGGAACGGCTTGGTGACGTAGTCATCGGCACCGGCGTCGATGCCGGCAACCTTGTCGCTCCAGCGGTCGCGCGCCGTCAGCATCAGTACCGGCATCTTGCGGCCTTCACGGCGCCAGCGTTCGACGACGCTGATGCCGTCCATCTGCGGCAGGCCGATATCGAGCACGATCGCGTCGTAGGGCTCGGTATCGCCGAGAAAATGGCCCTCCTCGCCGTCAAAGGCCTTGTCGACGACATAGCCGGCGTCGGTCAGCGCCTCGGAGATCTGGCGGTTCAGGTCCTTGTCATCTTCGACGACGAGTATGCGCATGCGATTTTGCGACCAGTGGAACGATGGCAGAAGATATAGGCGATTCCGGGCGTGCGGGAAATCCGGGCTAGTTGGCCGGCACCACGACCTCGACGCGGCGTGGGCGCTGGCCATCCTTTGCAGGCACCAGCACCACGATCACGCAGACCGACTGTCCGCCCTGATTGGATTCGGACGCCCGTGCCAGGGTGCCGCCCTGCTGGTCGGCCACCTGCTGGCCGATCGAATAACAATCTGCGGCCGCCACCAGGATTTCCCCGCCTTCCGCCGTGCGCAGGGGCGCGGCGTTCGCCGACACGGCGAAAAGGCCGGCGGCGCAGAGCGCTGCAATCGTTGGCCGGAATATGGAGCGAAGCGTTTTCATGTCGTGGTTTCTAATACGCCAGTGCTGAACGTGGAATGAACGATGAATTCATGCAATCGACGCCATTGCAAGTCTGCTAGCCTTTGCCAATGCGTTGCTTGGCCGCCAGCCTGCCAAAGATCGCAACCAGTCCAGAAAGGGCGGTGATCGCCTGCAGGATGGTGTCGGTCAAGGCGGAGTTGTCGATGCCGTCGAGCGGCAAGCCGGCAAGCCCGGCTCCGCCCACCAGCATGGTCACCACCGAGGCCCAGATCGTTCGCGAGAGATACCAGGGTTTCAGGTTCAACATGTCTGCTCCTTTCAACTGCATGAGCGCCCGCCTCAGGCGAGCGAAAACCGTCCTGAGGTGGGCAGGCCCGGGCCGGCGGCAACGCTCAATTGGCGCACGGTAATGTCGAGCGCTGGCGGCGGGCTGCCGAAATCGGCGACGATATCCGCCGCTGCGTAGATCCAGGCCGCTGTCGACACGGTTGCCGACCGGCGCAGCCCGCCGCCCACAGCCGACACCTCGACGCGATATTCCTCCCGCTCCTCGCCGAGCGGAATGTCGCTGGCTTCCCAACTGTCGGCATCGATGCGTCCGCGCCTGGTCCACGTCAGCGAAAGATCGCCACCTTCGGCCCTCGCCCTGAGGTGAACGGGAGAAAGCGGCATCAGCGCGCGCTTGCCGCCTGTCTCCGTCGACGCAGCGAAACTGGCGCTGGAGAAATCCGCGCCAAGCGGGCCGACGCGCCAATTGAGTTGCAAGCCGGCTTCGCCGGCCAACAGACCCGCGGACACCACGCCTTCGTCGAGGACGACAAGGTCTGCGCCGAGCGCGGCGCCGGCGGATGCGGCATCGCCAGTCCCGAACTGCCCGCGCAACAATCCGCGCAATCGCCATATCTCGGGTGCAATTTCCTCCGCCGTCTCGAACTGCAGCACTTCCCATGCCCCGATGGCAGACCGCACAGCCACGAGGTTCGCGCCGTTGAGCAGTTGCAGCCGGCTGACACTCGCCAGTTCGCCTTCGTAAAGCTCGGCGGTCACGGTAGCCGCCCGATCGAGCCTGCCTTCCATCCCCGGCGCCAGCGCAGCGGTGAGCACGCCCATGTCGGCACGACGGCCGACCGAGCCGCGCAGCGCAAAACCGGTCTCCTCCGGCGATACGAACAGCGCCTGGCTTTTCCACGGCGTCTGCGTCACCGCTACACGAAATTGCAGATGCGGATTTGCCGTATTCCCATCCATCATCGGCAGGTCGAGGAACACGGCGTGAGGCTGTCCGGCAACCACCGGAGCGGTGGCTGCAACACCAGGATTCGATGACCGCCATGGCGTTGACACCGATCGCGCCATCTGCCGCGCGGCAACCTTGCGCACCAGCCCCTGTTCGATCTCGGTGACGAGGAATTCAGACGTGCTGCCGGAAGCTGGAAGCTTGATGATCGTGCCAGGCTCGACATCGGCCCGCGGCTCGGCAAGGGCGAAGCTGACAATCTCGCGCTCTTGCCAGGCCCTTCGCATCCAGTCATCGGCAAGCATGCGCGCCTGTCCTGCGTCCAGAACGCCGGGAAAAGACAGGAGATGCTGGCGGCTGCCCGTCGCAGCAAATCTCCTGCTCCTGACCGATGCCGATTGATAGTCGGCAACCGGGTCGCGGAATCCGAGTATCGCCTCCGCCGGCAGGTCGTGATCGGGGCTGCGTGCAATCTCGGTCACGGCGCTCTCGCCATCGAATGCCAAGTCAGTCAGCTCGATTGCGGTGGCGTTCGATGCCGTTGCGCGCCTGAATGCCAGTCCCTCCGGTCGCTGGCTGGCGGAAATGCCAAACATGTCGATAAGCGGTTCGAGCGCGCCCCGTGCCGAGGCCGGGTCGGCGATCACATAGCCGGTCACCGTTCCGTCGACGCCGTCCACATCGGCTGGAGGCAGTCCGTGATCGTGCAGGATGGCATTGACGAGATCGGCCACCGTCGGACTGCCGAATCGGCCGTTCAGCCAGTGGCCGCGATGCCAGCCGGCACCATCCGACCAGACCCGCGCCTGCAGCGGGAAGACCGGATAGGGACGCGCGTCCCACGCCCAGACATAGCTGCGCGCCACGTCGACCATGCGACCGCCATAGACCGGCGACAGCGGATTGTGCGCCCCTTCGAAGCCGGCGGCGGCCGGATCCCAATGCATGGCGTGTGCCTCGAGCAAGCGGCGCTGTGCAATATCCGACCGGCCGCCGTTGGAAAAATGGGGCGTTCCATTTTCGGACGATTTGACGTCCGGAAACATGTTGGGCTGGTTGGGGCCCTTGTCGATCGCTGGGCCTCCCAGTTCGGTGAACCAGATCGGCTTGCTGCGCGGCACCCAAGCCGTCGGGGTCGCCGCTTCCACGCCGCCGGGGCGATTGTGGTGCTGATTGCTCCACCAGCCGACCAGGTCCTTGTAGCGAAACACCCAAGGCTTGCCGTGGGCGCCATCGCTGATCGGCGTTCTCGATCGCGACAGCCTGGCCGCGAAGTCGGCATAATACCAGTCGAAGCCCTCGCCGCCGGCGATCATCGCACCCAGCGCCGCCGGATCGTAGGGCGAGGCAAATCCGTCTGGATTTCCGCCAGCATAGTCGGCGTCGCGCCAGTCCGACAGCGGCATGTAATTGTCGATGCCGACCGCGTCGATCGCCGGATGCGCCCAAAGCTGATCGAGATGGAAGTAGACGTCGCCACTGCCGTCGCCGGGCTGGTGGCCGTAATATTCGCTCCAGTCGGCGCCATAGGTGATACGGCACGCCGGTCCCAGCACCGCGCGAGCATCAGCAGCCAGGGTGCAAAGCTCCTCGACGAACGGAAACGCGTTGCCGCCATCGCGCAATGTCGTCAGGCCCCGCAACTCGGTGCCGATGAGGAACGCATCGACCCCACCCGCAACCGCTGCGAGGTGTGCGTAATGCAGGATGAAACGCCGGTAGCCCCAGTCGTTCGGGTTGCCCCAGTAGGCGATCGTGTCGGCGGCAGCGGCAAACTGGGTCCGCAGTGCGGCTCCCGCGAAGGCATCTACCTGGCTCCGCGCCGCCGCCGTGCGATCCACGGTGCCGGGGAGCAAAGGCGCCGGGGTGCAGGTGATGCGCCCGCGCCACGGATAGCTTGGCTGGCTGGCATGGCCATAAGGATCGGGCAGGATGTTGCCCTCGGCAATGTCCATCATCACGAACGGATAGAGCGTCACCTTCAGGCCGCGTGCCTTGATCTCGGCGATCGCCTCCCTGACGCTCTTGTCAGATGGCGTCCCGCCATAGGCCGGGCCGCCGTCGTGGCTCGACACCACCAAGGCTTGCGGACGGGTCACGCCGGAAACCAGCCAGTCCGACGACAGGCCGGATGGCGATGATTGCGTGACGCCGGGCCGGATCAGGCATTGCCCTGCCCGCAGATCGGTGCCGAACCAGGCGACGACAAGCGCCACGTTCTCCAAGTTTGGGCACAGCATCTGCAGTTCGTCGAGCGAAGCGGCAATGTCGGTGCCGGCGTAGAGCACGTGGCGATTGACCGCCTCGGTGTCGCCGGGCCGCCTCTGGCGCCGGACCAGGCTTGTCGACAGGCCATATTCGGTGGCCCCCGGTATCAGCGAGATCGCGCGGACTTGATTGCGCAATTGGCCGATCGGACGGATCACCTCGAACTGCATCTGGGGAATGCGGTTGCCGTATTCGCCGATGTCCAGGTTCTCGACCACGGCATAGGCCACGCCGCGATAGGCTGGCGCGTTGCCGGTGCCCTGCTTGGCCGCAATCAGCGGATCGACGACCTGGTTTTCAGCGCCAAGGTGGATGCGCAGTTCGATCGTGTTGCGGTCGATCTCGCGGCCGTCGGCCCAGACCCGGCGAACTCCGGCGATCTCGCCTTCGCAAAGCGCAAAGGCGGCATTGCCGTAATAGGCATACTCGGTAACCTTGGGGCCCATCTTGCCCTGGCGCCGCGTCGTACGCGTCTCCCGGAAGCGCGTCACCCAGATCAGCGTGCCTCCGACACGCGCCGTGCCGTAGATCCGCGGAAGCGAGGCGCCCTCTTCGGCTGTGAACGGCCGCGCTCCCGCAAGGCGCGGACCTTCGATGCGCCTCGTGCCGTCGATCAGCGCGCGGTCGACGACATAACCCGCCAGCGCGCCCGCGGCCGTGCCGATGGCGGTGCCGATCGGCCCGAGCATGCCGCCGAGAAATGCCCCGGCAGCCTGCAATAGAATGGTCGCCATCGGCGGTCTCCGCTAATCGGCTATGTCAGACATGGAAAGGCAAAGGCAGCGGCGATGCGGCGGCGCCACTGCGGCACCAGCCGTGTCAGCGTTACGCCGTGGTCCTGATAGGCATGCACGAAGTTATCCGGTTCGATCAGGATCGCCGCGTGCTTGGCTGGCAGATGCGGCCGCCACCGGAACACGATGAGATCGCCGGCAGCCATGGCCGAGATCGGCTTGTCCTCGAAATGCCGGCGCAACCCCTCGAGCAAGCGCTCCTGTTCGGTGGCTTCGGCCCAGTCGGGGGCATAAGGTCCCGGAGGCTCCAGTTCACGCCCGTAGATGTCACGCCACACGCCATGCACCAGTCCCAGGCAATCGCAGGCCACGCCTTTGCGGCTGCCCTGATGCCTGTAGGGCGTGCCGACCCATTCCAACGCCGCCGAAACGACAGACGCGGCAATACGGTCCCTGCCAGCATTCCCGCTCATGACACGACCGGCCCGCCATCGAAATTGCTGCCCTCCGTGACGTAGGCATAACCGGCATCATTGCCAGGCAGATGCGGAAACCCGCGGAAACTCAGCGCGTTGGAGAATTTCGCCTTGCAGGTCGCGAACGTCTTGTCGCAACCGGCGCGAACCGAGAAGCCATCTCCCGCCGACGCCGGGGAACCGGCATGCGACCCCATGACGAGCGTCACGCCCAAACCATCCCGACGATGGTCGACGATCCTTTCGCTGCGGCCGGCTCTGGTCCCGCTGGTCCAGGTCAACGTGCCGTGCCCGAACCATCCCGGCGCAAAACCATTCAATCCCGAAACGGTCAGCATGTCCGGCTCGGCAGCGGCCAAGACCGTCCCGCTGCCCGAAAACTGAGGCTGGTTCAGCGCCACGCCGCAGCGCTGGTCGCCTAGTTCGGCGTCGCATGAGCGGCTGACATAGCGCCCCCGCACCTGGTCGAGCGCGTGCGTGGCGCTCTCCAGTTCGGCAACGAAGCGCTGGTCGCTCCGGGTGATCTTACCCACGGTCGCCGTCCGCAGCAGTGCAAATTGCCCGGGGGCCATCCAGTTGACCAGGAACGTCTCGACGGTCGCGCTGTCGTACAGTCCGGCTGCGATGTCCTCGTCGCGGATCCGGTCCGAACTCAGTGCGCCCTCGACATCGACCGTGTCGACCGCAAGGCCGAGTGAGCTGCGCGCTTCGCTGGCGCTCAACCCGGATCCAGGCTCAAAGGTCGTGCCGTCGAATGCAAGCGGCCGATCGTGGTCGGTGTAACCGCTGACGACACCATCTTTCCTGGTAAGTCGCCAGCAATGGCAGACGCTGGTCACGGCTCGGCCGAGATGATCGGCCAGTTCCACGGGCATGGTCACAGGCGCACCTCCACCAGCGGGATCGACGGGATCTGCCCTGCCTTGAAAGCCGTCAGGCTCAGCGACAAACGCTCGACATCGAAGCGCACGGGCACATGGAATTCGAAACCTGCCGTGACGAGGGCGCCGGTGCCCGGGATGGATCCAGGCGAAAATACGACATCGCCGGTCGCGCCGTCGAACGAGAACACAGGCGAAAATCGTTCGATGCCCGCAACAGCGACACGAAGACTGGCCAGGACCGGTTTGGCGATAAGGCGCTTGTACGCATCGACGCCGGAACCGTAGGCTTTCACAAGGCCGAAGCGTGCCCTGGTTCCGTCCCCCGAACCAAGCAACTGGTCGAGCATGGTCGGCTGGTCTCCAGGCCGGCAAGACTTCATGTCGAAGGGATCGCGGAAACGAAATGCATGCAGCGATCCGCGCCGCGCCTCGAAAAACGACAGCACGTCGTGCAGATCGTCCAGCGACTTCACGCCGCTGCCGGCGTCATAGTGATGGCGCGACTGCGAAAGACGCAGGTTGCGCTTCTCCCGCCCCGAGGTCAGCGAAACGATCTCGTTGCGCCGCTCGGGTCCGCCCGTCGCGCCGAAAGACACGGCGAGCGGAAAGATCTCATCATGAAAACTGGCCAGTTCCGACACGATCCCTCCCTCAGAACGTTCTCGCGCCGCGCGAAACAGCCCGCGCCAGCATGCCTGTGATCTGTGCTTCGGATTTGCGGAACGATGCAGCGTCCTGCGCCGTGACGTTGAAGACGACGTTGACGGCGCCACCGCCGCCGGGTGCCGCGACGCCGAGGCTACCGTCAGCCCCCCGGCGCAGCGGCAGGATCGCCTCGGCACCAGCTTCGCCCATCAGTCCGATGTTCCTGCCGGCCGGAAAATAGGTCGGCGATGACACCACCCCGCCGGAGGCAAACGGCGTCACGCCGCCAGTCACCCCGCCTTTCGCGAAGGGAAGAACGTTTTGCAGGCCTTTCAACAAGTTCTCGAACAGAGACGCGCCCTGTGCCTGAAGCGGCTTCAGGCCGTGCCCCAACGCCATGCCAGCGAGATTCATTCCCAGGTTTCGCAGCACGTCCTCGAGTTCGCGGCCGCCGACGGTTGCCATCCTCAGCGCGCTGGTAAGATGGGCACCGAAACTGTCGGATAGCTTTTCCAGCGACTTCAACGTCTCCACGAACGAACTGTCGTCCGCCTCTATCCTGACCTCGACCTTCTCAGCCAACTTGGCTCTCCGTTTGATCCGGAAACCGGTTCATCAATTCAATCAGTTGCGCCTTGCCCGGCGCTCCGGTTCTGGCTGTCGCGATAGTGCTCATCGCCCGCTCCAGTTCGCGCGGCGTCATAGCCCAAAAATCTTTCGGCGATAGCCGCAGCAGGCCGAACCCCGTGGCCATCGCGCCGTCCCAGGGAAATTCGGCACCTGTGCCCGCTGCGGCGCCTAAGGGTTTCGACCATCCTCGGCTTTGGGCGCAGCACCGAAGGTCGTGGTCAGGAGGTCCGACACGATCGCGGCAAAGCCGGCGACGCCGCCTTCGGCCCGCATGCCGCCCACCTCGTCGTCGGAAAGCTGATGTCCGGCACCGCGCAAGCCGGCGCCGATGATACGGATCATGTCGGTGGCGGACAGCCTGCCGGAGGAAAAGCGCTGCACCAGCGCAGTCAAATCATCGGCGGCATAGCTCGCCTCGAGCTCGGCCAGGGCGCCCAGTGTCAGGCACAGCCGGTGGCTCTTGCCGTCCAGTTCGGCGGCAATCTCGCCGCGTCGCCTGTTCACCGTCATGGCGCCACCGTGAAGCCAACGACGCCGGCGGACTCCAGCGCTACCTCGAACGTCACCTCGCCGTCGTGGTTGCCGGTGTATTCCAGCGCGGTGATCTGGAACGGCCCGTCGACGACGCCGAAATCCGGCACGGTCAATTGCCACCTCACGATCTCACCGCCAAAGAAGCAGGTGCGGATCCTGGCATCGGACTGCTGATCCTTGAAGATGCCGGAGCCGCTCACCCCCGCCCGCTGCACGCCGCTCCCGGCCAGCAGTTCGCGCCAGCGCCCGGCCGACTCGGCATCGGTGATGTCGACCGTCTCGCTGTTGAAGGCGATGCGCTTTGAGCGCAGCCCTGCAACGGTGACGAAGCTGCCAAGACCGTTGGTGTCGATCTTGAGCAGAAGGTCCTTGCCCTTCTGTGCGACCATTCGTTGGTCTCCTGAAATGTCTTGAGAAAGATACTGGAGAGGCCGCGCGTCAGGCAGCCACCGGTTCGGTCACGGCGCGAAAGCGCAACAGGCCGTGCTGCACCGACAGCCGGTCGTCGAACCGGGCCTCGGAGAATTCGAGCCGCATGCTGACCAGATGCTGCGTGCCCAGATTGAGCGTCGCGTCGTCGAGCAGGCCACGCACCGCTTCCATGATGTCGAGCGCTTCGCGCTTGCCTTGCGACTTCGACCAGACATGGACCGAAAACAGCTGTTCGGTGCCGCTTTCGGTGTCGGTGCTCCAGTCGTAGACGCTCGTCCGCCCGAAGGTCAGGTAGGGAAATCCGACATTGGCGGGCGCCTGGTCGTGTATCTTCGGGCCGCCCAGGAGCGCCACCAGCGCGGCGTTGCCGCGGAGCGCCGCAAACACCGCCTTCTGCAACTCAGCGGCCGGGGCGGTCATCGTTTCGCTCCCTCTTGCTTATCGCTCGCGCCCGCAAGGACGGCACATCGGCCAGCCTTGCGGCAGGCATGGCGTCACGGTAGCCCTGTTCGGCGTTCTCCGCCAGTTCATGCGCCTTCCAGCGCAGCGCCCGCTTCAGCCCATCCAGCGTCAGCTTCATCGTCACCTTCATGCACCTTGCTCCCTTGTGCGGCAAACGAGGTAACGCTGTGTTTCGTCGGGGTCGTACACGGTCACGATGTCCAGCACGCGCGTGCCCCGGCGCAGGCGCATCCCGCTTTTCAAGCCGACCCGCCACCGCACCGTCACTCGATGCGTCGCCGTCTCCAGCGATTGGTCGGCGCCGAACAGGCTGTGCGCCGAAACCGGCTCGACCCGCGCAAACAGGGTCGCCAGTTCGACCCAGCTTTCCGCATGGCCGCCCATGCTATCCGGCGTCGTCATGCATTCTTCGAGTGCAAATTCGCTGCGCAACGCGCCGGGGTCGATGAAGCTCGCGCGCATCAGAGCCTCCGGGCCCGATAGCCGGACAGCAGCCGGTCATATCCACCGGGGTAGGACACAGGCTGTTCGTCGGGGCCGAAGCTGCTGCGGAACTCGTACCAGTGCGCCACGAGCAGGAGTATCGCCCGTTTGAGCAGATCGGGCACGTCGGTCCCCGCCTCGCCGAAACCGGTGCGAAAATCGATCTCGACGCCATTCATCGTGCGCAACCGCTGCGGTGCGCGCTCGAAGTGGATGCGCGCCGGCCGCGACAGCGTATCCAGTTGGTAGTCGCCGGGATTGACGACCGACGCCTCGCCCTCGCTGCCGAAGGTCGTCACCGAAATCACCTGGCGCACCGGGTGCCGCGTCAGCATCACGAAGTTGTCGGCCGGCCAGCGATCGAGCACCAGCCGCCAGGTCTGGTCGATCAGGGCCATACCCGTCGTACGCTCGACATCCTCGCGCGCGGCGCGGATCAGGCCGCTCATCAGCGCGTCCTCGCTGGTGTGCGACATGCGCAGATGTGACTTGGCGTCGACCAGCGTCACGGGCTCGACCGCCGGCGCGACGGTTCTGATCAGGGTCATTCATCACCTGTGTCTGGCATGGAAAGGGAGCGGCCCCGGAGCGGGGTGGGACACCGGGGCCGCAACGGCACTGAGCGGTCGACGGGAGGGATATCCCGGTCTGGCCGGCTTACGCGGTGCCGTATTTGAGCAGCTTGATCGCGCTGAAGTCCTGGACGCCGCCGCCGACGCGCTTGGTCGTGTAGAAAAGCACGTAGGGCTTGGCGGAATAGGGATCGCGCAGCACGCGCACGCCGGTGCGGTCGACGACCAGATAGCCGCGCCCGAAATCACCAAAGGCGATCGGCGTCGCGTTAGCCGCCGCATCCGGCATGTCTTCGGCCTCGACAAGCGGGAAGCCCATCAGCATGGCCCGCTGTCCGGGTGCCGAAGGCGGCTGCCAGAGATAGTTGCCGTCGGCATCCTTCAGCTTGCGGATCGATGCCTGGGTCTTGCGGTTCATCACCCAGCTGCCGTTCTGCCGGTACCCTGCCTTCAGCGTGTAGACGAGGTCGATCAGGATGTCCGAAGGGCTCGACGCGGGCAGCGCGCCCGATACGCCGGTCACCAGGTAGCCGATATCGCCCCAGGCCCAGCTCGCCTCGGCCACCTTGTTGTAGTCGAGGAAACCCTTGGGCCTGTTAACGCCGTTGCCATTGACGAATGCGGTGCCTTCCTGCTCGGCAAAGGCCGTCTCCACCTCGGAGGCGATCCACTGGTCGAGATCGACGACGCTGTCTTCGAGCAGCGACGCCGTGGCCGCCGGCATGGCGTAGAGCTCCATCGTTGGGAACTGCAGCTCGGTCAGGACAGGCGTCGCCGTCTGCGGCCGCGCAGCCGTCTCGGCAACCCAGCCGACGGCCGGTCCCGTGGTGGTGAACGGCTTTTTCAGCACGGCGGCCGAAACCTGCCTCACCGAGGCGATCGAACGCAGCGGCGACAATGTCGACAGCCGGCGGCCGATCTCGGTTTCCGTCTCGTTCGGCACCAGATAGCCGCCGTCCTGGCCGGAGCCATACGACATCGCCTTGGTGTCGAGGGCGCGCAGCTGGCGGTCGTCGCCGTTGCGCATGTAGGCATCGAATGCATCCTTGTGCTCGCTCGGCATCGACCGGCCATCGCGCCCAAGTGCCGGCCGCAGCCGCTTCAGCGACAGGCCGTCGAGTGTGCGCTTCTGTTCGTCGAGCGCACGCGAGATGCGATCGACCTTGTCGCTGGTCACCACGTCGGTGCCGAGCTTGCCTTCCAGCTGCGCCAGGCGCTCATCATTGCTGTCCTTGAAGGCTTCGAAAGTGGTCATGAACTCGCCGAAGGCATCCTTCAGGTCGAGGTTGTCGCCGGCAGCCGTCTTGATTTCGGGGGCGCGCGGCGCGTTGGTCTCGTTCATACGCTGCTTCCTTTTTGCTTGATCATGCGCGTGGCCTCGCGGATGCGTTCGGCGAGGCCGCTCTCAGGTCCCCATGCGGC
Source organism: Aminobacter sp. DSM 101952 (assembly GCF_001424795.1). Taxonomy (NCBI): domain Bacteria; kingdom Pseudomonadati; phylum Pseudomonadota; class Alphaproteobacteria; order Hyphomicrobiales; family Phyllobacteriaceae; genus Aminobacter; species Aminobacter sp. DSM 101952. Next base: position 379,699 of record NZ_LMCL01000030.1, on the reverse strand, counting down.
GTCCCGCTTGCGCACGAGGCTGGCAAAACCCTCGGCGATGACCGCCCGGGCGTCGCTCCTGGTCAGCCCCGCATCCCGCGTGAGCCAGCCTTCGAATTGTCGAGTGGTGGGCAGCCGCCCCCTGCCCTTGACCGTGTCGATGCGCGCTTCGGGCAGCATCGGGAAGGTGACGATCGAGATCTCCCAAAGATCCGCCTCGAGGATATGGCGGACACCGCTCGCCTGTTCCTTTCGTGCCTTCACGGCGCGAAAACCGATCGACAGGCCGTCGAGCGCACCGCCGCGCAGCAGGTTGTGCACGTCGCGGGCCCGCGCCACATCCTTGGCCAGCCGGCCACGCACGAACAGACCGCGGCTGTCTTCCTTCAGCTCGGTCCAGGTGCCGATCGGCTGGTTGGGATCATGCTGAAACAGCATTCGGATGCCCGCCGCGCCGCGTGTCCGAAGCGATTTGGCGAAGGCGCCGCGCTCGACAACGTCCTTGCCGAGATCAACCCGCCCAAACAGGCTGGCATAGCCCGAGAAATTGCCGTCGACGGCGACTTCGTCGAGCACCAGGTCGACGAGCTTCCGCTCGCCGTGCCGCATTGCTGCCTCATGCACCATCAGCGCCGTTCCTCTTCCGTCGGTCGTCGAGCCACCGGCCGACGCGGTTGCCTTCAAAGGCGCGCATGACAAAGCCGAGCGCCCACCAAGCACACAGGCTTGCGGCTGCTGCTCCCATCATCGTCATCTCGGTCGGGCTGATCAGTTCTTCGATGCCCAGTTCGGCAGCGATCTTCAGGCCGACGGAGCCGCCGAACACCAGGCCGCAGACCACGCCCACGGCAAAGCGCGCGGCGGCCTCGCGCCGGCCTTGCGGCAGGATGTAGGCAAGCGAGATCGCCGAGCCGGCAATCGCGCCACCGCCCTTGGCCAGCCACAGCCAGCCTGGGTTGGACATGTCGGTCATCTCTCGGGTTCCAGGTTGAAGAATATTCAGCCGTGCGGCGGATAACCCACCGCCTCGCGCTTTTCGTCCTCGCTGAGGAAATCGGCGGCCCCGAGCCGGGTCCACAGGGCATCGCGCTCTCCGGCGAGCCCCTCGACCTGATCGGCGTCGTACCAAAGCCGCAGGCCGCTGCCGAAGGCCGGCGCCAGCCATGCCGACAGGTCCTTCGCCGTCCGTGCCACCAGCGGCAGCACCGTCAGGCGATAAAAGGCGCGGTTCGCCTCCTGGTAGTTCGCGTAGGTGTTGTCACCCGGGATGCCGAGCAGCATCGGCGGCACGCCGAAGGCGAGCGCGATGTCGCGGCTCGCCGAGTGCTTCGCCTCGATGAAATCCATGTCCTTCGGCGTCAGCCCCATCGCCTTCCAGTCGAGACCGCCCTCGAGCAGAAGCGGCCGGCCGGCGCGGGTCGCTCCGGAATAGCCCTCTTCCAGCTCGGCCTTCAGCCGGTCGAACTGGTCGTCGCTCAGGTTGCCGCCGTCCTTGGGCGCATAGACCAGCGCCCCGGATGGACGGGCCGAATTGTCGAGTAGCGCCTTGTTCCAGCGCCCGGCCGCGTTGTGCGTGTCGAGGGCGATCAGCGCCGCTTCGAGCGGCGGGAAGCCGTAATGATCGTCGAGCGGATGAAACAGCGTCAGATGTGCAGCGCCACCCTGGTCCGACAGGCCGAGCGCGATGCGTCGGCGTGCGCCACCTTCGCGATAGTCCAAGGCCGTCGGCCAACCGCTTGCGTCGCTTGCCACGGCGACCCGGTCGGGCCGCAGCAGATGCAGTTCGCGCGCACCGCCACCGGCCTCGACCATTTCGACATAGGCGTTTCCCGACAGCAGCAGGTGACCATAAAGCGCTTCCATGAAACTGCCGCCGGCCTGGCGCTCGTTCGGCCGCTCGAACAGGTCGAGCAAGGCGTGGTCGCCCAGTTCGGTGGCGCCCTCGTAGAGCAGCCAGGGTATTGCCGACGCCGTTTCCGAGATCAGGCGCACCGAACGATGCACGATCGGGTTGCGCATGAAACCTTCACGTGCCAGCCCGGCATAGTCGCGCCGTGTCCAGCGCGCCTCGCCCTGGGCATGGAGGGCGACAAACCCGGTGGGTGCGCCGCTCTTGCGTTCGGGCACGACGCTACCCTTCCCGGTCCGCCAGAACCAAGGCCAAGTCACAGCCATATCGTTTCCTGTTCAGAGAAAATCGCGGATTCGCGGTTCGGTCGACCAGTCCGGCATCAGTTCGCCGATCGCCCAGACCAGCGCATCGACGCGGTCGGGAGAGCGACCATTCGACAGCCCGTTCGGGCCGAAGTCGCACATTTCGTCTTCCAGGGCCGGAAAACGCCCGGCATGCAAGACCTTGCCTTGCGGATAGAGCGCCGCGATCGGTTCGGCGCGCAGCCATTTCGACCGCTTCGCCCGCACCGCCTTTACCGGTACCGCCGGATCGACGGTTCGGATCACCGCCGTCACCATCTCGCCGCCCTGGTTGGTCTCGGCGACGATGCAGTCAGCCTCCAGCCGATGAAACAGCCGTACTGCCGCGCCGGCCCAATCCTGCGGTTTCGCCGCCTGGACCGTGGCATCCGCCAGGACCACTGCCCGGCCGGCACCATCGAGCCCGACCGCGACGATGCCGCAGGCATCCGATGTCTTGCGCGAGCTCGCCGGCGGGTCGACCGCCACCACGATACGACGCAAGTCGGCGGCTTCCGCGACAAAGGCCACTTCGAGCATGTCGCGCGACCACAACGCGTCGGCGCGGTCCTCGATCAGTTCGCCATCCAGTTCCTGCCGTCCGAGCACACTGCCGCCATAGCGGCCGCGGATCGCGCCCAGAAAACCCGGCGCCAGGTTAGCGCTGTTGTCGTCCGACCGCATGCGAGTTACCGCAACACCAGGATCGGCGAGCAGACGCTTCAGCAGCGGTACGGGTCGCGGCGTCGTGGTGATGACCTGGCGCGGCCTGTCGCCGAGCCTCAGCCCGAACTGCAGCATGTCGAAACAGGCATCGGCATGTTTCCACTTCGCGAGCTCGTCGCACCATGCCGCCTCGAACTGAGGCCCACGCAGGCTGTCGGGATCTTCGGAAGAAAATATCTGCGCCACCGCGCCACTGTCCCAGACCAGCCTCTTGCGGCTCGGTTCGAAACGGGGCCTGTCATGGCGCGAAATCGTTGCGATGCCCGACGGCCCTTCGATCATCACCTCGCGCACGTCGGCAAGGGTTTCGCCGACCAGGGCTATCTGCGAATGCCGCCTCGATGCAAAGGGAGAAAAACCGCGCACCAGGCTGTTGACCCATTCCGCCCCGAGCCGGGTCTTGCCGGCGCCGCGTCCCCCCATCACCAGCCAGGTCGCCGGTTCGGCCTCGAGCAGGTATTGCTGGATCCGCGCCGACCTAAACCACTCCTTCGCGATCAACCTGCCTTGGCGCAGGGTCAGTCCCTGCTGCGCAAAGCACTCGCGCATAGTCTCTGGCAAGTTCGACGATGCGTTGGTCGATCCTTGCGAGCACGTCTGCCATTTCTGCATCTCTGTCCGTCTGGCTCACTTTCGCTGCCTCGCCTCCCCGCATCAATTCGGTAATCTTCTCGACCGTCCTGATGATCGAACCCACCATCTCCACCTGCGCCTTGTCGAAACCGTCCTCGTTCTCCAGGCGCAATGTCTCGACCTGAGCGACAAGTGAATCGGCCAGCCGTGCCAACCGCTCGGCGAAGTCGCCCGGGGCGGCAGCAATCCAGCCTTCCCGCGCCGACCGCCTTTCGATCGAAGCGACCGCATAGCCGCTTGCCACCGAGAGGAGTTCGACGTCCGCCGTCGCACCCTCATGGAGCGCGCGCAGCGCCCGCCATCGCTCGTCCGCTATCGCGACCAACGAAACCTCCAGCTTCATGATTGGGAAAACCGCCCGCCGTGTGCCCGTTTGGCTACACTTCTTTGACGATATCCGGACACTATCAAAGCACCGTCACGCTGTCAAGAATATATTCCTATCTCGATGCTTTTTCTCTTCCCAGGATGCTGTCCGTCACCCTCTTGTCGCGGCGTCGAAAATCGGGGACAAGTCAGTCATGGGCCGAGGGACGCGCGCCCTGAATTCGCCAGCAATCCCATTTTGATATAAGCTGCAGTCACGCGCCGGATCCGTCTCGAATGGAAAATCCCGTAGAACCACGCAAGAAAAGAGGCCGCCTGGCTGCCGGCCTGCTCGCCCTCGATGCCTGGCTCGACTCCTCGCTCTACGAACTGCGTTTCCGCGCGCAGCAATTCTGGGAAAACGCCACGATTTTCTTCCGCCGCTTCCGCGTCAAGGGCTGGCGCCGCGGCATCATCGAGGTCCTGAGCGAAGGGTTCACCATGGCCGCCGGCGGCTCGGTGGTGATGCTCGCGCTCGCCATGCCGGCCTTCCAGGAGACAACCGGCAACTGGCGCAACCAGGACGACTTCGCAGTCACCTTCCTCGACCGCTACGGCAACGAAATCGGCCAGCGCGGCATCATCCAGCGCGACTCGGTTCCCGTCGACGAAATGCCCGACCACGTCATCAAGGCCGTGCTGGCGACCGAAGATCGGCGCTTCTTCGACCATTACGGCATCGATTTCCTCGGCCTGATCCGCGCCATGTCGGAAAACGTGCGCGCCAACTCGGTCGTCCAGGGCGGATCGAGCCTCACCCAGCAGCTCGCCAAGAACCTGTTCCTCACCAACGAGCGCACGGTCGAGCGCAAGGTCAAGGAAGCGTTCCTGTCGCTCTGGCTCGAATCGAACCTGTCGAAGAAAGAGATCCTGCAGCTCTACCTCGACCGCGCCTATATGGGCGGCGGCACGTTCGGCATCGCGGCCGCAGCCGATTTCTATTTCGACAAGCAGGTCAAGGACCTCAACCTCGCCGAGGCGGCGATGCTGGCCGGCCTGTTCAAGGCCCCGACCAAATACGCCCCGCACATCAACCTTCCGGCCGCCCGCGCCCGTGCCAACGTCGTTCTCAGCAACCTCGTGCAGGCAGGGTTCATGACCGAGGGCCAGGTGCTGTCGGCGCGGCTGCGTCCCGCAGACATCGTCGACCGCGGCGACCGCAAGAGCCCCGACTATTTCCTCGACTGGGCCTTCGACGAGGTCAAGAAGATCGCGGCCAAATCGGGCATCCATTCGCTCGTCGCGCGTACCACGATAGACATGAACATCCAGAAGGCGGCGGAAGAATCCGTCGAATTCCATCTCCGCCAGTTCGGCAAGGAGTACCACGTCACCGAAGGTGCAGTCGTGGTGATCGAGACCAACGGCGCCGTGCGCGCCATCGTCGGCGGCCGCGACTACGGCGCCAGCCAGTTCAACCGCGCCACACGGGCGCAGCGCCAGACCGGTTCGTCCTTCAAGCCCTATGTCTACGCCACCGCTATGGAAAACGGCTTCACGCCGGAATCGGTCATCTCGGACGGCCCGATCAGCTGGGGCGCCTGGTCGCCCAAGAACTACACGCGCGGCTATTCCGGCCGCATGTCGCTGACGACCGCGCTGGTCAAGTCGATCAACACCGTGCCGGTGCGCCTCGCCAAGGATCATTTGTCGATACCGCCGATCAAGGCGATGACCGAGGCGATGGGCGTCGAGTCTCCCGTCAGCTCGCACAAGACCATGGTGCTCGGCACGTCGGGCCTGACGGTCATGGACCAGGCGACCGGCTACAGCGTGCTTGCCCAGGACGGCATCGTCGGCACCCGCCACGGCATCACCCAGCTGGTCACGCATTCCGGCCAGCTCATCTACGACTACAGCAAGGACGCCCCGCCGCCCCACCGGGTGCTGTCCGAGCAGGCGGTGGCGTCGATGAACTCGATTATGGTGCAGATCCCCGAGGTCGGCACGGCCCGCCGGGCCGCACTTCCCAACATCCGCTCCGCCGGCAAGACCGGAACCACCCAGTCCTATCGCGACGCCTGGTATGTCGGCTACACCGGCAACTATACGGCCGCCGTCTGGCTCGGAAACGACGACTTCTCGCCGACCAACAACATGACCGGCGGTTCGCTGCCGGCCATGGTCTGGCAGCGTTTCATGGCCTACGCCCACCAGAACATCGACCTGAAGCCCATCCCCGGCATCAAGAACCCCTTCGTCGATCCGGCGACCATCGCCAAGGCCGAGGAAGCGGCCAAGAGTGGAACCCAGCAGCCGGCAGCCGACACCGTCGACAGGCCTCCGGTCCTGTCGAGCACGACGACGCGGGCATTGCGTGCGATCGCGGACGTCTTCCGTCAGGCGCCCGCCATCTCCCCGCCGGCCGAACCCGAGACGCTTTCAGCGCTGTGATTGCTTGAAATTGACGGGTCAGCGATCATTCCCGCACCGGCTGCAGCCCTTCCCGGCTTGCCTTCGGGTCGCATGGCGGGATATTCCTCCGCCAACTCCATCCTGCGGCGGCTCATGCTGAAACAATCGCTCCTGATAGTTATCGCCCTCGCGGTTGCGGTCGGCGGCGGTGCCGCCAGCGTGGCGATGGTGCTCGATTCGCAGGAAGGCATCGGCGCCGTCGCGGTCGGCCCATGGACCGCCTTTCCCGACATAGGCACCCCTGACGCAGATCCCTATTCGAAAGCCCGTGTCGCGCGCGATGGCATGCTTGCGCTGGGCCGCGCCGAGGGCCTCAGTTTCGTCGCGGACCGGGACTCGGGCGGGGTCACCTTGAGAAGCGAATGCAGCTATCGCGTCGAGGGATCGTTGCCGGTTGCCAGGTTCTGGACCTTCTACGCAACCGACAAGGCGCAGATGACGCTCAAGTCGGGGATGCGCCGTGATCCGTCGATGCATTCTCTTGAAATTCTGCACCAACCCGACAATTCCATCGAGATTGCGGTCGGCGCGCGGCCGCACCCCGGCAACTGGCTGCCGGTATCGGGCGCCGGCGAAATGAACCTGGTGCTGACCCTCTACGACACGCCCGTCGCCAGCAGCACCGGCCTGTCGGGCATCGAGATGCCACGCATCGTCAGGGTCCAGTGCAATGCGTAGGCTGTTCCACGCCCTCGCCATCGGGCTGGTCGGCGCCGGCATCGCCCATATCGCCATTCTGCTGCTGGTTCCCAGCTTTTCCGAACGGGATGCCTGGTCGCGCCTGGCCATGGTCGCCGGTCCCAACAAGGTTGTCCGCCTCGACCAGGAAATTGGCGGCGCACCGGTGGTGAAATCGCTCGATCCGTCTTTCTACGAAGCCGCCTGCCGCTTCGATCTGGGCGAAGGCGTCGTCCGCATCGACAACGCCGGCAGGGTCCCCTACTGGTCGGCTTCGGTCTATGATCGCAGCGGCCAGAACATCTACAGCTTCAACGATCGCACCGCGACTGACGGCAATCTCGACTTCGTCGTGCTCACGCCGGCGCAGATGATCGACCTGCGCAAGGAGCTGCCGCCTGAGTTCGAAAAATCGATCTTCGTGGAAACGCCGATCGACGAAGGCATTGTCGTCGTGCGCGCATTTGTTCCCGACGACAGCTGGAAACCGATCGTGTCGCGCTTCCTCGACGGCGTCAGTTGTGAAATCCAGTAGACGCGCAGCCCGTCGGAAGCGTCAACCACGTTGCCTGTGACCGGTTCGGCTCCGCGTCAATGCCGCGGCAACGGATCCTTGCGGCGATTGCTGCCTTCCGCCCGGTGTCCAGGCGGCGAAGCCGTGTCGACGGTGCGCTCATAGCGCACGCCGGGGAAGATGATGATGGATGCCGATGTATCCGCCGTATGTTGGGACCGGCGGGTGGCCGCTGGACGCGGCATGAATGAAACTATGCTGCCCATGGTTCGCGATTCCCTCTCGGTTGAACCGGAGTAAGCACGCAACGCCTCCATCTCGATAAGGCCAGTAGAGGGTTAACAGCCGGTTACTTCATTGCATTTGCTTCAATTGAGGACTGCCGTTTCGCTTTCGACAGTGCATTCATACCCATGCGGCGTGAGCGGTCTGTGAATGCAGCAGCATTGCCACGTCACGGATGCCCGGCTGAAAACGGGCAATTCGGACCTTGCGTCACGATTTGACTATAAGCCTTTGTTAATACACGACTTCCTTAACGCCAAAGTTAACAGTCCGCTAACAAATCTTCGCTAAGTTTATGTTCACCTTCGGGAGCACGGATGCAGCAGCGTTCGCATCCCAGGGCAGTGCAAGGTTGTGTCAGGCGTATCCGTTCGTGTCAGCATCGGACTTCAGGCAAATCGCCATCGGTCGCGAAACCGGAAAGCCCGAGCGGCTCTTCCGGGCAGCGGTTTCCGCCTTCTGCGCGCTGCCCCGCCCCTCGCGCCGCGAAATCGCACAACTTGAAGACCTCACCCTTCCACTTTTCGACAAGGTGTCGGTGGAGGCGCGCCGCTATGTCTCCGCTGCGCTTTCGGAAACCGAATATGCGCCGCCCGGCCTCGTTCGCCGCCTGAGCGACGAAAGCGTCGATATTGCCGCGCCGCTGCTGATCCGTTCGCCCATGTTGTCGGATGTCGCACTCATCGCGTTGATCGGGCGCCACGGCCTGCCGCATGCGCGCGCGATTGCCCGTCGCCCCAGCCTCAACAAGACGATCGCCGACCTGATCCGCGTGCTCGAACGGCCACGACTGGTGTACCCCGAGATGACGGAACAGGATCAAGCATCGGCCACTGCGGCAACCGCTCCGACGACAATCGAGGCGGCACAGGACGCGTCGAACATCCCAGCCCCGGGCGAACTGGCCGAGAACGTACGCCGCCGCCTTCGCTCGATGATGGCCCCTAACACAGCGCACCAATCGGCGCCGGGCGAAGGACAGACGCGTGGGCCGGCCTACGAACGGCTCAAGTCGACTGCCCTTACCGGCAACGGCACCTTCTTCCAGACCGCCCTCGCCGACGCGCTGGAGATCGACTTCCAGACGGCCCGTGCGATCACGGAAAAGTCGGGCTACTCCTCGCTTATCGATGCGCTCAGGGCGCTCGACCTGTCGGAAGAACAGGCCTTCCTGCTGGCGGCGACGACGTTTCCCAGCCAGTTCGCCCATGCCGAAGCCGTCAGGCTTTTCCTTGAGCGCTATCGTCTGTTGCATCGCGACGTAGCGCTCGACCGGGTGCGCGACTGGAAGGCAGCCGCAGTTGGCGCCAGCATCCGCGGCAATGCCGAGAGACTTCAGCCGAAGTCAGGGGCAGCCGGATCAAAGAGCGACCAGCTCAGGGCGTCGTAAGCGACACCAGATCCTTGATCTCGGTCTGGCCCGGCTCGATCTCGACCACCCAAATGTCCGGATCGAACCGCCGCTCGCGCTCGAGCCGCTTGTCGATCGCCGCTCCGTCGTCGTCGCTTTCAAGCAGGCTGAACTGGCGCTCATCAGGCCGCGCCATGTCGTAGCTGGTCTGCGGCGCGGGTCCGTACAGGCTGGTGCGGCCGAAACGATCGCGGGTCAGGATGAAGACGGCGCCGGCTTCTAGTGCGCCCCGGCTGAGGATCGCGCCAAAGCCGCCTTCGCCGAAAATCCGGCGCAGCAGGGCAGATACCCAGAAATCAGTGGTTACGCGCATTGCCCGGCCCGATCGCAATTTCGATCCGGCCTCTATAGCGGCTAGTTCGGAAGGCGCACAGGCCAAACGATACCGGTCAGGCTCAGTTGGTCAGGCCGATCTCACGCATCTTGACGTAGACGGCGGGGTCGGGCTCGCCCGTTTCAGGCAGGCCGAACAAAGCCTGGAACTCGCGGATGGCCGCCTTGGTCCTGGCGCCTGGAACGCCATCGATGTCGATGCCGTCGTTGCCGAAGGCCTTCAGTCCGGCCTGGATCTTCATGATGCGCGCGCTGGGATCGGCGTTGACCGCAGGTTCGGCGCGCACAGGTGCAGGCGTGGCCGCGCCGGTGCGCGGGCTCGACGCCGGCGTCGCCTGCGCACGCGGCGTCGGTGTCGGCGCAATTCCGGCGGTGGTTTCGGAAGCGCCAAGCTGTTCAAGCAGCGCGCCGTCGACATCGCCCGTGGCCGTCAGTCCTACCTTCTTCTGATAAGCCTGGATGGCACTGCGCGTCGCCGGTCCGTTCAGCCCGTCGACCGCGCCGTCATAAAAGGCAAGATCCTTCAGGATGCTCTGTATCTGTTCGATCTGCGGGTCGCCGCTGGGGCGCACGACTTCGGCCTGCGGCCGCTCGATCTTGATCGTGGTTTCTGCCTCGCTCTCGCCCATGTCGGGGAACTCGACTGCCTCGCGAGTGGAGAAGAAGGCACCCTTGTGCGCATATGGCTGATACCACAACGCATTCGCGGAGACGTAGAACAGCGCCACCAGAAAGGCGGTCGAACCGCCGACCAGCATCGGATTGCGAGCAATCATCCCGCCGAGCGCCACCGCGCCATCCTGCAGCGGGCTGCGCTCTTCGACGACCCGCTTAGCTTGCTTTGCGGAGCGGGCCATTGCGCATCTCCCTGATCCTGTCCGCCGGCAGTCGCATCACTTCGCCCTTCGTAGGCTCCGGACGGAATGCCGGTCCTTCTATCGGCAGGCTGATGGTAACCGTGGTCCCCTCGCCCGGCGCGCTCTCGATCGACATCGTGCCGTCGTGCAACGCGACCAGTCCCTTGACCAGCGAGAGCCCAAGGCCCGTGCCTTCGAAACGTCGGGTGTAATCGTTCTGGATCTGCGTGAATGGCGTGCCCAGCCGCGACAAATCTTCCTGGGCAATGCCGATGCCGGTGTCCGACACCCAGAAATGCAGCCGCGAGCCAAGACGCTTGGCACCGATCTCGACCCGACCACCGTCGGGGGTGAACTTTGCCGCATTGGACAGAAGGTTGATCAGCATCTGCTGCACCGCGCGACGGTCGGCCTTGACCTCGCCCGTGCCGGCTGCAACTTCGACAGCCAGATCAAGCGCCTTGGCCTCGATCTGCAGCGCCATCATCGAAGCGCACATGTCCACCGCCTCGCGGAACCTGAACGGCTCCGGATTGATCGCATAGCAGCCCGACTCGATCTTGGTGACATCGAGGATCGAGTTCACCACATCGAGCAGGTGCTGGCCGGACTCGCGGACGATGCCGACATATTCCTTCTGGCGTGGCTCCTGGAACTTGCCGAACATCTCGTGCAGCAGCATGTCGGAAAAGCCGATGATCGCGTTGAGCGGCGTCCTGAGTTCATGGCTCACCGCTGCCAGGAAATTGCTCTTGGCGAGTTCCGCGCTCTTCACGGCGTCCGTGGCCTTGGCCAGTTCGCTGCGCAGTTCGGCGACGGTGTCGTTGTTGCGGACGATCGCAATGAACTCGACACCGGTCCTGATGAATTCGAGTGCGAAGGGCCGGAAGTTGTCGCCCGCGTCGTTCTCGGTCTGCCTGGGCAGGCGCAGAAGCAGCTCGACCTGACGCGATTCGGCTCCATCGCGCATGTCTGCCAGCGCGCAGAGATAACCGACACGGTCGGCGACGTGGATGCGGTCGAACAGGGCAGTGCCCAGGAGCAGCTCCGGCTGCAGGCGCAACAACGTCCGCGCCTGCTCGGAGACATCGACGACATCGCCATTCTGCGCGACGCGCAGCACGACAGCCTTGAGAACCTGCTCCAGCGGAGCGGCCGGCACAGCCGCCTGTTCGGCGCCATGGCTGGCAAATTGCACCGCACGAACGACGAAGGTCGTCAGCCAGGCGACAGGCAGCAACCAATGCCATGCCGATGCAGTCGCATTTTCGGCAAATGGCATGACGCCGAGCAAACCTTGCAGCAACAGTGCAGCAACGGCGGCGATCGCGCCGAACGTGGCCGCCTTCCGCGTCCGCCAGACCCACAGCGCCTCGAGCGGAAGGGCTGCTGCAAGAAGCGCAGCCGGCGAGGTCAGGCCGCCTGCGGCAGCAATGATGGCGCCAGCCGTTGCGGCGCCGACGCCAAGCGACGCGACACCGATCAAAGCGCCCCTGCCAGTCGCGGCAACCAACAGCGCCGCCAGCCAGCTCAGGCTGAAGGCGGCAAAGATGACGGCAAAGGTCGGAGCCGCGCCAAGATTGGCCGACACGAGAACCACACCAGCACCGGCAACGAGGAAAGGTGCCGCCAGCATCAGGCCGACGAGGCGCCGTTGGCGCGACCGTTCGGAACCATCGATGGACGGATGGACCAGCCGGTCACAGCCGCCGGCGACCGCGCCGGAAAACTCACCGTATCTGGTCATGACAAAACTCAACGCTACGCACTCTTCCGTGGCTCGCTTTGCGGCTCTTCTCTGGTTGGTCTCCAAACTCGCACCGAGCCTTTAATGAAGGAATAAAGCCAGCCGACCGAAACCCCGGCTCATGGCGAATATCGGGATCGCGGCGCCGACATTCGACAACAGTTCTCGCCATGGTAAATGGAGGGTTATTTGCCTACTTCGGCTGCCCGAATCTGCGCGAAATGCGCGATCTCGCAGTTTCGCAATTTAAATCAATTGCTTACGAGTTTCGTGAGAGATTGCCTCTGCGCACCGGCCCGCAAGCCGGGCCAGTCGGTTAAACTTTGGTGAAAAGCCTTCGCGAAATGCCACCTTTTGCAGCAAGCGCTCCTTTGCTCGTTCATGCCATTGTCGGCCTAGCAAGATACGTGGCCGCATAAATTCGGCCGCGACAGACCACACGAGGCTTCCCATGGGCTTTCTCTTCAGAACCGCTTTCTGGTTCTCACTCGTCCTGCTCCTCCTGCCGCTCGGCACGGGTCCCGACGGCGAGAACAGCGTGAGCCCGCTGCAGGCCATTTTTGCCGCGCGCGAGGCCGTTGGCGACCTCGCCGGCATCTGCGAACGCAAGCCCGATGTTTGCGAAACCGGCAAGGCGGCGATGCAGACCATCGGTGTCAGGGCGCGCGAGAGCGCCCGTATCGCCTATGAGGCGCTCGACCAGCAGTTCGGGCAGCCCGACACGGCGACCCAGACCGGCAGCGTTCCCGCAACGGACGACGAACCGGCCGTCGAGGCCCCGGCACACTGATTGCGACTTTCGGGCAGATACCAATGCCCCGCCGCAGATCGCCCGCCTCCGGCACCTGCGGCGTATTTCCTTTTTTTCGTGACGGGCCGCAGCGCTGGCACTATATCCAGATCACCATGACGACCTCGATAGACACCATCCGCGACGACTTCTCCTTCCTTGACGAGTGGGAGGACCGCTACCGCTATGTCATCGAGTTGGGCGAGGCACTTCCCAGCTTCCCGGAGAGCGCGCAAACCGACACCAACAAGGTGCAGGGTTGCGTCAGCCAGGTCTGGCTCGTTACCCACAAGGACGAAGGCGCCGATCCGGTCATCCGCTTCGAGGGCTATTCCGACGCCCATATCGTCCGCGGGCTCGTCGCCATCATGCTCGCCCTGTTTTCGGGTCATCGCGCCAGCGAGATCATGGCGACCGATGCCGAAGCCACGCTCAAGTCGCTGGGCCTCAACGAGCACCTTTCGCCGCAACGCGCCAATGGCTTGCGCTCGATGGTCAAGCGCATCAAGCGCGACGCCGAAGCTGCCCTGCATCAGGTCGCCTGAGTTCCGCTCATGCGCGGACGATAATCCTCGGCCCCCCAATGCAGGACCTTGCGGCCAGCGGAAGCGGGGGGAGGATTGTAGTGCCTGGCCAGCACGCCAAGTGCCGACTTGAGCATGACCTTGGCCGACCGCACCGGCCAGCCGCGCTCGGTTTCGACACGTTCCAGCCCCTTAAGGAAGCAGCAGACGTCGATCAGGACGCCGGAGAGTTCCGGCCCGACCGCATCGATGGCCCTGTCGACGCGCTGCCGTGCGGCGAGCGCCGCATCCGTCAGTTCAGCCACGCCGCCGCCGGCACTGCGCTTGCCACAAGAGACGCTTGCCACCCAGTTGGCGCCCATGCGCGGCATGATCTGGCCGCGCGTATAGTCGGAACGCAGCCGCTCGCCAGCCACGAACTCGCTATTGTTCAGGAACGGCTGGCCCGCCTTGCTCTTGCGTCGGGCGAGTTGGCCGAGTGGCGACTCCGAAAGGTTGATCAGCGCGGCTTGTCGCCCGGTAGCGGTGTCGACCATCGCCGTGTCGAGGTCGCGGTGCTGGCTCTGGAACGGATCGGTCGGGCTCTCCTGTCGGCGCGCGGCGGCTTGTCCGTCCGGCGTCAGCCGCAACGTGCGGCCAGCGCAAACGACAAGCCCTTGCCGGGATAGCACCGCAAGCACGTCGGCGCCGACAGCGATCCTGTCACTCCTGTCGTTCTCCAGCACCATCTTGCCGCCGGTCGCGGCCGGTTCGCATTCCGCAGCGCCCTTGGCCAGCAGTGCGAGCACGCGCTTCAGGGCCTTCTCGTCATCGATGCTCATGTCATCCCTCCAGCCGGTCGCGAAATGCGGCGATCGCCACCCGCTCCGCCAGCGCCACGATCCGGTCGAACTCGGCGTCGTCGCGCAGGTCCTCGACAGTATGGCAGGCGTAAAGCACCGTTGTCCGGTCGCGCCCGAAACCACGGCCGACCTCGCGCATGCTGAGGCGAAACACGACATGGGCAACATACATGGCAATCTGCCGGAGCCGGCTGATGTCGTTGCCGGTTCGGCCAACGCGGCGAATCTCCCTGCTCGGCACGCCGAACAGCGCCGCCATGAGGTCGATCATCGCATCGCAACGCTCCACCACCTGGTCATGACGCCGGCCGGCGATCAGCTCTTCAGCGGATCGCTCTTCCCTGGCGGCAGCGGCGCGCGCCTCCTTCTGCCGTTTGACCAATGTTGCCGACGTGGATCCCACCGAACTCTTCCCCTCTCAAGATAGGAATAAGTTCTTATATCCGTCGTGCCGCAGGGTGTGAACAAAAAAAGAACATTCGAAGGAAGGGGAAAACTTCAACACGCTGTAATCATTGTTCTATTTATTCCGACCCGATGAATTCTTGGCGCAGTTTCTCCCCACCCCTCGAGGTGGCTGCATCATCGCACGATCACAGTCACATCAGGCAGGATCGCGATGCGGGATTTTTCGAATGAGATTACAGCCTTCAAGCAGAACAAGCTGTCCGAGTTCACCGACGCCCGGCAACGGGCAGCGCTGCAAATCTGTTGCGGGATCGAGCTTTCACATGCGTTGTCCGCCGAGCCGACATCGACGTTGGCCCTGCTGAAGCGCCTCGAACGGGCGATCGAGCGCGAACGGCTCAGGGGCGTCAACCGCCACTGGAGCTACGATCTCAACCGCCACATCGCGCTGAAGCAGGTGCGCGACCGGCTGAAAGGTGTCTTCCCCGACCAGCCTGGACGTCTGTCGCTCAGGCCGCGCCGGCGTCGGCCCAAAAGCAATACGGCGCCCGAAGGCGCCGCTCGCTGAACGTCTGTCAAAGGGAGTATTACTTGCCCTTGCGCTTGCGGCCCAGGCCCATTTTCTTGGCCAGTTGCGAGCGAGCTGCTGCATAGTTGGGCGCGACCATCGGATAGCTGGCGTCGAGGCCCCACTTCTCGCGATACTGGTCGGGCGTCATGTTGTAGTGCGTCATCAGGTGACGCTTGAGCGATTTGAACTTCTTACCGTCTTCCAGGCAGATGATGTAGTCGTCATGTACCGAGCGCTTCGGATTGACGGCTGGCTTCTGCTTGTCGGCGGGCGGTGTGTCGGCGACGTTGCCGACGCGGCCGAGGGCGGCGTGAACGTCGGCGATAAGCCCCGGAAGTTCTCCCACCGGGACCGGATTGTTGCTGACATAAGCGGCCACCACGTCGGCGGTCAGCTCGATCAGCGTTTCGCTATTTGATGCAGGCGTTTCGGAAGTATCCATATGCTTCAGGCCCCAATGTGACTGGTTGTTTTTTGCCCGATATTGCGACCGGGATGCGGCGCGATCTTGTATCGTAATTTGCCATTACGAGTCGCGTTCCATCACTTTAATGAGCCTGCAGCGATAACAAGTCAATTCACTATTCTTTGCAACTTCAAGAACAATGCATTCATCACTTCTCTAACAAATGAGCGTTTTTGACAGGGCAATGTCATCACACGAGATTAAGTTACACAACGCTAAAAGCTTCTCATCGGGGTCATTGTCGGCGTTAGGTGGCGATATCGCGGTTGTTCTTGTCCCCCGCCACAGTTTCAGGAGAATCGTCGCCGGGTTTCCCCTGCCACGGCGAAATCCGGCCGAATAAGTCGCGTTGGCAAGAAAATCGACCGAAATCGGCGCCGCCAGCACCAATAACGCTGCTTCGACCAGCCTCGCAGTGCCGTGGAAAGTTCGCCGACATACGTGGCAAGAACGAATGACGTGAGCCATGAATCAGGTGTCAGATATCGCGCAGGTGCAGCAGTCCCGGAGTGCCGCTCAAGGCAAGCAACGCACCCGTCGCGATCAGGCCTCCAGCAAGATAATCACCAGCACGGCCGTTCACGACAGGTCTTCTTCAGTCTCTTGTTTGGGAATGGAAGCCGCCGCCTGTCGGCAGTATCGCTCGTTCAATACGGCGTGATGTACTTGCCGTAGACCCAACCGGTGGCAAATTGCCCGTTCTGGGCCGGATCATGCCAGACCTGGCACCAGCGATAGCGCACACGCTGTGCCTGCTTCCATTCCGGCAAATGCGTAATGTCGAACAGATCGAGCCCGCCAGTGCATTTTCCCGTCATCTGCAGCACGGTGCCATTGGGATAGGCAGCCTGCTTCTGCGACCCGCTGGACGGATACTTGCGGATGTTCAGCGTGTCGCCGAACGGCACATCGCTCACCTGCCAGGCAGCAAAGGCAGATGCCTGGACCTGACCGGCGAACACCGCAACGGTCGAGGCGACAGCGAGGGCGGCGGCAGTCTTCAACAACGTACTCATTTCTCTCCTCCGGGCTCGCCGGTCATTCGGAACGTTGACGCACAATGCAACTCAGCCCTTGAACCCGCCCTGATCGCCGTGTTCATTCGCCATTCAAGATTCACGCCCTGCGAGACCCAATGACCCGACCTGCCATTTTCGCCGACATCGCCCCGCCGTCGACCGAGCGTCGCCCCGTTTCCGACACCCGGCACGGCATCACCCGCATCGACGAATATGCCTGGCTGCGCGCCGACAACTGGCAGGAGGTCTTCCGCGACCCGAGCCTGCTCGATCCGGTAATCCGCACGCATCTCGAAGCAGAGAACAGCTACCAGGCCGAACTGATGGCCGGCACGGCAGACCTGCGCAAGAAACTGTTCGATGAAATGAAGGGACGCATCAAGGAAGACGATTCTTCGGTGCCGATGAAGGACGGCCCCTTCGCCTACGGCTCATCCTACAAGAAAGGCGGCGAGCAGCCGCGCTATTTCCGCCTGCCGAGCGACGGCGGCGCGGAAGAGATCATCCTCGACGGCGACAAGGAAGCCGAGGGTCACGCCTACTTCCGTCTCGGTGGCATCGACCACTCCTCCGATCATGGCCGCCTGATATGGGCGTTCGATGACAAGGGATCGGAGTTCTACACCTTGCGCGTCCGCGACCTGGCAAGCGGTGCCGAGCTCGCCGACATCGTCGGCGATACTGGCGGCTCGGGCGAGTGGGATGCGGCCAATGCCGGCTTCTTCTACACCCGCCTCGACCCCAACCACCGGCCCTCGAAGGTGTTCTACCATGCGCTCGGCAGCGACGTTTCGGCCGACCGCCTGATCTACGAGGAGACCGATCCCGGCTTCTTCATGAGCGTCGGCGGCACCCGCAGCAATGACTGGATCATGATCTCGATCAGCGACCATGAGACCTCGGAGTACCGGCTGCTTCCCGCCAGCAATCCCCTCGCCTCGCTGGCTCTCGTTGCGGCGCGCGAAACCGGCCTGCAATACGACCTCGAGGAAGGCGGCGACATCTTCTTCGTACTGACCAATGCCGACGGCGCCAAGGACTTCAAGATCATGACCACGCCCGCGGCAAATCCGGAGCGCGCCAACTGGAAGGAACTGGTCGCGCACGAGCCAGGCCGGCTGATCCTGTCGGTCATCGGCTTCAGGGATTTCATGGTTCGCCTGGAACGCAAGGAAGGCCTGCCGCGCATCGTCGTGCATGAGCGCGCAACCGGCGCGGAGCACGTCATCTCCTTCCCGGAAGAAGCGTTTTCGCTCGGCCTGTCGGGATCTTATGAATACGACACCGAAACCATGCGGTTTTCCTATTCGTCGATGACGACACCGACGCAGCTGTTCGACTACAACATGCGCACGCGCGACCGCGTCCTGCTCAAGACGCAGGAGGTTCCCTCCGGCCACAATGCCGAGGACTACGTCACGCGGCGGCTGATGGCGCCGGCGCCCGATGGCGAACTGGTGCCGATCTCGCTGATCCACCATCGCGACACCCCGCTGGACGGCACGGCACCATGCCTGCTCTATGGCTATGGCTCCTACGGCATGACCATTCCGGCCTCGTTCAACACCAACTGCCTGTCGCTGGTCGATCGCGGTTTCGTCTATGCCATCGCCCACATCCGTGGCGGCAAGGACAAGGGCTACGCCTGGTATGACGATGGCAAGCGCGCAGCGAAGACCAACACTTTCACCGATTTCATCGCCTGCGCCCACCATCTTGTCGCCGAGCGCTACACGGCGCATGACCGCATCGTCGCCCAGGGCGGCTCGGCCGGCGGCATGCTGATGGGCGCCATCGCCAACATGGCGCCGGAAGCCTTTGCCGGCATCATCGCCGAAGTGCCGTTCGTCGATGTCTTGACCACGATGCTCGACGACACCCTGCCGCTGACGCCGCCCGAGTGGCCGGAATGGGGCAACCCGATCGCCTCGGAAGACGACTACAAGACCATTGCCGCCTATTCGCCCTATGACAATGTGGCGGCGCTCGACTATCCGCCAATCCTGGCCGTGGCCGGACTGACCGATCCGCGCGTCACCTACTGGGAGCCGGCCAAATGGGCCGCGCGCCTGCGCGAACGCAAGTCGGGTAGCAGTCCGGTGCTGTTCAAGATCAACATGGATTCGGGCCACGCCGGCGCCTCGGGCCGCTTCTCCAGGCTGGAGGAGATCGCCTTCAACTACGCCTTCGCATTGAAGGTTGCCGGGCGCGCTTGACCGCCGCAGACCGGCGGCCATTGGCCGCCGGTTTCCTCAACCAGCCGGCTTGGGCTGTGGCGCGGGGTAGCCGTTGGGATGGGGCGGCGTTGCCTTGAGGTAGGCGGCAATCGCCTCGCGGTCTTCGGCGCTCAGCCTTGCCATGTTCTTCTGCACCTCGACCATGGTGCCGCCGACAGAATCGAACTCCGGCGTAAAGCCGGTTTCGAGGTAGCTGGCGATGTCGCTCTCCGACCAGCCGCTGATCCCGCTGCCTTCCGGCGTGATGTTGGGCACGATGCCTTGGCCCTCGGCGGCCGCGGCCCCGGCAAGCCACTGGGTCCTGTCGGCCCCGCCGGCAGGGCTGCGCGGCGTGTGGCATTCGCCACAATGCCCCGCCCCCTCCACGAGGTCACGACCGCGCAGGACCTTGTCCGGCGTGCCGTCGGCAAAGGCGACCACGGGCTGGTCGCTCAGGTAGAGCAGCTTCCACAGCCCAACGCCCGACCGGATGCTGACGGGAAATGGCAGCGTGTGGCCTGGCGCACTGCCCGCGACAGACGGCAGCGTTTTCATGAAGGCGTAGAGATCAGCGACCTCCGCGGGCTTCATGCGGGCATAGGAGGCGTAGGGAAACGCCGGGTAGAGGTGCTGTCCCTCGCGCGACACGCCCTTGAGCATGGCATTGGCGAAGTCTTCCAGCGACCATGCGCCGATGCCGTCGTTCGGGTCGGTGGAAATGTTCGGCGCCACGAAGGTACCGAACCCTGTCTTCAGTTCAACGCCGCCGGCAAGCAGAAGCCGGGCTTCGCCCTCGGATTTCGGCTTGGCGTGGCAGGAGGCACAACCGCCGGCGTCGAAGATGCGCTGTCCCCGTGCCGCGTCGCCGGTTCCCAGGGCAGCCACGGCATCAGGGCTCAGCCGTTCCGGCAGCGCCAGCCACCAGAGAGCCGCGGCTCCGGCGCCGCCCAGCGCCAGAGCCGCCACTGCGAACTTCTTGAAAGCACCCATGCGAAGGGATCAGCCCTTCTTGACGCGGAACGCCTCATGGCAGGTGCCGCACGTCTGCCCGATGGTGCCAACCTGCGCCTTCAAGGCATCCAGGTCCTGGGCCGGGGCAGCGACTGCGGAAGCCGTCACCGCCTTGAACTTGTCGACTTCAGCCTGGAACCCGGCGGCGTCCTCCCAGATCTTGGGCGAAGCGGTGGTGTCGCCCTGGTCGCTTCCGGCAGGGAAGGATGCGGCAACGTCGATCTTCTGGACATTGTCATTGAGTGCCGTCAGAGCCGCCAGGACAGCGGCAGCGTCGAAAGCAGATTCGCCCTTGACCATCTTGACGAGTGTTCCGACTTGCCTTGCGTTCTCCTTCATTACCGCCTGACGGTCGGTAATCACATCGGCGAATGCCGCAGTGGTAGCGAGTGCGATCGCTGCGACGGCGAGTACAAACTTTCTCATCAGGTCTCCTCTCGGTTGCAATAAGCTGCCTAGCGCGAACGGCGAAACTGGCCCAATTCGTCCCGGAATTCTCTTCACGCTTGCGTGACTGTTAGTCTTTTTCAAACATTGCCACGCAAATGCAAAAACCCCGGCCATGGCCGGGGTTCCTGGAAAAGTCGCGTTGTTGCCGCGCGCTGCATCGGGAGATGCGGCCGGCCACGATGGATGGGGCTCAGGCCTTTTCGTAGAGCTCGAGCACGTAGTCCCAGTTGATCAGGCTGTCGACGAACGCCTCGAGATACTTCGGACGGGCGTTGCGGTAGTCGATGTAATAGGAGTGCTCCCAGACGTCGACGCCGAGGATCGGGGTTGCGCCGTGAACCAGCGGGTTCTCGCCGTTCGGGGTCTTGGAGATGGCGAGCTTGCCATCCTTGACCGACAGCCAGGCCCAGCCCGAGCCGAACTGCGTCGTGCCGGCGGCAATGAAATCGGCCTTGAACTTGTCGTAGCCGCCCAGGTCGGCATCGATTGCCTTCTGCAGCGCACCCGGCAGCTTGTTGCCGCCGCCGCCCTTCTTCATCCACTTCCAGAAGTGGACGTGGTTGTAGTGCTGGGCCGCGTTGTTGAACAGGCCGGCGTTCTTGCCGAACGACTGCTTCACAACCTCTTCCAGCGACAGCTTGTCCATGCCCGCTTCCGCAGCCAGCTTGTTGCCGTTGTCGACATAGGCCTTGTGGTGCTTGTCGTGATGATACTCAAGCGTCTCCTTCGACATGAAGGGCTGCAGCGCCTCGTAGTCGTAGGGCAATTCGGGCAATTCAAAAGCCATGGATCATACTCCCTTGCTGGCAATTTCGCGGCATGACTATGCCGTCTACAGATAGGTCGTCATCATCGTGTGACAACAGACGAGAGACGCTGTTTTTCTTCGCTACACTCAAGCCTTGCCGGTCGAGTGCGCCCACTCCCAATATAGCTCGCGAGACTTTTTTGCTACCGGTCCCGGCTGCAGAATTCGATCCTCGATGCGGGTGACCGGAACAACCTTGGAATGGTTGCCGGTGGAAAAGATTTCATCGGCCTCCAGGAACTCGCGCACCGAAAGCGTCTTCTCGACGACTGACATGCCGCTTTCGGCAAGAAGCGAGATCGTGCGGCTTCGGGTGATCCCGGAAAGGAACGTTCCATTGGCAGCCGGGGTATACACCTGCCCATTCTTGACCAGGAAGATGTTGGACGAAGCGGTTTCGGCAACGTTGCCCAGCATGTCGAGCACCAGGGCGTTGTCGAACCCGCGCATCTTGGCTTCGAGAATGGCCCTGCCATTGTTTGGATACAGGCAGCCGGCCTTGGCATTGGTGGGCATGGTTTCGAGGGTTGGCCGGCGGAACGGCGACAATCCGATCGAAAAGCCGGTGGGCGGAAGCATCGGTGATTCGTAGAGGCACAGGCAGAACCGGGTCGATGCCGGGTCGGCCGGCACACCCATGTAGCCCCCGTGCTCGGCCCAATACATTGGGCGGATATAGACCGCCGTCTTGCCGTCAAACTTCTTGAGCCCGTCCCAGGTCAGCCCAACGATCTGCTCGGGACTCATGGTCGGCTTCATGCCCAATGCGATGGCCGAGGAATTGACCCGGCGCGAATGCGCCTCGAGGTCGGGGGCGACGCCTTCGAACCAGCGGCCGCCATCGAAGACGGTCGAGCCGAGCCACATGGCATGGCTTCGCGGGCCAATGATCGCAACGTTGCCCTCGTGCCAGTCGCCATCGACAAAGCTCCAGGTCGTGGATTGTGCAGCCGCCGCGAGCGTCATGGTGTTTCCCATCCATCTTGTTGATCGCCGGTATGGAAGAGGCTTTGGCTCGCCCCGTCAATCGGCAGCACGGCGAAATGTTGGAGCCAGCCGATAGTTGCGCTTGCGCTCGGCGCCAAGCCGTTGGAAAACCACAGGCATGCGCCACGCCGCCTACATATTCGACGCCTATGGCACGCTGTTCGACGTCCATGCGGCCGTGCGCCGCCATTCGGCCGACATCGGCCCCGAAGGCCAGCTTCTGTCCGAGATCTGGCGGGCCAAGCAGCTCGAATATTCCTGGGTGCGGACGCTCATGGGCGCATATGCCGACTTCTGGCAACTGACCGAGCAGGCGCTCGACTTTGCCTTCCGCAAGGTGCCTTCGATCGATCCCGCGATACGCAGCAAGCTGCTCGAGGCCTATTGGCGTCTCGACTGCTATCCCGAGGTTCCGGGGGTGCTGCGCAACCTGAAAGAAAACGGCGCCCGGCTCGCCATTCTCTCCAACGGCTCTCCAGCCATGCTGGAAGCAGCCGTGCGTTCGGCCGGGCTGGACCTTATCCTCGACGAAGTGTTTTCGGTCGACAGCGTCCGCCGTTTCAAGACGGACCAGTCGGTGTACGACCTCGTCGCCAGCAGTTGGCGGCTTTATCCGGAAGCGATGTCGTTTCAGTCGTCCAATCGGTGGGACATTGCAGGGGCGGCGAAATTCGGCTGCCGCACCGTCTGGATCAACCGCAGCGACCAGCCGGACGAGTATCGCGATCTGCCGCCCTCGCTCATCCTGCCGTCGCTGGAAGGTTTAGTTACAATTGGTTAGCTATCCTTGGGTCAGTATTGTTGCCATAACGCAACAGTGATTGGCCTGTCACAGCTTCGCCATGCTTTGTCCACCCTAAGGTCTGAATTTGACCCGCCTATCTCCGCGAGCGTTAAGGGGCGACGCAGTTCGTTTCCTCTCAATTCACCATTTCTTTCGAACTGGAACTCTAGATCGCAGTCATGTCCACATTCACAGAATCACGTCCGCTCAGCCGTCGCGGCTTCTTGAACCTGGCGGCAGCGGGCGCCGCGTCGGCAGCGCTTTCTGCCTGCTCTACCGTTGGCGGAGGTGGTCAGATCGTCGATGCGCGCCCGATCGCGCCGCCGCCGGTCAGCGTAGATCCCGCCTTCGGCGACTTTGCCAACATGTATGCCCCCGTCACAGACGAGGGTTATGAAATCCCCGGCATCCCGCTCAAGAAGGTGAAGCCGCAGTTCCTGCGCCAGATCGTCCGCGATCCCACCGGCGAGCGGCCCGGCACCGTGGTCGTCGACACCTCGACGCACTTCCTCTATCTCGTCCGCGAAAACGGCGAAGCGATGCGCTATGGCGTCGGCCTCGGCCGCGCCGGATTTGCCTGGCAGGGCCGTGCTGTCATCCAGTGGAAGCGCAAGTGGCCCAAGTGGACCCCGCCGGACGAAATGATCGGCCGCCAGCCCGAACTCGAAAAATACAGCGTCAGGAATGGCGGCATGGCACCGGGCCTCAACAACCCGCTCGGCGCGCGTGCCCTCTACATCTTCCAGAACAATGAGGACACGCTCTATCGCGTCCACGGTTCGCCGGAATGGTGGACGATCGGCAAGTCGGTTTCGTCGGGCTGCGTGCGCCTGATGAACCAGGACATCATCGATCTCTACGATCGCGTCCCCGGCAAGACACCGATCCTGGTCACCAGCGGTCTCGGCACGGCCTGACCCTGAGCTTGGTCACCAACGAAAAACGGCGCGTCGATGACGCGCCGTTTTTCGTATTGCTGTGGCTTTCCTGTTCAGAAGCCTTTCTTCAGGCTCCCGAGAATTCCGCGCACCAGCGCGCGGCCGACCGACGATCCCACGGAGCGCACGACCGACTTCAGTGCCGCTTCGGTCACAGTCTGCCGGTTTGAGGTTCGCGGCCTCGGCGCGTTGCCGGTGTTGCGGCCGCCCGAAGCCGGCGGCGCATCATTGCCAAAGCCCGGAATGGTCCAACCGCCGCCACCGCCACCGGTGTTCGCCTGCTGTGCCTGCTCCTGTGCCTTCTGTGCTTCGAGCGCCTTCTTCTGCAGCATTTCGAACGCCGATTCGCGGTCGACCGTCTGATCGTACTGCCCGGCGACCGGACTCTCGTTAATCAGCTTCTGGCGCTCCTGCGGCGTGATCGGGCCAAGCCGCGAAGCCGGCGGGCGTATCAGCGTCCGCTGCACCATCGACGGAACGCCCTTGGCTTCGAGCGTCGAGACCAGCGCCTCGCCGGTTCCGAGCTGGGTGATGGCCTTGGCGCAATCGAAATCGGGATTGGGGCGGAAGGTATCGGCTGCCGTCTTGACCGCCTTCTGCTCGCGCGGGGTGTATGCCCGCAGGGCATGCTGGACGCGGTTGCCGAGCTGGGCCAGCACGGTTTCCGGGACGTCGAGCGGGTTCTGGGTGACGAAATAGACGCCGACGCCCTTGGAGCGGATCAGGCGCACGACCTGCTCGACCCGGTCGACGACGATCTTCGGCGCCTCGTCGAACAGCAGATGCGCCTCGTCGAAGAAGAACACCAGCTTGGGCTTGTCCGGGTCGCCGACCTCGGGCAGCACCTCGAACAGCTCCGACAGCAGCCAGAGCAGGAACGTCGCGTAAAGCCTGGGGTTCATCATCAGCTTGTCGGCGGCGAGCACATTGATGGCGCCGCGACCGTCGCGCGTGGTGCGCATGATGTCGGCAATCTTCAGCGCGGGCTCTCCAAAGAAGTTGTTGCCGCCCTGCTGCTCCAGCACCAGAAGCGAGCGCTGGATGGCGCCCACCGACGGCTTGGTGACATTGCCGTAGCGCGCGCCGATCTCGTCGGCCCGCTCGGCGACATTGGCCAGCAATGCCTGCAGGTCCTTCATGTCGAGGAGCAGCATTCCTTCTTCGTCAGCGATGCGGAAGGCGATGTTGAGCACGCCTTCCTGCGCCTCGCTGAGGTTCATCAGCCGCGACAGCAGCAGCGGTCCCATTTCCGAGATGGTCGCGCGGATCGGATGGCCCTGTTCTCCGAACAGATCCCAGAAGATGACCGGGAATTCCTGGAAGTCGTATGGGTCGAGCTTGATCGCCTCGGCACGGGCAGTGAGAAAATCCTTGGCCTCACCCATCATCGCGATGCCGGACAGGTCGCCCTTGATGTCGGCGCAGAACACCGGCACGCCGGCATTCGAGAAGCCCTCGGCGAGTATCTGCAGCGTCACCGTCTTGCCGGTACCGGTGGCGCCAGTGACAAGACCGTGGCGGTTGCCGTATTTCAACAGCAGTTCCTCGGGCCTTTGAAAACTGTCGTCGGGCTTGCGGCTGGCACCAATGAAAATGCTGTCGTCCTGCGCCATGGGCGTTGTCTCCGGCAATGCTATTTCCCGACCGCGACGCGGCCACCTGCAAGGTATAGTGGCCGCCCGCCCGAGCGACAATGGCTTGGTTCGGGCGATCGCTCATGTTATACATGAGTTATAACATGGAGACTGGACCATGAATGTGACGGTTCGCAAGATCGGAAATTCGGAAGGCGTGATCCTGCCGAAGGAGGTGCTCGACCGCCATAATCTGCGGGCTGGAGATACGCTGGAGATTGTCGAGACCAAGGACGGTTTGACACTGAAGCCAACCGACGACGTGTTCGAGCGGCAAATGGAAGCCGCCAGCAAATTCATGGACAAGTACAAGGTAGCGCTTCAGAAGCTGGCCGAATGAGCGCACTCTTCCTGTCCCGGCGTGTTGTCGAAGCGATGCACGCCGAGCAGCTCAGACGCCATGGCGGCGCCCAAGGGCTTCGCGACGAAAATGCGCTTGAGTCGGCCTTGGCACGGGCAGAGAACAAGGCCGCCTACGGCGAGCCCACGATCATCGAACTCGCCGCGGCATATCTCTTCGGCATTGCCCGCAACCATGCCTTCGTCGATGGCAACAAACGGACGGCCATCGTAGCTGCCGGCACCTTCCTCGCCGTCAATGGCTACGAATTGACCGCCGACGATGGCGCGCTCTACCTGTTTGTCATGGGTATCGCCGCAGGCGAAATCGATGAAGCAGGTGCGGCCGCGTTCTTCCGCGACCACACGGTTGCCGTCGAAGGCTAGACCTGGATTTCGACGATTTCCCAGTCGCGGCCGTTGACGGTGGCGACTTCGCCGACCGCCTTGCCGAACATGGCCTGGGCCATGGGCGAGACATGCGAAATGCTGCCCTTGGCCGCGTTGGCCTCGTCCTCGCCGACGATGCGCCAGGCGTGACGCTTGCCGTCATCGTCCTCGATGCTCACCTTCATGCCAAAACGGACGACCGATGTGTCGGGTTCGGGCACCGAAACCTCGGCGTTTTCGCGCCGTGCCTGCCAATAGCGCAGGTCGCGCGATACAGTCGCGATCCGTTCGCGGTCGGCATCGGCCTCGGCCTTTGCCAGATCCTCGCGCAGGTTCGCGAGTTGGGCTTCGATATGGACGAGGCCTTGTTCGGTCACGAGATTTCGCGACGAACTGACCGGCCGCTCGCCGATATCGGCAATGACGTTTTCGCTGTCATCTTCGCGGGTGAAAGCTCTGCTCATGAATTGAACCTAGGTGTTCATAGCTCCGATAACAAGCCAGCCAAACTGACCGACCATTTATGCTTCAGGCAAACGCAGAAGTGGGGCGAAGCGATGCGACTTCGATCCCGTTCCAGTTCTTCAGCACCGGCCTCGCCGCCTTGGCCAGGGTCGAGGACAACGCCTCGTCGCCAGCCAAAAGCCTGGCAAGGACCGCCGCGATCATAGCCTCGGCAGCCCTGCCCGCGCCGTCGTCGCATTTGAGCGCGATGCCGAGCCCAAGTTCCGGCACAGCCGCGCAGAAAACGCCTTCGGCGCCGACCTTGACGAAGATTCGTCCTGGTGCAGCCTGCATCAACTCCGTGTCTGCCCTGTCGGTTCCAGCGACCTGGAAAGGTTCTGCCATGCAGGCCGACATCAGCCGCCGCGCAGCCTTGGCCCTTTCCGCATCCAGGCCATTGCCGGTGACCATGCGCGCAAAGCCCCGCGCCAGGTTCTGCAACGGCACGGCAAAGGTCGGGATGGAGCAGCCGTCGGTTCCCCGGTTCGTTTCATTGTGGGGCGCACCGGTGACGGCTTCCATCGTCTCGCGGATCATTTGCTGGAAGCGGTGCTCCGGCCTGACGTAGCCGAGATGGGCGATGCCGAGGTGACGGCAGGTACAGACAAAGGCCGAGTGCTTGCCCGAACAATTGTTGTGCAAGGCGCTCGGCGATGCGCCGCTGCGCGCGAGCGCTATCGTGGCCGCATGGTTGGAAGGCCAGTGAGCTCCGCACTCCAGCGCGTCCGGCCCGAGGCCGGCCCTGGCAAGCATTGCATTCGCCAGTTCGGCATGAGCCGGCTCGCCCGAATGCGAGGCGCAGGCGAGGGCCAGTTCCCGATCGCCGAAGCCATAGGCATCGGCCGCACCGCTTTCGACGAAGGGCAACGCCTGGATCGCCTTGACCGCCGAGCGCGGAAATACCGGCTGGTCGGCATCGCCGGCGGCAAAAACGGTCTTGCCATCGCCATCGACAACGATGACTGCGCCACGATGTGCGCTTTCAACGAGGTCGCCGCGCAGCACCTCGACCAGAACCGGATTCGTCATTGTTTGCGTGCCTTCTTGCGAATCGAGGTTGGGCCACGTCCGCCACCAGTCAGCCAGGCGTCATGACCTGTCCCCCGATAACCCACCGGCGAGAAATCCGCCATCCACGGCGAGCGTGTGGCCATTGATGTAGCTGGCTTCCGGCGACAGCAAGAAAGCGGCGGCGGCGGCAATCTCATCCGGCTCGGCACCGCGGCCTTGCGGCACATGATGCCGTGCGATGCCGCCATTGCCTGCAATATCCGCAGGCCCAGCGGCGATGGCGTTCACGCGCACCCCGCGGCCGGCATATTCCAGCGCCAGCACTTCCGACATGAGCTTGAGCCCTGCCTGCGACGCGGCGACGGCCAATTGCCCGTGATGGGCCCGAAGCCCGGCCACCGTGCCGATGCTGACGATCGAGAGCGAGGCGCCCATCCGCTCGAGCGCTGCCCGTGCCGCGATGAAGGGGGCAACGAGGTTGACGTCGAGCGCCTCCCGCAGCATTTCGGCGCTGGTGTCCTCGATGGCAGCACTGCGGGCGAAACCCGCCATCGAGACAAGCCCGCCAACGAGGCCAAGCCTGTCGACCACTTGGTCGAACGCCTCGGCGATGTCGTCCTCGTCGGTCGGGTCGGCTTCGATGAAGACGACGTCGTCGTTGTCGATCTGGTCCTCGGCCGCTTCGAGAGCGCCGCCGTCGTCATCGATCACCGCCACCGGCCATCCGTCCGCTATCAGGCGCTCGGCCACTGCAAGGCCGACGCCCGACGCGCCGCCGATGACCACGGCGGAATGCCTCATCTGATGCGATCCAGGATCGAGACATAGTTGGCGACAGCCGCGCCGCCCATGTTGAAGATGCCACCGAGCTTGGCATCCTTGACCTGGATGCCGCCCGCCTCGCCGGCAAGCTGCATGGCGGTCAACACGTGCATCGACACGCCGGTGGCGCCGATCGGATGGCCCTTTGACTTGAGGCCACCGGAGGGGTTGACCGGCAGGCGGCCGCCCTTGGCGGTGATGCCCTCCATGGCGAGGCGGGCGCCCTCGCCGCGCGGCGCAAGGCCCATCGCTTCATATTCGATCAGTTCAGCGATGGTGAAGCAGTCATGCGTCTCGACGAAGGACAGGTCGTCGAGCGCAACGCCCGCCGATCTCAGCGCCTGGTTCCATGCCAACTCGCACCCTTCGAACTGGAGGATGTCGCGCTTGGACATCGGCAGGAAGTCCTGCACATGCTCGTTGGCACGGAAGGCGATCGCACGGCGCATCCTCAGCGCGGTCCTGCTGTCGGTCAAGACGAGCGCCGCAGCCCCATCCGACACCAGCGAGCAGTCGGTCCGCTTCAGCGGGCCGGCGACAAACGGGTTCTTCTCGCTTTCCTGGCGGCAGAAGTCGAAGCCGAAATCCTTGCGCATTTGGGCGTAGGGATTGTCGACGCCGTTCTTGTGGTTCTTGGCGGCGATCATCGCCAGCGCGTCCGACTGGTCGCCATAACGCTGGAAATAGGCCTGGGCGATCTTGCCGAACACGCCGGCAAACCCCGCCGGGGTGTCGCCATCCTCAGGCAGGTAGGAGGCGCGGAGCAGGTTTTTACCTATTTCCGGCCCCGGCGTCGTGGTCATCTGCTCGGCACCGACCACCAGCACGATGCGCTGTCCGGCGTTGACTGCGCGAATGCCCTGGCGCACCGCAGCCGAACCCGTCGCGCAGGCATTCTCGACACGCGTCGCCGGCTTGAAACGCAGGCGGTCGTCGGCCTGCAGGACCAGGCTCGCAGTAAAATCCTGGGCGGAAAAACCGGCGTTGAAATGGCCGAGCACGATTTCGTCGACATCGTCGGGCCCGATGCCGGCATGCGCCAGCGCCTCGGTGGCAACCTGCGTGATCAGGCTTTCCAGCGTCTCGCCTTCCAGCTTGCCGAAGCGCGAATGCGCCCAGCCCACGATGCATGCGGTCATCTTCGTCTCCATCGCCATTGGCATGTTGCGCCATTTGCCGGGCGATTCCAACGCCCTTCAATTCCGTTCAAATATGAACAATTACCGGCCACTTTCAATGGCGCATTCGAGACGAAATGCGCCGTGTTTTTTATTGATTGATGCGTCAATTAAAAATACCCTGAACATTGGAGGAGCTTGCATGCCCAAGGTCGGAATGGAGCCGTTGCGCCGCAAGGCGCTGATCGACGCGACGATCTCGGCGATCGGCGAACGCGGCAGCCTTGACGTGACCATGTCGGAAATCGCCGGCCGTGCTGGCGTGTCTTCCGCCCTCGCCCACCACTATTTCGGCGCCAAGGAAGACCTGCTCGCCGCCACCATGCGACATCTCCTGTCCGAACTGCTGATCGACACGACTGCGGCACTCCGCGTTGCCGAGACCCCGCGTGTGCGCGTTTCGGCCGTCATCTCGGTCAATTTCTCCGAAAAGCAGTTCCGCGCCGAGACCATCGCCGCCTGGCTTGCCTTCTATGTCGAGGCGCAGAAGTCGCCGGCCCTGCGCCGCCTGCTGCGGATCTACGCCCACCGCCTGCAATCGAACCTGATGAGCGGCCTGACACGGCTGCTGCCCCGCACGGACGCCGAGCACGTCGCCGAGGCGACAGCCGCGCTGATCGACGGGCTCTACATTCGCCGGGCCCTGCGCGACGGCATCCCCAACGCTGCGTCTGCGATCGCACTGGTCGAGGACTATCTGGAAACCAAGCTCTCGCAGGCGGTCCGCGCACGATGACCAGGAAGCCAAACATTCTCATCGTCATGGTCGACCAACTGGCCGGAACCTTCTTCCCCGACGGTCCCGCCGGCTTCCTGCATGCCCCGCACCTCAAGGCGTTGGCGGCACGGGCGGCACGGTTCAGGAACAACTACACCGCCTCGCCGCTCTGCGCGCCAGGCCGCGCCGCCTTCATGAGCGGACAGCTGCCGTCGCGCACCGGGGTCTACGACAACGCCGCCGAATTCACGTCATCGGTCCCGACCTTCGCCCACCATTTGCGCGCCGCCGGCTATCACACCGTGCTGTCGGGCAAGATGCATTTCGTCGGGCCGGACCAGATGCACGGCTTCGAGGAGCGGCTGACGACGGACATCTACCCCGCCGATTTCGGCTGGACGCCCGACTATCGCAAGCCGGGCGAGCGCATCGACTGGTGGTACCACAATCTCGGCTCGGTCACCGGCGCCGGCACGGCAGAGATTTCCAACCAGATGGAGTATGACGACGAGGTTGCCTTCCTGGCCACCCAGAAGCTCTACGACTTCGCCCGCGTCTCCGATCAGGCCGAGCCTCGCCCGTGGTGCCTCACCGTCTCCTTCACCCACCCGCACGACCCCTATGTCGCGCGCCGCCAGTACTGGGACCTCTATGAGGAATGCCCTGCCCTCGAACCCGAGGTCGGCTTCATCCCAGAAGACAAGCAGGACCCGCATTCGCAGCGGCTGTACCTTGCCAGCGACTACGCCAGCTTCGACATCACGCCCGAGCAGGTGCGCCGCTCGCGCCGAGGCTACTTCGCCAACATCTCCTACATCGACGACAAGGTCGGCGAACTCCTGTCGGTGCTCGAGCGCACCAACATGCTCGACGACACCGTCATCCTGTTCTGTTCCGACCACGGCGACATGCTCGGCGAGCGCGGCCTGTGGTTCAAGATGTGCTTCTACGAGGGCTCCGCGCGGGTGCCCCTCATGGTCGCCGGCAAGGGGATCGCGGCTGGATTGATCGAGGCGCCGACGTCCAATCTCGACGTTCTGCCGACGCTGTGTGACCTCGCCGGCATCGACCTCTCGGCCATTGCACCCTGGACCGACGGGCAGTCGCTGCTGCCGCTGGCGCGCGGCGAACAGCGTACCGCTCCGGTGCTGATGGAATACGCAGCCGAAGGCTCCTACGCACCGCTGGTCGCCATCCGAGACGGCCGCTTCAAGTTCGTCCACTGCGAGATCGACCCGCTGCAACTGTTTGATCTGGAATCGGATCCCCGTGAACTCGACAACCTCGCCGCAGATCCCGCTCACGCCGATCTTGTGGCCGGCTTCATGGCCAAGGTCCGCGCTCGCTGGGACATGGCGGCGTTCGACGCTGCCGTGCGCGAAAGCCAGGCGCGCCGCTGGGTGATCTATCCCGCGCTGCGCAACGGCGCCTACTACCCGTGGGATTTCCAGCCGCTGCAAAAAGCATCCGAACGCTACATGCGCAACCACATGGACCTGAACGTGCTCGAAGAGAGCAAGCGTTTTCCGAGAGGCGAGTGATGACCACCACAGTTCCGAGCCTGGACAGGCTGCGCCAGGCCTATGCCGAAACATCGCGCGCGACGCAGCTGACGCCGCTGCTCGAATCCGCTGCGCTCGCCCGCGAGACGGGTGCTGCGCGCGTCTTCGTCAAGGCGGAGTCGCTGCAATGGGCCGGCTCCTTCAAGGCGCGCGGCGCCTATTGGCGGCTGAAGCAACTCACGCCAGACGAAGCGCAGCGCGGCGTGGTCGCCTACTCCTCCGGCAACTTCGCCCAGGGCCTTGCCGCCGCCGGCCAGGCGCTGGGCATTCCCGTCACCATCGTCATGCCCATCGACGCTCCCGCAGCCAAGCGCGAGGCGACCAAGGGCTACGGCGCCCGCGTCGTGCTGACCGACCATGGTGAGCGCGCCCGAGAAGAAGTCGCCGCCGCCAAGGCACGAGAGATCTCGGAGACCGAAGGCCTCGCCTTGCTCCATCCGTTCGACGATCCGGAGATCGTCGCCGGCCAGGCCGGTGCAGGCCTCGAAGCACTCGACCAGTTGGCGGCAAAGGGCGTTGCCGCCGACGTCGTGCTCTGCCCGGTCGGCGGCGGCGGGCTCATCGGCGGCGTGGCGCTGGCCTTCCACTACCTCTCGCCATCGACGCAGGTGTTCGCGGTGGAACCGCAAGGATTCAACGGCATGGGCTCGTCGCTGGCCCATGGCGCGATCGAAACCATGCCGCTGGGTCCGAAGTCGATCTGCGACGGCCTGATGGCACGCAAGCCCGGCGAAGCGCCCTATGCCGCGGCCACGACGACCAATGTGCGCGGGTTGACGGTCGAGGACGCAGCCGTCCGCGGCGCGATGAAGGTGGCCTTCGAGCGCCTGAAGCTCGTGCTCGAACCATCGGGTGCCTCGTCGCTCGCGGCGCTTCTGGGAGGAAAGGTCGACGTGGCCGGCAAGACCGTGCTCGTCGTCGCAACCGGCGGCAATGTCTCGCTCGCCGATTTCATGGTCCATGTGAACAATGCTTGAAGCAGATTTCGTAATCGTCGGCTCCGGCTCAGCCGGCTCGGCCATGGCCTATCGCCTGTCGGAGGACGGCAAAAACTCGGTGATCGTCATCGAATATGGCGGCACCGACTTCGGCCCGCTGATCCAGATGCCGTCGGCGCTATCGATCCCACTCAACATGAGCCGCTACGACTGGGGCTATTCGAGCGAACCCGAACCGCATCTCGGCGGCCGCGTGCTCGCCACCCCGCGCGGCAAGGTGCTCGGCGGCTCGTCGTCGATCAATGGCATGGTCTATGTCCGCGGCCATGCCCACGACTTCGACCATTGGGCCGAACAGGGTGCCACCGGCTGGGGTTATGCCGACGTGCTGCCCTACTTCAAGCGCATGGAGCATTCGAACGGCGGCGAGGACGGCTGGCGTGGCACTTCGGGTCCGCTCAACGTGCAGCGCGGCCCGCGCAAGAACCCGCTCTACCAGGCCTTCGTCGAGGCGGGCCATCAGGCCGGCTTCGAACTGACCGACGACTACAACGGCTCCAAGCAGGAAGGCTTCGGCGCCATGGAACAGACCATCCATGGCGGGCGCCGCTGGTCGGTCGCCAACGCCTATCTGCGGCCGGCGCTGAAGCGCGGAAATGTCCGTGTCGTCAATGGCTTTGCCCGGCGCGTGGTGATCGAGAATCAACGCGCCGTCGGCGTCGAGATCGAAGCCCGCAAGAAGATCCAGGTCGTCAAGGCGCGACGTGAGGTGATCGTCGCTGCGTCCTCGATCAACTCGCCCAAGCTGCTGATGCTGTCGGGCATCGGCCCCGCCGAACACCTGAAGCAGCACGGCATATCAGTCGTGGCCGACCGGCGCGGCGTCGGCCAGAACCTGCAAGACCATATGGAGCTCTACATCCAGCAGGAGGCGACCCAGCCGATCACCCTGCATTCGGTCTTCAACCCGTTCTCCAAGGCGCTGATCGGTGCCGAGTGGCTGCTGTTCAAGACCGGCCTCGGCGCCACCAATCATTTCGAGGCGGCAGCCTTCGTCCGCTCAAAAGCCGGCGTCGACTATCCCGACATCCAGTTCCACTTCCTGCCCGCCGCCGTGCGTTACGACGGCAAGGCAGCCGCCAAGTCGCATGGCTTCCAGGCGCATGTCGGGCCGATGCGCTCGAAGTCGCGCGGCGCGATCACGCTGCGGTCGAGCGACCCGTGGGCCAAGCCGGAGATACGTTTCAATTACATGTCGCATCCCGACGACTGGGAGGATTTCCGCCACTGCATCCGCCTCACCCGCGAGATCTTCGGCCAGTCCGCCTTCGATCCGTTCCGCGGCAGCGAGATTTCGCCCGGCAGCCACGTGCAGTCCGCCGACGAGCTCGACGCATTCATCCGCGAGCATTCGGAGAGCGCCTACCACCCCTGCGGCACCTGCCGCATGGGCCGCGCCGACGACCCGACAAGCGTGGTCGATCCGGAATGCCGGGTGATCGGCGTCGAGGGCCTGCGCGTCGCCGACTCCTCGATCTTCCCGCGCGTGACCAACGGCAACCTCAACGGCCCGTCGATCATGACCGGCGAGAAAGCCGCCGACCACATTCTGGGCCGGACGCCGCTCGCGCCGTCGAACCAGGAGCCGTGGATCAATCCGCGCTGGCAGGTCTCCGACAGATAGAGCATCATCCGGCCAACCCGTCCGGACACTGAAATACAACTGGAGCAAACGCATGCGCGCCCAGCCAAAAGCCTCACATTATGTCAACGGCCGCTACATCGACGACGATCGCGGAGCCCTGATCCCCGTCATCTATCCGGCGACGGGCGAAGCTATCGCCGAGTTGCGGTCGGCAACACAAAACATCGTCGAGTTGGCGATCGAGGCCGCGCGCGAGGCGCAGCCGGCCTGGGCGCGGCTGAAGCCCATCGAGCGCGGCCGCATCCTGCGCCGTGCCTCGGACATCCTGCGCGCCCGCAACGAGGAGCTGTCGCGGCTGGAAACCCTCGACACCGGCAAGGCGATCCAGGAGACGCTGGTGGCGGACGCGGCTTCGGCCGCCGACTGCCTCGAATTCTTCGCCGGCGCGATTGCCGCCTTCAACGGCGACTATGTCGATCTCGGCGGCCCCTTTGCCTACACCAAGCGCGAGGCGCTCGGCGTCTGCGTCGGCATCGGTGCCTGGAATTATCCGATCCAGATCGCCGGCTGGAAGTCGGCCCCCGCGCTCGCCATGGGCAACGCCATGGTGTTCAAGCCCTCGGAAAACACGCCGCTGTCGGCGCTGGCGCTGGCCGAGATCTACACCGAGGCCGGCCTGCCGGACGGGCTGTTCAACGTCGTCCAGGGTTACGGCGACGTGGGGGCGGCACTCGCCTCGCATCCGGTGGTCGACAAGATCTCGCTCACCGGGTCGGTGCCCACCGGCAAGAAGGTGCTGTCGCTCGCCGGCTCGCACATGAAGCACGCGACGATGGAGCTCGGCGGCAAGTCGCCGATCATCGTCTTCGACGACGCCGACCTCGAAAATGCCGTCGGCGGCGCCATGCTGGGCAACTTCTACTCGACCGGCCAGGTCTGTTCCAACGGTACCCGCGTCTTCGTCCAGAATGGCCTGCACGACCGCTTCGTCGAGCGCTTGGTCGAACGCACCAAGTCGATCCGCATCGGCGATCCGCTCGACCCCGAGACGCAGATGGGCCCGCTGGTCAGCAAGGCCCAGCACGACAAGGTCCTGGACTACATTTCCATTGGCATGAACGAAGGCGCAGAATTGCGTTGCGGTGGTGGGGTGCCGTCGCTGCAGGGCTTCGAAGGCGGCTCCTTCGTCGAGCCGACTGTCTTCACCGGCGTGACCGACAACATGCGCATCGCCCGCGAGGAGATATTTGGCCCGGTGATGAGCGTGCTCTCCTTCGACGGCGAGGACGAGGTCATCGCGCGGGCCAACGACACCGAGTTCGGCCTCGCCGCCGGCGTGTTCACCAAGGACATTGCGCGCGGCCATCGCGTCATCGGCGAGCTCAAGGCCGGCACCTGCTGGATCAACGCCTACAATCTGACGCCGGTCGAAATCCCCTTCGGCGGCGCCAGGCAGTCCGGCATCGGCCGCGAGAACTCGATCGCCGCGCTTCAGCATTACTCCCAGCTCAAGACGGTTTATGTCGAGACAGGAGACGTCGCCAGCCCCTATTGACTGCGAACAGCCTGAAGAGAAAAGCCGGCCAATTGGCCGGCTTTTTCGTTGGTTCGGAGTTAGTGCGCGACGTCCTCAGTCTTGTCGAGATACTGGGTCAGCGCGGTCACAAGATGGTAGAAGATGCTGGCCGGCACTTCCTTGGCCAGCGAGCGACCGCGCTCGTCGATCTGGTCGATCCACAAGCCCTCCGGCGCGGGGTCGATGTGCCAGCGGAACAGCCGCCCGACACGCGCCTCGATCTCCGGCTTGAGGTCCGGACCGCCAGTTCCGTCGAGCGCGACAGCTGCCTTGACGGCTTCTGTCTGCGGCCAGCTGCGCGAGATGCGGTCGAGTGGCAGGCCGTGCCGCGAGACGGCACCGTAGGCCAGCCCCGTTGCACGGTTGAGCCCGTTGGCCACCGCCGAGGCATAGAGCTTGCGCCCGAAGGCAACGAGGTCCTTCTGGCCGCTCTTGTCGGCGAAGTCGACCAGCAACGACGCCCACTCGAAATGATGTCCCGGCTCGGTCCATTGCCCTTTATCGTCGGGCGCTGGATGCCAGTCGCGGTCGAAGAATTCGCCCAGCGTCCAGCTGTCAACCTCGAAGAAATGACTGCGGAACAGGTCGATGATGCGGGCGGCACGGCGCAGGTAGGTCCGGTCGCCCGTCACCGCGTGCCAGGCCAGAAACGCCTCCAGGAGGTGCATGTGCGGATTGGACCGCCGCACGCCCTCGACACCGGGGCTTTCCATGAAGCCGGTCATGCGCTCGTCCTCGAGATGCTTGTCGAGGAAGGCGAAGGTCTCTTCGGCAAGGCCCAGCGCTTCGCCATTGCCGACGCGATGCGCATGCGCCAGCGCCAACAGCACGCAGGCGTGGTCGTAGGCATCCTCGACCGGGTCGACGACGCTGCCATCCGGGTTCAGCGCCCGGACCCAGCCGCCACGATCGGTGCGGCCCTTGTCGGCCATGAAACGGATGCCGTGCTCGATCAGCCGGTCGGCATTGCCGTCCCAGCCGCGCTGCTTGGCAACCGCAAAGGCATAGACCTGGCGCGCCATGGTGCGCATGCGCTTGGGTTTGGCGAGCGGCCGCGCATCGAATCCCAGCGCCTCGTGGAAACCGCCGAACTGCTCGTCCACACCTGCCGTGGACCACAGCGGCAATGTCTCTTCCATCAACCAGTGCTGCACCCGCCGGCG
The DNA here is from genome assembly GCF_001424795.1 of Aminobacter sp. DSM 101952. Lineage (NCBI taxonomy): Bacteria > Pseudomonadati > Pseudomonadota > Alphaproteobacteria > Hyphomicrobiales > Phyllobacteriaceae > Aminobacter > Aminobacter sp. DSM 101952. The sequence continues at coordinate 342,268 of NZ_LMCL01000030.1, read as the reverse complement.
CCAGGCGCCATTGGCGAGAACACGGCCATGCGCCGGCGTGAACTTGGTCTCCAGACGCCCGCTCTTTTCGAGCTGCTCGACGATCTTCTTGACGTTCTGGCTGTGGCTGACCGGCGCCACGAACGTCGCGTCCGAGGTCGAGACGATGGCGACGTCCTTGAGGCCGATGGCGGACAGCAGCCGCCCCTCGCCACGCAGGTAGGAGTTCTCGCAGTCGATGGCGACGACGTCGCCGACGATGACGTTGCCATCCTTGTCGGAATGGCTGACGTCGAGCAGCGACTGCCACGAACCCAGGTCGTTCCAGCGGAAACTCGCTGGAAGCATGGCAATGCCGTCGACACGCTCCATGATGGCATAGTCGATCGAATTGGACGGAATGGCCTGGTAGAGCTCCAGGGGCATGTAGACGCCCGAGAGGTCCCTGGTAGCCACCTTGAATGCAGACTCTGCCTTCTGCCAGATTTCCGGCTGGTGCTTCATGAAGGCGTCGCGCATGGCGCTTGCCTTGAACAGGAAGATGCCGGCGTTCCAGAAGAAATTGCCGGCGGCGAGATAGCCCTCAGCCGTCTTGAGATCCGGCTTCTCGACAAAGCGCGTCACATCGGAAATGCCGCCAGTCTCGGCCCCGGCCTCGATATAGCCGTAACCCGTCTCAGGCGCGGTTGGGCGGATGCCGAACACCACCATGCGGTCGGCCTCGGCCGCGGGCACGCCGCATTCGACGGTTTCCCAGAACTGGCGCTGCGTCGAAATCTCGTGATCCGACGGCACCACCAGCACGATGCCGTCGCCATAGGCCTTGATCGTCTGCAGTGCGGCGATCGCCACAGCCGCGGCCGTGTTGCGGCCGGTCGGCTCGAAGATCGCGCCGCCGCCTGCGAGATCGATCGTGGCCAGATCGGCGCGCACGCGTTCGGCATGGCGCTCCGACGCGATTAGGTAGATCGGTGTTTCGCCCTCGTCGCGTGCCGCCAGCCGCTTCAGCGTCTTGACCAGCATCGAGCCGTCGCCCGACAGATCGTGGAACTGCTTGGGGTTGTCCTCGCGCGACAGCGGCCAGAGCCGCGAGCCCACGCCGCCGCTCATGACAAAACTGACGATCCTCTCGGCCATGCCCATGCCCCTCAGAAGGTCTGGTTATAAGCGCCAACGGACGGATTGCGCCTCAACACTTCGTCAACCGCCTCGAACATCTCGCGCCGGCGCTCGGAAGATACCGGGCTTTCGACCACCACGACCAGTTCGGGCTTGTTGGAGGAAGCGCGCACCAGACCCCAGGTGCCGTCCTCGGCAACGACACGCACGCCATTGACGGTCACCAGATCGACGATCTTCTGGCCGGCGAAGACCTCGCCATTGCGTTTCATCGCCTCAAAGTCGGCAACCACCTTGTCGACGACGCCATATTTCAGCTCGTCGTCGCAATGCGGCGACATGGTCGGCGTGCCATAGGTCAGCGGCAGGTCGCGGTAGAGGTCGGCCATCGACTTGCCAGGACTGCGGTCCAGCATCTGGCAGACGGCGATGGCCGTAACGATGCCATCGTCATAACCCCGGCCGATCGGCGGGTTGAAGAAGAAGTGGCCCGACTTCTCGAAGCCGGCAATGGCCCCGAGTTCGGCCACCCGCCGCTTGAGATAGGAGTGGCCGGTCTTCCAGTAATCGGTCTTCGCACCGTTGGCGGCCAACACCTTGTCGGTATTGAACAGGCCCGTCGACTTCACGTCGACGACGAAGGTCGAGTCCGGGTAGAGCGCGGAGATGTCGCGCGCGAGCATGACGCCCACCTTGTCGGCGAAGATCTCGTTGCCTTCATTATCCACCACGCCGCAGCGGTCGCCGTCGCCGTCGAAGCCGAGCCCGACATCGGCGCCGGTTTCCAGCACCTTGTCCCGGATGGCATGCAACATCTGCATGTCCTCGGGGTTGGGGTTGTAGCGCGGGAACGAGTGGTCGAGCTCGACGTCGAGCGGGATGACCTCGCAGCCGATGCGCTCCAGTGCTTCCGGCGCAAAGGCTCCCGCCGTGCCGTTGCCACAGGCTGCAACGACGCGCAGCTTTCGGGCAATGCGCTTTTCCGCCACCAGATCGTCGAGATAGGTCTTGCGGAAATCCGGCACGAATTCGTAGGAGCCGCCGCCGATCAGATCGAAGTCGCCATTGAGCACGATCTCCTTCAGCGCCGACATCTCATCGGGCCCGAAGGTCAGCGGCCGCTGCGCGCCCATCTTCACGCCGGTCCAGCCGTTTTCATTGTGCGAGGCCGTCACCATGGCGACCGACGGCGTGTCGAGCGCGAACTGGGCGAAATAGGCCATCGGCGACAGTGCCAACCCGATGTCCTTGACGCGTGCCCCAGCGGCCAACATGCCCGAGACCAAAGCCAGCTTGATGGACAGCGAATAGGAGCGGAAATCGTGGCCGGTGACGATATCGGGGCCGGCGCCGAGACGGCGAATCAACGTGCCGATGCCCATGCCGAGCGCCTGCACGCCGATCAGGTTCAGCTCCGGCTCCTTGTCCGAACTCGGATGGCCAAACCACCAGCGCGCGTCGTATTCGCGAAAACCGGTAGGCTTTACCAGTGCGCGCGTCTCGAATTCGAACGTATTGGGCGAGAGATGCCCGACTGGCTTAATGTTCACAACGTCACTCCGGGCATTCGCAAGATGGCGAACCGATGGCTTTCGAACGGTCTATCGCAAGTTCGGAGCGGTGTCCTCAGCCGCAGCACAGGAACAAAGCCGAAAAAGCTCAATAAGATAACTCACTTGCGAAAAATTACGCCAGCCAATCCTTTGCCGCTTGCAGGAAGCGGAAGTGGCGGCTATAAGCCCGCCGACTGGTCACGGAGTGTAGCGCAGCCTGGTAGCGCACATCGTTCGGGACGATGGGGTCGCAGGTTCAAATCCTGCCACTCCGACCAGAAAAAAATCCCGACATCACGATCTGCAAAGCCTTGGCGGTACACCCGCCGGCGCATGCGCGCCACAACTGGGCGCCGCCCGTCGCTTTCGCCTGCCACTCGCCACAAGCAAGCCACCATGTCCTGCCTGCATCGATACAGATGCCGCCGTTGCAGGCAATCCGTTGTTTGGCCAATCAGGCGCGTCTTCTTGAAACCTTCCCACACAACCCAATAGCACAACTCAATTCACGCAATGATTGTAGAAGAATTTATATGGATTGTTGGGATATGATACAGTCTTTCTTGAGCATCAGCTACCATCAGTCATCACATTAGCAAATCAATAATCTTCTATGTGCAATCTGCTGCTGATCTTGAGCGTCTCCACAGGGTGATGTGAATAGATCTTGGCTATCGCCAAACAGGTGGCATATGGAATATCATAATTACTTTGCATACAAACAATGTTCTCGTGACATTCAGGCCTCGCAAAGACGCACGAAGCGGTGTTTGTGGCGCACGTCTCGCCTGCGCGGCAAAGTGGGAGCAGACGGTTCCAAGCCCTTTACCGAACGGATCGGCCTGAAGGCCAGGCAGGACAAGTCGCTGTCCCGCACCCGGCCACCTGATCGGCAGACCATCATTCGAGACCAATCCGGCACTTCGGCAATCGAATTTGCAATCGTCGCCCCAGTCTTCATCCTCTTGGTATTCGGGATGATCGCCTACGGCATCTATTTCGGCGCACTGCATTCCGTCCAGCAGATGGCAGCCGACGCAGCCCGCACCGCAATTGCGGGTCTTGACGAGAACGAGCGCAAGACACTTGCGCAACGCTACATCGATCTCAACGCGGACGGTTACGTCTTCATCGACAGGAAAAAGCTCGTCGTCGAGGTCAAGGACAGCGACAAGGACAGCGAGCAGTTCGTCGTTTCGCTGCGGTACGACGCCAGCCAGCTTCCGATCTGGAACCTGCTGCCGATGCTGCCGCTACCGGAAAAGACCATCTCTCGTTCTTCGACAATTCGGGTGGGGGGCATCTGAATGCGCACGAGCATCATGCAGAAGCTTCACAGCTTCCGACGTTCGACCAGGGGCAACTTTGCGACGATGTTCGCCCTGAGCCTGCCGATCGGCATTGCGGCGGCGGCATTTGCCGTCGACGAAGGCGCGCTCTACGTCGAACGCCGCGAAGCGCAATCGATCACCGACCTGGCCGCGATCTACGCCGCGGCCAACATCGCCAAGGCCGATGCTGCGGTGCTCAAGGTTTTCGCCAACAACGGCCAGGGCGGCGTGTCCCTGTCCGGTTCTTTCGACGTCCAGCCGGCGGCGGTCGGCTATAGGGAAGTCCGGGTCGAGAAGGGCCGCTACACGCCCGACGCGCTGGTCGAGGCAGACAAGCGGTTCGTCGTCGATGCGACGCCCTACAATGCGGTGCGCGTCACCTACCGCAAGGACGGGACCACCTACTTCGCCAATCTTGTCACCGGCCAACGCAACATCGTCACCTCGGCGGTCGCCAGCGCGCCCGCGGAAGCGGCATTTTCCATCGGCTCTCGCCTTGCCAGCGTCAACACGCAGCAAAGCGCCCTGCTCAATCCGCTTCTGGGCGGACTTTTGGGAACCAACCTGTCCCTGGCGGCGATGGACTACAACGCCCTGCTGGCGACGGACGTGAACGCCCTGCAGTTCGTCGATGCCCTGGCGACCGAAATCAAGGTCAGCGCCGGCACCTACAATGACGTGCTGAAAGCCGAAGCCACCGTCGGCCAGATCGTGTCGGCGCTGGCGGCCACGACCAAGGACAAGGATGCCGACGTGGCCCTTGCCAAGCTGCTCGGCGCCAAGCTGCCCGTGACGCTGAAAGTGCCGTTGTCGCACTTCATCGACCTGGGTCAGGTCGGCAAGCTGGCCCTGGGCCACGGCGCGTCGGCATTCGACGCCAAGGTCGGCCTGATGGAACTGATCGGCGCTGCCGCGGCAATCGCCAACGGCAAGGACCAGGTGGCGGCCAACATCGGTGCCGGCGTCCCCGGTCTGCTGTCGGTCAAGCTGGACCTGGCAATCGGCGAGCCGCCGCAAGGCGGCACCTGGTTTGCGATCGGCGAGGCAGGCAAGATCGTCCGCACCGCCCAGACGCGCCTGCAGATCGAAGCGACGGTCGGCGGCGCCGGCGGATTGCTCGGCGGCGTGCTTGGCGCCTCCATCAAGTTGCCCGTCTATGTCGAATTGGCCTATGCCGAGGGCCAGCTCAAGAGCGTCTCCTGCCCGACTGGAAAGCCGGCCAGCGCAATCGTCAACGTGGCCGCCAAGCCCGGCATCGCCGAGGTCTGGCTGGGCCAGGTCAATCCGGCCGATCTCCGTGTCTTCACCAAGGAACCGACGGTCCAGCCCGCGGAGTTGGTCAACGTCAATGCCGTCGGCCTGATCAAGGTCGAGGTCAACGGCAGCGCGAATGTCGACATCGGCAACACCACGCCCAAGACGCTCGCCTTCAACAAGAACGACATCGACGACCGCACCATCAAGTCGGTGTCTTCCAGCAACCTCACGCAGTCGCTGACCAGTTCGCTGATCAAGAACCTGACGCTCAGTGCCGACGTAAGATTGCTGGGCCTGGGGATCGGTATCCTCTTGCCCTCCGAGGCCGCGGTCAAGAACGCCGTCGCAAACCTGTTGTCGGGCGTCACGGCCCCGGTCGACGGCCTGGTTTTCAACGTCCTTGCGCTGCTGGGCGTCAAGGTCGGCGAGGCCGACATCCGCGTCCACGGCGTGTCCTGCGGCCGCTCGGTTCTGGTTCTGTAGCCAGAGGAGCAAACGCCTGCGGGGACAACCCCGCAGGCGCGTTCGTTCAGGCCGATTGCCGGAACTTGGTCTCGTCGATCGCCGCAGCCATCAGCGTCTTGGTATAGGTCTCGCGCGGATCGCCGAAGATCGCCTCGGTCGGCCCCTCCTCGACGATCTTTCCCTGCTTCATGACGATGATGTAGTCCGACATCGCCCGCACCACGGCCAAATCGTGGCTGATGAACAGATAGGACAGGTCGTGGTCGGCCTGCAGCTTGCGCAGCAGCTCGACGATCTGCTTCTGCACCGACCGGTCGAGCGCCGACGTCGGCTCGTCGAGAACGACGACCTTGGGCTTCAGGATCATCGCCCGGGCAATCGCGATACGCTGGCGCTGGCCGCCGGAGAATTCGTGCGGATAGCGGTTGCGCGCAGCCGGATCGAGGCCGACCTCGCGCAAGGCTTCGACGGCACGGGCATCACGCTCCTTGCCCGACAGCGACGGTTCGTGGACGAGAAGGCCCTCAGTGATGATCTGCCCGACCGTCATGCGCGGAGACAGCGAGCCGAACGGATCCTGGAAGACCAGTTGCAGTTCGCGCCGCAACGGACGCATTTCCGACTTGTCGGCCTTCGACAGGTCCTGGCCACCGAAGCGGATCGACCCCTCGCTTGGCAGCAGCCTGAGCAGCGCCCGTCCGAGCGTCGACTTGCCCGATCCCGACTCGCCGACGATGCCGATCGTCTGGCCGCGCTTGAGCGCTACCGAAATGTGGTCGACTGCCTTGAGCAGCATAGGCGGACCAGCGAGAAAACCACCGCCGATCTTGAACTCGACCTCGACGTTGCGCCCGTCGAGCAGGATCGGTGCGTTGTCTGGCGGTGCGGCCTTGCGTCCGGTCGGTTCCGCGGCCAGCAGCATCTTGGTGTAGTCGTGCTGCGGATTGGCAAACAACTCGTCGGCCTTGCCCTCCTCCACCACCTCGCCGGAGCGCATCACATAGACCCGGTCGGCAAAGCGCCTGACGATGCCGAGATCGTGGGTGATGAAGACGATCGCCATGCCGAGCTTGCGCTGCAGTTCCGCAAGCAGCATCAGGATCTGCGCCTGGATCGTCACGTCGAGAGCCGTCGTCGGCTCGTCGGCGATCAGGATGTCCGGATCGTTGGCGAGCGCCATGGCGATCATCACGCGCTGTCGCTGGCCGCCCGACATTTCGTGCGGATAAGACTTCAGGCGGCGCTCGGGGTCGGGAATCTTGACCAGTTCGAGCAGCCTGAGCGCTTCGGCGCGCGCCGCCTTGGCATCGAGCCCGCGATGCCGCCGTATCGGTTCCATCAGCTGGTTGCCGATCGTGTAGAGTGGATCGAGCGAAGTCATCGGCTCCTGGAAGATCATGCTGATCTTGCGGCCGCGGACCTTGTTGAGTTCCGACTTGCCGAGCGTCAGCAGGTTCTTGCCGCGATAGTCGACCGCGCCCGTGGCCTCGCCGTTGGACGCCAGCAGGCTCATCGCCGCCATCATCGTCTGGCTCTTGCCGGAGCCGGACTCGCCGACCACCGCCACCGTCTCGCCGGCATCGACGTGAAGGTTGATGCCCTTCACCGCCTCGACGGCGCCGTCGAGCGTGCGGAAGCGGACGCGCAGGTCCTTGACCGAAAGGATCGTTTCGCCAGCCATCTCACCTGTCCTTCGGATCGAGAGCGTCGCGCAGTCCGTCGCCGATGAAATTCAGCGCGAACAGCGTCGAGACCAGGAAGAAGGCAGGAAACAGCAGCAGCCAATTGGCGGTGCCGATGTTCTTTGCCCCGGCGGAAATGAGCACGCCCCAACTGGTCATCGGCTCCTGGACGCCGAGCCCCAGGAACGACAGGAAGCTCTCCAGGATGATGACCTGCGGCACCAGCAGCGTCATGTAGATGACCACCGGGCCGAGCAGGTTTGGAATGACGTGTCGCTGAACGATGCCGCGCGACCTCACCCCGAGCGCTTCCGCCGCCTGGACGTATTCCTGTCTTCGGATCGACAGTGCCTGGCCACGCACGATGCGCGCCATGTCGAGCCACAGCACCGCTCCCACGGCCAAGAACATCAGCACGAAATTTCGCCCGAAGAAGACGACCAGCATGATGACGAAGAAGATGAAAGGAAGCGAGTACAGCACATCGACGATGCGCATCATCACCTCGTCGGTCTTGCCGCCCATGAAGCCTGCGGTGGCGCCATAGACGACACCGATGACCACCGCGACAACGCCGGCCAGGAGTCCGATCGCCAGCGAGATGCGGCCGGCCATCAGCGTTCGCGACAGCAGGTCGCGTCCGGTGTTGTCGGTGCCGAAGAAGAAATATTGCTGCTTGATCGTGGCGCTCATGACGGCCGACAGACCGTCGGCGGATGTGCTCTCGAGCTTGGCATTGTCGAATGTGTCGGAACGGTCGAGATAGCGGATGTTGCGCGCGTCCAACGGCTTCGCCGACGTCACCGTGATGAATACGCGTTCGTCTTCCTGGCGCCACTCCTTGACGTCGACCCGCATGCGGCGGACGGCGTCGTTCATGGCGGTCTCGATCATTTCCGGCTTTGGATAGGCCGAGAAGCTCGGCGGGGTCCTGACATAGTCGGCATAGATGGTGGTGTACTGGTGCGGCACGAAGTACGGGCCGACAATACAGACCACGCTCATCGCAATCAGGTAGAACAGGCTGAACATGGCAGCCTTATTGGCCTTGAGGCGAGCCCAGGCATCGCCCCAGAGCGAGCGCCCGACGACGGGCGCGGTGATGGCAGTGTCAGTCATAGCGCACCCTCGGATCGAAGAAGGCGTAGAGGATGTCGACGATCAGGTTGAAGGCGATCGTGAACAGCGCGATCACCACCACCGTGCCCATCACCAGCGTGTAGTCGCGGTTGAGCGCGGCATCGACGAAGTACCGGCCGACGCCGGGAATGGCGAAGATGGTCTCGACGATGATCGAGCCGGTCAGCAGCGCCGCCGCTGCCGGTCCCGCATAGGACACGATGGGCAGCACGGCGCCCCTGAGTGCATGCTTGACGACGACCGACCAGTCGGAAAGCCCGAGGGCCCTCGCAGTGCGGATGTGGTTGGACCGTAGCGACTCGATCATCGAGCCGCGCATAAGGCGCGCCACGATGGCGATCTGCGGCAGCGACAGGGTTAGAATCGGGCCGATCTTGTTGATCAGGGCGCCGTCGCCCCAGCCGCCGATTGGCAGCAGCTTCCAGGTCAGGCCGAACAGGAGCTGGATCACAGGTGCGATGACGAAGGTCGGGATCGTGCTTCCGGCGGTAGCCAGCGCGATCACCGAATAGTCCCCGGCCTTGTTCTGGTTGAGCGCGGCTACGATCCCAAGGATTCCGCCGATGAAAAGGGCGAGCGCGAGCGCCGAGAAGCCAAGCTGGATAGAGATCGGCAGCCCCTTGGCAAAGAGCTCGGTGACGGTGAAATCGGGGAGATTGTAGCTCGGCCCGAAATTGCCGTGCAGAAGGTTCTTGAGGTAGTTGACGTACTGGAGCCAGAGGGGGTCGCCCAGGCCGAACTGCGCTTCGAGGTTGGCCTTGATCTCCGGGCTCAGTCCTCGCTCCTGATTGAATGGCCCGCCTGGGGCGATGCGGATCAGGAAGAATGCCAGCGTCACGATGACGAAAAGGGTGGGAATGGCGGTCAGAAGCCGCCGTATCACATATACAAACATGGGCGCCGTACTCCGTTACGCCAGCCAGAAACATTCCAGCTAGGGTCGCCGCTCCCAGGTGGGAGCGGCGACACGATCAGAGTTACTCGACTTTGCTGATGAAGCGGGTCGGGTGAACGTCCATGACGTTTTCATCGAAGCCCTTGAGCTTGGACGAAACGAGGTTCTTGTAGCTGTAGTAAAGGATCGGAATGAAGCCCGTGTCCTCGAGGACGATGCGCTCGGCTTCCTGCATGTCCTTCATGCGCTCTTCCGGCTTGCCGCCAGCGGCAGCAGCCTTGTCCATGGCTTCCTCGAACTTCGGATTGTTGTAGACCGAGTAGTTGTTGCCGCTCGCCTTGCGCGCGACGCCGAGGAAGGTCTCCGGGTCCTTGTAGTCGGCGATCCAGCCGACGCGGGCCGTATCGAAGTCGCCCTTCTGCTCAAGGAACCCGTAGTGGGTCTTGGTGTCGGTGTTGACCAGCGAAACCTCGACGCCGAGCGGCTTGAGCTGCTCCTGGATGGCGACGGCCGTGTTCTTGTGGTTCTCCGACGTGTTGTAGCGGATCTCCATCTTCAGCGGCTTGTCGGGACCATAACCCAGTTCCTTCAGGATCTTGGCGGCCTCGTCTTCGCGGTCGATCTGGGTTTTCTCGGCATAATCGGCAGCGATGGGCGTGTAGCCTTCGATGCCCGGAGGCACCATCGTGTAGCTCGGCAGCATCGAATTCTGCCAGACCTTCTCGGCGATGAAGTCACGGTCGATCGCCATCGAAATAGCCTTGCGAAGCTGCAGGTTGGTCCACGGCTCCTTGTCCCACTTCATCGCGTAGTAGTAGGTGCCAAGCTGAGCACCGACGCGCAGCTGCTCGCCGAACTTGGCCTTCAAGTCCGCCATCTGCTCGGTCGGGATGTCGTCGTTGCTGTCCAGTTCGCCAGCCTCGAAACGCTTGATGGCGGTCGAGCGGTCTTCGGTCGGGATGTAATTGACGACGTCGACCTTGACGTTCGCCGCGTCATAGAACTTCGGGTTCTTGACCAGCTTGATGTGATCGTTGGGCACGAATTCGGCCAGCGTGAACGCACCATTGGAAACCAGGTTGCCCGGCTTGATCCAGTCGGCGCCAAGCTTCTCGATCGCCGCCTTGTTGACCGGGTAGGCCGCCTGGTGGGTGAGCATTTCGAGGAAATAGGGCGTCGGAGCCTTCAGCGTCACTTCAAGCGTCGAAGCGTCGACAGCCTTCACGCCCATGTCCTCGAGCTTTGCCTTGCCGGTATTGACCTCTTCGGCATTGACGATGGGGTAGAGCATCGAAGCGTACTCGGCGCCGGTTGCCGGGTCTTCCAGGCGGCGGAACGAGTAGACGAAGTCTTCAGCCGTTACCGGGCTGCCGTCCGACCAGGTCGCGCCCTGGCGCAGCTTGAAGGTGTAGACTTTGCCATCGTCCGAAACGGTCCAGCTTTCGGCCGCACCGGGGATCAGGTTGGCGCCCTGGTCCTGCATCACCAGGCCAAAGAACAGATCGCGCAGGATGTGCGCTTCGTAGACGGTGGACGTCTTGTGCGGATCCAGCGATTCCGGATCGGCCGAGTTGCCGCGATTGTAGGTCACCTCTGCAAAGGCCGGCATCGAGATCGCGCCGGTAGCCAAGGCAAGCGTCGTGGCGAACACGGTCGCTTTCAGCATGTTCTTCAGCATGATTGTTTCTCCCAAGTGGCCTGTTCCTCGCAAAACAAGGCCTCGCCTAGTTGCGCCCGAATGCCGGATTTTTCCGGTTTCGTTGAGCGAGCCGGCAGCTCCCTACCGCCAGCGGTGGCTGACACTATCCATGGGAAATTTTTATTTCAACACGACTCGCACCTCACCTAAAGTCAACTTGAGCGCGCTCAAACCAAGCGTCCGATGAAATAACCGAGCGGAGGAAGCACGATGCTGCCTCGTTCGAATTCGCCCGAGGCGCCAGGAAAATCGAGCGGCAGCAACCCGGAAAGCCGTGCAGGAACCGGCCAATTGGCGGAATCCCTGGCAAAACTGAAAACGCAAAGCAGCCGCTCGCCATCTGCCTCGCGCACGAAAGAGAGCACGTCGCCATCTGCTTCGAGCAAGGAAATCGAACCGTGGACAAGTGCCGGCAGCCCCCTGCGCGCCGCGAGAACGGCGCGGTAGCGGGCCAGGACCGAGCCCTCGTCTCGCTGCTGCCGGTCGACGGCATGGGCGCGATGGCCGGCCGGAATCGGCAGCCATGGCTTGCCGTCGGAAAAGCCGCCCTGCTCCGACTGGGCTTCCCAGACCATCGGCGTGCGGCAGCCGTCCCGGCCCTTCTGGCCAGGCCAGAACCGGATGCCATAGGGGTCGCGCAGGTCCTCGAAGGCGAGTTCCGCCTCCTCCAGGCCAAGTTCCTCGCCCTGGTAGATGCAGATCGAGCCGCGCAGGCAGGCAAGCAGGGCAATCGAGAACTTCGCCACCGCCTCCGGATCGCCGCCCGGCCGCGTCCAGCGCGTCACATGGCGGGTCACGTCGTGGTTGGAGAACGCCCAGCAGATCCAGCCGTCGGTGACAGCCGCCTCGAAGTCGGCGATGCATTTGCGGACATGGGCGGCCGAGAATTTCGGCCCCAGCAGGTCGAAGGTATAGCACATGTCGAGCTTGTCGCCGCCGGAGGTGTAGGCGGCCACCGTCTGCAGCGAGCGCTCGCCGTCGCCCACCTCGCCGACCGAGCTGCGCCCGTCATACTCGTCGAGCAGCGCCCGGAACCGCTTGAGAAACGCGAGGTTTTCCGGCTGCGTCTTGTCGAACAGGTGGTCCTGGAATTCGTACGGGTTGGTTTCCTCGTTCTCGCCGGCGATGCTCTTCGGCAGGGGCGGGTTGTCGCGCAGCCATTTGTCGTGGACGTAGAAATTGACCGTATCCAGCCGAAAGCCATCGACACCCCGGTCGAGCCAGAATCGCACCGTCTCCAGCAGGGCATCCTGCACGTCGGGATTGTGGAAGTTGAGGTCGGGCTGCGAGGCAAGGAAGTTGTGCTGGTAATACTGCCTGCGCGTCGAATCCCACTCCCAGCCCGGGCCGCCGAAGATCGATATCCAGTTGTTCGGGGCGCTTCCGTCGGGCTTGGGCGGCGCCCAGACGTACCAGTCGGCCTTGGGGTTGTCGCGGCTGGCGCGGCTTTCCACGAACCAGGGGTGCTGGTCCGACGAGTGCGACAGCACCTGGTCGATGATGATCTTCAGCCCCAGGCGATGGGCTTCGGCAATCAACGCGTCGAAGTCGGCCAGCGTGCCGAACATGGGATCGACATCGCAGTAGTCGGAAACGTCGTAGCCCATGTCGGCCATGGGCGACTTGAAGAACGGGGAAAGCCAGACGGCGTCGACGCCAAGCGAAGCGATATGCGCCAGGCGCCGGGTGATGCCGGCAAGGTCGCCACTGCCGTCGCCCGTCGTGTCCTGGAAGGAGCGCGGATAGACCTGATAGATGACGCAGCCGCGCCACCAGTCAGCCGCAGGCGTCGTTGCCGTTTTCCGCACCATCGCAGTTCTCCTTGACCGTCACTCGCCTGGACGTTCGATCGCAAAAATCGCGCTGCGCGCCGGCACGGCGAACCGGTTGTCGACCGGCCTTGTCCCGCTTGCCGCCGGCAGCCACTGGAAGCCGGGACGATCCGGCAGCCGAAAGGCGGCGTCGCGCCGCGCGCCGTTGATCATGACGGCGAGCCGGCCTGCCAGGGCAGTTCCGCTTCCAAGCAGCATGGTCAGGCGATGCCGGTCGGGCTCGCGCCAGTTGGCGTCGGTCATCGACCGTCCCGTTTCCGTCAGCCATTCCACATCGGATACATCCGAGCCATGCCTGGGCGCGCCGGTCAGGAACTCCACTTCGGCCAGCGCGGGCATCTCGCGCCGGAGCCTCGAAAGGTCGGCGACGAAATCCTCGAGCGCGACGTCCCGGTCAGCCCAGTCCAGCCAGGTCAGCTCGTTGTCCTGGGCATAGGCATTGTTGTTACCATGCTGGCTGCGGCCGAACTCGTCGCCCGCGGTCAGCATGATCGCGCCGCGCGAGGCAAACAGTGTGGCCAGCATCGCACGCACGTCCCGACTGCGCTCGGCGGCGATCTCGGGATCCCGGCTTTCGCCCTCGACACCGTTGTTCCACGAGAAGTTCTCGTTGTGGCCGTCGTGATTGTGCTCGCCATTGGCCTCGTTGTGCTTGCGTTCGTAGCGCACGATATCGGCCAGCGTCATGCCGTCATGGGCGGCGACGAAATTCACCGTGCGCGTCTGCGCACCGCCGCCGAAGATGTCGGACGAACCCGCAAGCCGTGTCGCGAGCGCGCCGACCATGCCGCGGTCGCCGCGCCAGAAGCGCCTGACGTCGTCGCGATAACGATCGTTCCACTCCAGGAATTCAGACGGGAAGCCACCAAGGCGATAGCCGTTGTGGCCAATGTCCCACGGCTCGGCGATGAGAATGCGGTCGCCGATGACCGGGTCCTGCCGCATGGCCTGGAGCAGCGGTGCATCGGCCCTGAACTCACCACCGACCCGTCCGAGTACGGGCGCGAGATCGAAACGGAAGCCGTCAATGCCGGCATGGACGACAAAATGCCTGAGACTGTCGAGGATCATCTCCTGCGCCACCGGATGGTCGCAGGCGAGCGTGTTGCCGGTCCCGGTGTCGTTGGCGTAGCGGCCGGGGTCGTCGACCGCGGCGCGATAATAGGCGCGATTGTCGAGACCACGCAGAGAGAGCGTCGGCCCGAGTTCGTCGCTTTCGGCCGTATGGTTGAAAACGAGATCGAGGATGACGCCGATGCCGGCTGCGTGGAGCGCTGCCGTCGTCGCGCGCAGATCGTCCATTCCGCCGGGTGCCAGGCGGGGATCGAGCGCCATGAAGGTGACGGGATTGTAGCCCCAGGAATTGCTGAGCCCCAGCGCCGGCAGGTGGCGCTCGTCCATCGTCGCCGTCACCGGCATGAGTTCGACAGCCGACACCCCGAGCCGCAGGAAATGGTCGATGACGACCGGCTCGGCCAGGGCGCGGATCGTACCGCGAATCTTCTTCGGGATGGTCGGATGGGCGGTCGAGAAAGCCCGCACCGGCACCTCGTAGATGAGCCCGCCCGGCGTGAAGGCGGGTGCGGTGGTCGACGCGGCTGGCAGCCTCGCCGCCACCGCCTTGGGCATCAGGTCGGCGGTGTCGCCGCCCTGGCCTCTTCCCGCCGCCAGCCGCCCGTCATGGCGATAGGCCCTGTCAATTCGAGCGGCATAGGGATCGACCAGCAGCTTGTCGGGATCGAACCACTGGCCTTCGTCGGGCGCATAGGGCCCGTCGGCGCGGAAGCCGTAGCGCGTTCCCTCGGGCAAGCCGGCCACCGACAGCGCGAAAACGCCGTCGCCCGCGCGCTGGAGTTCCAGCCTGTCGGTCTCGGACTTGCCGACCGCATCGAACAGCGACACCCAGATGCGCTCGGCAGCACCGGACCAGGCGGCAAAACGGATGCCGCCTTCGGATACGGTCGCGCCGAACCGCGGCCGATATGCAGCCGCACCGTCTGCTGGCATCAGGTGATAACGCTCGGCTTGTCGCGGCCGATGTGACTGCGGATGCCGGCAATGTCCTCGGCAGCCTGGATCAGGTCGGCAAGGGCGGCCTGCGTGTCGAGCCCGTGCCGTGCAGGGTCGGGCTCGTAGCGCTCTATGTAGACACGCAATGTGGCGCCCGAGGTGCCTGTGCCCGACAGCCTAAAGACGACGCGCGAGCCGCCTTCGAACAGGATGCGGATGCCCTGGTTCTTGCTCACCGAACCGTCGACCGGATCGTGGTAGGCAAAGTCGTCGGCACTGGCGATCTTCATGCCCTGCACGCTCGTGCCCGCCAGCGAGGCAAGCTTGCCCCTGAGTTGGTCGACCAGCGCGTTGGCGCGGGCGGTCTCGACCTCCTCGTAGTCGTGGCGTGAATAATAGTTGCGGCCATAGGTCGCCCAATGCTTGGAGGCGATGTCCTTGGCACTCTCGCCGCGCACGGCCAGGATGTTGAGCCACAGCAGCACGGCCCACAGACCGTCCTTCTCGCGGACATGATCGGAGCCGGTGCCGGCACTCTCCTCGCCGCAAATCGTCGCCATGCCGGCGTCGAGCAGATTGCCGAAAAACTTCCAGCCGGTCGGCGTCTCGTACATGCCGATGCCGAGCTTCTCGGCCACCCGGTCGGCGGCCCCGCTGGTCGGCATCGAGCGCGCGATGCCCTTGAGCCCGGACTTGTAGCCCGGTGCGAGATGGGCGTTGGCGGCCAGCATCGCCAGCGAATCCGACGGCGTGATGAAGATGCCGCGGCCGATGATCAGGTTGCGGTCGCCGTCGCCGTCGGAAGCCGCGCCGAAATCCGGCGCGTTCGGCCCCATCATCTCGTCATAGAGATGCTTGGCGTGGACCAGGTTCGGGTCCGGGTGGTGGCCGCCGAAATCTTCCAGCGGCACGAAGTTGCGCGCCGTGCCCTCGGCAGCACCCAGCCGGCGCTCGAGGATTTCCTTCGCATAAGGGCCGGTCACGGCATGCATCGCGTCGAAACGCATGCGGAAGCCGGACTTGAACAGTGCGCGCAGCGCGTCGAAATCGAACAGCTTCTCCATCAGTTCGGCATAGTCGGCCACCGGGTCGACGACCTCGACCTTCATGCCGCCAACCTCGAAGGTGCCGAGCTTGTCGAGATCGACCGCGCTGACATCTGCGATCTTGTAGGCCGTGATCGCCTTGCTGTGCGCATACATCGCGTCGGTCAGCTTTTCCGGCGCCGGACCGCCATTCTCGGCATTGTACTTGATGCCGAAATCCTCGTGCGGACCGCCGGGATTGTGGCTGGCCGACAGGATGATGCCGCCGAAAGCCTTGCGCTTGCGGATCAGGTTCGAGGCAGCCGGCGTCGACAGGATGCCCCCCTGCCCGACCACCACGCGGCCAAAGCCGTTGGCCACCGCCATGGCGATGACCTTCTGGATCACCTCGCGATTGTAGAAGCGGCCGTCGCCGCCGACGACCAGCGTCTTGCCGGCAAAGCCGTCGAGCGCGTCGAACACCGACTGGATGAAGTTCTCGGCATAGTTCGGCTGCTGGAAGACAGGCACCTTCTTGCGCAGGCCTGACGTGCCGGGTTTCTGGTCGCCATAAGGCGTGGTGGATACGGTGCGAATCATTCAGGCATCCCTTTTTGAGAGAAGCTTGCGGTAAAGTGCGGCATATTTCTGGGCGCTGCGGTCCCATGACACATCCGACTTCATTCCCTGCTTCTGGATCGCGGCCCAGGCGGCCGGGTCGGCATGAAGCGCGTTGGCCCTGAGGATGGCGTGGTGGAAATCGCCCGCGTTTTCCGGCGCAAACTGAAAGCCTGTCGCCACCCCTGCCGTGACCGCAGCCTCGTTGGCGTCGATGACGGTGTCTGCAAGGCCGCCGGTGCGCGCGACGATCGGCACGCAGCCGTAGCGCAGGCCATAGAGCTGGGTCAGGCCACAGGGCTCGAAGCGCGACGGGATCAGGATGCCGTCGGCACCGCCCTGCAACTGATGGGAAAGCCCTTCGTCATAGCCGATGACGACACCGACCCGGCCACGATGGCGCGCGGCCGCGGCCAGCAATGCGCCTTCCAGACCCGCGTCACCCGAGCCCAGGATCGCCAGCCGCGCGCCGGAGGCGATCACCGGATCGATGATCGACGCCAGAATGTCGATGCCCTTCTGCCAGGTCAGGCGGCTGACCACGCAATAGATCGGGCCGTCGTCGCGGTCGAGCGTCATGCGCTCCTCGATCGCCCGCTTGTTCGCCTTGCGCCCCTTCAGGCTCTTGGCCGTGTAGGTGGCGGCGAGATGCTTGTCCGTCTCGGGGTTCCAGATGTCGTCGTCGATGCCGTTGACGATGCCGGAGAGATCGGGCGAGCGCAGGTTGATCAGCCCGTCGAGCCCCATGCCGAAGGCCGGCGTCCGGATCTCCTGGGCATAGGTCGGGCTGACGGTGGTGATCGCCCAGGCCGCCTGCAGGCCAGCCTTGAGGAAGCCGACGCCGCCATAATATTCGACGCCGTCGAGCGCCATCGCCTGCTGCGGCAGGCCGAGGCCGGCAAAGATGTTGACGCCGAACTGCCCCTGGAAGGCCAGGTTGTGAACCGTCATCACCGACGGCACCTGTGCCGCCTCACCGTAGCGCATGTAGGCAAGCGTCATCGCCGACTGCCAGTCATGGGCGTGCACGATATCGGGCTTGTAATCCTTGACCGCGCCGGCGGCGATGTCGGCGCCGACACGCCCCAAGGCGGCGAAGCGTCGCCAATTGTCCTGCCAGTCGGCGCCGGTGGCATCGCCATAGGGACCACCCGGCCGGTCGAACAGGTGCGGCGCATCGAGCACCAGCAGGTCGAGGCCCGCCACCTCCGCTGTATGCAGCGTTGCCTTGCCGCCGTGCAGGGCGGTGTATTGATGAACCGCCTTCTTCTTCAGCGCGCTCATCACGACAGGATAACCCGGCACCAGGCTGCGCATGCCGACGCCGAGCCCGGCGAGCGCTTGCGGCAGCGCGCCGGTGACATCGGCCAGCCCGCCGGTCTTGATCAGCGGGAAGATCTCGGGCGTGACCGAAAGCACCTGCACCAGTTACGACTCCAGCCTGTTGATCATGTCCTGGGTAATCAGGCAGATGCCCTTTTCCGAGACGCGGAAGCGCTTGGCGTCCAGCACCGGGTCCTCCCCGACGATCAGCCCCTCGGGGATGTGCACGCCGTGGTCGATGACAACGCGGCTGAGCCGGGCGTTGCGGCCGACATGGCAGGCCGGCAGCATCACGACATCCTCGAGCGTGGCGTAGGAATTGATCCGCGCGCCGGTGAAGATCAGGCTGCGCTTCAGCGAGGCGCCGGAAACGATGCAATCGCCTGACACCAGCGAAGAGACCGCCGAGCCGCGCCGGCCATCCTCGTCATGGACGAACTTCGCCGGCGGCGTCAGTTCCGAATAGGTCCAGATCGGCCAGTCGCGATCGTAGAGGTCGAGTTCGGGCGTGATGTCTGTCAGGTCGATATTGGCTTCCCAATAGGCATCGACCGTTCCGACATCGCGCCAGTAGGCCTCGGCCTCGGTGCTCGAGCGTACGCAGGACTTGGCGAAGCGGTGCGCCACGGCTTTGCCGTGCTGGACGATGTAGGGAATGATGTCCTTGCCGAAGTCGCGGCTCGATTCCGGCTCGCTGGCATCGCGGCGCAGCTGCTCCATCAGGAACTTGGTCTTGAAGACATAGATGCCCATCGAGGCGAGCGCGTAGTCGGGCTTGTCGGGAATGCCGGGCGGGTCGGCGGGCTTCTCGATGAAGGAAATGATGTTGTCTTTCTTGTCGACGTGCATCACGCCGAAGCCGGTGGCTTCCATGCGCGGCACTTCGAGGCAGCCGACGGTGACGTCGGCGCCGGCATCGACGTGCTGGCGCAGCATCAGTTCGTAGTCCATCTTGTAGATGTGGTCGCCGGCGAGGATGACCATGTATTCGGGGCCGTAGGCCTCGATGATGTCGATGTTCTGGTAGACTGCGTCGGCGGTGCCTTCGTACCATTGCGTTTCCGAGACGCGCTGGCTTGCCGGCAGGATGTCGAAGCTCTCGTTTCGCTCCGGCCTGAGGAAGTTCCAGCCGCGCTGCAGGTGGCGGATCAGCGAATGCGCCTTGTACTGCGTGGCGACGCCGAGGCGGCGGATACCCGAGTTCAACGCATTGGACAGCGCAAAGTCGATGATGCGGGTCTTGCCGCCGAAATAGACGGCGGGCTTGGCGCGCCGGTCGGTCAGCTCCTTCAGGCGGCTGCCCCGACCGCCGGCAAGCACATAGGCCATGGCATCGCGCGCCAGCGGCTGGTTTCTCTTCAGTTCCATGCCATCCTCCCTGCTCAGTCCGCCACAAACTCGAGCATGACCGTCGCCAGCGGCGGCAGGAGCAACGTCGCGGCCGCCCCTCCTCCGTCCACCTGCCTGGCGGTGACCATGCCGCTGTTACCCTTGCCCGACCCGCCATAGTCCAGCGCGTCGGAATTGAAGATTTCACGCCACTTGCCCGGTTGCGGCAGCGGCACCCGGTAGTTATCGCGCAGAACCGGAGTGAAGCTTGAAATCACGGCGATCGGTGCGCCGCCCGGCGCCTTGCGCAGCCAGGCGAAGACCGAGTTGGCGGCATCGTCGACGATCAGCCATTCGAAGCCTTCCGGCTCGCAGTCACGCGCGTGCAGCGCCGGGCGCGAGCGGTAGAGGTAGTTGAGGTCGCGCACCAGCTGCTTCACGCCGCGATGCGGGGCGAAGTCGAGCAGGTTCCAGTCCAGCGCCCTGGCCTCGCTCCATTCCGAACGCTGGGCGAACTCCTGGCCCATGAACAGCAGCTTCTTGCCCGGATAGCCCCACATGAAGGCATAGTAGGCGCGCAGGGTGGCAAACTTCTGCCAGTCGTCACCGGCCATCTTGCTGAGCAGCGTGCCTTTGCCGTGCACGACCTCGTCATGGGACAGCGGCAGGACGAAGTTCTCGCTGAAGGCGTAGAGCAGTCCGAAGGTGATTTCATTGTGGTGGTGCTTGCGGTGAACAGGCTCCTTGGAGAGATACTCCAGCGTGTCGTGCATGAAGCCCATGTTCCACTTGAAGCCGAAGCCGAGCCCGCCTTCATGCACCGGCTGCGACACCTTGGGCCAGGACGTCGATTCCTCGGCGATCGTCATCACGCCGGGATGGGCACCATAGACGGCGGCATTCATCTTCTGCAGGAAACGCACCGACTCGAGGTTCTCGCGGCCGCCGAACTCGTTGGGGATCCACTCGCCTTCCTTGCGGGAATAGTCGAGGTACAGCATCGAGGCCACCGCATCCACGCGCAGGCCGTCGACATGGTATTTCTCGGCCCAGAACAGGGCGTTGTTGACGAGAAACGAGACGACCTCGCGCCGGCCGAAATTGTAGATCGCCGTGTTCCAGTCGGGATGGAAGCCCTGGCGCGGGTCGGCATGCTCATAGAGTGCGGTGCCGTCGAAATGCGCCAGGCCATGCTCGTCCACCGGGAAATGGGCCGGCACCCAGTCGAGGATGATGCTGATGCCCGCCTGGTGGGCGCCGTCGACAAATCGCGCGAAGCCATCGGGATCGCCGAAACGGGCGGAAGGCGCATAGAGCCCGGTCGTCTGGTAGCCCCAGGACGGATCGTAGGGATGCTCGGAGATCGGCAGGAACTCGATATGGGTAAAGCCCATCTCCGCCGTGTAGGGGATGAGCCGGTCGGCCATCTCGTCCCATGACAGGAAGCTGCCGTCGTCGCGGCGCTGCCACGAGCCGGCATGCACCTCGTAGATGCTGATCGGCTCACGCCGATGGTCGGCCGCCTTCCAATGGGCGCGGTGCTTGCCGTCGGCCCATTCGTGGGCCTGTGGCCTGTCCGTAACCGACGCGGTGGCGGGCCTCAGTTCCGAGCGGATGGCATAGGGGTCGGCCTTGAGCGGCAGCCGGACGCCACGAGCGCCGATCAGCTCGAACTTGTAGGGGCGGCCCGGGCCGATGTCGGGAATGAAGATTTCCCAGATGCCGGTGTCCTGGCGCAGGCGCATCGGGTGCCTGCGGCCGTCCCAGTCGTTGAACTCGCCGACCACCGAGACGCGATGGGCATTGGGCGCCCAGACGGCAAAATGCGCGCCATCGACGCCTTCATGCGAAATCAGATGGGCGCCGAGCTTGTCGAACAGCCTGAGATGCGAACCCTCCGAGATGAAGTAGTCATCCATCGGCCCCAGCACCGGGCCGAAACTATAGGGATCGGTGAGCCACCAATCGCCGCTGCCATTGCCGGCGTGCAGTTTGAGCGGCTGGCGCTTGCGGATCGACAGCTTGCCTTCGAAGAAACCGGCATCGTTGCGGCGCAAAAGCTGGCCGCACGCCTTGCCTTCGAGCGTATGGGCGGTCACCGTTTCGGCATGCGGCACGAAACAGCGTGCCAGGAAGCCCTTGCCCGACTGCTGGAGCCCGAGCACCGCGAACGGGTCGCCATGGGTGCCGTTCACGATCGCCTCGATATCGCCATCCGTGGCTCTGTCGAGCTCCGGTTTCGTTTCGGCGGCCGCGCCGGGCTTCAGCATGTTTCGGTGTCCCCTCCCAGGGCTTCGTGCGAGGTCAGTTCATGCAATCACATCAGGCCGGTACGTTCCAGATTTCTTTGGCATATTGGCGGATGGTCCGATCGGAGGAGAACCAGCCGACACGGGCGACATTGCGGATGGCGCGGGCATGCCAGTCGGGGCTGTCGCGCCAGACAGTGTCGACCTGGCGTTGTGCGGCGGCGTAGGAATCGAAATCGGCGGCGACCATGAACCAGTCATGCTGGTAGAGACCGTCCATCAGCTCGCGGTAGCGGGCCGGATCGTCGGGCGAGAACACGCCGGACGAGATCGCGGCCACGGCCTGCTTGAGCTCGGGCGAACCATCGATCACCGCGCCCGGCTGGTAGCCGCTGCTGCGGCGCTGGGCGACCTCCTCGGTGGTCAGGCCGAAGATGAAGATGTTGTCGTCGCCGACATGTTCCTTGATCTCGACATTGGCGCCATCGAGCGTGCCGATGGTCAGCGCCCCATTGAGCGCGAACTTCATGTTGCCGGTGCCCGAGGCTTCCATGCCCGCGGTCGAAATCTGCTCCGACAGGTCGGCCGCCGGCATCAGGATTTCGGCCGCGCTGACATTGTAGTTCGGCACGAACACGACCTTCAGCAGGCCCCGCACGGAGGGATCGCTGTTGACCACCCTGGCGACGTCATTGGCCAGTTTGATGATCAGCTTGGCATTGTGGTAGCTAGGTGCTGCCTTGCCGCCGAAGAATTTCACCCGCGGCGTCCATTCGCGTTCGGGGTGCGAGCGGATCTGGTCGTAGAGCGCCACCGCCTCGATGATATTCAGCAACTGGCGCTTGTATTCGTGGATGCGCTTGATCTGGATGTCGAACAGCGCCGACGGATCGACCCTGATCCCCAGCCGTTCGCCGACGAGGTTGGACAGCCGCTCCTTGTTGACGCGCTTGACGTGGGCGAACTTCTCCCGAAACGCGGCGTCGCCTGCGAACCCGTCGAGTTCGCGTATCGCCTCGATATCGTCGAGGAAGCGGTCGCCGATAGCCTCGCGCGCAAGCCCCGTCAGGCCGGGATTGCACTGGATCAGCCAGCGGCGCGGCGTGATGCCGTTGGTCTTGTTGTTGATACGCTCGGGATAGAGGCCGTGCAGGTCGGCGAACACCGTTTCCTTCATCAGCTCGGTGTGCAGCGCCGACACGCCGTTGACGCTGTGCGAGCCGGCAAAGGCAAGGTTGCCCATGCGGACGCGGCGCTCGCCATTCTCCTGGATCAGCGAGATGCGGCTGATCTGCTCGCCGCTGAAGCGGCCGGTTGCCCTGGCTTCCAGCAGCACCTCGGCGTTGATCGCATAGACGATCTGCATGTGACGCGGGAGGAGCCGCTCGAACAGCGGCACCGGCCAGCTTTCGAGCGCTTCCGGCAAAAGCGTGTGGTTGGTGTAGGCGAAGGTCCGCTTGGTGATGTCCCAGGACGTGTCGAAGTCCATGCCATGAACGTCCATCAACAGGCGCATCAGTTCGGGCACGGCGACGGCGGGATGGGTGTCGTTGAGGTGGATCGCCGCCTTGTCGGGCAATGACTTCAGATCGCCATACTTGCTGATGTGGCGCTGCAGGATGTCCTGCAGCGAGGCGGTCGAGAAGAAATACTCCTGCCGCAGCCGCAGTTCCTGGCCGGCCTTGTGCGAGTCCGCGGGATAGAGCACGCGTGACAGCGCATCGGCCTTGTTGCTTTCGGCCAGCGCGCCGATGTGGTCGCCGGCATTGAACTTGTCGAGCAGGATCGGGTCGAGCGGCATGCCCGACCACAGCCGCAGCGTGTTGACGCGGGCACCGCGCCAGCCGACCACAGGGGTGTCGTAAGCGACGGCCAGGACGCGATCGGTGGGTTTCCAGACGTGCCGCTCGAGCCTGCCGTCCGGTGCGGTGACCTGCTCGACCGAACCGCCGAAACCGACCTCGAAGGCGCGTTCGCGGCGCTCGAACTCCCAGGGATTGCCGTGTTCGAGCCAGGTTTCAGGCAGTTCGACCTGCCAGCCATCGTGGATTTCCTGGCGGAACATGCCGTTGGCATAACGAATGCCGTAACCATGGGCCGGAATGTCGACGGTCGCCATGCTTTCCATGAAGCAGGCGGCGAGCCGGCCAAGGCCGCCATTGCCGAGTGCCGCATCAGGCTCGAGCTTGGCGATGACATCGAACTCGACGCCGAGCGAGGCAAGCGCCTGCCGCATCGCGTCCATCAGGCCGAGATTGGAAAATGCATCGCGCATCAGGCGGCCGATCAGGAACTCCAGCGAGAGGTAATAGACCCGCTTGGCGCTCTGGTCGTAGGCCTCCTTGGTGGAAGAGATCCACTCGTCGACGATGCGGTCGCGCACGACCTTGATCGAAGCGGTCAGCCAGTCATAGTCGGTCGCGACCGTGGCATCCTTGCCGAGCCGGTACTTCAGCGCGCTCAGGATTTCGGCAGCCAATGCCTCGGGGCTCGTGTCGCCAAGCGGCGGCTGAGGAATCTTCGTGGTCACTGCGCGGGTCATCTCGCCTCTCGCATATTGTTCGGCCACCCTTGACTTGCCTCGCCTGCCGACACCTGACCTCCCGCATTCATTTTAGCCATCCCGAATGCGATCTCAATCGATTTAAATCTCCGCGTCAATATCTCGCGACGCGGAGATCTGAGGTTGTACCCGGCCGGTCAGGCGGCGATTGCTGCCTCCGGCGGTGCCTTGGCTCCGGTCATGAAGGCCACGGCATCCGACATGGTGTATTCCTTCGGATCGATGACCGTCAGCCGGCGCCCGAGGCGATGGATGTGGATGCGGTCGGCAACCTCGAAGACATGCGGCATGTTGTGCGAAATCAGCACGATCGGCAGGCCGCGCCGCTTCACGTCGAGGATCAGTTCGAGCACGCGGCGACTTTCCTTGACGCCGAGCGCCGCCGTCGGCTCGTCCATGATGACGACCTTGGAGCCGAACGCCGCGGCTCGTGCCACCGCCACGCCCTGGCGCTGGCCGCCGGAGAGCGTCTCGACCGCCTGGCTGATGTTCTGGATGGTCATCAGGCCAAGCTCGGTCAGCTTTTCGCGCGCTCGCTTTTCCATCGCGCCCCGGTCGAGCATGCGGAACCAGTTGCCGAGAATGCCTGGCTTTCGGATTTCGCGACCGAGGAACATGTTGTCGGCGATCGACAGCGCCGGCGACAAAGCGAGATTCTGGTAGACCGTCTCGATGCCGGCGTCTCGCGCCTCCATCGGCGACTTGAAGTTCACCGGCTTGCCTTCCAGCAGTATCTCGCCCTCGTCGGGCGTGACGGCGCCGGAGATCGCCTTGATGAGCGACGACTTGCCGGCGCCATTGTCGCCGATGACGGCGAGAACTTCGCCGGGATAGAGGTCGAAGTCGGCATTGTTGAGGGCGGTGACGCGGCCGTAGCGCTTGACCAGCCCGCGGGCGGTGAGAAGAGGTTCGGTAGCCATCAGCCTGCAACCTTTCTGATCCACTGGTCGATCGCGACCGCGATGATGATGAGGGTGCCGATCAGCAGATAGGTCCACTGCGGGTCGGTGCCGATGAGGCGAAGGCCGAGCTGGAAGACGCCGACGATCAGCGCGCCGAACAGCATGCCGAGGATCGATCCGCGCCCGCCGAACAGCGAGATGCCGCCGATCACCACCGCGGTGATGGATTCGATGTTGGCGAACTGGCCTGCCGTCGGCGACACGGAGCCGATGCGGCCGATCAGCATCCAGCCGCCGAGGGCACAGATCAGACCGGAGATGACGTAGACCGAGATGAGGACCCTGTTGACCCGCACGCCGGAAAGCTGGGCGGCTTCGGGATCATCGCCGATGGCGTAGACATGCCGCCCCCAGGCGGTGTGGTTCAGGATGTACCAGAGGACAGCCACCAGCAGCACCATGGCGACAACGCCATAGGTGAACACGGCATTGCCGAGGCGGAAATTCGCACCGAAGAACTGGAGGATCGGCGCCTGAGTCTCGATATCCTGGGCGCGGATCGTCTCGTTGGCCGAGTAGAGGAAGTTCGTCGCCAGAACGATTTGCCAGGTGCCGAGCGTGACGATGAACGGCGGCAGCTTCATGTAGGAGACGAGCGCGCCGTTGATCCAGCCGCACAGCGCGCCGACGGCGAAGCCGCACAGGATCGCCAGCGACGGCGGCAGGCCGTAGCGGAAGGTGAACTGGCCCATCACCACCGACGACAGCACCATGATGGCGCCGACGGACAGGTCGATGCCGGCGGTCAGGATAACCAGCGTCTGGGCGGCGCCGATGATGCCGGTGATCGCCACCTGCTGCAGGATCAGCGTCATCGAGAAGGCCGAGAAGAACTTGCCGCCGATGATCAGGCCGAAAAGCACGATCGAGGCCACGAGCACGATGAGCGGCACCGCGGCCGGATTGGAATGCAGGAAATGCTGGATCTTCTCGATCGGCGAACGCGTATGCGTGTCGAAGCTGGCCACTGACGTGTCGCTGCCCGAGAGAACCTTCTCGAACTCTTGCGGCCGCCTGGCATCTGCCGAAGCGTCAGTCATGTCGATTTCCTCCCATGAGGGATTTCATATCCCCCTTGTAGGAAGGGCGACCAAGGGGCCGCCCTTCGTCTGCAAGGAGTGTCACGCCGTCAGGCGGTCAGATCAACCCCAGCACTTCTCCAGGCCGGTCTTGACGTCGATGGATTCCACGCCGGCGGCCGGCTTGTCGGTCACCAGCGAAACGCCGGTGTCGAAGAAGTCCTTGCCTTCGGTCGGCTTGGGCTTCTCGCCGCTGTCGGCGAACTTCTTGATCGCCTCGATGCCGAGTGCGGCCATCATCAGCGGATATTGCTGCGAGGTCGCGCCGATGACGCCGTCCTGGACGTTCTTGACACCCGGGCAGCCGCCGTCGACCGAGACGATCAGCACGTTCTTCTCCATGCCGACGGCCTTGAGCGCCTCGTAGGCACCGGCAGCGGCAGGCTCGTTGATGGTGTGCACGACATTGATGCCGGGATCCTTCTGGAGAAGGTTTTCCATGGCCTTGCGGCCACCTTCTTCGTTGCCGTTGGTGACGTCGTGACCGACGATGCGCGCGTCGTCTTCGTCGCCGATCTTGTTGGCGTCCTTCACGTCGATGCCGAAGCCCATCATGAAGCCCTGGTCGCGCAGGACGTCGACGGTCGGCTGCGAGGGGGTCAGGTCGAGGAAGGCAACCTTGGCGTCCTTGGCCTTGTCGCCGAGCGTGGCGGCGGCCCACTGGCCGATCAGCTTGCCGGCGAGCAGGTTGTCGGTGGCGAAGGTGGCGTCGGCAGCATCTGCCGGCTCGAGCGGGGTGTCGAGCGCGATGACCAGGATGCCGGCGTCGCGCGCCTTCTTGATCGTCGGCACGATGCCCTTGGTGTCGGACGCGGTGATCAGGATGCCCTTGGCGCCGTCGGCGATGCAGGTCTCGATCGCCGCGACCTGGCTTTCGCTGTCACCGTCGATCTTGCCGGCGTAGCTCTTCAGCGTCACGCCGAGCTCGGTTGCCTTGGCGGTGGCACCTTCCTTCATCTTGACGAAGAAGGGATTGGTGTCGGTCTTGGTGATCAGGCAGGCGCCAACCTCGGCGGCCGAAGCCGGCGCGGCAATGCTTGCGAGCGCGGCAACGGCCGCACCAAAGACAGTCGTCTTCAGAACTGAAAATTTCATCTGGTACTCCTCCAAACCAAACCATGCGAGCCCGATCAGCGGGCCTCGCCCCGGATGCTCGTTCACTCTTCCCAGTCGAGTATCCGGCACTGACGAAACACCAATCGGGATCAGCTGTCAATAATTAAATCACTCTTATTTATTATTGACAGGATTGCAGTCGGCCCGCATTCTGTCCCAAAAGAAAAGTCTGAAATTGACGGGAGGAAGCCGGTGGAGGCCGGAAGTTCGAGGCACGGTTCGCCGGACGCTGCTGAAAGCCAGCAACTGCGCGGCACCAACCAGAGCGGCATGCGCGATCACAATGAACGGCTGGTGCTGTCGCTGGTCAGGCAGAGCGGCGCGCTGGCCAAATCCGACATTGCGCGCATGACCGGCCTGTCGGCGCAGACAGTCTCGGTGATCATGCGCGAGCTGGAGGTCGAAGGGCTGCTGCTGCGCCAGGAGCCCATCCGCGGCAAGATCGGCCAGCCATCGATCCCGATGGCGCTCAATCCCGAGGGAGCCTTCTTCATCGGCCTCAAGATCGGCCGTCGCAGCGCCGAACTCGTGCTCATCGACTTTCTCGGCAAGACGCGCGCCATGCTGCAGAATTCGTATGGCTACCCCACCCCGCGCGACACGATCGACTTCGTCAGATCGGGCATCGCCCAGATGCGCGCCAGCCTGACGCGGGAACAGGACAAGCGCATCGCCGGGCTCGGCGTCGCCATGCCGTTCGAGCTGTGGAGCTGGGTCGACACGGCGGGTGCGCCGCGCGAGATCATGGACGAATGGCGCAACCGCGACATCCGCGCCGATCTGCAGACGCTGTTTTCCTTCCCCGTCTACGTGCAGAACGACGCCACCTCCGCCTGCGGCGCCGAACTGGTGTTCGGCGACATCGGCGCCTTGCGCGACTTCGTCTATTTCTACATCGGCGCCTTTGCCGGCGGCGGTGTCGTGCTGAACGGCAGGCTCTACAGCGGCCCGACCGGCAATGCCGGCGCGCTCGGCTCGATGCCGGTGCCAGGCCCGGGCGGGAGGCCGACGCAGCTCATCGACGTCGCCTCGATCGCGGTGCTCGAAAAAGCGCTGAACGCGAAGGGCATCAAGGCGTCCTATCTCTGGACCTCACCCGAGGAGTGGCGCGACCTTGGCCCCGAACTCGACGGCTGGATAGCGACGGCATCCGACGCGCTGGCCTACGCCATCGTCGCGTCGGCCTCGGTCATCGATTTCGAAAGCGCCGTCATCGACGGCTGGATGCCGCCGGCGATCCGCACCCGCCTGGTGCAGGCGGTGCAGGCGGCAATCGGCAAGATCGACGTCGAAGGCCTGCGCATTCCTTCGGTGCGCGAAGGCACGGTGGGCATCCACGCGCGCGCACTGGGCGGCGCCAGCCTGCCGCTGTCGGAACGTTTCCTCATCGGCTCGACGGCGCCGTCGCGGGGGGTCTGATCGTGCTCATCGGCATCCCCCCCCTGCTCGGCCCGGACCTGTTGTTCACGCTTCGCGCTATGGGCCATGGCGACGAGATCGCCATCGTCGACGGCAATTATCCCGCGCTTGAGCATGGCCGCCGCGTCATCCGCGCCGACGGCCTCGACCTTATCCCCGTGCTCGACGCCGTGCTTCAGGTGCTGCCCGTCGACGATTTCGTACCGCAGGCGATCTTCCGCTCCTCGGTCAAGGGCGACCCTGCCCTGCACGACCCCGTGCACGATGAGATCGAGGCGGTCTGCGCCCGTCGCGCGCCCGGCTTTTCGGTCGTGCCGCTCGCTGGCGACGCCTTCTACAGCCGCGTCAAGGCGGCCCACACCATCATCGCCACAAGCGAACCAAGGCTTTACGCCAACATCATCGTCCGCAAGGGCGTCATCTACCCGAAGGGAACCGGCAAGCCATGATCCTGTGCTGCGGCGAAGCGCTCATCGACATGCTGCCCCGGCACAGTGCGGCCGGCGAACCGTCCTTCGCACCTTATGCCGGCGGCGCCATCTTCAACTCGGCGATCGCGCTCGGCCGCCTCGGCGTGCCCACCGAATTCTTCTCCGGCCTGTCGTCCGACCTGTTCGGCCAGCAGATCCGCGACGTGCTTGCGGCAAGTGATGTCGGCTCGCGCTATGCCAACCTGTCGGGCCGCCCGACGACGCTGGCCTTCGTCCGGCTCGACAACGGCCATGCCACCTACACCTTCTACGACGAAAACACCGCGGGGCGGATGCTGACCGAGGCCAACCTGCCCACGCTCGGCGACGACATCGACGCCCTGCTGTTCGGGGCGATCAGCCTGATCCCGGAACCCTGCGGCTCAGCCTACGAAGCGCTGATGAAGCGCGAGCACAAGAACCGGGTGACGATGCTGGACCCGAACATCCGGCCGGGCTTCATCCAGGACAAGCAGGCGCATCTCGAACGGATGCGGCGGATGCTCGGCATGGCCGATATCGTCAAGCTTTCGGACGAGGACCTGGCCTGGTTCGGCGAAACCGGCAGCCATGACGAGATCGCGGCCAACTGGCTGCTCAAGGGTCCGAAGCTGGTGATCGTCACCAAGGGCAGCAAGGGCGCCACCGCCTACAGCGCACGGCACACGGTCTCGGTGACGCCCGAAAAGGTGACCGTGGTCGACACGGTCGGCGCCGGCGACACATTCAATGCGGGTGTGCTCGCCGCCCTGCATGAACAGGGCGCCCTGACCAAGAGTGCCGTCGCCGCGCTTTCGGAATCAGCCATCGAAGCAGCACTTTCGCTCGGGGCACGGGCAGCGGCGGTGACCGTGTCGCGGGCCGGCGCAAACCCGCCATGGCGGCGCGAACTGGCCTGAAACGGACGTTTTCCGGCGATTTAGCCGATCACTTTATGTTTCGCATCGCCAAGCCGGCTCAACGGCCGGCGCGCAAAACCCCATGTTTTCCGCCGATTTGGGCGCGAAATCGCTGCAACCGAAAGTAACAAGAACCGGAGCCGCGCCAAGGATGCCGCAGGGGGCTCGGCTGTTTCGGACTCAGCAACTCTGCTATCAGCGGCCCGAAGAAACGATTGGGTTTTTGGGGCCATCATGCAGTTCATCGATCTCGGCGCGCAGCGCGAACGAATCCGCGACCGTCTGAAAGCGGCTATCGACAAGGTTGTCGATGACGGCCGCTACATTCTCGGCCCTGAAGTCACCGAATTCGAGAACCAGCTGGCAAAGTATGTCGGCGTCAAGCATGTCATCGCCTGCGCCAACGGCACCGATGCGCTGCTTCTGCCGCTGCTCGCCTCCGGCATCGGCCCGGGCGATGCCGTCTTCGTGCCGAGCTTCACCTTTGCCGCGACCGCCGAGGTGGTGGCCCTTGCCAAGGCCGAGCCGGTCTTCGTCGACATCGAACCCGACACCTACAACATCTCGATCGAGAGCCTGGAAGCCGCGATCGCCATGATCAAGGCGGAAGGCCGCCTCAAGCCGAAGGCGATCATCCCGGTCGACCTGTTCGGCATCGCCGCCGACTATGCGGCGATCGACGCCATCGCCAAGCGCGAGAACCTCCTCGTCATCGAGGACGCCGCCCAGTCGATCGGCGGCTCGCAGGACGGCAAGATGTGCGGCGCCTACGGCCATGTCGCTTCCACCAGCTTCTATCCGGCCAAGCCGCTCGGCTGCTACGGCGACGGCGGTGCGATGTTCACCAACGACGACGAATTCGCCGCGCGCCTGCGTTCCTTCGCCTTCCACGGCAAGGGCGAGACCCAGTACGACAACATCCATGTCGGCCTGAACTCACGTCTCGACACGCTGCAGGCGGCGATCCTGATCGAGAAGCTCGCCATCCTCGAGGACGAGATGCAGGCACGCGCCCGTATCGCCCAGCGCTACGCCGACGGCCTCGGCGACGTGGTGAAGGCCTCGCGCGCGCCGGCCGGCGGTCGTTCCGCCTGGGCACAATATGCCATCGAGACCGCCGACCGCGACGGCCTGAAGGCCCACCTGCAGGCCGAGGGCATCCCTTCGGTCATCTACTACGTGAAGCCGCTGCATGTGCAGGTGGCCTACAGCCACTATCCGCGCACGCCGGGTGGCCTGCCGGTGTCGGATGCAATCCCGGGCACTATCCTGTGCCTGCCGATGCATCCCTATCTCAGCGAAGCCGACCAGGACCGGATCATCACCACGATCCGCAATTATGTCGGCTCCAACTCGGCCAAGATCGCGGCCGAGTAAGACGCCGCTTCCAGATCAGAACTTGAAGGCCGGATCGACGATCCGGCCCGTCGAGACGAAGTGCGGGTTGGCGAAGTCGTCCTCGCCGGCCTGGTTGCGCTTGCCATAGACGAGCGGTTCGCCGTCGAGCGTGTGGGTGATCCCGCCGGCCGCGCGCAGCACGGCATCGCCTGCGGCGGTGTCCCACTCCATCGTCCGGCCGAAGCGCGGATAGATGTCGGCCTCTCCGGCCGCCACCAGGCAGAACTTCAAGGACGAACCGACAGACACGATCTCGGCCGCCGCGACCTTCTTGATGAAGGCATCGGTTTCCGGCGTCCGGTGCGAGCGGCTGGCGACGATGGTCAGCGGCTGGCGGCCCTCGCGCACGTGAACGCGACGGCGCTCCGAGACGGCCTCGCCGTCACGGGCCTCGAAGGCTTCCGCCCTGCCCGGCCGGCCGGAGAAGAAGCGCCCCGTGCACGGCGCGTAGACGACGCCGATCTCCGGCGCTCCGCCCCGGATCAGCGCGATGTTGACGGTGAAATCGGTGTGGCGCCTGACGAATTCCTTGGTGCCGTCGAGCGGGTCGACAAGAAAGAAAACCTGACCGAGCTCAGGCGGGACGATGCCCTCGGCCGTCTCTTCTTCGGCAACGCAAGGGATGTCCGGAAACGCCGAGCGCAGGCCCGCCAGGATCACGCGTTCCGCCGCGCGATCAGCTTGCGTGACCGGCGAGGCGTCGGCCTTTTCCTTCACCGAGATGTCGGAATGGAAGACGTCCATGACCGCCCGCCCGGCATCCAGTGCCAGGCGTTCGATCACTTGCAGGATGGCTTCGTCAGATGCCGCCGCCGTCGTCGTATTGGTGTTCTGCAATGTCTCGCTCATTCAGCCAGGCCTCGACCGCCTCGACCATCTCTTCAGGGGTCTTGCCGAGGGTCTGGAGATGAATCTCAGGATTCTCCGGCGTTTCATAGGGCGAATCGACACCGGTGAAATTCTTGATCGCACCGGCCAGCGCGCGCGCATAGAGACCCTTCGGGTCGCGCTTGGCGCATTCCTCGAACGGCGTATCGACGAACACCTCGACGAACTCGCCCTGTCCCATCAGTTCGCGCGCCATGCGGCGCTCGGCTCGGAAGGGCGAGATGAACGAGACGATGACGATCAGGCCGGCATCGGCCATCAGCTTGGCGACTTCGGCGACGCGGCGGATGTTCTCGACCCGATCCTCGTCGGTAAAGCCGAGATCGCGGTTGAGGCCGTGGCGGACATTGTCGCCATCGAGCACGTAGGTGTGGCGCCCGGTGGCGTGCAGCTTCTTTTCCAGCAGGTTGGCGACCGTCGACTTGCCGGAGCCCGACAGGCCGGTGAACCACAGCACCGCAGGGCGCTGGTTCTTGAGATCGGCGCGCGCCTTGCTCGTCACGTCGAGCGACTGCCAGTGGATGTTCTCCGACCGGCGCAGCGGATGCAGGATCATGCCGGCGCCAACGGTGGCGTTGCTGATCCGGTCGATCAGGATGAAGGCGCCAGTGGTGCGGTTGTCGGCGAAGCTGTCGAAGGCGACAGGCGACTGGGCCGAAATGTTGCAGACGCCGACCTCGTTCATCTCCAGCGACTTCGCCGCCTCATGGGCGAAGTCGTTGACGTTGATACGGTACTTGAGATCGGTGACGGTGGCGCTGGCCTGGTCGGTCTCGGTACGCAGGATGTAGGAGCGCCCGGGAAGCAGTGCCTGCTCGTCGAACCAGACGACATTGGCGGCGAACTGGTCGGCGACATGCGGCCGTGCCGCAGGCGCCACCAGCAGATTGCCGCGGGAAACCTCGACCTCGTCTTCGAGCACGATGGTGACGGCCTGGCCGGCAACCGCCGTGCGCAGGTCGCCGCCCTGGGCGACTATGCGCTTGACCGTCGAGGGCTTTCCCGACTTGGCGACGACGATCTCGTCGCCCTGTGAGACCGAGCCCGAAGCGATGGTGCCGGCGAAGCCACGAAAATCGAGGTTGGGCCGATTGACGTATTGCACCGGGAAGCGGAACGGGCGCTCGGCAGCTTCTTCCTCGACGACCACCGACTCGAGATGCTCGATCAGCGTCGGGCCCGAATACCAGCCCATCTTGTCCGAGCGCCGGGTGACGTTGTCGCCAAAGCGCGCCGACATCGGGATCGGCACCACCGACTTGAAGCCCAGGCTCTCGGCAAAGGCGGCGTATTCGGACGTGATGTGGTCGAATACCTTCTGGTCGAAGCCGACGAGGTCGATCTTGTTGACCGCGACGACGATGTTCCTGATGCCGAGCAACGAGGCGATGATCGAGTGGCGCCGCGTCTGGCGCAAGACGCCCTGGCGCGCGTCGACCAGCACGATGGCAAGATCTGCCGTCGAGGCGCCGGTCGCCATGTTGCGCGTGTACTGCTCGTGGCCGGGCGTGTCGGCGACGATGAACTTGCGCTTCGGCGTGGCAAAGAAGCGGTAGGCGACGTCGATGGTGATGCCCTGCTCGCGTTCGGCTTCCAGCCCGTCGACCAGCAGCGCGAAATCGATATCCTCGCCCGTGGTGCCATGCTTGCGGGAATCGCGCTCCAGGGCCGCGAGTTGATCCTCGAATATCTGCTTGGTGTCGGACAAAAGCCGGCCGATCAGCGTCGACTTGCCGTCATCGACCGAACCGCAGGTCAGGAAGCGCAGGAGCGACTTCTGCTCCTGGCCGGCGAGATATTCGCGGACGCTTTCTGCAGCCTCGACCTTGTTTGCCAGTGCGTGCCGCATGCTCAGAAATACCCTTCGCGCTTCTTCTTTTCCATCGAGCCGGCTTCGTCGCGGTCGATGAGGCGTCCCTGCCGTTCGGAGGTGCGAGCCGTCAGCATTTCGCTGACGATGCCTTCGAGGCTGTCGGCGTCGGATTCGATCGCACCGGTCAGCGGGTAGCAGCCCAGCGTGCGGAAGCGCACCAGCTTGTTCTCCACCACCTCGCCCGGATGCAGCTTCATGCGGTCGTCGTCGCGCAGGATCAGCATGCCGTCGCGCTCGACCACCGGGCGATGCTTGGCGAAATAGAGCGGCACGATCGGTATGTTTTCCTGCAGGATGTACTGCCAGATATCGAGCTCGGTCCAATTGGACAGCGGGAAGACACGGATCGATTCCCCAGCCGACACGCGGGTGTTGAATATCTTCCACATCTCCGGGCGCTGGTTCTTGGGGTCCCAGGCATGCTGGGCGTTGCGGAACGAGAAGATGCGCTCCTTGGCGCGCGACTTCTCCTCGTCGCGGCGGGCACCGCCGAAGGCCGCGTCGAAGCCGTATTTGTCGAGCGCCTGGCGCAGGCCGACAGTCTTCATCACATGGGTGTGGGTGTTCGACCCATGGTCGAACGGATTGATGTTGTCGCGGACACCGTCCGGGTTGACGTGAACCAGGAGATCGAAGCCGAGCTCGCGCGCCATCGTGTCGCGAAACTCGATCATCTCGCGGAACTTCCAGGTCGTGTCGACATGGAGGAACGGAAACGGCGGCTTGGCCGGGTAGAAGGCTTTCATCGCCAGATGCAGCAGGACGGAGGAATCCTTCCCAACGGAATAGAGCATCACGGGCTTGGTAAAAGTGGCTGCGACCTCACGGAAGATGTGGATCGCCTCCGCCTCGAGACGGTCCAGGTGAGTCAGTCTGGCAAGCATTGAAAAGCCTTCGGAAATCGTTCCTTGGCCGCGGCTCTGGAGCCGAAACGACCGATTGGCTGCAGTTTCCCCGCAAACCGGCGGCGTCTCAAGCAGCGCAAGTCCAAATTTCGCGGCCGGCCAAGTCAGTTTTGCCCCCTGCGCCGCAACTTCGGGAATGCCATTCCACCGCATGCCGAAACAGGGCTCGAAGCGTGGATAGACATGTCCGCTTTTCCACCCCCCTTCCGGCCGGCCCTATCATCGCGCAAGAGCCAACGACAGGAGCCCGCCTTGGAACAAACGACCAACCTGAAAATGCCCTTCATCATGCCGTCCCAGGCACAGAAACATGTCACCCACAACGAGGCGCTGCAGGCGCTCGACATCCTCGTGCAACTCTCCGTTCTCGACCGGCATCTGGCAGCGCCGCCTGCCTCGCCTGCCGAGGGCGACCGCTACATCGTCGCGGCTGCGGCAACCGGCAGCTGGAGCGGCAAGATCGGCCAGATCGCCGGCTGGCAGGACGGCGCCTGGGCCTTCCACAACCCGGTCAGGGGCTGGCTTGCCTGGGTCGCCGACGAACAGCGCATCCTTGCCCATGACGGCACCGCCTGGGTCGACACCGTTGCGCTCGGCATCAACCCGGCGGCCATGGTCGGTATCAACACGACGGCCGACACCACCAACCGGCTTTCGGTGAAAAGCCAGGCGGTGCTGTTCGACAATCTCGGCGCCGGCCAGCAGGTCAAGATCAACAAAGCTGCCGCCGGCGACAATGCCTCGCTGCTGTTTCAGACCGGCTATTCCGGCCGCGCCGAATTCGGCCTCGCCGGCGACGACGACTGGCACCTCAAGGTTTCTCCCGATGGCGGCGCCTGGACGGAAGCGCTGCAGGTCAGCCGTTCGGACGGGCGCGTGCTGTTGCCGGCAGCGTTGCCATTGACCGACCAGAACCAGGCAGTGGCAAGGCGCCATGTCCGCGAACTGCTCGCTGCCGACCGGAGCTATTTCATCCGCACCGACGGCTCGGATGCCAACAACGGGCTGACCAACACCAGCGGCGGCGCCTTCCTGACGATCCAGAAGGGGCTCGACGCCGCGGCGAGCCTCGACATGGCCGGCTTCACGGTCACCATCCAGGTCGCCGACGGCACCTACACCGGCGCTATCGCCGTTCCAGCGATGACCGGCCAGGCAGGGCCATCGGCGCTCGTCATTGCCGGCAACAGCGGGACGCCGGCCAACGTGATCGTCTCGACCACCAGTGCGAATGCCATCAGCGCGCCGTCCGGCACGGCCTGCCTGGTCAAGGACATGGAGATGAGGACGTCGGCCAGCGGCTTCGGCCTCGACGCGGACGGCGGCACGCTCCGGTTCCAGAACGTCCGTTTCGGGGCCTGCGCCCAGGCGCATATCCTGTGCAGGAACAACGGCGCGGCGATCGCTGCCGGCAACTACAGCATTTCAGGCGCATCGCCGATGCATTGGTCGGCGCAGAGCGGCGGGATCGTCAACACCGACGGCCGGACCGTGACGCTCTCGGGGACGCCCGCCTTCGCCACCGCCTTTGCCGGCTGCCGGCATGGCACGATCGCTTGCGCGGGCATGGCATTCAGCGGCAGCGCGACCGGCCAGCGCTACAATGCGGCACTCAACGGCGTCATCGACACCGCCGGCGGCGGAGCGACCTACCTTCCCGGAAGCGTGGCCGGCGCTGCGGCGACCGGAGGCCAATATGCCTGAATGCCCCGGCTATTGGACGCGGTAGTACCGGCCGTACCAATCGACGAAGCGCAGCAGGCCCTCCTCGATCGGCGTGTGCGGAAGCTCGCCGATCAATGCCTCGAGGTCGCTGACGTCGGCCCATGTGCTGAGCACGTCGCCCGGCTGCAGCGGCATGAAGTTCTTCACCGCCTCTCGGCCTGTCGCGCGCTCGAGAATGCGGATCATCTCCATCAGATGTTCCTTGCGGCGGTTGCCGATGTTCATGACGCGATGCGGCGCCCAGCTGCCCGTGGCGCCGCCAGCTGCGATGTCATAGTCGGGATCGGCCTTTGGCGGCAGGTCGATGAGACGGACGATGCCCTCGACGATGTCGTCGACATAGGTGAAGTCGCGGTACATGTCGCCGTTGTTGTAGATGTCGATGGGTTCGCCCGCGAAGATGGCGCGGGTGAACTTGTAATAGGCCATGTCAGGCCGCCCCAAGGGCCCGTAGACGGTGAAGAAGCGCAAGCCGGTGGCGGGCACGCCGAACAGGTGGCTGTAGGTATGCGCCATCAGTTCATTGGCCTTCTTCGTCGCCGCATAGAGGCTGACGGGGTGATCGACGCCGTCGCGCGGCGAATAGGGCTGCTTCTTGTTGCCGCCATAGACCGAACTCGACGAGGCGTAGATCAGGTGCTTCGGCTGCGTTGCGCGGCAATTCTCGAGGATGTTGAGAAAGCCGGTGACGTTGGCGTCGACATAGGCTTGCGGATTTTCGAGCGAATAGCGCACCCCGGCCTGCGCGGCGAGGTTGATGACGATCTCCGGACGGCATTCGAAGGCCGATTTCACCGCCGCCGCGTTGGCGAGGTCGGCCCGGATGAAGCGGAAATCGTCGTTCTCGGCCAGGATTTCGAGTCGCGACCGCTTGAGCGAGGTGTCGTAATAGTCTGTGACACTGTCGAAGCCGACAACTTCGTATCCCTCCGCCAGAAGCCGCCTGGCGACGTGGAAGCCGATGAACCCGGCAGTGCCGGTGACAAGAACGGTCATGATCCCAATGCTCTTCAAATGCAAAACGCCCCGGCCTTTCTAGAGCCGGGGCGTTGCTAAGACCAGTGTGCAGTCGTTGGCCGGTCAGCCCTTCTTGGGAAGCAGCGCCCAGATCGCCGGAACGGCTGCGGCAGCGAGCGCCACCTTGATCAGGTCGGGCACGATGAACGGCACGACGCCGAACTGCCACGACTTCTCGGCGCCGATCAGCAGCGACAGCCAGGAGAAGCCCATCGCCATCATCACGACTTCGGCGACGAGCATGGCGCCGAGCATCTTGACGATGCTGCGGCCCCAGCCGCGATCAACGGCCCAGCCGACGATCGCCACCATGGCGACGAAGCCGGCGAGGTAGCCGCCGGTCGAACCGAGCATGTAGGCAATGCCGAGGCCCTTCTCGGGCGTGCTCTGGAACACCGGATAACCCATGGCGCCCTGGGCCATGTAGAGCAGGATCGTCGCAAGGCCGAGACGCATGCCATAGGCTGCGGCGATGCCCAGGACGGCCAGCGTCTGCAGCGACATGTCGACCGGTCCGAGCATGACCTTGGTCTTGGCCGAGGCGATGAGCAGCAGCGAACCGGCAACAGCCAGAAGAAGCTGGGTCGCCAGGCGCATCGCGCCCTTTTCGGGCAATGCCGCAGAGATGAGCGCGGTGGAACTGCTGGATGCAACGGCCATGTAAAACCCCTTCTGCTGTGCGTGCCAAGCACGCTAGACGTGATTTTCCCTATATTGTCTTCCGTGCTACGCGGCAAACGAATTTGCCACTGGCTCCTCGAACTCACAGATATTGGCCGGCCATGTCCCTCGACCTCGACACACGCTTCGACCCCGCCTACGGCCAACCGGTCCCGGTCGCCGAGGGCGTCATGCGGATCACCG
Organism: Aminobacter sp. DSM 101952; assembly: GCF_001424795.1. Classification (NCBI taxonomy): domain Bacteria; kingdom Pseudomonadati; phylum Pseudomonadota; class Alphaproteobacteria; order Hyphomicrobiales; family Phyllobacteriaceae; genus Aminobacter; species Aminobacter sp. DSM 101952. The sequence continues at coordinate 303,584 of NZ_LMCL01000030.1, read as the reverse complement.
CCAACAATCCTGGCCCTTTCACCTTCCACGGCACCAACAGCTACATCATCGGCCGCGACACCTTGGCCGTCCTCGATCCCGGGCCGGCCGACGAGGCTCATCTCGAAGCCCTGATCCGCGCCATCGCCGGGCGGCCGGTCAGCCATGTCTTCGTCAGCCACACCCATCGCGACCACTCGCCGCTGGCAGCGCGCCTCAAGGCGCTGACCGGCGCGGTGACCGTTGCCGAAGGCCCGCACCGCCCCGCACGGCCGTTGCGGATTGGCGAGATCGCCCCGCTCGACGCCAGCAGCGATACCGACTTCGTCCCCGACCTCGTCATGGCAGACGGCCAGATCGTCGACGGCGACGGCTGGCGCATGCGCACGGTGCTGACGCCCGGCCATGCCGCGAACCACGCCGCCTTCGCGCTCGAGGGCACTGGCGTTCTGTTTTCAGCTGACCACGTCATGGCCTGGTCGACCTCGATCGTCGCCCCGCCCGATGGCGCAATGTCGGACTACATGGCATCGCTCGACAAGCTCATCGCACGCGATGACCGCCTCTATCTGCCCGGCCATGGCGGCCCGGTGGTGGCGCCACAAACCTTCGTGCCCGGGCTGAAGGCGCACCGCAGGATGCGCGAACAGGCCATCCTCGAGCGGCTTGGCGCCGGGGATCGCCTGATCCCCGACATCGTGCGCGCGATCTATCGCGATACCGATCCCCGGCTCTACGGTGCAGCCGGCCTCTCGGTCCTCGCCCATCTCGAAGACCTGGTCGGGCGCGGCCAGGCTACCAGCAGCGAAGCGCCAGCGATCGACAGCGTCTATTCGCCGGTCAGGTGAGGCTATTGTTCGGGTGTTGCGGTGGTTGCCGTGCCGGCCTGGGCGGCGATCTCCTGATCGAGCGCCGTCAGGAATGCGGTGATCCGCTCGGCATTGTCGCCAAGGTCGTGACGGCCGTAGCGTGAGGCGGAACGCATGTCGACGAAGGTCGAATCGCCGTCATCCACCAGCCGAATCGCCACGTCCGACGGCAGGGCCAGAATGAAGGTCCGCGCTACGGCCTCGATGTCGACCTCACCGATGGCCTGCTCGGCGGCCGGCGGCGGCACCACGACCTCCCAGCCCTGCCGTCCCAGGACAGCCGACACGCTCTCCAGAACCCGGTCGAGCGACAGGTCGTATCGCCGCCCGGCAACCAGCGGATAGGCCTGGGCCTGCAAGGCGCGCTCGCCGGCCGAGGGCAATTCCAGGCTGTTCATCGCAGGCGTCCGCAACGACACCGCCGCCGTCAACGCCGGCGGAACCTCGGTGTCGGTCGAGATGTCGCGCAGCATCGGCAAGGTGGCGATCTGGTAGGCGACGAAGCCGAACGGCGCGAGAACGACAAGCCCGAGCAGGGCACCGGCTGTCAGGTCGTGACCGCCGCGATCGCCAAACTTCCACAGCCGCGAAAAGGCAAAGCCTGACAGCAGCAACGCGAAGGCGGCGAGCAGGGCAACGATGCCGAGCACCCAGAAGAACGCGGTCGTCTCGATCAGGCCACGGCGGTGGCCGAGCACGGCGGTGATCAGCAGCACCGTTGAAAAGGACGCCATGCCGCGCGACAGTCCGGCCGAGCGCGTGGTGCGCTGCTCATGATATCTCGACTGGAACTCGACCATGGAACCCCGTACCCGTCTGCAATGTCACAGCGCCGCCGTCCCCACGGCGAAAATGCTGCTCCTGCAAACTAGAGGGTTTCATGCGGCGGTTGAAGCGGAAAGGCGACGCCTGCCGCCGTCCCGCACATGAACCTGCTCAACCGGCGGCGTCGGATGGCAGCCGATAGTCCCTGAACCTCTCGCGCAACGCCATCTTCTGGATCTTGCCGGTAGCCGTGTGCGGGATCTCGTCGACGAAGGCGACATCGTCGGGCATCCACCACTTGGCGACCTTGCCATCGAGGAAGGCCAAGATGTCGGCCTTCTCGGGCTCCCTGCCCGGCTTGCGCACGACAACCATCAAAGGGCGCTCGTCCCAGCGCGAATGCCTGACTCCGATCACCGCCGCTTCCTGGACATCGGGATGCGCGACGGCGAGATTTTCCAGCTCGATCGAGGAAATCCACTCGCCGCCCGACTTGATCACGTCCTTGGAGCGATCGGTGATCTGCATGTAGCCGTTGACGTCGATATGCGCGACGTCGCCGGTGTCGAACCAGTCGTCGGCATCGAATTGCTCGGCGCTGGCGCCACCGAAATACGCCCCCGAGACGGCCGGTCCGCGCACCTTCAGCCTGCCAAACGTCTTGCCGTCCCAGGGCAGTTCGTTGTCGTCGTCGTCGGTGATCTTCATCTCGACGCCGAAAGGCGTGTAACCCTGCTTCTGCTGGAGGTTCAGCCTGTCATTGCCTTCGAGATCGTCATATTCCGGCTTGATCGTACACAAGGTGCCGAGCGGCGACATCTCGGTCATGCCCCAGGCATGGATCACCTCGACGCCGTAGTTGCGCTCGAACTTTTCGGTGACCATGCGTGGGCAGGCCGAACCGCCGATCACCACCTTGTTGAGATGCGGCAATTTCTTGCCGGTCTCCTCGAGATGCTGCAGCAGCATCAGCCAGACGGTCGGCACGGCAGCGGTGAATGTCACGCGTTCGGTGTCGAGCATCTCGTAGATCGAGGCGCCGTCCATCTTGCCGCCCGGCATGACGAATTTCGCGCCGACCATCGGCGTGCTCTGGGCGAGGCCCCAGGCATTGGCATGAAACATCGGCACGACCGGCATGACCACGTCGCGGACCGAGATGCCCATGGCATCCGGCATCACCGCGATCATGGCGTGGAGCACGTTGGAGCGATGGCTGTAGACGACGCCCTTGGGATCGCCTGTCGTGCCCGAGGTGTAGCACATGCCGGCTGCGGCATGCTCGTCGAGCGCCTTCCAGGCATAGTCGCCGTCGGCCTCGGCCAGCCACTCCTCATAGGCCGTGACATTCGGCAACGCCGTCTGCGACAGGTGGGCGGCGTCGGTCAGGACGATGATGCGCTTGAGCGAGGGCACCTGCGGCGCGACCTTCTCCACCAGCGGCAGGAAGGTCAGGTCGACGAACAGCGCCTGGTCCTGAGCATGGTTCATGATCCAGACCAGTTGCTCGGGAAACAGGCGCGGGTTGAGCGTGTGGTAGACCCCGCCCATGCCCATGATGCCGTACCACGCTTCCATGTGCCGCGCCGAGTTCCAGGCCAGCGTGGCGATACGCTCGCCCGTCTTGTAGCCGTCGCGCTCCAGCCGTTGCGCAACCTTCAGCGACCGCGTGCGCAACTCGGCATAGTTGGTGCGGACGATGGGCCCCTCGATCGACCGCGACACGATCTCCCGATTCGGGTGCTGCCGGGCGGCATGGTCGATGATCTTGTGGCACAGCAGCGGCCATTCCTGCATCAGTCCAAGCATGCGGATCCTCCCAGATCGTCTGCTGCCATTCTGGTCGCAATGGCGCGATTGTCCAGCCTGCCCTCCGGCATGCCAAGCCGGCAAAACGCCGGCGGCCATATTGCGGCCACGGTCCCGGTTAACCTTTGTTACCGGCTGGTGTGGTGGGTAGAGTAATGTGAGGGATCACATGGATACGCAGCCGCGCGCGGAGGATGAAGTCCTGCCGCAGACCGATACCCAATCTGAAGAAATCGGCACGGTCGAGCAGGCCGATACGGATGCCAGCGAGCAACTGGCCGGCGACGAGACGGCGGCAGCCGCCGAAGGCGGCGAAGTCGACGCCGATTCCGCGATCGAAACCAGCGAACCGGTCATGGAAGCAACAGGACCGCTCGAGCTGTCGGCGGAAGAGACCCCCGGCATGATCGAACCCGAGACGTTCGACGACGAGCAATCGTCCGAGCTGGCGACGGCCGAGGCTGAGGAGCCGGTGGCAGAGAGTTCCGCCGCACCGGAAACCGTCATGCTGTCGCCGGAAGACCTCGCGCTCGAACCCGTCGGCGCTGCCGACGCGGCGAGTGAACAAGCAGTTGCCGAAGAGGTGGTGGTTGCCGCCACCGGTGTGACGGAGGAAGAATTCACGCAACTCGTCGACGACGCGCTCGAAGCTGTCGGCGGCATCCTGCTGTTCAAGATGCACATCGACGACGACGGCGAAGACAAGCATGTCGCGGCCGCCTCGATCGGCGACGGCGCGCGCCGCCAGTTCCTGCTGCTTTCGCTGCCCGTCAGCGGCGGCAAGCTGAAGGTCGAATCGGCATCGCGCAGCAACAGCCCGCTGGCAAAGCTGGCCGAAGCCTATGTCGGCGTGGTCGAGGCCTTCCGCGCCGCAGCTTGAAGAGACCGGCTTGGCAGCGCCGAGCGGATTGCCGATCCAATATACCCTACACAAATTGCTGAAGTAGGGTATTCACTATACCCTACGCAAGGTATCGCTGTAGGGTATAGCTATGCATTTGCCGCTTTCTGTCCACACCGCATACCAGGATCTCCTCGAAGCGCATCGAATGCGCGACGTGAGGGCTATCGCTGGCTCTCCCTTCCTCAAGGAGCTTCCGCAAGGCAAATACTGGTACGCGCGGCAAAGAATTGGTGACAAGCCCGTCGATCGCTACATTGGCCCGGACAGTGACGACATGCGCCAGCTCATCGCACGCCTGCGGGAAGATATCCAAGACGACAAGAGCCTTGAACGGCACTCCGCCTTGCTGGTGGCGCAACTGCGCGCAGCCGGGCTTGCGGCGGTCGACCGCCAAACTGGAAGCATCCTGAGCGCGATGGCGAGAGTTGGCGTGTTCCGGTTGGGGGGAACACTGGTTGGAACACACGCGTTCCGACTTTACGGCGCCGAACTGGGATTTTCCTTTTCAGGCACACTCGCAGTTACACAGGACGTCGATATTGCCGCATTCGAAAACCTCAAGCTGGCAATTGACGATCAGGTCGATCCATCGCTGGCTGAAACGTTCAAAACCCTGTCTTTGGAACCCGCACCCGGACTCGACCCTAAAGGAAGGTCTACGAGATGGCGGTTGAAAGGCGGCGGAGCGATGGTCGACTTTCTTGCTCCTCGCATGCAGAGCAAAAGCGAAGTCGTCAAGCTCGAACCTCTGAACGTCTACGCTCAGACGCTTCCGTTCCTGAACTACCTGATCGCAGAGCCGATACCAGCTGTCGCGCTATACCGAAGTGGCGTGTTGGTTCAGGTCCCGAAACCTGAACGCTATGCCGTGCACAAGCTGATCGTGGCCCAACGCCGAACCGGGCTAGGCGTGACCAAGATTGCGAAAGACCTGGCTCAAGCCGAGACGCTGATCCGGGTCTTGGTCGAAGATCGTCCTCAGGAACTGGCGATCGCATACGAGATCGCCCTGAACAACGGAGCGAAGTGGCGCGAAGCTATCGCGTCATCGCTCAAGCAACGGCCAGAAATCAACCGCCTGCTTGACGAAATCTCCTGACGCAGCCGGTCATACCCAATTTGCGAATTGGGTATGACTCGCTCACGCGATCGCGCTGCTACCTTTGCGCCTTCACCGCGGCCTGCGCTGCGGCCAGCCGTGCGATCGGCACGCGGAAGGGCGAGCACGAGACATAGTCCAGCCCGACGCTTTCGCAGAACCTGATCGAGGCCGGGTCGCCGCCATGCTCGCCGCAGATGCCGAGCTTGATCTCGGGCCGCGTCGCCCTGCCCTTCTCGGCAGCGATCTTGACCAGTTCGCCGACGCCATCGATGTCGAGCGAGACGAACGGGTCCTGCTCGATGATGCCCTTCTGGCGGTAGGTCTCGAGGAACGAGGCCGCGTCGTCGCGCGAAATGCCGAAGGTCGTCTGCGTCAGGTCGTTGGTGCCGAAGGAGAAGAACTCGGCGGCTTCCGCGATCACATGGGCGCGGATGGCCGCACGCGGCAGCTCGATCATCGTACCGACGAGATAGTCGATGTTGACGCCCGATTCCTGCATGACGCTCTTGGCGACCGCATCGATGCGCGCCTTGACGTAGTCGAGTTCCTTCATCAGGCCGACCAGCGGCACCATGATCTCCGGCACGACGGGGCTGCCCGTCTTCTTGCCTGCCTCGACTGCCGCCTCGAAGATGGCGCGCGCCTGCATCTCGGCGATCTCGGGATAGGAGACGGCAAGACGGCAGCCGCGGTGGCCCAGCATCGGGTTGAACTCGTGCAGCGCCTCGGTGCGCTGGCGCAGCTTGTCCGCCGACACGTTCATCGCTTCGGCGACTTCGGCGATTTCGTCCTCGGTCTTGGGCAGGAACTCATGCAGCGGCGGATCGAGCAGGCGGATCGTCACCGGCAGGCCGGCCATGATCTCGAACAGCTCGATGAAGTCCGAGCGCTGCATCGGCAGCAGCTTGGCAAGCGCCGTGCGCCTGTCCTTTTCGCTGTCGGCGAGGATCATCTCGCGCATCGCGACGATGCGGTCGCCATCGAAGAACATATGTTCGGTGCGGCACAGGCCGATGCCCTCGGCGCCGAAGGAGCGCGCCATGCGCGCGTCGGCCGGCGTCTCGGCGTTGGTGCGCACCTTCATGCGCCGCGCCGCATCGGCCCATTCCATGATCGCGGCGAAGTCGCCCGACAGCTCCGGCTGCAGCATCGGCACCGAGCCCTTCAGCACCTGGCCGTTGGAGCCGTCGATGGTGATGATGTCGCCCTTGCGGAAGGTGCGGCCCATCGCGATCAGCGTGCCGGCGCGGTAGTCGACGCGCAGCGAACCGGCACCCGAAACGCAGGGCTTGCCCATGCCGCGGGCAACCACGGCCGCGTGGCTGGTCATGCCGCCACGCGTCGTCAGGATGCCTTCGGAGGCATGCATGCCGTGGATGTCCTCTGGGCTCGTCTCGATGCGCACGAGGATGACCTTGCGCCCGGCAGACTTCAGCTCCTCGGCCTCGTCCGACGAGAACACGATCTCGCCGGTGGCCGCACCTGGCGACGCCGGCAGCCCGACGGCGATGACCTCGCGCTGCGCCTTGGGGTCGATTGTCGGGTGCAGCAACTGGTCCAGCGACGACGGATCGATCCGGCCGATCGCCTCTTCCCTGGTGATCAGGCCTTCGCCGGCCATCTCGGCGGCGATCTTCAGCGCCGCCTTGGCGGTGCGCTTGCCCGAACGGGTCTGCAGCATCCACAGCTTGCCGCGCTCGATGGTGAACTCGAGGTCCTGCATGTCGCGATAGTGCTGTTCGAGGCGATTGGAGATCGCCACGAACGAGTTGAACGCTTCCGGCATCAGCTTCTGCAGCGACGGCTTGTCGGAGCCGGCGGCGATGCGCGCCGCCTCGGTGATGTTCTGCGGCGTGCGGATGCCGGCCACCACGTCCTCGCCCTGCGCGTTCACCAGGAACTCGCCATAGAGCATCTTCTCGCCGGTCGAGGGGTTGCGGGTGAAGGCAACGCCGGTGGCCGAGGTGTCGCCCATGTTGCCGAACACCATGGCCTGGACGTTGACCGCCGTGCCCCAGCTCTCGGGAATGTCGTGCAGGCGGCGATAGGTGATGGCGCGATGGTTCATCCAGCTCTGGAACACCGCGCCGATGGCACCCCACAGCTGCTCGTGCGGGTCCTGCGGGAAGGAGCGGCCGAGCTCTTCCTCGACCTTGGCCTTGTAGAGCACGATGACGTCCTGCCACTGCGCCGCCGTGAACTCGGTGTCGAGCTCGTAGCCGAGGCGCCCCTTTTCATCCTCGAGCAGTTCCTCGAAGACCTCGTGGTCGAGGCCGAGCACCACGTCGGAATACATGGTGATGAAGCGGCGGTAGCTGTCATAGGCAAAGCGCGCATCGCCGGCGTCCGCTGCCAGGGCCTCGACGGTGACGTCGTTGAGGCCGAGGTTGAGCACGGTGTCCATCATGCCCGGCATCGAGGCGCGGGCGCCGGAGCGCACCGAGACGAGCAGCAGGCTTTCGGGATCGCCGAAGCGCCGGCCGGTGATCGCACCGATATGGTCGAGCGCCGTGCGGACATCCGCCTCCAGCGTCTCTGGATAGCTGCGGCCATTGGCATAAAACCAGTTGCAGGCGGCCGTGGTGATGGTGAAGCCGGGCGGTACCGGCAGGCCGAGACTGCACATCTCGGCGAGATTCGCCCCCTTGCCGCCGAGCAGGTCGCGATCGCTCGAACGCCCCTCCGCCGCACCGTCGCCAAACCTGTAAACCCACTTGGTCATGCCTTCTCCTCGCCGACTGAGTGTGGAACAGGGCGGTGGCCGCCGCCCGCTTCTGGGCGAGCGATATGATGCTGCGCTGCGAAAGGCAAGGCGGAGTTCCGCCCCCGGATGTCCTACAATCGATTAATGGAGCGACGGATGGGAAAGCTTGCGGCAGCCATCTACCTCATATAGAACATATAGAGAACAATTCCTGGAGACGACAATGCGAAAGACCGGCAAACTCGACTACATCGAAATGGCGGCGGTCGGCGGCACGCTCGACCATGTGAAATCCTTCTACAGCGCGGCCTTCGGCTGGACCTTCACCGACTACGGCCCGGACTATGCTGCCTTCGCCGAGGGCCTCGACGGCGGGTTCCAGGCCGAAGTGCCGGCCAAGCCGCTGCCGATTCTCTATTCCGAGGCGCTGGAAGAGACGCTTGCGGCGGTCGAAGACGCCGGCGGCACGATCGTCAAGCCGATCTTCTCGTTCCCCGGAGGACGGCGGTTCCACTTCACCGATCCCGCGGGCAACGAGCTCGCCGTGTGGGGCGAATAACCCGCACATCCGCAGAGGAAAAGCGGCGAAGGCGCGATTGTGCTTTTGCCGCGCACTGAATATAAGGCGGCGGTCGATTGACTCGCCTGCGGCTCGAGAATTGTCAGCCTGCGGCCTGTTGGGGCGTCGCCAAGCGGTAAGGCATCGGTTTTTGGTACCGACATTCCCAGGTTCGAATCCTGGCGCCCCAGCCATCTGTCCTGAAGTCTGATTCCCGGCCAGCGGCATGAATCTTGTGCCAATCCGTGCACGGCGTTAGATCCTTGGATGTGTTCAGGACAAGGAGGCAACGATGACAGAGATTGCCGTCAACATCCGCTACATGGTCGACGACGTCGACGCTGCCGTGGCATGGTACACCAAGCATCTGAACTTCTCGCCCCTCTCCAACTTTGCTCCAGCCTTCGCCGACGTCAGGCGGGGCCCGCTGCGACTGCTGCTCAGCGGCCCGACCAGCTCGGCAGGAAGGCCCATGCCCGATGGCGAGCAACCGGTCCCTGGCGGCTGGAATCGCATCCAGCTGGTTTTCGACGACCTGCCCGGCGAGGTCGAGCGGCTGCGGGCAGCAGGCATCACCTTCCGCAATGACATTGTCTCCGGCCCCGGTGGGCTGCAGATCCTGCTCGTGGACCCCTCGGGCAATCTGGTCGAGCTGTTCCAGCCGGCGCAACGCGGACCAGCAGCGAAGTAGCTCTGGCAGCACCTCGAGCACGGCGCGCGCCAATGCGGGCACCAGGGCATGCAAACGAAAAAGGCCCCGGATCGCTCCGGGGCCTTTTTTCATTTTCATCGGTCTCAGTGATGGGCCGGTTCGGCCATCTGCTTGGCATCGGGCAGCTCGGCGTGTGCTGCCAGGTCCTTGCGCGAGATGAAGGTGTAGAACATCGGCACCACGAACAGCGTGAACACGGTACCGACGAGCACGCCCGAGAAGATCACCAGGCCCATCGAATAGCGCGCTGCAGCGCCCGCACCCGAGGCAACGATCAGCGGCACGACGCCCAGCGCCATCGCAGCGGTGGTCATCAGGATCGGCCGCAGGCGAACCTTGGCCGAGGCGATGATGGCTTCGCTGCGCGACAGGCCGTGCTCCTCACGTTGCTGGTTGGCGAATTCGACCAGCAGGATGCCGTGCTTGGTGATCAGGCCTATCAGCGTGATCAGGCCGACCTGGGTGTAGATGTTCAGCGTACCCAAGCCGAGATTGAGCGGCACGATGGCGCCGAAGATCGACAGCGGCACCGACATCATGATGATGAACGGATCGCGGAAGCTTTCGAACTGTGCTGCCAGCACCAGATAGATCACGACGATGGCAAGCGCGAAGGCAATCAGGATGGTGCTGCCCTGTTCGCTTTCCAGGCGCGACTGGCCGGAATAGTCGACGAAGAAACCGCCCGGCAGCAACGGCCGTGCGATGTCCTCGATCGTCTTCAGGCCGTCGCCGGTGGTCACGCCGGGCACCGGCAGTGCCGAGATCGTCGCCGAGTTGAGCTGGTTGAACTGCTCGATCGAGGCCGGCGACGAGTTGGTCTTGATCGTCACGACCGCCGACAGCGGCACCATCTGGCCGTTGACGCTGCGGACGAAGAACTCGCCGAGCTTCTCCGGGTTGTTCCGGTATTCCTCCGGCACCTGCATGATGATGTCGTAGCTGTTGGAATCGCGGTCGAACTCGGCGATCGCGCCGCCGCCGACAAGCAGACTCAGCGTCGAGCCGACATCGCTGACGGACAGGTTGAGCGCTGCCGCACGGTCGCGGTCGATGGTCACGGTGACCTGCGGCGCGTCGAAGGACAGCGAGTTCTGCACGACGATGAAGCGTCCCGAAGCCTGCGCCTTTTCCTTGATCTGCTCGGCCACCTCATAGACCTGGCTCGGGTCGCCGGTCGACTGGATGACCATCGAGATCGGCAGGCCGCCACCGGCACCCGGCAGCGACGGCGGGGCGAAGACCAGCGCCTGCACGCCGCTCACCTTGGCCAGCCGGCCCTGGATATCGGCTTGCAGTTCGGCCTGCGAACGGTCGCGATCGGCCCAGTCCTTGAATGCCCAGACCGAGAAGCCCGAATTGGTCTCGCCACCCATGCCGACGATGGAGAAGTTGGCCTTGAGCTCCGGCAGGTCCTTGGTCAGGTCGCGGATCTGGTCGGCGTAGAGGCTGGTGTACTCGGTCGTCGCGTAGCGAGGTGCAGTGATCAGCGAAAACAGCGCGCCCGAATCTTCCTCGGGCGCCAGTTCGCTCGACGTCTTGAAGAACATGAAGCCCGTCACCGAAACCAGCGCAATGACGATCAAAAGCGTCACCGACCGGTATTTGAGCGAGCCGGAGACCAGCCGCTCATAGCGGTTGGCGACGCGCTCGAAGGTACGGTCGACGAATTGCGCGAAGCGGCTGTGGTTGCCTGCCTTCAGCAGGCGCGCCGACATCATTGGGGTGATGGTCACCGCGACGAAGCCGGAAATGACGACGGCGCCTGCCAGCGTCAGCGCGAATTCACGGAACAGCGAACCGGTGAGGCCGCCGGTGAAGGCGAGCGGGGCGAAGACGGCGGCGAGCGTGATGGTCATGGCGACCACCGGCGCGAAGATCTCGCGCATGCCCTTGAACGCCGCCTGCATCGGCGTCATGCCCTCTTCCATGTGACGGTGGATGTTCTCGACCACCACGATGGCGTCGTCGACCACAAGTCCGATCGCCAGCACCATGGCCAGCAGCGACAAGAGGTTGATCGAATAGCCCATCATCAGAAGGATGAAGCAGACACCGATCAGCGACAGCGGAATGGTCACCACCGGCATCAGCACCGAGCGGAACGAGCCGAGGAACAGCAGGATGACGACGACGACGATGGCGACGGCTTCGGCGATGGTCTTGAACACCTCCTCGATCGAAGCACTGATGGTCTCGGTCGAGTCATAGACCATGGTGATGGTCATGCCCTCGGGCAGGCTGGCGCTGATGGCCGGCAGTTCGTCGATGACGGCTGCCGCCGTATTCAGCGGATTGGCCGAAGGTGTCGGGAAGATGCCGATGAAGGTGCCCGGCTCGCCGTTGAAGTTGACGACGGTGTCGGTGCTTTCGGCGGCGAGTTCGACATGCGCGACATCGCGCAGCCGGACGACGTTGCCGTTCGCGGACTTGAGCGGCAGTTCGCTGAACGATTCCGGCGTCTGCAACGTCGACTTCATGGTGATCGAGTAGGCGACGTATTCGTTCTTGGTCTTGCCCGGCGCCGACAGGAAGTTGGAGGCGTTGATTGCCTGCAGCACTTCGGCGGCGGTGAGGCCGCGTGCAGCGAGCTTCACCGGGTCGACCCAGACGCGCATCGAATAGTTGGCCGCGCCCAGGACCTGGACCTCGGCAACGCCCTCGATGGTCGACATGCGCGGACGGATGACGCGTTCGATGTATTCGGTCAGCTCTTCCGAGCTCATGTTCGGGTTCTGCATCGCCAGGTACATGATGGCGAACTGCATGCCCGTACCCTTGACGATGGTCGGGTCCTTGGCGTCGCTCGGCAGCTGCCCACGCACCTGCTGGACCTTGGACATGACCTCGGTCAGCGCCGTGTCCGGATTGGAGCCGAGCTCCATCTGGACCGTTACGATGCTGGTCGACGGACGGCTCTGCGAGGTGACGTAGTCGATGTTTTCGGTCGTCGCCACCGCGGCCGAGATCGGCGCGGTGATGAAGCCCTGGATCAGGTCGGCACTGGCACCGGGATAGACGGTGGTGATGGTGATCACCGTCTCCTCGACTTCCGGATACTGCCGAACCGAAAGGTTGAACAGCCCCTGGAAACCCAGGAGCAGTATCATGAAGGCGACCACCGTCGACAGGACGGGGCGGCGAATGAAGATGTCGGAAAAACTCATTTCGGGGCTGCCTTCGCGTTGGCCGAAGCCGTGGGCGAAACGGTGTTGTCGACCTTTACCGGCGTGCCGTTGGTCAGCCTGTTCTGCCCGGCAATGACGAGTTCGTCGCCCAGCGCCACGCCTTCGGTGATCTCGACGCGGCCTTCGGAGCGGCGGCCGACCTTGACGAACACCTGCTTGACGACAAGCGCCGGCTCAGCCGCTGCCGGCTGCGCCGGGGCGGCAGAAGCGGCGGCGGGAGCCGCTGCACCAGCGGCGGCCGGTTTGGCCTCGGTCGGGCGCACGACATAGACATAGTCGCCATAGAGGCTGGTGGTCAGCGCCGTCTGCGGCACGGCCAGCACGCCGTCTTCCTCGGGAAGCTCGACGCGGACGCGCACGAACTGGCCGGGGCTCAGATTACCTTCCGGATTGGTGATTTCGGCGCGGACCGAGACAAGGCGGCTCTGCGGATCGACCTTGGGGTCGATGCCGACCACCGAGCCCTTGAAGGGCATGTCTTCGGCGGCAACGCCGAAGCCGACCGGCTGGCCGATCTTCAGCAAGCCGAGCTGCTGCTCGGGCACGGAAAAGTCGGCCCGCATCGTCTCGAGATCCTGAAGCGTGGCGACGATCGTGCCGGGCGCCAGGTACTGGCCGTCATCGACCTTCGGAATGCCGATGGTGCCGGAGAACGGCGCGCGCAGCTGCTTCTGGTCGACCACGGCCTGCAGCTTCTGCACCTGCGACGCCGATGTCGTGGCCGCTGCCCGTGCGGCATCGAGCGCGACTTCGGAGCCGACGCCACGACGCTGCAGCTCCATGGCGCGGTCGAGCGACTGCTGGTCGAGCGCGGCCTGGGCCTTGGATGCCGCCAGGTCCGCCTGCTGCACGGTGTCGTCGAGCTGGATCAGCACGTCGCCCTGGTTGACGTGCTGGTTGGCCGCGAACTTGATATCCTTGATGATACCGGCCTGCTCGACGGTCAGGTCGACGCCCTGGGAGGCGTTGACGGTGCCGATGGTTTCGATGCCGGGGGTCCAGGGAGCGGGCTCGACCTTGGCGGTTGCCACGGTTACCGAGGCGACCGGCATGTTGGCGAAGAATTGCTGGATCGCGTTGTCGCGGAAAACGTTGAATCCGACGATGCCGCCAACGACAAGAACGAGCAATACGAGAGCGATGATGAGACGCTTTATCAAAGGAGATCCCCAATCCGTAAGGAATCGGCATCCGGGCGGGCCGCGATGCACATTGAACGTGTTTATAGAAAAACCCAAGTGCGGAGCGCTTACTGTACCGTCTGGACGGTATTGTCAATCCAAGATAATGTGAAGTTTCACGGAGACTCCACCATGTCGGGCCACAGACCCAGTTCACGCGAGAAGATCCTCGCTGCCGCCGCCGAACTCGCGGACATCGTCGGCCCGGGCAACCTGTCGCTCGATGCGGTGGCCCAGCGCGCCGGGGTGTCCAAGGGCGGGCTGCTCTACAATTTCCCTTCCAAGGCCAAGCTGATGCAGGCCCTGGTCCAGGACTATCTCAAGACCTTCGAGGAAGCGCTCAGCGCCAGGTCGTCCGATGGCGAAGCCAACAGCAGCCTGGCTGCCTATGTCGAGCTGTCCGCCCAGGAATGCACTCAAAAGCAGCCTTCTGCGGCCGGTGTCCTTGCCGCACTTGCCGAAGACCCCGATTTCCTCAATCCGGTCCGCGACTTCAAACGCCATCTGCTCGACCGCCTCAAGGCCGAAAATCCCGATACGGCCAAGCTGCTCGTGGCCTTCCTCGTCATCGAAGGGCTGCGCAGCATGAAGCTCTTCGACATGGACATACTCCATGAGGATGAACGCAACATGGCGATCGCCTATCTGCTCGAGCAAGCGGCAGTAAAGTAGGCGGACTGCGCCGGGGCGATCTCCGAGCGCCGGGAAAACTTCATTGCCTACGTAGATCAGGCCGGCGGCCAACCGGTGCCGATCAGCTCGCCTCGCGCAGGGCCTCGGCGGCCTGGAGGTCGACCGAGACGAGCTGGCTGACACCCTGCTCGGCCATGGTGACGCCGAACAGGCGGTTCATGCGCGCCATGGTGATCGGATTGTGGGTGATGACGACGAAACGCGTTTCGGTCGATGCCGCCATCTCGTCCATCAGGTTGCAGAAGCGCTCGACATTGTGGTCGTCGAGCGGTGCGTCGACCTCGTCGAGCACGCAGATCGGCGCCGGATTGGTCAGGAACACCGCGAAGATCAGCGCCATGGCCGTCAACGCCTGCTCGCCGCCGGACAACAGCGTCATGGTCTGCGGCTTCTTGCCGGGCGGACGGGCCAGGATTTCGAGGCCGGCTTCGAGCGGGTCTTCCGACTCGATGAGCTGAAGCTCCGCCGTGCCGCCGCCGAACAGGTGGGTGAACAGGCGCTTGAAGTGGCCGTTGACGAGATCAAAGGCGGCCAGCAGGCGCTCGCGCCCTTCCCGGTTCAGGCCCTGGATGCCCTGGCGCAGCTTGCGGATCGCCTCGATGATGTCCTCGCGCTCGGAGACGATCGCCTCCAGCCGCTCGGACAGTTCCTTCTGCTCTTCCTCGGCCCGCAGATTGACAGCACCAAGCCGCTCGCGCTCGATCTTGAGGCGCTCCAGCGTGCGTTCGACCTCGACCGGGTCCGGCATCGGGCTGTCGGCTTCGAGACCGGTGTGGCGAAGGACAAGATGAGGCGGCGTGGCCAGCACTTCCTGGATGCGCGCCTCGACCTCGCGGCGACGTTCGTCGGCGGCTGTCAGGCGTTCCTCGGCGCGCGCACGGGACTCCCGGGCCTCGGCAAGGCCCTGGATCGCGGCGGTCGCGGCCTTGTCGAGAACTGCCTGTGCGGTCTCGGCTTCCTGCAGGCGATCCGAGACTTCCTTGCGCAGGACCTCGGCGCGGCTGAGTTCCGACATCAGCGCGCGGCGGCGGGCGTCGAGTTCGTCCGGCGCTTCGGCCAGCGTTTCGCGTTCGGCAGCGGCTTCCTCGCGTCGCTCGGCGAGCGCTTCGATCTGCTCGGCAGCACTTTCGGCACGCAGCACCCAGCTCTGGCGCTCGGCGGCGATCGCGGCCAGCCGGCGCGCCCTCGCCTCGGCCTCGCGGCTGAGCCCGTCATGCACGGCGCGCGCGTCGGCCACCGCCGAACGGTCACGCGCGACAGCGCCTGAAAGCTGTTCGAGGCGCATCTGCAGGTCGGCGAGGTCAGGTGCCGAGCCGAGCAGGTCCTCGGCCTCGACATAGGTCTCCTGCGCCTCTTCATGCGCATCGGCGACACGCGTCCGGGCTTCTTCGAGCGCCGCACGGCGGCTGGTCAATTCGCCCGCAGCCTTTTCGGCCTGGGCCAGTGCATCGCGGGCGGCGCCCACCTGGTGCTGCGCTTCGCGCCATGCTTGGCGCGCCTGCCGCTCGGCCTCGGTGCTTTCGCGCACGGCGGCCTCGGCGCGTGCCAGCGCTTCTTCCGACTTGCGCACGGCCAGCGTCGCGGCGACGGCCTCGGCATCGAGTTCGGCCAGCCGATTCTTCTGCGCCAGACGCTGCGCTGCCGCCGTCGGGGCGTCGGCGCTGGCTGTCAGCCCGTCCCAGCGCCACAGCGCGCCTTCACGGCTGACAAGCCGCTGGCCCGGCGACAACAGCGCCTGGAGCTTCGGGCCGTCAGCGGCATCGACCACGCCGACCTGTGCGAGGCGCCGTGCCAGCTGGCGCGGGGCGCGGACGACTTCGGCGAGGCTGCGCGCGCCGGCGGGCAGCCTGGGATCGCCCGGCGCAGGTTCCGCATCGCCCCAGTGGACGGGGGCTGCGCGGTCGAGCGCGGCTTCGAGGTCGTCGCCCAAGGCAGCACCCAGCGCCGTCTCGAAACCGCGTTCGACGCCGATCTGTTCGAGAACCGCCGGGAAAAGGTCGCCCGAGGCAGCGTTGATGATCTTGGCCAGCGTGCGCGCTTCGGTCTCGATGCGCGCCAGTTCGGCCTTGGCCTCCTGCAGCGGCGCGCGCGACGCAGCTTCGGCCTGCCGCGCCTCGGTGACCGCACGTTCGGCTTCGGTCGCTGCAAACTCGGCCTCTTCCAGGGCCTCCTGCGCCGCTTCGGCCAGCATCTGCTTTTCCGCGGGATCGGCCAGTGCCGAGATGCGGGCGCCAATCTCGCCGGCCTCGCGGTCGAGCTCGGCAAGCTGGCGGGCGAAGCGGTCGCGGCGCTCGGCGGCGTCGCGCATGGCACGCTCGGCCTGGGTGCGCCCGGCAGCCGCGTCGGCGCGTTCGGCGGTCACCCTGCCCAATTCGGCCTCGGTCAGCGCCAGCGTTGCCATCGCCTCCTCGAAGGCAGCGCGCGTCGCCGTCTCGCGGTCGGTGGCGCCTGCGTTCTCGTCGTTGAGCGACCTTTCCTCTGCGTCGAGACGCGACAGGATCGCGGCGTTGTCGCCGATCATGCGCTGCTCGCGGGCAATGTCGGCGTCGAGCTGCTGCAGCCGCCGGTCGAGCTCGCTCTGGCGCGAGTTGATGCGCCCGGCTTCTTCCTCGAGCTGGGACCGAGCGATGGAAAGCCGCTGGAAGGTCGCTGCCGCCGCCGCAGCGGCATCGCGCATCTCCGGCAATTTGTGGGCGCCGACGGCCTGGTCCCTCGCAGCGGCCATCTGGGCGGCCG
The DNA here is from genome assembly GCF_001424795.1 of Aminobacter sp. DSM 101952. NCBI lineage: Bacteria > Pseudomonadati > Pseudomonadota > Alphaproteobacteria > Hyphomicrobiales > Phyllobacteriaceae > Aminobacter > Aminobacter sp. DSM 101952. Next base: position 286,383 of record NZ_LMCL01000030.1, on the reverse strand, counting down.
CGCGGTCGCCGACGAGCGACGTCGCTGTCGCCAGTGCCGACTGCGCCTCGCCCTCCTGGGTCTTGGCCAGCGTCCAGCGCAGGTGCAGCAGCGTGGCTTCGGCCTTGCGGATGTCGGCGGACAGGTTCTTGAAGCGCGAGGCCTGGCGCGCCTGGCGCTTCAGGCTTTCGATCTGGCTTTCGAGTTCGCCGACGACGTCGTCGAGGCGTTCGAGGTTCTGCTCGGCGGCGCGCAGGCGCAATTCCGCCTCATGGCGACGGGTGTGCAGGCCGGAGATGCCGGCCGCTTCTTCGAGCAAGGCACGACGCGCCTGCGGCTTGGCCTGGATCAGTTCGCCGATGCGCCCCTGCCCCACCATCGACGGCGAGCGTGCGCCCGTCGACTGGTCGGCGAACAGAAGCTGCACGTCCTTGGCGCGCGCTTCCTTGCCGTTGATGCGGTAGACGGAGCCGGCCTCGCGCTCGATGCGGCGCGACACCTGCAACTCGTCGGCGTCATTGAAGGAAGCTGGTGCGGTGCGGTCGCTGTTGTCGAGGAACAGCGTGACTTCGGCTGTGTTGCGCGCCGGCCGGGTGCCCGAACCGGAGAAGATGACGTCGTCCATGCCGGACGCGCGCATGTTCTTGTATGAGCTTTCGCCCATCACCCAGCGCAACGCTTCGACCAGGTTGGATTTGCCGCAGCCATTCGGCCCGACGATGCCGGTGAGGCCGCGTTCGATGACGAACTCGCCCGGTTCCACGAAGGACTTGAAACCGAGAAGGCGGAGGCGCGAAAACTTCATGCGCGCCGTTCCGCACGGAAGGGTACGCCGAAGCCGCGTGGCTCCGGCGCTACCAAACTGTCAGAGCATGCCGTCGATGACCGCCGACATTTCCTCAATGGACAAAGCCCCTTTGTAGACATTCCCGTTGATGAAGAAGGTCGGCGTGGAGTCGACCTTGAAATCCTTCTCGCCGCGGGCACGTACCGCCCTGATATCGTCCAGAAGCTTCTGGTCAGTCAAGCAGGCCTCGAACGACTCCTGTGAAAAGCCGGCGAGCTTGGAAATCTGCAGCAGCGCGTCCTTCGGGTTCTGCGATGCCGCCCAGTTCGACTGCTGCTTGAACAGCACGTCGACCATCGGGAAGTAGTTATCCTTCGAGCAGCGCGCAAGCATGAAGCCTGCCTCGGCCAGCGGGTCGAAGGGGAACTCGCGGTAGATCAGGCGCACCTTGCCGGTATCGATGTAGTTGGTCTTGATCGTCGGCAGCGTCTTCTCGTGGAAGCTGGCGCAGTGCGGGCAGGTCATCGAGGCGTATTCGACGATGGTCACCGGCGCGTCCGCCTTGCCGAGCACCATGTCGGGCAGGCTGCCGGCTTCGAGCAGCTTGGCCATGTCGACCGTGCCCTGCGCCTCGGGCGCCTTCACCGCCTGGACAGGCGTCGCAGGAGCGGCCGGGGTGGCGGTCGGCGTTGCCGGCTCGGCAGGCTTGGGCGTTGCCGCGTTGGCCTGCTCGCCGGAGTCGCTGCAAGCTGAAAGCAGCGCCGCGGCCGAAACGGCTGCGATCCCGGTAAGTGCGGTCCTGCGAGAAATCGAACGAAGCATACGAATCACCTGACGATGGTTGGATTTTGCAATGTGCGGTTACGTGAAAGCGAGAGTTGGCGCGAATTAAGGCATGGCTGTCCCCAAACCAATCGCGATTTGCCGCACTTTCGATCACGAATGCGCGAGAAAGACAGCCAGTTCTACTTTCGGCTGCCCAGTATGCTGGCGCCAAGCTTCTCGAGCGATGCCTTCAGGCCCTCGTCCTCGATCAGGCGCACCGCGCCCGACAGCTTGCCCTGCTCGGCGTCGGTCAGCTTGCGAAGCCGCGGCCTCGGTCTGGTTGCCGCTCCCGAAACCGGTTTCTGGACGATGCGGATGCGGCCTATGGCGTTGAAGCCGAGATAGGAATTGACCCGGCCGATGATCTCGCCGGTCTCGTGCTGGAGATGCAGCGCTGCCGGCCCCGAGCAGGCGACGATCAGCACCGCCGGTTCGAACGGATCGTCCTCATGCATGCGCCGCGGCCACTGGATCTTTTCAGGCCGGGTGTTGTGGGCAAGGCGGGGGCCGACGATCTCTTCCCAAGACTGGACGAGCCCGACCGAGATGCCGGTGCGCTTACGCAAGACGGGATCGAGGATGGCGCTCGCCAGATCGCTGACCGGGACGGGATTGCCCGTCCACCTTTTCCCTGCCATGTCGTTCTCCAGAATACCCCTGTCGACACGCAACGCCGAAGGCAGTCCAGACCATCAATGGCATCCCCGACCGATAGCCGCAAGCACGCCGCCGATGTCGACGGCAGGATCGCTGAACTGCTGCTCGCATGGTACGACGTTCACCATCGCGAGTTGCCCTGGCGCACGCCCCCCGCAGACCTGAAGCGGGGCATCCGCCCGGATCCCTACCGCGTCTGGCTGTCGGAGATCATGCTCCAGCAGACCACCGTCGAGGCGGTGAAGCCCTATTTCCGCGCCTTCCTCGAGAAATGGCCCACCGTCCGGTCTCTGGCGGACGCCGAAGCCGAGGACGTGATGAAGGCCTGGGCCGGGCTCGGCTACTACTCGCGCGCCCGGAACCTCAAGGCCTGCGCCGAACAGGTGGTGCAACTGCCGGGCGGACGCTTCCCCGACAGCGAGAACGGCCTGCGCGAACTGCCCGGCATCGGCCCCTATACGGCGGCGGCGATCGCTTCGATCGCGTTCGGCCGGCCGGCGGCGGTCGTCGACGGCAATGTCGAGCGCGTGGTCACCCGGCTGTTTTCGATCGCAACGCCCCTGCCCCAGGCCAAGGTGGAAATCCGTGCGCATGTCGAGCGCATGCTCGCCGCCGCGAGGCCCGGCGACTTCGCCCAGGCGATGATGGACCTCGGCGCCACCATCTGCACGCCGCGCCGGCCGCGCTGCATGCTGTGCCCGCTACGCGACGACTGCAGCGCCGTTGCCCATGGCGACCCCGAGCTTTACCCGGTCAAGCCGGCCAAGGCGGAAAAGCCGATGCGGCGGGGCGCGGCCTTCGTCGCCGTCACGCCGGACGGTTCGGTGCTGTTGCGCAAACGGCCAGGCAAGGGCCTTCTGGGCGGCATGACCGAGGTGCCGACGACGGGCTGGACCTCGCGGATCGACGGCGCGACAGGCGCCGCCAGTGCCCCCTTCCCCGCCAGTTGGCGGCGTGCCGGCAGCATCGCCCATGTCTTCACCCATTTTTCGCTCGACCTCGAAGTCTATCGCGCCGAGGTGCCGCCAAGCGCGCCACCCCAGGGGCACTTCTGGTCGGCCGCGGCCGCGCTCAATGGCGAAGCCTTGCCAACCGTCATGAAAAAAGTCATCGAAGCTGCCATACCGGGCGCAACTAAACGAACACGCTAGGGGAGCCATGAGCGAGATCCGCCACATCGTCTACGACATCGGCAAGGTGCTGATCCACTACGACCCGGACATCCCCTTCAGCAGCATCATCCCCGACGCCGCCCAGCGCCGCTGGTTCTTCGACAATGTCTGCACCAGCGAATGGAACATCGAGCAGGATCGCGGCCGGACCTGGGAAGAAGCCGAGGCGCTGCTGGTCGCCGATTTCCCCGAGCACGAAAACAACATCCGCGCCTTCCGCCAGAACTGGCACGAAATGGTGCCGCACCACTACGAGGACAGCGTTGCCTTGATGGAGAGCCTCGTCGCCGCCGGCCACGACGTCACCATGCTGACCAACTGGGCCTCGGACACCTTCCGCGAAGCACGCGGCCGTTTCCCGTTCCTCGAAACGCCGCGCGGCGTGACCGTGTCGGGCGACGTCGGCCTGATCAAGCCCGACCGCCGCATCTACGATCTGCATGTCGCGACCTTCGGCCTCGACCCGAAAGCTTCGCTGTTCATCGACGACAGCCAGAAGAACGTGAACGCCGCCATCGAGGCCGGCTGGCAGGCAGTGCTGTTCACAAATGCGAAAACGCTCGAGGCGGACCTCGAGCGTCTCGGGATCGGACGGTGACTGGAAACCGGCCGATCGACGAATCCGGACTGGCTAGATTGGCTGCCGGAATTCAATTCTTATCGCAGGCCCGAACCGGGCTCTGAAGGTCCAGAACGGGGTGTCGATGAAGCCTGCGCGCCGGTTTGTCCGGCGCGAGACTGATCGATCAGGCTCCCGCCTTTTCCATGCCGACGCGGACGATGCGGCGCAACTCGTCGATCTGGGTCAGGCCGCCGGCGCGTTCGTAGTGCCAGAAGGTCCAGCCGTTGCAGGCGTCGAGCCCTTGGACCGACGCACCGACGCGGTGGATCGAGCCGGCGGTGTCACCGATCGCCAGCGTGCCGTCGGCACGAACCTTGGCCGCCCAGCGCTTCTTGGCATCGTACAGCGTGGCGCCGGGCGCCAGCAGGCCCATGTCGAGCAGGCTGCCGAAAGCGACCCGCGGCTCGGCGCGCTTGCCGGTGAGCACGGTGAGTGCCGGGCCTTCGAGCGGACGCACCGAAGCGATGCGCTCGTTGGCGGCGTCGATATAGGCCTGCTCGCGTTCGATGCCGACGAAGTGGCGGCCGAGGCGCTTGGCCACGGCACCCGTCGTGCCCGAGCCGAAGAACGGGTCGAGGACCACGTCGCCGGGCTTGGTCGAGGCCATCATGATGCGGGCCAGCAGCGCCTCCGGCTTCTGCGTCGGATGCAGCTTGTTGCCGGCCTCGTCCTTCAGGCGCTCGCCGCCGGTGCAGATCGGAAACAGCCAGTCCGAGCGCATCTGGACGTCGTCGTTCGACGCCTTCATCGCATCGTAGTTGAAGGTGTAGTTCTTGCCCTTCTGGTCGCGCGAGGCCCAGATCATCGTTTCATGCGCGTTCTGGAAACGGCGTCCGCGGAAATTCGGCATCGGGTTGGTCTTGCGCCAGACGACGTCGTTCAGGATCCAGAAGCCGAGGTCCTGCATCGTCGCGCCGACGCGGAAAATGTTGTGATACGAGCCGATGACCCAGATTGTGCCGTTCGGCTTCAGCACGCGGCGGGCGGCAAGCAGCCAGGCGCGGGTGAAGGCGTCATAGGCGGCGAAGCTCTCGAACTGGTCCCAATGGTCGTCGACCGCGTCGACCTTCGACTGGTCGGGGCGATGCAGGTCGCCGTCGAGCTGCAGGTTGTAGGGCGGGTCGGCAAAGATGATGTCGACGGAGTTGGCCGGCAGCTTGTCGAGCGCCGCCACGCAATCACCCTTGATGATGGTGTCGAGCCATTCCGACTGTTGGGGAGTGCGGGAAAGCTGGTCGAGAGGACGCACTGCTGACATTCTGATACCCGGGATGACGCGTTACTGTTTACTCACCGTTATGGTTACCGATCAGCGTAAACAATTGGTGAAGCGGCCCCGGCAATTTGCGGTTCGGCGCAGAATGGTGTAATCGCCGCGCCTTGAGCTTTTCGGCCTGCGCCCCGGCGCCGCCCCAGTTTCCCGGACCGTCATGACCCAGCCAGAACTAGTGATATTCGATTGCGACGGCGTGCTCGTCGATTCCGAAATCATCGCCGCGCGCATCGAAGCGGAACTGCTGACCGCAGCCGGCTTCGAAATCACCGCCGAGGAGATCGCCGAGAGCTATGCCGGCCTGACCTTCAAGGACATCATGCTGAAGATCGAGGAGAAGGCGGCCATCCCCTTCCAGGCCTCGCTCATCAGCCAGGCCGAGGAACTGGTCGACCGGCGCCTCAAGAACGACGTGCGCGCCATCGACGGCGTGCACGAGGCGGTCGCCGCGGTGACCGCGCCGCGCTGCATCTGCTCCAACTCGACCACCGAGCGCATCGAGATGATGCTCGAACGCACGCGCATCCTGCCGCTGTTCAAGGGCCGCATCTTCTCGGCGCTGGAAACGCCGAGCAAGAAGCCGAAGCCGGCGCCGGATGTCTTCCTGCACGCCGCAAGCACCTACGGCGCCGATCCGGCCAAGACCTTCGTCATCGAGGATTCGGTGCACGGCATCTCCGCCGCTGCCGCGGCCGGCATGCGCGTCATCGGCTTCACCGGCGGCGCGCACAGCTATCCCGGCCATGCCGACATGCTGACCGAGGCAGGCGCCGAGACGGTGATTCGGCGCTGGGCCGACCTCGGCGGCGTGCTCGCCGCACTCAGCATGTGGTCCGAGCACGCCTGAACGCAAAAGCGCCGGCGAAACGCCGGCGCTTGATGCCTGAAGACGCTGCCCTGGAGGCCTTGCCTTACTGGGGCTTCTTCTTGGCCGGCCCCTCGTCGAAGCCCGCATAGATCTGGATGTCGCGCGCGGTCGGAACCGGGATCACGACATTGGCGTCGGTGAAGACGAACTGGGTCGCGGTGGACGGATCGGACACCTGCACCACGTTCTTGTGGAGCTGCGAATAGAGCACCTCCTCGCCGCGGATCACGGCGATGCGGATCGGCATGTTGACCGTGCCGGCACCGCCGGCCGGGCCGACCACGACCTTGCCGGCAACGCCGACCTTGATCGTCATCTGGCCGTCGGCGCGCGTGCAGCTGCGGGTGACGTCGGTGATCGCCGACTGGTGGACCAGCTTGGTCGCGTCATCCTGGCCGCCCTTGGCGTAGCTGTTGAAGAAGGCCGTGCCGTCGCGAAGCGTGACATTCGGGCAGTAAGCAAGCAGCTCGCTGGCCAGGATCTTGCCTTCCTCGGCGGCAATCTCCTTGGGGTCCTTCGGGGCGGGAGGGCTGAAAAAGCCGCCGCTGCCGCCCGATTGGCAGCCCGTGACGGCGAGCATAAAGCCTGCGGTCGCCAAAGCCGTCAGAAAACGGCCGTCGATCAAACGAAACACCATGAACTGCACTTCCCTCTCGCAAAGCAGTCGTTCTATATCAACCGCGCGGCAAAAATGCGACTGATGGAGCGCAGTTTTCCCCGTCCCGCCGATCACCGGCAGGTCGCTGCGCGTTGGAACGGATAGATATGCACTATGTGAGTACCCGTGGGGAAGCGCCCACGCTTGGATTTTCCGATGCAGTTCTGGCTGGCCTGGCCCGCGACGGCGGCCTCTATCTCCCGGCGACATGGCCCACCTTCAGCGCTGCCGAAATCCGCGCCATGCGCGGTCTCGGCTATGCCGACCTGGCAATCCGCATCCTGACGCCATTCCTCGGCGGCGAGATCAAGCAGGACGTCTTCGAGCGCCTGGTGCGCGAGGCCTATTCCACCTTCCGGCACGACGCCGTCTGCCCGCTGGTCCAGACCGGCGCCAACAGCTTCGTGCTAGAGCTGTTCCACGGCCCGACGCTCGCCTTCAAGGACGTCGCCATGCAACTGCTGGCACGCCTGATGGACCATGTGCTCGCCGAACGCGGCCAGCACGCGACCATCGTCGGCGCCACCTCCGGCGACACCGGCGGCGCCGCCATCGAGGCCTTTGCCGGGCGCGAGCGGACCGACATCTTCATCCTGTTCCCGCATGGCCGCGTCTCGCCGGTGCAGCAGCGCCAGATGACGACCTCCACGGCCGCCAACGTGCACGCCCTGTCGATCGAAGGAAACTTCGACGACTGCCAGGGCCTGGTGAAGGACATGTTCAACGACCACGGCTTCCGCGACCGGGTGCAGCTGTCGGGCGTGAACTCGATCAACTGGGCCCGCATCATGGCCCAGATTGTCTACTACTTCTCCTCGGCCATCTCGCTCGGCGCGCCCGACCGTCCGGTGTCCTTCACCGTGCCGACAGGCAATTTCGGCGACATCTTCGCCGGCTACGCCGCCAAGCGCATGGGCCTGCCGATCGACCAGCTGGTGATCGCGACCAACGACAACGACATCCTCGCCCGCACGCTGCAGAGCGGCGAGTACCGCCAGACCGGCGTGGTCGCCACGACCTCGCCGTCGATGGACATCCAGGTGTCGTCGAACTTCGAACGGCTGCTGTTCGAGGCCTCCGACCGCGACCCGGCAGTCGTCCGGCGCTACATGGCAAGCCTCAAGCAATCCGGCGCCTTCACCATCGAGGCAAAGGCTCTGGCCGGCATCCGCGGCGAATTCGGCGCCGGCCGCGCCAGCATGGACGAGACGGCCGCGACCATCCGCACGACGCTCGAAGCCAGCGGCTACCTGCTCGATCCGCACACCGCAACCGCTTTCCACGTCGCCTCGGGGCTTCCCGGGAGCGACGTTCCAATGGTGGTGCTGGCCACCGCCCACCCGGCAAAATTCCCGGCCGCGGTGAATGCCGCCTGCGGCATCGAGCCCGCCCTGCCAAAATGGCTGTCGGGGCTGATGGAACGTAAGGAAAAGTTCACGGTACTTCCATCAGAGATAAAAATGGTGGAAGATTACATTAGCCGCCGCACACGAGCGGCGGGTTAGGGAGTACGCTTAATATGAGTGTTGAGGTAAGCCGTCTGTCGAACGGCCTGACAGTGGCCACTGAAACACTTCCAAGCGTAGAGACTGTAGCTCTCGGTACCTGGGTCAAGTCGGGCGCGCGCAACGAGCGCGACGACGAGCACGGCATGGCTCACCTGCTCGAGCACATGGCGTTCAAGGGCACCAAGAACCGCACCGCCTTCCAGATCGCCTCGCAGATCGAAAATGTCGGCGGCGAAATCAACGCCGCCACCTCGGTCGAGACGACGTCCTTCTATGCCCGCGTGCTGGCCGACGACGTGCCGCTGGCGGTCGACATCCTGTCCGACATCCTCCAGGATTCCGAATTCGATCCTGACGAACTCGAGCGCGAACAGCATGTCATCCTGCAGGAGATCGGCGCCGCGCACGACACGCCGGACGACATCGTCTTCGACCGCTTCACCGAAACCGCGTTTCGCCACCAGACGATCGGCCGCTCGATCCTCGGCACGCCCGAGACGGTGCAGTCCTTCACCTCGGCCCAGCTTCACGACTTCATGCAGCGCCAATATGGCGCCGAACGCATGGTCGTGGTGGCTGCCGGCGACGTCAAGCATGACGAATTCGTCCGCCACGTCGAAAAGCGGCTCGGCAATTTCCGCTCCAAGGCCGAAAGCGCCATTCCGCAATACGCGCAGTATGTCGGCGGCGACTTCCGCGAAGACCGCGACCTGATGGACGCGCAGATCGTGCTCGGCTTCGAGGGCCGCGCCTATCATGTCCGCGACTTCTACGCCTCGCAGGTGCTGTCGATGATCCTCGGCGGCGGCATGTCGTCACGCCTGTTCCAGGAAGTGCGCGAAAAGCGCGGCCTTTGCTACTCGGTCTATGCCTTCCACTGGGGCTTCTCCGACACCGGCATCTTCGGCGTCCACGCCGCGACCGGTCAGAGCGACATCGCCGAACTGCTGCCCGTCATCATCGGCGAGTTGCAGAAGGCCGGCGACAGCATCCTGCTGGAAGAACTCGACCGTGCCCGCGCCCAGTACCGCGCCGGCCTGATCATGTCGGCCGAGAGCTGCTCCAGCCGCGCGTCGCAGATTGCCCGCCAGCTTCTGCTGTTCGGTCGCCCGATCGCCAAGGAAGAGCTGATGGAGCGGCTGTCGGCCCTCACCGTCGAGCGCCTGACCGACCTGTCGGCCCGCCTGTTCTCCACCCGACCGACGATCACGGCGGTTGGACCGGTCGGAACGCTCGCGCCCTACGAATCGATCCTCGACGCGCTGCCGGGTGCACAGGCGACTGCGCGCAAGCTCGCCGTCTAACCAGCCTAAACTCGCATGTTGTCGTTCTCGCTCTTTCGCCGCGACACCCCGGCTCTGAAGGGCGAACGCGTCAGCCTGCGGCTGCCGACCTGGCGCGACTACCACGAGTGGGTGGCGCTCAGGGCTGAAAGCCGTTCGTTCCTGGAGCCCTGGGAGCCGCGCTGGGCACCCGACGAGTTGGATCGCTCGGCCTGGCGCGTCCGCCTCTCGCGCTACAAGGACGAATTCATCCAGGGCACGGCGCTCGCCTTCTTCATCTACGAAAATTCGAGCGGCAAGCTCGTCGGCGGCATCACGCTCGGCAACATTCGCTACGGCGTCGCCCAGACCGGGCATATCGGCTACTGGATCGGCGAGCGCTACGCCGGCCAGGGCTTCATGGTCGATGCCGTCAGGCTTGTGGTCCGGCATGCTTTCGATACGCTCCGGTTGCACCGGATCGAGGCTGCCTGTATCCCCGACAATGCGCGCTCTGTCCGCGTGCTTGAAAAAGCCGGATTCCGGCGCGAAGGACTTTTGCGATCCTATCTCAGGATCAACGGCGAATGGCACGACCACTATCTCTACGCACTGATCGCGGACGACCCGCAAGCTGTCACCATGAAGGCCTGAACTTGTCGAAGCATTTCCTGCTGGCGCCCTTGTTTGCGCTCGTCGTTTCCATGATCGCCAGTGTCTGCGCGGTATCGCAGGCACTCGCCGTGGAACCGATCAAGATCTCCCGCGACGACGTCGCGCTCAACCTCTCGGGCGCCGTCGAAATCTACCGGAATCAGGGCGAGAACTTCCAGGTTTCGACAGCACCAGGCCTCGACGGCATCGTGCGCCGCATCGAGGTCGAGGCCAACGACAAGCGCTCGTCCGGCGACTGGGCGGTCTTCGCGCTTGCCAACACCACCGACCAGGTCATCGACCGCCTGATCGTCGCGCCGCATTTCCGGCTTGTCGGCTCCGGCGTGTTCTGGCCCGACCTCGGCTCGAGCCGCATCGCCGCCATCACGCCGAGCGAGGGCTTTGCGCTTGACCGCCAGGCCAGCCCCGACGCCGACGTGTTCCTGGTCACGCTCAACCCGAACTCGGTGGTGACCTTCATCGCCGAACTCGCCTCGCCCAAGCTGCCGCAGGTCTATCTGTGGGAACCGGAGGCCTACAAGGACACGGTCAATTCCTACACGCTGTTCCGCGGCATCGTCATCGGCATCGCCGGCCTGCTGGCGCTGTTCCTGACCATCCTGTTCGTCGTCAAGGGAACCTCGATGTTCCCGGCGACCGCCGCACTCGCCTGGGCGGTGCTCGCCTACATCTGCGTCGATTTCGGCTTCCTCAACAAGGTCATCGAGGTCTCGCCCGGCAACGAGCAGATATGGCGGGCGGGAACCGAGGTGGCGCTGGCTGGAACCTTCGTCGTCTTCCTGTTCGCCTATCTTAACCTCAACCGCTGGCATGGCCATTTCAGCTACGGCGCCTTCGTCTGGATCATCGGCCTGCTGCTGATCGCCGGCGTCGCCATCATCGATCCCGCCGTCGCCGCCGGCATCGCGCGCATTTCCTTCGCCGCGACCGCGCTGACCGGCCTCGGGCTGATCGTCTATCTCAGCATCCGCGGCTACGACCGTGCCATCATGCTGGTTCCCAGTTGGGCGATGGTCCTGATCTGGCTGAGCGGCTCATGGATGGCGATCACCGGCGTGCTCGACAACGACATCGTCCAGCCCGCCCTCGGCGGCGGCCTGATCCTCATCATCCTGCTCATCGGCTTCACCGTCATGCAGCATGCCTTCGCCGGCGGCGGGGCGCATCAGGGCCTGTTCAGCGACATGGAGCGGCAGGCCCTGGCGATTTCGGGCTCCGGCGACATCGTCTGGGACTGGGACGTGCTGCGCGACCGCGTCGTCACCCGCCCCGACGTATCGATCCAGCTGGGCCTGGCACCCAACAGCCTTGGCGGCGCCGCGCGCAACTGGCTGCCCGTGCTGCATTCCGACGACCGCGACACGTTCCGGACGACGCTCGACGTCGTGCTGGAGCACCGCCGGGGCCGGGTGTCGCAAAGTTTCCGCCTGCGTGGCGCCGACGGCCACTATCACTGGTTCTCGCTCAGGGCGCGGCCGGTGATCGGCTCCGATGGCGAAGTGATCCGCTGCGTCGGCACGATGGTCGACGTCACCGAGCAGAAAAAATCGGAAGAGCGGCTCCTGCACGACGCCGTGCACGACAACCTGACCGGCCTACCCAATCGCGAACTGTACATGAACCGGCTCGAGGCGATCATCTCTATCGCCCGCACCGAGGAAAAGGTGCGGCCGTCGGTCTTCGTCATCGACATCGACCGCTTCAAGCTGGTCAATGACGGCCTCGGCATCTCCGCCGGCGACACGATCCTGCTGACCATCGCGCGGCGCCTGCACCGCCTGCTCAAGCCGAAGGACTCGCTGTCGCGCTTCGCCGGCGACCAGTTCGCCCTGATGCTGCTGTCGGAGCAGGACCCCACCCGCATCGCCGCCGTCGCCGACGCCATCAAGCAGGCGATCAAGGCACCGATCACCTTCGCCAAGCGCGAGATCGTGCTCACCGCCTCCGTCGGCCTGATCACCTGGACCACCGCCCAGGCCTCGGCCGAGGACATGGTCAAGGACGCCGAGCTTGCCATGCACCAGGCCAAGCGCTTCGGCGGCGACCGCATCGAACCGTTCCGCCCGGCCTTCCGCACCGTCGGCACCGACCGCCTGCAGCTCGAATCGGATCTCCGCCGCGCCATCGAGCGCAAGGAGTTCACGCTAGCCTACCAGCCGATCGTGCGGCTCGAGGATGGCACCGTCGCCGGCTTCGAGGCATTGCTCAGGTGGGACCACCCGCGCCGCGGCATGATCCCGCCGGGCGACTTCATTCCGGTGGCCGAGAGCTGCGGCCTGATCGTCCAGCTTGGCCTGTTTGCCATGCAGCGCGCGGCCGACGACCTCGCCGACTGGCAGAAGCAGATCAACGACGCCCCGCTCTCCGTCTCGGTCAACCTGTCGAGCCGTCAGCTGATCCGCCGCGACCTCGTCAGCGACGTCCGGTCGGTCATCGCGCGGGCCAACCTCAAGCCGCGCTGCTTCCGCCTCGAACTCACCGAATCGCTGGTCATGGACAATCCCGAGCAGACCAACCACGTGCTGACCAAGCTGAAGCAGCTTGGCATCGGCCTGTCGCTCGACGATTTCGGCACCGGCTACTCATCCCTCGCCTACCTGACCCGCTTCCCCTTCGACACCATCAAGATCGATAAGAGCTTCGTCGACGACACCTCGCCCAAGCGCGCGGTGCTGATCAAGTCGATGGTCAACATGGCTCACGAACTGGGGCTGTCGGTCGTCGCCGAAGGCATCTCCGACGAAAGCGACGCGCTGGAGCTGCGCCAGATGGGCTGCGAATATGTGCAGAGCTTCATGTTCGGCGCGCCGATACCGGGCGACCAGGCGCTCAAGATGCTGAAGGAACAGTACCCGCTCGCTCAGGCGTGACCGGCTGCCGTGCTCAATCGCGCCAAGTCGATGCCGAGCGTCGCCAGGATGCGGTCATATTTGCGGTCGATGTCGGCGTCGAACAAAAGCTCCGACGTCGCCGGGCAGGTCAGCCAGCCATTCTCGGCGATCTCGCTTTCGAGCTGGCCCGCACCCCAGCCTGAATAGCCAAGCGCCATCAGCGCATGGCGCGGCCCGCGGCCTGCGGATATCGCGCGCAGGATATCGACGGTTGCCGTCAGGCAGATCTCGTCCGAGACCGGCAGCGAGGACTCGACCTTGTAGTCGTCGCTGTGCAGCACGAAGCCACGGCTGCGGTCGACCGGCCCGCCATTGCGGACGATGAAGTCCTTGGCCTTCATCGGCAGCCGGATCGCCTCCTGTTCGTCGAGAATGCCAAGCTGGACCAGGAGATCGGGAAAGAGCAGCGGCTGGACCTGGTTGATGATCAGGCCCATGGCGCCCTCGTCGCTATGGGCGCAGATGTAGATGACGGCGCGCGAGAACCTGTCGTCCTTCATGCCGGGCATGGCAATGAGGAACTGGTCATCGAGAAAACCGCGCTGCGATGCGCCTTTTTTCTGGCGTAAGAGGTCCATAGCCAAGGGTAACGCGTTTCCCGCTGTCTTGAAAGATGGCTCAAGGGGACTACGCGCTCACCTTTGGCCCACGGCGTCACGCAAATATGATGGCGACGTGACCCAAAGGCATGTTGCGCGGACCGACGGAGGCTATCAAATCACCGCCATGAAATTCACGCTCCCGCTCGCCCTCTGCCTCGGCACCGTTTCTCTGGCCGCTGGCCCCGCCCATGCATCGTCGTCCGCCTGGTTCGAGACCGACGGCGGCCGGTTCCGGCTGGTGACGACCGGTCAGCCCGACGCCTCGGGCAAGCTCCAGGGCGTGCTCGACATCGAGCTCAAGCCCGGCTGGAAAACCTATTGGCGCGACCCCGGCAATTCCGGCGTGCCGCCGCAGATCGACCTGTCGGCCAGCAGCAATGTCTCGGGAGCCGAGATCTCGTATCCCGCCCCCCAGCGCCACGACGACGGCTACGCCAAATGGGCCGGCTACGACTTCCCGGTCCGTCTGCCGGTCAACTTCACCGTCCCGGCACCGGGCGAGCCGACAGCAATCAAGGCCGACGTGTTTCTCGGCATCTGCGAGACCATCTGCGTGCCGGTACAGGCGCGACTGGAGATCGACCCTGCCGCAGATCCCGCCAATGCCGGCGATGCCGCGCTGGTGACGGCAGCACTTGCCGCGCTCCCGTCGGGCGCCCAGCCCGATTTCGGCGCCACCCTGTCGCCCGCTCAGGGCGAAACAATCTCGATCGAGGCAATCGCGCCCGGCGACCCCGAAGGCATCGATCTATTCCTTGCCGGCGTTGACGGCTACCAGTTCGGCACGCCAGAGCGGCATGAGCAAGCAGGCAAGCTCACCTTCTCGCTCAAGGTGATCGACCGGCCTGCGACAAAGCCCGCCGGGAAGGGTATCCCCTACACCCTGACCAGTTCCGGCGGTGCGGTGGAAGGATACCTCGCCTACCCCTGAACCCCTCGGCGAACCGCCGGCCATTGGATATCCGAAGCATCTGCGCTAGTGGATCCCTGGGGTCTACCCGACTTCAATCACATTGCCACGAGGACCGACATGACCATTTCGATCGGCGACAAGCTGCCCAGCGCCACCTTCAAGACGATGACCGCCGACGGCGCCAGGAATCTCACCACCGAAGAAATCTTCGCCGGCAAGAAGGTCGTGCTGTTTGCGGTGCCAGGTGCCTTCACGCCCACCTGCAGCAACAATCACCTGCCCGGCTACGTCGAGAACCATGACGCCATCGTCGCGCGCGGCGTCGACACCATCGCGGTGGTCTCGGTCAACGACGTGCATGTCATGGGCGCCTGGGCGCGGTTCAGCGGTGGCGAAGGCAAGGTGCAGTTCCTCGCCGACGGCAGCGGCGATTTCGCCCGCGCGATCGGCCTCGACTTGGATCTGTCGGCAGCCGGCATGGGCCTGCGCTCGAAGCGCTATTCGATGATCGTCGAAGACGGCAAGGTCGCCCAGCTCAACCTCGAAGGCACGCCCGGCCAGGCGGTCGATTCGGGCGCGGCCCGCATTCTCGAACAGCTGTGACATGAAAATGGCGCGCTGCCTTCAGGCGGCGCGCCCCACTCAGGCATGGCAGAAGTCCAAGCCTAAACTCTGCGGCCGTTCTTGAACGGCGCCATGCCCTCGCGTGCCAGTTCGTCGGCGCGTTCGTTCTCGGGATGGCCGGCATGGCCCTTGACCCAGTGCCAGGTCACCTTGTGGCGCCTGTTGGCCTCGTCCAGCGCCTGCCACAGCTCGCCGTTCTTGACCGGCTTCTTGTCGGCGGTCTTCCAGCCGTTCTTCTTCCAGCCGTGGATCCACTTCGAGATCCCGTCCATGACGTATTTGCTGTCGGTGTGCAGGTCGATCTCGCACGGCTCCTTGAGGGAGTTCAGCGCGGAGATGGCAGCCAGCAGCTCCATGCGGTTGTTGGTGGTCTCGGCCTCGCCGCCCGACAGCTCCTTGACCTTGGCCTTGTAGCGCATGATCGCGCCCCAACCGCCCGGACCCGGATTGCCCGAGCAGGCGCCATCGGTGAAAATTTCAACTTGCTTCATTTCAGTCCGTATTCCTGGGCGGACTTGATCGTCCTGTGGAAGCGCATACGGCGTATGTATTCCGAAGGATCGCGCTTCATCACCAGCCCGCCATCCGGCACCGTCAGCCAGTCATACAGCCTGGTCAGCATGAAGCGCAGGGCCGAGCCGCGCGCCAGGATGGGCAGCGCCGCCTTCTCGTCCTCGCTCAGCGGCCGGACGCTCTGGTAGCCGTCCAGCAGCGCCGTGCCCTTGGTCAGGTTGAAGGAAAAATCCTTCTCGAAGCACCAGGCGTTGAGGCAGGTGGCGAGATCGTAGGCGTAGAGGTCGTTGCAGGCGAAATAGAAGTCGATCAGGCCCGACAGCCTGTCACCGAGGAAAAAAACGTTGTCGGGAAACAGGTCGGCGTGGATGACGCCGGAGGGCAGATCCTTCGGCCAGTTCTTCTCGAACTCGGCAAAGTCGGCATCGACCTCTTTGGCAAGGCCCGGCTCGACCTCGTCGGCGCGCGGGTGCGCGGCGTCCCAGAGCTTGCGCCAGCCGTCGATGGCGAGCGCGTTCGGCCGCGTCATCGCAAAATCCTTGCCGGCGACATGCAGTTCGGCCAGCGCCCGGCCGACCTCGCGGCAATGCACGACCTGGGGCCGGCGCAGCCACATGCCTTCCAGGAAGGTGATGATGACGGCGGGACGGCCGGCCAGCGTGCCGATGACGTTGCCGTCCTTGCCGTCCACCGGCAGCGGGCAGGAAATGCCCTTGTGGGCGAGGTGCTGCATCAGGCCGAGGAAGAACGGCAGGTCGGACTTCTCGACGCGCTTTTCGTAGAGCGTCAGGATGTAGGAGCCTGTCGTCGTGTGCAGCAGGAAGTTGGTGTTCTCGGTCCCCTCGGCGATGCCCTTGTAGGACAGCAGGTCGCCGACCGGATAGTTGCGCAGGAACGCCTCGAGTTCGCCCTCGCCGACATCGGTATAGACAGCCATCAGCCGTTACCGTTGACAAAGGCCATGTCGGCCGGCGTCAGCTCGACGTCGCGCAATACCCGCATCACAGGGAAGTCCTCCGTCTCGGTCGCCGTGATGGCAAGTTCCACGTTCACCTCGAAGCGCTCGCGGAAGGCGTTGATGATCTCGTCGACGATGATCTCCGGTGCCGAAGCGCCCGCCGACAGGCCCAGCGTAGCGATGCCGCCGATGTCGTTCCACGGGATCTCCGACGCGCGCTGGACCAGCAGCGACATCCTGGCCCCTGCCCGCTCGGCGACTTCGACGAGGCGGCGCGAATTGGACGAATTGGGCGCGCCGACGACGAGATAGAGATCGGCGCCCGGCGCCGTTTCCTTGACCGCATCCTGGCGGTTGGTCGTGGCGTAGCAGATCGATTCGGCGGCGGGCGCCTGCAAGGCCGGGAACTTCTCCTGCAGCGCCTTCAGGATGCCCGCGGTGTCTTCCACCGACAGAGTCGTCTGGGTGACGAAGCCGAGCGCCTCAGGATCGGCAGGCGTGAAGTTGCGGACGTCGGCCTCGGTTTCGATCAGCGTGACCGCGCCATCGTCCAGCTGGCCCATGGTGCCGATCACCTCCGGGTGCCCGGCATGGCCGATCAGCAGCACGTGGCGTCCCTTGCGCTGGTGGCGCATCGCCTGCTTGTGCACCTTGGAGACCAGCGGACAGGTCGCATCGAGATAGAACAGGTTGCGCGCCACGGCATCCGCCGGCACCGACTTCGGCACGCCATGGGCGGAGAACACGACAGGCGCATCGTGATGCTCGTCGGGGATTTCGCTCAGTTCCTCGATGAAAACGGCACCCAGGTTCTGCAACCCCTCGACGACGTAGCGATTGTGCACGATCTCGTGGCGCACATAGACGGGCGCGCCGTATTTCTTGAGCGCCAGCACGACGATCTGGATGGCGCGGTCGACGCCGGCGCAAAAGCCGCGCGGCTGGCAGAGCCTGATGGTCAGGGGCGGTTTGGCAGAGGTCTGGAGCATGTGATCCGGTTCTTCGTTCCGTGCCGAAATGATGTCTGCGACCCTGTGCTGTCAAGGCCGGCAGGTGCTGTCATTTGCTTTCCGGCCGCCGCAGCAACCAGAAGCCCATGACGCCCAGCAGTGCCGCCGCCAAGCCGTACCAGGTGACCGCATATTGCAGGTGGTTGTTCGGCATATCGACCATGGTGACGCCGCCCACCGGAAGGCCGCCCGGGTTCGGCGTCTTGTCGGCATCGACGAAGAACGGCACCACGGCCGCATCCGCCGGCAGGCCCGCAGTCGCCGCCATGACGCCGAGGTCCTTCCAGTAGAAGACGTTCTTTGCCAGGTCGTTGTCCGGCACCAGCGAGCCTGGCTTGCCCGCCAGCGGATTGCGCGCCAGGCCGGTGATGCTGACGGGGCCGGTGACCTGGCCCACCGGCCGCTTGGCCGCATCCTTGAAATCATAGGGAACGAAGCCGCGGTTCACCATGACGAAGCGGCCGTCGTCCAGCTTGAGCGGGGTATAGACGTAGAAGCCGGACTGGCCTTCCCAGGTGGCGAGGAAATGCCGTTCGCCGGTGTGCTCGAAGGTTCCCGAAAGCGTCACCGGCCAATAGTCGACATCGCCGGTGGCACGGTACTTCACTTCCATTTCAGCCAGCCGCAGCGGCTGCATCTGCGTGCGCTCGTTGATCTGGGCGATCAGCCCCTCTTTCCAGTTCAGGCGCTCGACCTGCCAGCTGCCGAGCCCGATCAGCAGCGCAAAGGCGATCGTGCCGAGCACGAGCATCAGAACGCGGCCGGAGCGGCGCGCCGGTGCAGGCAAGGTATTCTGTTCGATCATTGGCCCTTGTCCAAACGCCCTTCGGCAGCCTTGTTGCGGTATTGCAGGGTGATCAGCACGCCCTTGATCAAGCGAAGCGAGCCGAGGCTGAGCACGAGCGTCAGCGGTATCCACAAGAGCAGATGCAGCCACAGCGGCGGCGACAGCGTCACCTCCATCCAGAGCGCCAGACCGACGACGACGAAACCGATGATCAGGATGACGAAGACAGCGGGACCGTCCCCGGCATCGGCAAAGGAATAGTCGAGGCGGCATACGCCGCATTGCTTGGCGACGGTCAGGAAGCCCGAAAACAGCCTGCCTTCGCCGCAACGCGGGCAGCGCCCCTTGAGACCCGCCGCCACGGGCTCGACCGGCGGCCAGATCGCCTTGTCTTCACTCATGGATTTATCTCGATGGGAGTGCCGTTTTCGACCATCTTCCAGATCTCCGCCATGTCCTCGTCGGTAACGGCGATACAGCCATTCGTCCAGTCGAACATCTGCATCAGCCAGGACCACCAGCCGAAACCTTTTGACTGACCGTGGATCATAATCATTCCGCCGGGATCGACACCTGCCCTCTTTGCCGCAGCCTTGTCGTTGGCGTCGGGATAGGAGATGTGGATCGACTTGGTGAAGGCGCTTTCGGGGTTGCGCCAGTCGAGCACGTAGCGCCCCTCCGGCGTGCGCTCGTCGCCTTCCTGGCGCTTGTGGCCGACCGGGTTTGCACCCAGCGCTACCGCATAGCTGCGCACGACCTTGTCGCCGGAGAGCAGCTCCAGCCGCCGCTCCGACTTGTCGACCCGCACCAGGTCGACGGCCTCGGCACGGGCCATCGACGCGGACGCGAACAGGGCAAGAAAAGGAAGAGCGAAGCGACCGGTCAGCATCCCGGATGCTTGACGCAAGAAAGCGCCCAAAAAGAGAAGGCGGCCGCGTTGCCGCGACCGCCTTGCTCGAAACGTCCCGGACTTAGTGGACAGCGATGGTGCCGCCGACCGAACCCCAGATGTAGATCGCGGTGAACAGGAACAGCCACACCACGTCGACGAAGTGCCAGTACCAGGCGGCCGCCTCGAAGCCGAAATGCTGCTTCGACGTGAAGCCGCCGGCCATCGCACGGAACAGGCACACCAGCAGGAAGATCGTGCCGATGATGACGTGGAAGCCGTGGAAGCCCGTCGCCATGAAGAAGGTCGCGCCGTAGATCGAATCCTTGAACGCGAACGGAGCGTGGATGTACTCGTAGGCCTGAACGAACGAGAACAGGACACCAAGCCCGACGGTGAGCGCGAGGCCGTTGACGAGGCCCTTGCGGTCATCGTGCAGCAAAGCGTGATGCGCCCAGGTCACCGCCGTACCCGACAGCAGCAGGATGATGGTGTTGTAGAGGGGCAGATGGAAAGGATCGAGGATCTCGATGCCCTTGGGCGGCCACACGCCGCCGGTGAACTCCGTGCGCATGACCTGCGTGGCCTCGCCCGGGAACAGGCTGGCATCGAAGAAGGCCCAGAACCAGGCGACGAAGAACATCACCTCGGAGGCGATGAACATGATCATGCCGTAGCGCAGGTGCAGCGACACGACGCGCGTGTGATGCCCTTCGTTGCCTTCCTTGATGGTATCCGACCACCAGCCGAACATCGTGTAGAGCACGACCAGCAGGCCGATCGCGAAGATCCAGTAATTGGCGTTCGCGACGTTGTAGCCGAAGATCGGGAACTCGGCGCCCTTCAAGTGCTGCATCCAGGCGACGCCGCCGAACGCCATGATGAGGGCGCCCAGCGAGCCGAGGAACGGCCACGGGCTTGGATCGATGATGTGGTAATCGTGATGTTTGGCGTGTGCGTCTGCCATATCAGCCCCCCGCTTTTCCGTCGAAATTGATAGTTTTGGTTTCGCCGTCGGCCTTGGGCGCGGCAGCTACGGGCTTTTCCCCCTCAATCGGGAAAAAGGTATAAGACAAGGTGATCGTCTTGATGTCCTTGAGTTCAGGGACATTGACGATTTCCGGATCGACGAAGAAGACGACCGGCATGTCGAGCGTCTCGCCCGGCTTCAGCGTGGTGTCGGTGAAGCAGAAGCATTCGACCTTGTTGAAGTAGGCGCCGGCGAGATCGGGCGTGACGTTGAACGTCGCGCGGCCCTGCGTCGGCGTGTCGAAGATGTTCTTGGCCACGTACTGGATCTGCGTCGTCTCGCCGATCTTGATCTGGACGTCGCGCGCCACCGGCTTGAAATCCCAGGGCAGCCCGCCGGACGTATTGGCGTCGAAGCGGACGGTGATCGTGCGATCCAGGATCTTGTCAGAATACTGCTCGACGCGCTGCGTCGTGCCGCCATAGCCGGTGATCTGGCAGAACATGGCGTAGAGCGGAACCGCCGCATAGGCCATGCCGACCATGCCGCCCACAAAGGCGATGCACATGCCGGCAACCATGCGGTTGGAGCGCTGCTTCTTGGCGTCGGCGGCCTGCGTTTCGTTGGGCATGCTGTCACTCATAGCGGCCGGTCCAGGATGGCCGGGCCGAACTTCGCGATGGTGGCGAGATAGAAGATGATGACGAGTGCCGCCAGCGCCAGACCGATGGCGATATTGCGGCTGCGGCGTGCCTTCTTCTGCTTGTCGGTGAGCGTCACCAGGTGATCGTCAGACATCATGCACCTCCAAGCGCGAAGACACGCTCGACAACGCTGTCGGCCAGATAGGCCGCAAAGATCACGAACAGGTAAAGCAGCGAATAGCCGAACAGCGCCTTGGCCGGCTTCATCACCCGGTCGCTGTCGGGCATGCGCAGCACCTTCCAGGCATACCAGACGAAGCCGATGCCGAGGGCGAGCGAAACGACGCCGTAGCCGATGGTGGTGTAGCCGAGCAGCCATGGCGCCACGCCGACAGGCGCGAGCAGAAGCGAATAGGCGAAGATCTGGCGGCGGGTCGAAGCCTCGCCGGCGACGTTGGGCATCATCGGGATGCCGGCACGCTCATAGTCCTGCGACTTGAACAGGGCCAGCGCCCAGAAGTGCGGCGGCGTCCACAAGAAGGTGATGAGGAAGAGCACGACGCTCTCGAAGCTCACCGAGCCCGTCACGGCAGCCCAGCCGATCATCGGCGGCAGCGCACCGGCCGCGCCACCGATGACGATGTTCTGAGGCGTCCAGCGCTTGAGCCACATCGTGTAGACGACGGCGTAGAAGAAGATGGTGAAGGCGAGCAGTGCTGCCGACAGCCAGTTGACGAGGACGCCCAGCGTCATCACCGACAGGACCGACAGCACCAGGCCGAAGGTCAGCGCCTCGTGCGGCGTCACTTTGCCGGCCGGGACCGGCCGGTTGACGGTGCGCGTCATGACGGCGTCGATATCCGCGTCGTACCACATGTTGAGCGCACCCGAGGCGCCGGCGCCGATGGCGATCGCGAGGATCGCCACCACCGCCAGGAACGGGTTGATGGTGACGGGCGCGGCAACCATGCCGACAAATGCCGTGAAGACGACCAGCGACATGACGCGTGGCTTCAGCAGGGCGAAGAAATCGCCTGCAGTCGCCTCCGACATGCGGATGGTCTGGTCTTCAAACCGGTTGTGGACAAGGGCCATGCGTACTTACGTCCAGTCGTTCCGTTTGGCCGAAACCGCCGGCCTTGCCGGCGGCTTCGTAGGTCAGTCAGTGCCTTACTTGATCTTCGGCAGCTGTTCCCACTGGTGGAAGGGCGGTGGCGAAGGCAGCTGCCATTCGAGGGTGGTCGCACCCTCGCCCCACGGGCTGGCACCGGCGACGCGCTTCTTGGAGAAGGCTTCGAAGACGCCGAACAGGAAGATCAGCACGCCGACGGCGGAGATGTAGGAGCCGTAGGACGAAACCGCATTCCAGCCGGCATACGCATCGGGATAGTCGATGTAGCGGCGCGGCATGCCTGCGAGACCGAGGAAGTGCTGCGGGAAGAACACCAGGTTCACGCCAATGAACGTCACCCAGAAGTGCGTGTTGGCGATGGCCGACGAGTACATGTAGCCTGTCATCTTCGGGAACCAGTAGTACCAGGCCGCGAAGATCGCGAACACGGCACCCAGCGACAGCACGTAGTGGAAGTGCGCGACGACGTAGTAGGTGTCGTGGAGCGAACGGTCCAGGCCGGCGTTGGCCAGCTGCACGCCTGTGACGCCACCGACGGTGAACAGGAAGATGAAGCCGATCGCCCACAGCATCGGCGTCTTCATCGAGATGGAACCGCCCCACATGGTGGCGATCCACGAGAAGATCTTCACGCCCGTCGGCACCGCGATGACCATCGTCGCGAAGACGAAGTAGCGCTGCGTGTCGAGCGAGATGCCGGTGGTGTACATGTGGTGAGCCCACACGACGAAGCCGACGGCACCGATGGCGACCATGGCATAGGCCATGCCGAGGTAACCGAAGATCGGCTTGCGCGAGAAGGTCGAGACGATGTGGCTGACGATGCCGAAGCCCGGCAGGATCAGGATGTACACCTCGGGGTGACCGAAGAACCAGAACAGGTGCTGGAACAGGATCGGGTCGCCGCCGCCTTCGGGTGCGAAGAAGGCCGTGCCGAAATTGCGGTCGGTCAAGAGCATGGTGATGCCACCAGCCAGAACCGGCAGCGACAGCAGCAGCAGGAAGGCGGTGATCAGCACCGACCAGGCAAACAGCGGCATCTTGTGCAGCGTCATGCCCGGAGCGCGCATGTTGAAGATCGTGGTGATGAAGTTGATCGCACCAAGGATCGACGAGGCGCCGGCAATGTGCAGCGACAGGATCGCGAGATCCATCGCAGGCCCGGGCTGGCCCGAGGTCGAGAGCGGCGGATAGATCGTCCAGCCGCCACCCACGCCGTGGGCACCCGGCGCGCTCGGCATGAAGGCCGAGATGACGAGCAGGATGAAGGCCGGCGGAAGCAGCCAGAACGAGATGTTGTTCATGCGCGGGAACGCCATGTCAGGCGCGCCGATCATGATCGGGACCATCCAGTTGGCGAAGCCACCGATCAGCGCCGGCATGACCATGAAGAAGATCATGACCAGGCCATGGGCCGTGGTGAAGGCGTTGAACATGCTCTTGCCGGCATCGATCGCAGCGTCGCCTTCGACGCCGTAGACCATCGAGGCCAGGCCGTGGAAAATCTGGATACCCGGCTCAGCCAGTTCCCAGCGCATCATGACGGACAGGAAGCCGCCGACGCAGCCTGCCATGATCGCGAAGATCAGGTAGAGCGTTCCGATATCTTTGTGGTTGGTCGAGTACACCCACCGGACCCAGCCCTTCGGCTTGTGGTCGTGATGGTCGTGAGCTGCAGCGCCTGCCATGTTCCGCTCCGTTCCCTGATCCTATTTCGCCGCGGCTCAGTTGCCGGCGGCCGCGACCTTGGCCGCACCGTCCGTCTCAGCCATCAGCGCCTTGTTGGCACCCGGCAGGTCGGTCCTCGCGGCAGCCAGCCACGTCGTATACTGTGCGTCGCTGACGACGCGGATTGCGATCGGCATGTAGGCGTGGTCCTTGCCGCAAAGCTCGGAGCACTGGCCGTAATACAGGCCTTCCTTGTCAGCCTTGAACCAGGTCTCGTTGATGCGACCCGGGACGGCGTCGACCTTGATGCCGAAGGCCGGCATGGCGAAGGCGTGAATCACGTCCGATGCGGTGACCAGCACGCGAACGACCTGACCAATTGGAACGACAACTTCGTTGTCGACGGCGAGAAGGCGCGGATAGGCACCCTTGTCTTCCTTGCCGGCAGCCGCGCGGTCACCCTCGGCGAGCATCGCCGCGTTGAACGAAAGCGGCTCTTCCGTCTGGTATTCGTAATCCCAGTTCCACTGGTTGCCCGTCGCCTTGATCGTCAGCTTCGGCTCCTCGACGGGCGAATACTGCGCGGTCAGAAGCTGGAAGGACGGGATGGCCAGGAACAGCAGGATGACAACCGGACCGACGGTCCAGACGACCTCGATCAGCGTGTTGTGGCTGGTGCGCGACGGCACTGGATTGGCGCTCGCCCGGAACCTGATGATGCAATAGGCCAGCAGGATCAGGACGAAGAGCGTGATCGGAACGATGAACCACAGCGTGTAGCGCTCGAACCAGGTGATCTGCTCCATGATGCCGGTCGCGGCCGGCTGGAATGTGGTCTGCCACTCTACCGGCTGCGCCGCATAGGCCACGGCGCTGGCAAAGGAAGCAGTCGCCGCGACGGCGCTAGCAAGGATTTTTCTCATCACCCTCTGTATCTCCCATTTCCATGCGGTCTTGGCCGCAAGGACATCGTGCCGCTCCGGGACGGGAATCCCAGAGACGTTCGGAGGTTCAAACCATACTCTCTTTGTAACCGCAAGGAAGCAGAGGCGGAACTCATGCGGCATTTTTGCGCGCAGGCGGCAAGGCTGGCGCTTGGGCCCGTTTGGCGCTAGTTGATGGACGCATCAGGGTGGGCCAGCCGCCCGCAGGGTGCTGGCACGCGCTCAAAAGTCGTCGCAATTCGAGCAAAATTGAACTCGAATGTCTGGAAAACCTATGATTGCGGGATGGCGAAGGCGCCCTCTTGTTATTTACTAGCTGCCGGCACGACCTAAATTGTCGTGATTCGCAATGGAGCCGTCATGAAGTCTGGGCTTTTGAAAACCTTGGCCAAGGTGTTGGTTGCCGCTGTCTGCCTGGCCCCCATGCAGGCCGGCGCGCAGCAGAGCGGCACGGTCAAGTCCACCCATGGCGCGTGGTCGATCATCTGCGACACGCCTGCGGGCGCCACCAACGAACAATGCGTGATGATGCAGAACGTCATCGCCGAGGACCGCCCCGAGATGGGGCTTTCGGTGGTCATCCTGCGCACCGCCGACAACAAGGCCGAGATCCTGCGCGTGCTCGCGCCGCTCGGCGTGCTCCTGCCCAACGGCCTTGGCCTCAATGTCGACCAGAAGGACATCGGCCGCGCCTATTTCGTGCGCTGCTTCCAGGACGGCTGCTATGCGGAAGTGATCCTCGACAAGCCGCTGCTCGACACGCTGAAGACCGGCAAGGCCGCCACCTTCATCGTCTTCCAGACGCCCGAGGAAGGCATCGGCATTCCGGTCGACCTCAACGGCTTTGGCGAAGGCTTCGCCGCGCTGCCCTGATGCGGAGCGGCACGGCGCTGCCGCGCCAGCGCCTCAACGTGGCTTGAACGGCGAGATCGGCTCCATCAGCTGGGCCTCGGGCATTGTTTCGACTTCGAGGCCATGCTGGCTGGCATAGCTGCGCAAAGCCTCGGTCGCCGCAGGTTCGGACACCTCGACATCGATCATCGACCGCGAGCGCGACGTCACCGAGATGCCGGGCAGGCTGTCGATCTCGCTTGCCACCTGGGCTGCGTCCTTCGCAGCCTTGCCAATGATCAGAACCAGCTTTTCCACGCGCGAGCACTCCAGCGTCACGATCGGCCTCGGATCGTCGCCCGAGGATATAGGGCGCCGCTTCGCAAGCGCAACCGGGCGGGCAGCCGTCAGATGATCATGCCGCCGCCCTCGCGGACTGCGCCAAACCCATGCTTGCGAAGGCTGGCGAAGGCCAGTTGCCTCATGGCCTGGTGGCGAGCCCTGTTGCCCGGCATCGCAAGGATGGCGGGGTTGGCCGACAACATCCGCGCAATCGCACCCGTCATTGCCGGACATGCCATCGACGTACCGCTCATCGGCGCATATCGGTCGCCCGGCACGGTGGAAACCACGCCTGCCCCCGGCCCGATCAGGTCTATCCTCGTCGGCGCATGCCCCTCGTTGGAAAAGCTGGCGAAGAAATCGTCGCGATCGGGGTCTCCGCGGTCGCTCGACAACGTCCAGCGGTCATATGCATTGGCGGGCATGCCGGGCTCCCAGCCAAGCGCCGAAACGGCAATGGCATCCCGGTGCCGTGCCGGAAACGCCACGAAGCGCCGGAAGTCGTTGCCGGCCGCGGCAACGACGAGAACGCCCTGCTCCGCCGCATTCTCGATTGCCAGCGACAGCACGCGATCGTCCTGGCTCGGATTGGCGTCCCGCTCGAACTTCAGGCTGAGGTTGATGACATGGCATCCGTCCGCAACGGCCTGCTCGATCGCCCGGTGGATCTCGAAATTCCTGGCGATACCTGTGTCCGGGTCATCGAACACCCGGTAGCTGCGAATGCGCGCGCCCGGCGCAACGCCGCCGTACCCGTTCGCGCCATTGCCGGCGATGATGCCTGCGACATGCGTGCCGTGGCCGATCGACGAATCTTCGTCGCCATCCACGTTGGGCAGGTCCACATGTCGATCGACACCGCTGTCCACGACCCCGACTACCACGCCTTTGCCGCTGCCTGCAGGTCCGGGCGGAAGAAAATGCCGGAGGCTGTCGGCTGCGCTCGTCAGATCGATTGGATCCAGCACGATGACGCTGCCCGACGGCAGGTCCGCCTTTCGCCGAAAATGTCCCCAATGTCCGGCAAAGCCAGGCTCGACGGCAAGCATCGCGTCCATCACCGCCGGTGCCCTCAGGCCGAATCTCACGATGCCGGCGCTGTCCGAAACGGCCGTCAGCTGCTGGCCGCCGTTCTTCAGCCCCAATGTCGCAACCGCATTGCTGACGGGATTGCCGTTACCGGCCGACTGGAGAGCGATGCTGAAGAACTCGGCCCCGGACGGACCGAGGCTTCCGGTCAGGCGAAGACGACCGACACGAACATCCGCCACGGCCATCGTGTAGTTCACCACGGGATGGAAGGTTCCACCCACGGCGGCCGGCGCCGGTCCCACGATCGATGTCCTGACCAGCGTGACGCCGCTTTGCGGAACGACTTCCAGAACCTCCAAGCCACGTGTCGTCAGTTCATCGGCCACGGGCATGGGCCTGACGGTTACCGGCAGTGCGAAACCTATGCCTCCGGCCGGAGCCGCCAGAAAATCCAGTTCCGTATCAATGGCCACCACCTTCTCCAGCGCGACCACCACATCCTCGCCGCTGGAGCGCTGATCGGGAATAAAGACGTACTCTTCCATTTGCTCCCCCATTTGGCGCGATCTGATTGAGCGCAGCGGCCAGAATACTCTTACTGATTGTATTTCTCAATTTATACATCTCTAGCTTGTAGGTCTGGATACGAGGCATGGCGTCCCTCGCCACTCCGCATCAGGCTAACGATTGCGATGACGGCCAAGCCGCCCTACATCAGGTTCAAACCTCTCCGGGATCCCTGCCATGAACCTCGTCAGCCAGTTCGACATCACCGAAGACCGCGTGCGCAAGCTCGTCGCCGATACGATCGAGGGCGCCGACGATGGCGAGCTGTTCCTCGAATACCGCGAGGGCGAGGCGCTGATGTTCGACAATGGCCGGCTGAAGACGGCCAGCTTCAACACCGACCAGGGTTTTGGCCTGCGCGCGGTCGCCGGCGAGGCCACCGGCTATGCCCATTCCAGCGAGCTGTCCGAAGCGGCCCTGCTGCGTGCCTCCGACGCCGTCTCCGCGGTCAAGGGCGGCTATTCCGGCACGCTCGCCGCCGCCCCTGCACGCACCAACCGCCATCTCTACGGCGAGGAAAACCCGATCTCCTCCCCCTCGTTCGAGGCCAAGGCCAAGCT
The DNA here is from genome assembly GCF_001424795.1 of Aminobacter sp. DSM 101952. NCBI lineage: Bacteria > Pseudomonadati > Pseudomonadota > Alphaproteobacteria > Hyphomicrobiales > Phyllobacteriaceae > Aminobacter > Aminobacter sp. DSM 101952. Next base: position 258,220 of record NZ_LMCL01000030.1, on the reverse strand, counting down.
CTTGCAGGAAATTGACGCCTGGCTGCGCGACAAGGATCCGCGCGTCCGCCAGGTCACGGCGTCGCTTGCCTCGTCGTGGCAGCATGTCGAGATCCTGCGCGGCGACGGCCAGGTGGTACGTGATATCCGTCCGCTGGTGCGCATGAACGTTGCCGTGGTCGTCGGCGACGGCGACCGCCAGGAAAGCGGTTCTTATGGTGCTGGCGGACGCAAGAGCTTCGACGAGTTCCTGACCGAGGACAGCTGGCAGACCGCCGCCTCGGAAGCCCTGCGCCAGGCGCTGGTCAATCTCGAGGCGATCCCCGCCCCTGCCGGCACCTTCGACATCGTGCTGTCGTCCGGCTGGCCCGGCGTCATGCTGCACGAGGCCGTCGGCCACGGTCTCGAAGGCGACTTCAACCGCAAGAAGACCTCGGCCTTCGCCGGCCTGATGGGCCAGCAGGTCGCTGCCAAGGGCGTGACCGTCGTCGACGACGGCACCATCGCTGAGCGCCGCGGCTCGATCACCGTCGACGACGAGGGCACGCCGAGCGGCCGCAACGTGCTGATCGAGGACGGCAAGCTGGTCGGCTACATGCAGGACCGCCAGAACGCCCGCCTGATGGGCATGAAGGCGACCGGCAACGGCCGCCGCGAATCCTACGCGCACCAGCCGATGCCGCGCATGACCAACACTTACATGACCTCGGGCGACATGACCCCGGAAGAGATCATCGCCTCGGTCAAGAACGGCATCTACGCCGTCTCCTTCGGCGGCGGCCAGGTCGACATCACCTCGGGCAAGTTCGTGTTCGGCTGCACCGAGGCCTACATGATCGAGGACGGCAAGGTGACCCAGCCGATCAAGGGCGCGATGCTGATCGGCAACGGCCCGGACGCGATGCACCGCGTCACCATGGTCGGCAACGACATGAAGCTCGACACCGGCATCGGCATGTGCGGCAAGGCCGGACAGGGCGTGCCGGTCGGCGTCGGCCAGCCGCATCTCAGGATGAACCAGATGACGGTCGGCGGCACGCGCGTCTAGTCAGGCGCCTTGCCAGGCTAAACGAGTATTCAATGATTGAATGATAGCAACGGCGGCATCACAGCCGCCGGAGCTTGCCGAATGCTTGACAGCTTGCCGATCGAATTCTGGTATGCTGTCGTTGCTGTTAGCACGGCGATGTTGGTTCACCGGGCATATCGCCGGCGCAAGACCAATACCTCGCTGGCAGCGCTTCCCGAAGCCTTTCGGCGCGGCGCCACCATGCTCGCAGGATCGCCGCAGGCAGCAGACGCAGCGGCACGCGCGGACTTCCTCATCCCTTGGGCGATCCAGCAGGTGCGTGGCAATGACGAGCCGGTCGATCCGACTGCCCTGACGAGCCGGGAACTGCGCCTCGCGGAACTGGTTCATGCAGCGGTCATTCTGGACGAACCGGCCTTCAAGGCGGCCTGCGGCCAGGTGTCGGCAATCGAAAGAAAGATTCTCGAATCGGTGCGCGGAATGGCGGCCCAGGAGCCACGCGTGACGCTGGAGCAATTCAAGGGCGACAGGCTGCAGGAAAGAGTTCGAAAGGCGCTGGCGCCGCGGCCGCCCTTGCCCACGGCATCGGCGGCAGCACCGGCGGCGGCGGAACGCGGCGAGGCCCCTCCCCGCCGTTTCAAGCAGGTGTCGGAATTGCTGGACTGGCTGCCGGACAACAGCGACCCCGATCTCTGGCATCTGCTGGTTGCCAACCTGAACTACGACTACGAAGACACGCTCAAGGTCGTGCATTGGATCGTCAGCCAGCCCGACTGCGATCGGGCGACGGCGGCGCTGGCCCTCTTCCTGATCAATGCCGATGCCTATATCGGTTACGAGACCCTCGAAGCCTGCGACGGCTGGGATCGCCACTACTGGTCGATAGCACGGACGATCTGCGAACGATCGGAAGCAGGCCTCTATCCCCGGTCGCGCTTCAACCTGACCTGTGTGAACGTCGACAACGACCAGACCGGCACGTTGGACATGTTGCTGCGCTGCGCGAGAGATCTGGTCGAGCGCGGCAAGACTGTGCCATGGCCGATGCCGGTCAGGCTCCTGTCGCAACCGTTCGAAGGGCGCGATGCCATATCGGCGACCTATCTGGTCAACGACGACACGCTTTACTACCGGGCCTAGGCGTTCGCATCGAGCGGGCTCAGCGCCGCTTCTTCGGCTTCTCCAGCAGCGCCACCGCCTCGACGTGGTGCGACCAGAGGAACTGGTCGATCGGCGTCACGCTCTTCAATGCGTAACCGCCGTCGATGAGGATGCGGAGGTCCCGCGCCAGCGTCGCCGGGTTGCATGACACCGCTGCCACATAAGGCACGTCGGAGCGGGCGATCTGCTTGCACTGGTCCTCGGCGCCGGCGCGCGGCGGGTCGAAGGCGACGCCGTCGAAGGCGTTGAGTTCCTTGAAGGTCAGCGGCCGGCGATCGAGGTCGCGGCGCTCGACGGTCACGCGCTTCAGGCCCGACGCGAAGCGGAAACCACGATCCAGAGCCGCCAATGCCGGCGCGTCGCCCTCGACGGCGTGAACCTCCGAATTTGCCGCCAGCCGCAGCGAAAAGGTGCCGCTGCCGGAGTACAGGTCGGCGACCTTCTTGGCCTTGCGCAGATGGCCGGCAACGAGCGAGGCCATCGCCTGCTCGGCTTCGCCGACAGCCTGGACGAAACCGCCGGTCGGCGGCGTCACCGTGGCTGTGCCGAAGGTCAGCATCGGCTTGACCGGCTCGACGATGATCTCGCCGTCGATGGAAAGCCTGGCGATCTTCGACTTGATGACGAAATCGGTAGCGGCGCGGCGGATCGCCTCGGTCGGCTTGCCGCAATCGCTGGCGGCCACGTCGAAGCCGGATTCGGTCGCGGTGACCAGGAACCTGAAGGGTTTCGACGTGTTGGAGATGATGCCGGCGAGGTGGCGCAGGGTGCCCGCCGCCTCGACGATGGCCGGCAGCAGCACCGGGCACTCCTCGATATCGACGAGGGTGTGGGAAAACGCCTTGTTGTAGCCGAGATGCATCCCGGTCTCGGTGTTGCGGGCGGTAAAGGCGGCGCGCCTGCGGCTGTGCGGCGGACAGGCGACGAGCTCGCCGACCGCAGTTTCGATGCCCCTCGCCTTCAGCGCATGCGCCACCAGCCCGCGCTTCCAGTCGCGATAGGCCCGGTCCTCGAGATGCTGGATGGCGCAGCCGCCGCATTCGGTGAAATGGCGGCAGGCGGGCTCGATCCGCTGCGGCGAGGCCTCGATCACGGCGAGCAATTGCGCGCGATCCTTTTCACGCGCGGCGGTCACCGTCTCGCCAGGCAGCGCGAAGGGAATGAAGATGTGGCCGCCATGGGTATCGACAACGCCGTCGCCATGCGCGCCCAGCCGCGCAATCTCGAACCGTGCAGTCATCGATCTTTCACTCCAGCGAGCAGGTATTCACGATTGCCGTCGGCGCCTTCGAGCGGCGACGGGCAGATGCCGAGCGCCCGCCAGCCCGGAATGGCGTCGAGCCACATGCGCAATTCGTCGGCAATGCGCGGGCCGTCGTCGGTATTCCTCAGCAGGCCGCCCTTGCCGATCGCATCGCGCCCGGCCTCGAACTGCGGCTTGACCAGAAAAACACCCCTTGCGCCCGGCGCTGCCAGGTCGAGCGCGTTGGGCAGCGCCAGACGCAGCGAAATGAAGCTCACGTCAGAGACGAGAAAGTCCGGCTGCCTTCCGCCGAGGTCGTCAGCGGCCAGGTGACGCGCATTGAGGCCTTCGAGGCAGGTGACGCGCGGGTCCCACCTCAGCTTCTCGTCCATCTGGCCGTGTCCGACGTCGATTGCCACGACATGGGCCGCACCGCGCTCCAGCAGCACCTGCGTGAAGCCACCCGTCGAGGCGCCGATGTCCAGTGCCGTGCTATCAGCCGGATCGAAGCCGAAATGATCGAGCCCGGCGATCAGCTTCAGCGCGGCGCGGGAAACATAGGCCTGCGCCGGATCGTCGACCTCGATGGCAACACCCGCGGCAACCGTTTGTCCGGGCTTCTTCGCCGGCTGGCCGTCGACCGTCACGGCGCCACGCGCCACCGCGTCGCGGGCGCGCGAGCGGCTGGCAAAAAAACCGCGGCTGACGAGCAATTCGTCGAGCCGCAGGCTGGCTCCGGAGCGCTGCGCGTCCGATTGGACGCGCACTGGTGCTCCAACTTCCTGAACCTGCGCATCGTGCTTTCCGGAAATCGATTCCGATTTCCGGGCCGATGCGCGGCCTTGCCTCGAGGTTTCCATGGCTTTAAATGGCGAATGCGCGCCCCGAAGGCAAGCGCCCCGATCAGGCGCGCGCCGCTTGGGCCGACTTGCCGAGTGCGGCAAAGACCGCACGCACGATGCCGGCCGAATCGAGGCCCGCATCGACATACATCTTGTCGGGATTGGCATGGTCGACGAAGCTGTCGGGCAGCGTCAGCGGACGCACCTTGAGGCCGTTGTCGAGCAGGCCGTTGCGGGCGAGGAAATCGAGCACCTGGCTGGAGAAGCCGCCGACCGACCCCTCCTCGACCATGACCAGCACCTCGTGCGAGCGCGCCAGGCGGCGGATCAGGTCCTCGTCGAGCGGCTTGGCGAAGCGCGCATCGGCCACCGTCGTCGACAGGCCGGCAGCGCCCAGCTCTTCCGCCGCGAGCAGGCAATCCTTGAGGCGCGTGCCGAAGGACAGCAGCGCCACCTTGGTGCCCTCCCTGACGACCCGGCCCTTGCCGATCTCCAGCACCTGCCCGCGCTCGGGCATGTCGACGCCGACGCCGTTGCCCCGGGGGTAGCGGAACGAGATCGGACCTTCGTCGAACTCGGCCGCGGTGCGCACCATGTGGCGCAGCTCGGCCTCGTCGGCCGCCGCCATGACGACGAAATCGGGCAGCGACGCGAGATAGGCGGTGTCGAAGGCGCCGCAATGGGTCGGGCCGTCGGCACCGACGAAGCCGGCGCGGTCGATGGGGAAACGAACCGGCAGTTTCTGGATGGCGACGTCGTGGACGACCTGGTCGTAGGCGCGCTGCAGGAATGTCGAATAAATAGCCACGAACGGCCGCATGCCTTCGGTGGCGAGACCGGCGGCGAAGGTCACCGCATGCTGCTCGGCGATGCCGACATCGAAGGTGCGCGAGGGAAACGCCTCGCCGAACAGGTCGAGGCCGGTGCCCGACGGCATGGCGGCGGTGACGGCGACGATCCTGTCGTCCTCGCTGGCCTCCTGGACCAGGCTCTCGGCAAACACCTTGGTGTAGCTCGGCGCATTCGCCGGCGCCTTGGCCTGGGCGCCGGTGATGACGTCGAACTTGTTGACGCCGTGATACTTGTCGGCGGCGGCTTCCGCCGGGGCGTAGCCCTTGCCCTTCTGGGTCACGACGTGGATCAGCACGGGGCCGGTTCCGTTGTCGCGGACATTCTTCAGCACCGGGATCAGGTGCTCGAGATTGTGTCCGTCGATCGGGCCGATGTGGAAGAAGCCCATCTCCTCGAACAGCGTTCCGCCGGTGACGAAGCCGCGCGCATGCTCGACGGCGCGGGTGATGGCGCGGTCGACGCGGCGGCCGAGATAGGAGGTCAGCTTCTTGCCGAGCTCGCGCACGCCGGCATAGGTGCGGCCCGAGGCGAGGCGCGCCAGATAGGCGCTCATCGCGCCTGCAGGCGGGGCGATCGACATGTCGTTGTCATTGAGGATGACGATCAGCCGGGCGTCGAGCGCACCGGCATTGTTCATCGCCTCATAGGCCATGCCCGCCGACATCGCTCCGTCGCCGATGACGGCGATGACGTTGTTCCTGCCGCCGTTGAGATCGCGCGCCACGGCCATGCCGAGGCCGGCCGAGATCGAGGTCGAGGAGTGCGCGGCGCCGAAAGGATCGTATTCGCTCTCGGCACGCTTGGTGAAGCCGGAAAGCCCGTTCTCCTGCCGCAACGTGCGGATGCGGTCGCGGCGGCCGGTCAGGATCTTGTGCGGGTAGGCCTGGTGGCCGACGTCCCAGATGATGCGGTCGTCGGGCGTGTCGAAGACGTAGTGCAGCGCGACCGTGAGCTCGACCACGCCGAGGCCGGCGCCGAGATGCCCGCCCGTCTGGGACACGGCGTCGACCAGCTCGGCCCGGAGTTCGCTGGCCAGCTGCGGCAGCTGGGTCTCGTCGAGCGCGCGCAGTTCGGCCGGTAGCCGGACCTTGTCGAGAAGGGGAGTTTCAGGTTTTGCGTTCATCAAACAGCACTAACATCCATTAACCCACGGCAGATACGACCGCCGACCCGGAAAGTAAATGCGCGGCGGTGACGCGGCCGGGCCAGGATCGTGCTTCCAAGGCGATCCTACCCCTCGGGCAGCGGGATGAATTCTTCTTCATCACCGGGAACGATATCGAAGCGGCCGGTCTTCCATTCGTTCTTGGCCTGCTCGATGCGCTCCTTCGACGACGAAACGAAGTTCCACCAGATGTAGCGCTTGGAACCGAGCGAGGCGCCGCCGAAGAGCATGAAATGCGCGCCGGTCTCGGACGAAATGACGATCTCGTCGCCCGGCTTGAACACCAGCAGGCGCTCGATCGGGAAGCGGTCGCCCAGGATGTCGATCTCGCCGCCCAGCGTGTAGATGGCGCGTTCCTCGGCATCGGCCGGAATCTTGATCCTGGCGCCCGGCGCAAGCGAGATGTCGGCGTAAAGCGTATCGGAGGCGGCCCGGACCGGCGAGCGCAGGCCCTTGAAATCGCCGATGATGAGCCGTCCGCTGACACCGTCGGCGGCAAATTCCGGCAGGTCGGCGCTGACGGTGTTCTCGAACAGCGGCGCCACCTCCTCCTTGCCGTCGGGCAGCGCCAGCCATGTCTGCAGGCCCGACACCGACATCGGCGCGCCGCGCAGCTCCTCGGGCGTGCGCTCGGAATGGACGATGCCGCGGCCGGCGGTCATCAGGTTCACGTCACCCGGCGCGATCACCATTTCGGTGCCGAGCGAATCCCGGTGCCTGATCTTGCCGTCGAACAGGTAGGTCACGGTCGCAAGCCCGATATGCGGATGCGGCCGCACATCCAGGGCGTGGCCGGCGCGCAGGATCGCGGGGCCCATGCGGTCGAAGAAGATGAACGGCCCGACCAGCCTGCGCTTGGCAGTCGGCAGCGCGCGACGGACCTCGAAGCCATCGATGTCCTTGGCATTGGGCACGACCATCAGTTCGATCTGGTCGCAGGAAAAGGCGTCACCCGGGGTCGGATCGGCGGCTGGGAAGAAGCTCATGACGGTATCCTAGAGTTACGGGAGCGCTGCTGTCACCACTGGTGTCAGGCAAATCTCAGCGCCGAACGTGCCTTTGCCTTGGCGGCCTCTTCCTCGCGGTTGCGCGGATGCTGGTGGGTTTCCATCTCATGCAGCATGTCGTGCGCAGCTTCCGCGATCCTGTCGACCGCCCGCGTGAAAGCCTCCTCGTTCTTCTTCGACGGCTTGGTCGAACCGCTCAGCTTGCGGACAAACTGCAGGGCGGCGTCGCGGATCTCGTCATGCGTCGCCGGCGGCTCGAAATTGAACAATGTCTTGATGTTGCGGCACATCGCCTGCTCCCGGGTTCTATCAACCGTGTGGGTTCCCCATAACTGGGCGCAACGTGCCGCAAGGTCAAGCCATTCGGCCGCCGATCACTCCGCGTCGAGCGGCTCGGTGCCGACCGGCTTGCCGTCGCGCGACAGGCGGATCTTCTCGACCTTGTCCTCGGCCGCCTTGAGCAGACGGTCGCAATGCGCCTTCAGCGCCTCGCCGCGTTCGTAGATCTTGATCGACTGGTCGAGCGGCACATCGCCACGCTCGAGGTCATCGACGATCTTCTCCAGGGCGGCCAGCGCCTGCTCGAAGCTCATCGCCTTGATTTCGTCATTGGGCTCAGCGGCCATGGTTCATCCTTTCATGAGGCGGGTCACGTGGGCGGCGACGGAGAAGGCCAGCCCTTGAAGGTCATAGCCGCCCTCGAGCAGGCTGACGAGGCGGTTCGACGAATGCCGCGCGGCGCGGTCCATCAGTTGGCCCGTCGCCCAGTCGAAATCGGCTTCGGTCAGGTTGATCTCGGCCAGCGGGTCGCGATGATGCGCGTCGAACCCGGCCGAGATGATGATCAGGTCAGGCGCGAAATTGTCGAGCGCCGGCAGCACGCGCGAGCGGATGGCGTCGCGGAAATGGTCGCTGCCGGTGTCGGGCGACAGCGGCGCGTTGACGATGTTGCCGACGCCGGTCTCGCCCTTGGCGCCGGTGCCCGGAAACAGCGGCATCTGGTGGGTCGAGCAGTAGAGAACGCTCGGGTCGTCCCAGAAGATGTCCTGGGTGCCGTTGCCGTGGTGCACGTCCCAGTCGACGATGGCGACGCGCTCGGCGCCATGCTTCTTCTGGGCGTAGCGCGCGGCAATGGCCGCGTTGTTGAACAGGCAGAAGCCCATCGCCGTGGTCTTCTCGGCATGGTGCCCAGGCGGGCGCGAAGCGACGAAGACGTTGTCGGCCTTCTTGGAGAAGACGTCGTCGACCGCCGCGTTGGCGGCACCGATCGCCGTCAGCGCCGCCTGCCAGCTCTTGGGGCTCAGCACGGTGTCGCCATCGATCCGCTCCATCCCCTCTTCCGGCACCTGCCGGCGGATGCCCTCGACGAAAGGCTCGGGATGGACGTAGAGAATCGTCTGCTCTCCACCTTCGGGCGCTTCGACGCGGTCGAGCCTTTCGAACGGTTCGTCGTCGAGCACGCGCTGGATGGCGCGCAGCCGGTCGGGCCGCTCGGGGTGGCCGGCGGGCGTCAGGTGTTCGAGATAGATCGGATGGGTGTAGAGCCGCGTGGTCATCGCCCCACCTTATCAGCTATGGCCGGCCAGACCACGCGATTGCCGACGAAGCCTGGGGAAAAATGGGCGGGCTTCAACGCACCCTGACACCGCGACGCAATCCCGGTGCCGACGCAGGGGCGCACGTGGACCGAGATGCAGGCATCAGCCGGGGCACTTGTTGTCCACCAGCAGTCCCTCCATCAGCGCGCGAAACGCCTTCACCGCCTTTTTCGACGTCGCGCCAGGGTCATCGGAGTTGGCGATCCACTGCGCCGCATAAAGCGAAGCGCCACTGATCAGCCGCGCCATGGCCTCCGGGTCGATATCGCGGATGACCCCCTCTTCCTTCAGCGCGGCGAGGTTGCTGGTTATCGACATGATACAGGCGTTGGCGTTGGGCCATTGCGCCGGATCGCCGAGGACTCCGGGACCGTCGCGCAGCATGATGCGCTGGATTTCCGGCTCCAGCGCCATTTCGACGTAAGCGATGTTTTCGTCGACGAAACCCTGCCAGCGCGTCGTGGCCTTGGCCGAGATGACGTTGAGACGCACCGACATCTCCCGGTCGATCTGGGCCACGACGGCCTCGAACAGACCCTTCTTGTCGCCGAAGTGGTGATAGAGCGCGCCGCGGGTGAGCCCGGCATCGGCGGTGAAATCATCCATCGATGCGTTGGCGTAGCCCACCGTGGCAAAGGCCCGGCGTGCGGCCGCCGTCAGCTTGGCACGCGTTTCGGCAACCATCTCGCTTCGCGGCTTGTGCGCAGTCTTCATCGCCACTTCCATGCCGGCCTCTCACATACGTTGCGTATATTTATTCGCATACGCGACGTATATTAATTGACATACGCGGCGTATGCAATTATTTCGTTCACATACGCCGCGTATGTAAGTGGCGCATCCTCGCATTTCCAGGAGTGCTCCAATGCACAATCCGTATGGTGAAATCTTCAGTGTCCCGGGGGCCAAGGGCTTCGCGGCGGCTGCCTTCTTCGCCCGCCTGCCGATCGCCATGGCGCCCATCGGCATCGTCGCGATGCTGTCGCAGACGCACGGCGAGTATTGGCTGGCAGGCGCGGTCTCCGCCACCTTCGCCTTGGCCAATGCCTTTGCCGCCCCCCAGATCTCGCGCCTGATCGACCGGCGCGGCCAGACTGCCGTGGCCGTGCCCGCCACGGTCATCTCGGTCCTCGCCTTCGCCACCTTGCTCCTTGCGACGCGCTACGACTGGCCAAGCTGGACGCTGTTCGTCTCGGCCTTCCTCGCCGCGGCCATGCCAAGCGTGCCGGCCATGGTGCGGGCCCGTTGGACCGAGATCTTCCGCGACCGACCCGAGCTCAACACCGCCTTCGCCTTTGAATCGGTCGCCGACGAAATGGTCTATATCGCCGGCGCTTCGATTTCCGTCGGCCTGAGCGTCGCCCTGTTCCCGGAAGCCGGCATGGTGGTCAGCACGCTGCTGCTGGCCTTCGGCATGGCAGCCTTCATCCTGCAACGCTCCAGCGAACCCAGGGTCAGGGCGCCCGAACTTGCGAGCGGCGGCTCGGCGATCATGCTGCGCCCTGTCCAGATCATCACGCTGGCGCTCATCTTCGTCGGTTCGATCTTCGCCACCGCCGAGATCAGCGCCGTGGCGATCACCAAGGAACTCGGCCAACCCACCGCCGCCAGCCTCGTCATCGGCGTCTACGCCGCCGGTTCCCTCGTCGTCGGACTTATCGTCGGCGCCCTGAACCTCAAGGCACCGAAGCAACGCCTGCTCGCCATGGCGATCGCCGTCGTCGCGCTGACGACACTGCCCTTGCTGGTCGCCGACACGGTTCCCCTGCTCGCGCTCGCCATCTTCGCCAGCGGCATTGCGATCTCGCCCACCTTCATCATGGCCTTCGGCCTGATCGAACGGCGGGTGCCCGAGGCCATGCTGACCGAAGGCATCACCTGGGTGATGACGGGCATTGGCATCGGCATGGCTCTGGGCGCCTTCGTGGCCGGCTGGGTCGTCGACAATTTCGGCGCGCAGAACGGCTTCTGGGTTTCCGTGGCCGCCGGCACGATCTCGTTCGCAGTCGTCCTGCTGGGTCAGAAAGCACTCGCGGACGAGCACGAAGTAGAGTTGCCGCGTGCTGCTCCACAAGCAGCGGAATGAGCCAACATTTTCTCAGGCATGCCCTTCCGGCTGCACCAACGAGTCGCCATATCAGGCGGCTCGACTGGCTTTGAAATCTCAGTTATCTCCGCCCCGGTGACATCAATGCGCAATCCATACTCTGAAATCTTCAAGGCACCGGGGGCCAAGGCGTTCTCCGCCGCCGGCTTCGTCGCGCGCCTGCCCATGTCCATGGTCACGCTCGGCATCGTGACCATGCTGTCGGAAACCCACGGCGAATACTGGCTGGCCGGCGCCGTGGCCGCCGCCTTCGCCCTGTCGAGCGCGGTCATTGCGCCGCAGGTCGCCAGGCTGATCGATCGCTACGGCCAGGTCCGCATCCTGCTGCCGAGTGCTGCCCTGGCTGTGGCAGCACTGTCGGGACTGATGCTCGCGACGCGCTACGGCGCGCCCAACTGGGTGCTCTTTGCCTTCGCCATTGCCGCAGGCGTCACGCCGATCATGGGCGCGATGGTGCGCGCGCGCTGGACCGAGATCTACCGTGACACACCCCAGTTGCACACCGCCTTCGCCTTCGAATCGATCGTGGACGAGGTGATCTTCATGGCCGGCCCGATCGTCGCCATCGGCCTCAGCGTCGGCTTCTTCCCGGAGGCAGGCCCTCTCGTTGCGACCGTTTTGCTGGCCCTGGGCAGCCTGCTGTTTGCCGCGCAGCGCTCGACCGAGCCGCCCGTGCATGCGCAGGACCGCAGCGACGGCAAATCCGTGATCTGGCTCGGCCCGGTCCAGATCCTGGTGCTGACCCTGATCGCCATCGGCGCCATCTTCGGCACCGCCGAAGTCACAGCCGTGGCCTTCGCCGAGGCCCAGGGCAACAAGGCGTCCGCAGGCTTTGCGCTGTCCGCCTATGCCGCCGGCTCGCTCATCTCCGGCCTCGTCTTCGGCGCCATGAAGCTCAAGATGCCGCTCGCCCGGCAGCTCCTGATCGCGATCGCGCTTGCCGCCCTGACGACGCTGCCGCTGATGGCCGTCGACAACGTCACGATGCTTTCCGTCGTCCTGTTCCTCGCAGGCGTTGCAGTGTCGCCGACCATCATCCTGACGATGGCGCTGGTCGAGAAGATCGTGCCGTCGACGAAGCTCACCGAGGGAATGACCTGGGCCGTTACGGGCATCAGCATCGGCATGGCCGCGGGCTCGTCGGCGTCGGGCTGGATGATCGACAATCTCGGGCCCAACAGCGGCTTCATGGTGTCGCTGGTGGCGGGCTTCATCGCGCTGGTGATCACCTTCCTCGGACAGCGTCCGCTGCGGCAATCGGTGCGCATGGCACCGGCAATCACCCAGCCGGCGGAATAGGAGCGGCGCGGTCCGCGCGCCTTGGCGCGCGGACCGGTCTCTATCAGGTGCTCTTCGGCGTGCCGTCCCAGCGCGACGCCTCGCCCGAACCGAAGGCCTTTTCCTTCAGCTCCCGGAACTTCGACGACGTCTCCTCCAGCTTGCGATCCCATTCCGGGTTGGGCACCTGGCCCTCGATGACCCTGAAATAGACCTGCATCAGCGAGGCCACGGCGAAAGGCTCGATCAGCGCCGACTTGAACGCCCAGGCAAAGACGATCGCCAGCACGAAGGCCCAGCCGCCAAGCTGGCCCGGCATGAAGTAGAGGATGGCACCTGCCGGCGCGAGCATGAACAGGAAGATCAGCAGCGACACGACCCAGACGACCAGCGACAGCCAGACGGCGTTCTTGACCATGGTCTTACCGTTCTGCGCGTAGAGCACCACGCCCTGGCGCGCGCTCTGCCATGGCGAGGTGCTGCCGATGCGGATGTTGTAGCCGAGGATGATCTCGTCGACATAGGTCAGCGACATGCGGATCACGGTGTTGACGAACCTGACCACCCCGTCGAGGCCCGGGATCGGCAGGAAGGCGGCGATGCCGCCGATCAGGCCGGTGATGGTGCGGATCACGCCCTTCACCAATTGGTCGAGCACGAACAGGATGCTTGCCTCGCTGAAGCGCTCGTTGACGACTTCGCGGGCGTAGGCGATCTGGTTCTGGCCGCCGGGGATGTCGCGCCCGTCGATGAGATGGACCATCACCGCGATGTGCCCGGCCTTGACGATGTAGAGGATGTATTCGCGGATCCAGTAGACCGCGACCGACACCACGCCGAAGCCGGCGATGCCGCCCCACAGGGCGAACGAGACCGGGCCTTCGGGGTCGGTCGCGATGTGGCCGACGCCGTAGCCGACGCCGGCGCCCGCCCCCATCGCCACGATGTAGGCGAGCGTGATGCCGAAATAGACGACCATGCGCAGCACGATGAACGGCCAGGTGCGCGCCATGATGGCCAAGCTTTGGCCTATGCTGAAATCCCACATACCCGACTCTCCCCCAAGAGAGGTCAAAAGAATGCGCCGCGGCGAGCGGAAGTCAATCACCCCCGGAAGGGGTGAAAATCAGCGGATTTCGGTCTTGGCGATACGGATGCCGAAGCCTTCGAGACCGACATAATGGCGCTCGCGCGAGGCCACCAGGTTGATCGACGAGATGCCGAGATCCTTGAGGATCTGGGCGCCGAGGCCGATCTGGCGCCATTCGTCTTCACGATGGCGGGCTTCTTCATGATCCTCGCGCTCGGCCGAAGGCCGGTTGCGGCCGAGGTTGGAAACGCCGACCGATCCTTCGCGCAGGTAGACGATGACGCCGCGCTTGCATTCGCCGAAGGTCTTCATGATGTCGCCAAGGCGGTTGCTGGTGCCGAACACGTCGGTCACCACGTCCTCGGTGTGCAGGCGCACCGGCACTTCCTCGCCGTCGCGGATGTCGCCGAAGACGATGGCGAGATGGTGCATGACGTCCCACGGCAGCGTGTAGGTGATGGCCTTCGCGGTGCCGGCGGGGGTCTCGATGTCGAAGGTGTCGACGCGCTCGATCAGCGTCTCCTGGCGCTGGCGATAGGCGATCAGGTCGGCGACGGAAACCTGCTTCAGCGCGTTCTTCTCGGCGAAGGCCTGGACCTGCGGACCGCGCATGACGGTACCGTCATCGTTCATCAGTTCGGAAATCACGCCGACCGGCGGCAGGCCGGCAAGCTTGCACAGGTCGACAGCCGCCTCGGTATGGCCCGAGCGCATCAGCACCCCGCCCTCGCGCGCGATCAGCGGGAAGATGTGGCCCGGCCGGACGAAGTCGGCGCCGCCGACATTGCCGTTGGCGAGGTTGCGCACGGTCAGGGTGCGGTCCTCGGCCGAGATGCCGGTCGAGGTGCCGTGCTTGAAATCGACGCTGACGGTGAAGGCCGTCGTGTGGGCGGAATCGTTGTCGGCGACCATCGGTGCGAGGTTGAGCCGGCGGGCGTCTTCCTTGAGCATCGGCGCACAGACGATGCCGGAGGTGTGGCGCACGATGAAGGCCATCTTCTCGGCCGTGCAATGGACGGCGGCGACGATCAGGTCGCCCTCGTTCTCGCGCCCGTCGTCGTCCATGACGACCACGATCTCACCGCGCTCGAAGGCTCTCAGCGCTTCGACAATCTTCTTCTGGTCGTATGGCATGGTTGCTCACTTCGCTCGTTCCGGCGAATGGGGAATGGTGAGTAGCGAATAGAGGCAAACGGCACCATTCGCTACTCACTATTCGCTATTCGCTCATCTTCCCGTCTGTCCTCGATGGCGCAGATAGTGGTCGGCAATGGCGCAGGCGACCATCGCCTCGCCGATGGGCACGGCACGGATGCCGACGCAGGGGTCGTGCCTGCCCTTGGTCATCACGTCGACCTCCTTGCCATCCTTGTCGATCGACTTGCGCGGCGTCAGGATCGACGAGGTCGGCTTGACCGCGAAGCGCGCGATCACCGCCTGCCCCGTCGAGATGCCGCCCAGTATACCGCCGGCGTGGTTGGACAGGAATATGGGCTGGCCGTCATTGCCCATGCGCATCTCGTCGGCATTCTCCTCGCCGGTGATGCGCGCGGCTTCGAAGCCGTTGCCGATCTCGACGCCCTTGACGGCGTTGATCGACATCAGGTTCGAGGCGATGTCCTGGTCGAGCTTGCCGTAGATCGGCGCACCGAGCCCCGCAGGCACGCCCTCGGCGACGACCTCGATCACCGCGCCGACCGACGAGCCCGACTTGCGGATGCCGTCGAGATAGTCGGCGAAAGGCTGGACCGAAGAGGCATCGGGCGTGAAGAACGGGTTCTCGGCGCTGCCGATGAAATCCCAGTCCCAGTTGGCCCGGTCGATCGACCTGGTGCCCATCGACACCAGCGCGCCGCGCACCACGAGACCCGGCACGATCTTGCGGGCGATGGCACCGGCAGCGACGCGGGCGGCCGTTTCGCGCGCCGAAGAGCGTCCGCCGCCGCGATGGTCGCGCAGGCCGTATTTGACGTCGTAGGTGTAATCGGCATGGCCCGGGCGATATTGCCGGGCAATCTCGCCATAATCCTTGGAACGCTGGTCGACATTCTCGATCATCATCGAGATCGGCGTGCCGGTGGAAATCAGCGTCTCGCCATCTTCGTCCAGGATCACGCCCGACAGCACCTTGACCTCGTCGGGCTCGCGGCGCTGGGTAACGAAACGCGACTGGCCCGGCTTGCGCTTGTCGAGCTCGTCCTGGATGTCCTTCAGCGTGAAACGAATGCCGGGCGGGCAGCCGTCGACGACGCAGCCAAGTGCGGGCCCATGGCTCTCGCCCCAGGTGGTGACGCGGAACAGATGGCCAAAGGTATTGTGCGACATGGACAGGCCCTTTCCGGCGGCTTGCCGGGGTATGGGGCCTTCTAGCGCATGGCCCCGAAAAGTAAAATTCCTTTTCGGAAAGGACCGTGCGCCAACCGCGGGGATGGCGCGTCCTTGCGCCTCCGCAACGACGTGCGGGGTGCGATCGTCTTTTTAGCGGTGGTCAAACCGTGATCGTGGGCGATTTAGTTTTGACACATTCGGTTGGTTTCTGCTTCCCTCCGACCGCCCGTAAATCGTCGCCTTTCGGGGGAGAGGCGTGAATGAACGTGAAAGAAAGAGGACGATAATGCGTACCCTTATTGGCGCCGTTACCGCCGTTCTGATGATCTCCGGCGCCGCGCTGGCCGCAGAGGCCGAAGGTCAGGTCAAGTCGGTCGACAAGGACAAGTCGGTCATCACGCTCGACAACGGCAAGTCATACAAGCTTCCGGGCGAATTCGACGTCGACAACATCAAGCCCGGCATGGAAATCCTTCTGGCCTACGATGTGGTCGAGGGCGAGAACCTGATCACCGACATGGAACTGCCGCAGTAGGCACCGAAATCGCTGCTGCTAGATCCAGTCCAGCCGGCCGCCTTCGAGTTTCAGCACGCGGTCCTGGGGAACCTCCAGGGCCGCGGCTCTGTTTTTGGGCAGATCTTCGACAAGGCGGAAGATGGCGCGGATGACGCCGCCATGGGTGACGCACACGGTCGGCTGCACGACCTCCTCCAGCCACGGACGGATACGGGCCGTCAACATCTCATAGCTCTCAGCATCTTTGCCGGGCGGCACGAAGTCCCACTTGTCGTGCAGGCGCGCTGTGCTGGCGCCGGGCTGGCGGATTTCGAGCTCGGGAAAGGTAAAGCCCTGCCAGTCGCCGAAGTTCACTTCGACCAGGCGGCTGTCGGTGCGATAGGCCGAGGGATCGAGCCCCATTGCCTTGCGCACGCGCTCCATCGTCTCGCGGGTTCGCCGCATCGGGCTCGCCACGAAATCGAAAGCCTCGGGATCGCCGACGAACTCGGCCAGGCGACGGCCGTTGCCGTCGGCCTGTTCGCGGCCGATCGCATTGATGTCGGTGTCCGCCTGCCCCTGCAGGCGCTGCTCGGCATTCCAGGGCGTCTGGCCGTGGCGCACGAAATAGGTGAGCGGGGTCATGTCAGGCTGGTACTGTATGTCAGTCCTTGACGGTCGCGATGTCGGGCGCATCGACCGCCTTCATGCCGACGACATGATAGCCGGAATCGACGTGATGCACCTCGCCGGTGACGCCGCGCGACAGGTCCGACAGGAAGTACAGCCCGGAATCGCCGACTTCCTCGATGGAGACGGTGCGGCGCAGCGGGGCATTGTACTCGTTCCACTTCAGGATGTAGCGGAAGTCGTCGATGCCGGAAGCGGCAAGCGTCTTGATCGGGCCGGCGGAGATCGCGTTGACACGGATCTTCTTCGGGCCGAGGTCGACGGCGAGATACTTCACGCTCGCCTCGAGCGCGGCCTTGGCGACGCCCATGACGTTGTAGTTCGGCATCACCTTCTCGGCGCCGTAGTAGGTCATGGTCAACAGCGAGCCGCCATCGGTCATCAGCTTCTCGGCGCGCTGGGCGACAGCCGTGAAGGAGTAGACCGAGATGTCCATGGTGCGCAGGAAGTTGACGTGGCTGGTGTCGACGTAGCGGCCGGTCAGTTCATCCTTGTCGGAGAAGCCGATGGCGTGGACGACGAAGTCGAGCTTGCCCCACTTCTTCTCCAACGTCTCGAAGCAGGCGTCGATGGTCGCCATGTCGGTGACATCGCAATGGCCGCAGACGAAGGCGCCGATTTCGGCGGCCAGCGGCTCGACACGCTTCTTCAGGGCATCGCCCTGATAGGTGAAGGCCAGCTCGGCGCCCTGGTCGGCGCACGCCTTGGCAATGCCCCAGGCGATCGATCTGTTGTTGGCGACGCCGAGAATAAGGCCGCGCTTGCCGGCCATCAGGCCCTGTCCACCCGCCATATGAGCGCTCTCCGATGCAAGAATTGTTTCGGAGAGCCTATCGCATAGGCAACTCATGCCTTCAAGCTTTGATACGCCGATGGCCGGCGACGTCGCGCCGGCCGGCTGTCAGCCGTTGGACTTGCGCATCAGCTCTTCGAGCGCGGCATCGCCAGCCTCGGGCAGCATGACGCGGACATGGACATAGAGATCGGCCTTGCCGCCGGTCTTCTCGGGCAAGCCACGCCCCTTGATACGCAGGACCTTGTCCGAGCTCGACCAGGCCGGAACGTTGACGGCAAGGCGCCCGGTCGGGGTTTCCACGGCAAGCTTGGCGCCGAGCACGGCATCGCGCAACGGGACCGGCAGGTCGGCGTGAAGATCCCTGCCCTCGACGCGATAGCGCGGATGGCGGCGGAACCTGATCTTGACGAGCGCGTCACCCGCGCCGCCCTGGCCCTTGAGCCTGATGGTCTGGCCGTCCTCGACATATTCCGGCAGCTTGACCGCCATCTTGCGTCCGTCGGGAAACATCGCCGTGACCTTTGGCGCGGTCGCGGCTTCCTCGATCGTCACGTCGAGCGTGACGTTGACGTCGCCGCCCGGCTGGGCGCGCTGGCCACCGCCCATGCCGGCGCCCGCACCCGCTCCCGAGCCACGCTGGCTGAAGGAATCACCGAAGATCTGGCTGAAGATGTCGCCGGCATCGAAGGACCCGCCGCCGGGGCCACCTGAACGGAACTCGAAGCGCGAGCCGCCAGGCCCGGCCTGCTGGCGGCGAAAGCCGCCGAACGGATCGCCGCCCGCGGCACCTTCGAAGCCATGAAAGCGCTGCTTGCCCTCGGCATCGATCTCGCCGCGGTCGAACGCGGCCTTCTTCTTCTCGTCGCCGAGAATCTCGTAGGCCTGGTTGGCGGCGGCAAAACGTTCCTTCGCCTTCGGATCGTCCGGGTTCTGGTCCGGATGATGCTTCTTGGCGAGCTTGCGAAAGGCCGCTTTGATGTCCTTGGCCGAGGCGTTCTTGGCAACGCCCAGCACCTCATAGGGGTCGCGCATGCGCAATTCCACAACAGAGAAAAGGGTTGGTTTCCTCCTATATGCGCTCGGCTAGGAAGAAATTCCAGAGGCAGGCTTGCCGCAAAGCGTCAGGCCGGCTCGAAAGCCACCATTTGCCAGGCGCCGGCACCGGCGGCACACACCTCGCCCTTGTACAGGCCGACGCCATCGAAACTTTCGCGCGAAGCGGCGAATTGCCGGCACAAGACGCCACGTCCGGTGCTTTCCACGAGCGCGCTGATCGCACCGCGAGATCCGGTCTCGGCATTGGCCCAGGGAATTGCCTGTCCCTGCAGGCCTTCGACGTCGGCGGAAGAGACCGCGTTGCGGATCGTCGCCTCGTCGGACAGGCGATTCGCATCGTTGCTGCGGCTGGCATCGTCCGGCACCTTGCTGGTCAGAAGCGTGCGGTCAACCTCGGCCTTCTCCAGGCTGAAGCCGCCAACGCCACAGGCGCTGATCGTCGTCAGGCTCAGCAGCAGCAGCACCTTGAAGGATCGGAACCCGAATTGTGGGAGGCAATGGCCCTCAAAGGCTTGCGCGAAGCGCGACAATAGGCATTCTCCCGGTCGTAAATGGCAGGTCGAGTAAGAGCTATGACGGACACAGAGTTAAAAAGCAGTGACTTCACCGAGAGCGCGGAGCCTTATCGGCTGTTTGCAGCGTGGCTGAAGGACGCTACCGCCAGCGAACCGAACGATCCCAACGCGGTGGCGCTGGCAACCGTCGACACCGACGGACTGCCTGACGTTCGCATGGTGCTGCTCAAGGGCTTCGATGAACAGGGCTTCGTCTTCTACACCAATTTCGAGAGCGCCAAGGGCCGCGAGATCCTGGCGACGATGAAGGCCGCCATGTGCTTCCACTGGAAATCGCTGCGCCGCCAGGTGCGGGTGCGCGGCCCCGTGGAGATCGTCACCGACGCCGAGGCAGACGCCTATTTCGCCTCGCGCCCGCGCGGCAGCCGCATCGGCGCCTGGGCCTCGAAGCAGTCGCGCCCGCTCGAAAGCCGTTTCGCACTGGAGAAGGCGGTCGCCGAGTACACCGCGCGCCATGCCATCGGCGAGATTCCGCGGCCCGCCCACTGGTCCGGCTTCCGCATCCGGCCGAGCCAGATCGAGTTCTGGCACGACCGTCCGTTCCGGCTGCACGACCGCATCGTGTTCACCGCCAACGCCAAGGGCGAGTGGGACAAGGACCGGCTCTATCCCTGAGTTTCTGCCCTCCCCCGTCCGGGACGGACAAACTCACTTCTTGCGCGTCATGAAGGCGACGAGTGCGGCGCGTGCCTCGTCCGACTTGAGCCGGGCGCGGAAGTGCTCACCTTCCACCTTGATGCGGGCAAAAAGCTCGGAGCGGTCGCCGCGCATCAGGTCGCGGGCGATCTTCAGCGCTTCCGGCGGCTTGGCAGCGATGTCGCGGGCCGTCGCCAGCGTTGCCGCCTCCAGCTCGTCTTCCGCCACGACCTTGTAGATCAGCCCGGCAGCGAGCGCCCGTTCTGCCGGGAACCCCTCGCCCAGGCCGAGCAGCGCAAAAGCGCCCTGGCGCCCAAGCACCTGCGGCGCGAGCAGGCTCGACCCCGCCTCC
The DNA here is from genome assembly GCF_001424795.1 of Aminobacter sp. DSM 101952. Lineage (NCBI taxonomy): Bacteria > Pseudomonadati > Pseudomonadota > Alphaproteobacteria > Hyphomicrobiales > Phyllobacteriaceae > Aminobacter > Aminobacter sp. DSM 101952. Next base: position 237,939 of record NZ_LMCL01000030.1, on the reverse strand, counting down.
GGCACCAGGCCGAGATCAACGAAGGGCGTGCGAAACACCGTGCGCGGCGTGGCGAAGGTCAGGTCGCAATGCAGGTTGATGGTCGTGCCTATGCCGACGGCGATGCCGTCGACGCCCGAAACCACCGGCTTTTCGGTCCTGGCCAGGGCGAGCAGGAAATCCCACACCTCGCCGCCGCCTTCGCCACCGGTGGCGATCGTCATGAAGTCGGCCAGGTCGTTGCCGGCCGAGAACGCGCCGGGCACGCCGAGAAAGACGTGGACGCGCACGGCCTTGTCGGCATCGCCGGCGGCAAGCGCCGACGCCATCTCGGCATACATGGCGCGGGTGATCGCGTTTTTCTTGTCCGGGCGGTTCATCCGGATGATCTGCACGGCATCCTGCCGTTCGATGACTATATGGTCGCTCACGTCAGACTGTTCCTCGTCCCAGAATCTTATGCCGAAACCAGCGCCTTGGCGGCTTCGCGCAGGCTCGCCGCGCCGCCGGTGACGCGATCCTTGAGTGCGGCGGTCTCGCCGAGCAGGTTCTCGGCGAAGAACCGGCACAGCGCGATGCGCCCGGCATCGCCCTCGGCAAGGGCGGCGCGTGCCAGGTAGGCGCCGCCGGCAGCCAGCGCGAACAGCCTCAGATAGGGCGTGGCGCCGGCCAGGGCGTCGTCGGAGCGGCCGTCCTCGAGCAGCTTCTGCAGGAAACGCGTCGTCTGCTGCAGGTCGTCGAGCGCCTGCTCCAGGCAGATGGCGCTGCGGCCGTAGTCGTCGCTGTTCAGTGCCGCAACCGCATTGGCGACCGCGTCGAGCTCGCCGACATAGTCGAAGACATGGTCGCCATTGCCGAGCGGCAGCTTGCGGGTGACGAGGTCGATCGCCTGGATGCCGTTGGTGCCCTCGTAGATCGGGGCGATGCGGGCATCGCGCAGCAGCCGCGCCGCGCCCGTCTCCTCGATGAAACCCATGCCGCCATGGACCTGGACGCCGAGCGAGGCGACGTCGACGCCGACATCGGTGGCAAAGGCCTTGGCGACCGGGGTCAACAGATTGGCCCGGTCCTGCCAGTGCGCCTTGGCTGTGCCTTCCGAGACGCTCGCCATGTCGATGGCATGGGCGCAGGAATAGGCGATGGCGCGCGCGCTCTGGGTCAGTGCCTTCATGGTCAACAGGTTGCGCTGCACGTCGGGGTGATGGACGATCGGCGCCATGCCTTCGCCGCTGTAGCCCGAGGCCTTGCCCTGGCGGCGGTCATTGGCATAGGCGAGCGCCTTCTGGAACGCCGCCTCCGCCACCGCCACGCCCTGCATGCCGACGGCGAGGCGGGCATTGTTCATCATCGTGAACATGCAGGCGAGGCCACGGTGCTCCTCGCCGATGAGCCAGCCGACAGCGCCGGGCTCGCGGTCCTTTGCGAAACCGTCGCCATAGATCATGGTGCAGGTCGGCGAGGCATGGATGCCGAGCTTCTCCTCGAGCCCGGAACAGAACACATCGTTGCGCGCGCCTGGCCTGCCGTCGTCGTCGAGCAGGTATTTCGGCACCAGAAACAGCGAGATGCCGCGCGTGCCGGCGGGTGCGTCGGGCAGCCTGGCCAACACCAGGTGGACGATGTTGCCGGTCAGGTCGTGCTCGCCATAGGTGATGAAGATCTTCTGGCCGAAGATGCGGTAGCTGCCGTCGCCGGCACGCTCGGCGCGGGTGCGCAGCGCGGCAAGGTCAGAGCCCGCCTGTGGCTCTGTCAGGTTCATGGTGCCCATCCATTCGCCGGAGACGAGCTTTTCGAGATAGGCCGCCTTCAGGTCCTCCGAGGCGTGCTTGTCGAGCGCCTCGACCGCGCCCATGGTCAGCGTCGGGCCGAGGCCGAAGGCCATCGAGGCTGAATTCCACATCTCAAGCGTCGCGACGCCGAGCATCGTCGGCAGGCCCTGGCCGCCGAATTCCTCGGGACCGTTGAGGCCGTTCCAGCCGCCTTCGATCCAGTGCCGGTAGGCCTCCTTCCAGCCGGGCGGCATGGTCACCGCCGCGTCCTTGAGCCTGGCACCGGCCTTGTCGCCGACCTCGTGAAGCGGCGCCACCTCGTCGGTGGCGAAGCGGCCAGCCTCGCCCAGGATGGCGTCGACAAGGTCCTCGCCGAGGTCGCCGAAGCTTCCTGCATCGAGCGCGGCCTTCAGCCCCGCGACATGCTTCAGCGCAAAGGCAATCTCTTCCACCGGGGCGCGGTACATGACACTTCCTCCTGGTCATCCGGCGCGGCCCGCCGGCCGCCTTGCGCGACACACTATCCGCCTTCTTCCGCCGAGGGGAAGTGACTTTTTACGTAAACGTCAATTTTTTGTGCAGCTTTGAACTAAAGTCTGGCGCTGCCAAGGGCGGTGCAACAATCCGATTCAGCAGTGCTCGCCGGCGCGCTACCGCAAGCGCGAGGCAGACGGCAATCCGCCGAGCCCACCCGCGCCGGATCCGTCCTCCCGCAGGCAACCCCGTCCAACGAGGGCAAATAGCCGCCATTGCAACCGCTGGGCGGTGGAGCTTCATCAGCTTTTCCTTAACCATGACGGTTCACGATCGGCTATCGGTCATCGGGGATCGCCGCTTGAGGGGATTGGCGTCTAGATTTCGCAGGCTCGCGCTTTCAGCGATTGCCGCCGCGTGCGCCACGTTCCCGGTAACGACCCACGCCTCCGACTTCTCCGAACCTTGGAAGAAGGTCGACCGGGCGCTGGTCATCGACGCCTACGAATACAACTCCATCGACTGGCAGAAGCTCGCCGGCGACAAGCGCATTGTCGGCTTCATCAACAAGGCCTCCGACGGGTTGCCGCCACCCTACTCCTGCTCCGGCGAGGAAACCGCCTACAGGCTGTGCAAGGCGCTGTGGAAACGCCATGCGGTGGCGCGCGAACTGTTCCACACCCGCAGGACCGTTGCCAAGGCGCTCGGCCTCAAATGGGGCGCCTACCACCTCGCCCGCCCCGGCAATCCGATCGAGCAGGCTGAGAACTTCCTCGACTTCGCCGAGCCCGGTCCCGACGATTTGATGGCGCTCGACATCGAGGAGAACGACCCGACGAAATGGATCTCGCTGGAAGATGCGGAAATCTTCGTCCGCCACATCTTCCTGCGCACCGGCCGCTATCCGATCCTCTACACCAACGGCACGACCTCGCGGTACATCGCCGACAACCGCTACCGCTACCGGCTGCTGTCGCGACTGCCGCTCTGGTATGCCCGCTACAAGCCCGAGATCGGCATCCATTTCCCGAAGGGCAACTGGCAGACCTACACGCTGTGGCAGTTCTCGGCACAGGCCAATTGCGGCATCCGCCGCTGCCCCTATCGGGTCGCCGGCACGCCCAACGACATCGACGTCAATGTCGCGCCGATGAATGCCGAAAGCCTGCGAAAAGCCTGGCCGTTCGGCAAGCTGATCGAAGCGACCGACGAGTTCGTCGCATCGGTGCCGGTGCCGATCGCCCGCGAAAAGGGTCTCAAGGGCGAAAGCCGCATCACCTACGCCTCGGTCGCCTACCCGGTGCGCCTCGATCTTCTGGCGGAAGCGCTGCGCTCAAGCTGGGACAGGGCAGTTCTCGGTGCCGTGCCGGCTATCCAGCCGCCCGCACGCCGTTATGCCCACGGTATGGCCGAATATATCGCCGCCAGGCTCGACACCCGCCCCGATGTCGGCCGCAAGATCGACTTCGACCCGGTTTCCACCGCCTCGACCGAGATGGACAGCGCCGGGCGTTAGCCCAAGGGACGGAATCAGTCGCCTAATTGCCCTGTTCGCGGGCCACCGCGAGCCAGCCGATGTCGCGGCGGCAGAAACCGTCCGGCCAGTCGACCAGGTCGACGGCGGCATAGGCTTTGGCCTGCGCCTCGCTGACCGTGCGGCCGGTCGCCGTGACGTTCAGCACGCGGCCGCCATTGGCCACGATGTCGGCGCCCTGCACGGCGGTGCCGGCATGGAACACACGGGCGCCGGAAGCTTCGGCCTTGTCGATGCCGGCGATGACCGAGCCCTTTTCCGGCGTGCCGGGATAACCCTTCGCCGCCATGACGACGGTCAGGGCGGCCTCGTCGCGCCACCGCGCCGAGACATGGGCGAGCTGGCCATCGGCGGCGGCATTGAGCAGCACCAGCAGATCTTCCTTCAGCCGCAGCATCAGCACCTGGCATTCGGGATCGCCGAAGCGGGTGTTGTATTCGATCAGCCTCGGCCCCTTGTCGGTCAGCATCAGGCCGGCGAACAGCACGCCGGCAAAGGGCGCGCCCATCTCGGCCATGCCGCGCATCGTCGGCTCGACGATCTCGCGCATCGTCTGGTCGATCAGTTCGGGTGTCATCACGGGAGCCGGCGAATAGGCGCCCATGCCGCCGGTGTTGGGGCCGACGTCGCCGTCGCCGACGCGCTTGTGGTCCTGGGCGGTGCCAAAGGGCAGCGCGGTCTTGCCGTCGCAGAGGCAGAAGAAGCTCGCCTCCTCACCGGTCATGAACTCTTCCACGACCACCGATGCACCGGCGCCGCCGAAGGCGCCGTCGAAGCAGCCGTCCACGGCGGCCAGCGCTTCGTCCAGCGTCATTGCAACCGTCACGCCCTTGCCGGCGGCAAGCCCGTCGGCCTTGATGACGATCGGCGCGCCCATCTTCTCGACATAGGCGCGGGCGTCGGCGGCATTGTCGAAGCGGCCATAGGCGGCGGTCGGAATGCCGTAGCGGGCGCAGAGGTCCTTGGTGAAACCCTTGGAACCCTCGAGCTGGGCCGCAGCCCTGGACGGGCCGAACACCCGGATGCCAGCGGCGCGCAGGTCATCGCCGATGCCGGCGACCAGCGGGCCCTCGGGGCCGACGACGACGAGGCCGATGGCCTTGTCCTTGCAGAGGGCAGCGACCGCGGCATGGTCGGCGATATCCAGCGCCACCAGTTCCGCCTCCTGGGCGATGCCGGGATTGCCAGGCGCGGCATAAAGCTTGGTCAGCATCGGCGATGCCGCGATCTTCCAGGCGAGTGCGTGCTCGCGACCACCGGAACCGATGAGCAGGACATTCATGCGCTTGACCTCTTGCCGATGCGGAATTTGATGCACCCGCTAGTGGCCGAGAGAGACGAGGTCAAGGAGAGAACGCGTTTCGCCCGCCATCAACCAAGAGTCAGGACCGGCTACCGGTCATAATGGTAGCGGCAGGCGGCGATCTCCAAGGCCTGCGCATCGCCCTTGCCTGTCACCCGATAGACGAGTCGATGTTCCCGCGTGATGCGGCGCGACCAGAAACCGGAATAGTTGCCGGAAAGCGGTTCCGGCTTGCCGATGCCGACGAAGGGCGAGCGCCTGGCATCCTTGATGAGCTCATTGATACGGTCGCAAACGGCTTTGTCTGCCTGCTGCCAAAACAAATAGTCAGACCAGGATGCTTCCGAAAAAATGATGCGCATCACTCGATGAGATCGCGTTCGACGCCGGAACCGGCATTGAGTTCATCAATGGAGCGCTGGAGATGTTCGGCGTTGGCGCGAGAGCTCAGCAAATGCAGTGTTTCGCGCAACCCTTCAAGCTCAGACAGGGCCATGACCACCACAGGCTCGTGATTCTGCCTGGTCACCACCAGTTCGATCCGGTCCGCCTCGACCTTGTCGAGATACTTGGCCATGTTGGCGCGCAGTTCGGTAAGCGTTACATGGGTCATATCGGCCTCCTCGATCACTTCTGTACATATATACGTACAGAAGGCCAACAACAAGTTCGACGCGACTTGACGCAGGATTTGACGCCTGCCACTCCATTTTTATGGAAACCATTCAGTCAAAAGCCGGCCAGGGCCGGGTCGCCGACGCCCCCAGCGGACATTGGGTTTACCGCGCCCTGCCGCGAGGCCTCTGGCCCTATGCGCAGCTGGCGCGCTGGGACCGGCCGATCGGCTGGGTGCTGTTGCTCTGGCCGTGCTGGTGGTCGGCGGCGATGGCGGCAAGCGCCTATGCCCGCCCCGGCGACAGCCTGATGTCGCTGCTGCCCTCGCCGTGGTTCCTCGTCCTGTTCCTCGTCGGCGCCGTCGCCATGCGCGGCGCTGGCTGCACCTACAATGACATCGTCGACGAAGGCATCGACGCGCAGGTCGAGCGCACCCGCTCGCGGCCCCTGCCCTCCGGCCAGGTCACCCGCCGCCAGGCCTGGACGTTCCTCGTGCTGCAGGCGCTGGCCGGCCTGGTCGTGCTGCTGCAGTTCAACAGCTTCGCCATCCTGCTCGGCATCTCGTCGCTGGTGATCGTGGCGATCTACCCGTTCATGAAGCGCATCACCAACTGGCCGCAATTCGTGCTTGGCCTCGCCTTCTCCTGGGGCGCGCTGATGGGCTGGGCGGCCGAGTTCGGCGACCTCGACGCCCCGGCGGTGCTGCTCTATTTCGGATCGATCATGTGGGTGATCGGCTACGACACGATCTACGCCCACCAGGACAAGGAAGACGACGCGCTCGTCGGCGTGAAGTCGACGGCCCGCTTCTTTGGCGAAAACACCAAGTCGTGGCTGGTCGGCCTCTATGCCGGGGCGCTGATGCTGTTCGCCACGGCCTTTGCCATCGCGCAGGTGCCGATGCCGGCGCTGGCAGGACTGGTTGCCGCCGGCATACATATGGCGAGGCAGATCACTTCGCTCGACATAGACGATCCGGACCAGTGCCTGCGGCTGTTCAGGTCGAACGGCCAGGTCGGCTGGATCATCTTCATCGGCCTGCTCTGCGGCGGCGCCTGGGTGGCGCTGAAGCCGCTGATCTGATCACGCCCGGGCGATGATTTCTTCGCCGTCGATGACGAGGCGCACACCGAGCGTGCCCGACTTGCGACGGGCGAGGAAACGTGGCCGGCGCATGCGCGACACGCGGCCCTTGCGGCGGTCCTGCGGCGGCATGGTCTTGATCGCCGCACCAAGCGACTCCTCGAGCGTGCGGGCAACGCCGTCCGCCTCGATCAGAAGCATCGGCAGGTTGTAGAAGTCGGCCCAGGCGCGCCAGTCGGCGGCAACGTCGTCGAGGTCGTGGGCAACCAGCAGGGGCACCGACAGCATCGGGTCGTTGTGCAGCAGTTCGAGCGTCACCGTGACGTTGAGGTTCTCGTCCTCCATGGCACGCGCGGCGACACCGCGGAAGGCGCGGGCCGGCAGTGCGATGATGGCGGGGAGCCCGCTCTGCGCCAGCACCCGGCGAATGACGGCGCCGCGGTGGTCGATGGTGAAGGTGACGTCGCCAAGGTCGTCACGCGTGGCGTAGCTGACCATCTGCGGCAAGCGGAACGGGTCGAGGCGCATGTTGCGTCCCGCCCAGACTGGCTTCAGTCCGGTGTTCATATTGTGCCTTCCTGTTATCTCCTGAGAGCCGGTTTCCGGTCTCTCCGGACCAGTTTTCCCGGTCTCGTTGGGAAGGACACTAGCGGGGCCTCCTTACCGCCCCGCTTAAGAAATTCGGTTAAATTTTGCTGATCGCGGCGATGGTTATCGGAATGCCACCAGAGACGTTCAAATCGTCTTGCCGGGGTTCATGATGCCGGCAGGATCGAACGCCGACTTGACCCTGCGCATCAGCTCGATGGCGTGCGGCGGAGCGGTGGCGATCAACTCGTCGCGCTTGAGCTGGCCGATGCCGTGCTCGGCCGAGATCGAGCCGTTCATGCTGCGCACCACGTCGTGCACGGCCTTGTTCATGTCCCGGTACAAAGCGAGGAACGCCGCAGCTTCCATGCCCGCCGGCTGCGAGATGTTGTAGTGCAGGTTGCCGTCGCCCATGTGGCCGAAGCAGACCACACGCGCCTCGGCGCACACTCCGGCCACGACCACCGCAGCCCGTTCGATGAAAGCCGGGATGCTGGCGATGGGCACCGATATGTCGTGCTTGATCGAGGCGCCTTCCGGCTTCTGCGATTCCGGCAGCATCTCGCGCAGGCGCCAGAACTCGTTCGCCTGGCCGAGGCTCGCGGCAATGACCGCATCGCCGACCTGGTCCGCCTCGAAGCCGGCCGACAGGATGTCCTCCATCAGCGTGCGCGCATCCTCGGCCGAACGGCCGGACGAGATCTCCATCAGCACTTCCCAGGCCCAGTCGCCCGAGAGCGGTGGCCGCGCATCGGGGATGTGGCGCATGGCAAAGCTCATCGGGGTGCGGCCGATGAGCTCGAAGGCGGTGAGCGCGCCGCCTCCAAGCTCCTGCGCGGTGTTGAACAGCGCCAGCGCTGCCTCGGCCGACGGCAGGCCGACCCAGGCGACTTCGCGCCCCTTCGGCTTCGGATAGAGCTTCAGCACGGCGGCGGTGATGACCCCGAGCGTGCCTTCCGCGCCGACGAACAGGTTCTTCAGGTCGTAGCCGGTGTTGTCCTTCTTCAGCTTGCGCAGGTCGTCGAACACCTCGCCGGTGGGCAGCACCACCTCGACGCCGAGGCAGAGCTCGCGCGCATTGCCATAGGCAACCACGCCGGTGCCGCCGGCATTGGACGACAAATTGCCACCGATCTGGCAGGAGCCTTGCGACGCCAGCGACAGCGGGTAGAGCCGGTCGACCTCGTCGGCCGCCTTGTGCAGCACATCGAGCACGACACCGGCTTCGGCGATCACCGTGTTGGAAACAGGATCGATCTCCCTGATGCGGTTGAGCCGCGACAGCGACAGCACGACCTGGCCGCCCGATCGGTCTGGAACCTGGCCGCCGACGAGCCCGGTGTTGCCGCCCTGCGGCACGATCGGCGTGCGCGTCTCCGAGGCAAGTTTCATGATCGCGCTCACCTCCGCGACGCTGCCTGGCCTGAGCACCAGCGACGTCACACCGGCAAACAGGCCGCGCGGCTCGTGCACATAGGGCTCGATATCGGCCTCGGCGCGAACGGCGTAGCGTGCGCCAACGATGGCTGCGAAGCGCTCAGCGAGCGCGGGATCGAGGCCGGGAAGATCTTGCGTCATCTCTTGAAGCTAAATTCAGACGTGGAGATTGTCACGCGGTGCCGCCGCGCGCGCCAGCCGATCGTTGATCGCTTCGCCAAGCTCGTCGGACGGCACGGGCTCGACGGCGATCGATGCGGCACCGCTGCGGTCTAGCGCCTGAAGGTGGGCGAAGAGGTTCGTCGCCGCCTCGCGCAGGTCGCCCGTCTCGGACAGGTTGAGGAAGGCACGCGCCTGCTGCCAGCCTTCGGCGCGCTCCGGGCCGAAACCGAGCAACGCCTCGCCTGCCCCGACCTTGCCGACATTCAGCCGCAGCGCCGCACCCGGCGCATAATGCGAGGCGAGCATTCCCGGCGCTTCGATGCCGGCGGTGGCACCGCGCAGCAACGGCGCGCCGGCCAGCGCCTCGATTTCGCTGGCCGCGACACCGCCCGGGCGCAGCATGCGTACCTTGCCGTCCTCGACCTTGACGATCGTCGACTCCAGCCCGACCGGCGTTGAGCCGCCATCGACGACAAGCGGGATGCGGCCGCCGAGGTCGCTCGCCACGGCCTCGCCGCTGGTCGAACTGATCTTGCCCGAGGTGTTGGCGCTCGGGGCCGCCAGCGGCCTGCCGAGCCTTGCGATCAGCTTGCCGCCGAAGCCCATCGGCATCCTGAGCGCGATGGTGTCGAGCCCTGCGGTGACCAGCGGATGGATGCCCGCTTCGGGCCGCAATGGCACGACCAGCGTCAGCGGCCCGGGCCAGAATTTCTCGGCCAGATTTCGCGACAGCGGATCGAACACGCCGATGCGCTCGGCCATGGCCATGTCGGCGACATGGGCGATCAGCGGGTTGAAGCGCGGCCGGCCCTTGGCCTCGAAGATGCGGGCGACCGCCTCGCCATTGGTGGCGTCGCCGGCAAGGCCATAGACTGTCTCGGTCGGGATGGCGACGACTTCGCCCGCGCTGAGCAAGGCCAGCGCCGCGTCCATCGCCTTGTCCGCTGCGATCAGTTCCGCCACGTCATAGCTTCCAGTTGAATGCCCCGGTCCCTAGCCCGCATCAGGCCGAGCGACAAGGCCGAGGTCCAAGATTTCAGCCATTGCCTAAAATGCGCGGCATCTTCGCAAGCCGGCTGCAACCGCCGGCGAGATAGATTGCCCTCAAAGGTTGATTCAAGTCTGAGGGCTAAATGCGCCTGTTTGCTGCGTTTCTTGTTGCCGCCGTTTCCGGGTCGGCCCATGCGTCGTCGATCGTCACCGTCAGAGGCGATGCGGCCAGCCCGTCCTCGATCTCGGTCGGACTGCCGCAATCGGCGTCCCGCTCGATTGTCGCGATCGGCATGCCGGACATCGATACAGGCAAGGTCGCGGCGGTCGACGCCAAAAGCTCCGGCCCGCAACTGGCCCCCGAACTGATGGTCATTCGCGGTGGCGAAGTCGGCAGCGCTTCACCGGAGCCGGCACTGGCCTCGCCAGATGCCGCCACGCCAGCGCAGCAGGCGGCCGCCGGAGACCAGGCTGCCGTTCCGGCCTCGCCCGATGCAGCAGTCGATCCAGCGACTGTGCCCGCAGAAACGCAGTAGCCCGGCCCGACACCTCCCAGTCGACGCGCAGCACCATCCTGCACGGCGATCAGTTGATCGAGGCCCACCGCAACAGCGTCAAGGTCCCCCTGCGCGACGGAGGGCGGCCTGCGCCGCCCTGCCTCAGCCGGCGATCTTGGAGAAGTCGGCGACCTGGTCGGTCGCCGCGCGGATGCGGGCGAGCAGCGCCAGGCGATTTGCCCGCACGGCCAGATCCTCGTCATTGACGAGAACCTTCTCGAAGAACGCATCCACCGGTTCGCGCAGCACGCTCAGCGCGCGCATGGCGCCGGAAAAGTCTTCATTCCGTATGGCTTGGCCGGCTTCGCTGATGGCCTGATTCATCGGCGCGAACAGCGCCTTCTCCGCGTCCTCGCGGAACAGGCCGGGGTCGACGGCATCGGCGACGGCCGTGCCCTTCTTCTCTTCGGCGGCCAAGATGTTGGCCGCACGCTTGGTGCCGGCCAGCAGGTTCTTGCCGTCTTCGGTGTCGAGGAACTGCCCGAGCGCCTCGACCCGGCGGGTGACGGCCAGGAGGTCGTCCGCCTCGGGCGTGATCACCGCGTCGATCAGGTCGTGGCGGGCGCCGAGCTCGCGAAGATAGACCTTGAGGCGGTCATGGAAGAACGCCAGCAGGTCGGCCTTGAGCGCGCCGGCAGCCGCGATGACGTCCCGGCGCAGCTCGGCCTCGTAGGCGGCGAGCGCGTTGTCGACGTCCTGCTCGCCATCGACGTCGCCGCTGTCGATCGCCGCCTGCGAGGCTTCGAACGCCGCCAGCCGGCGCTGGACCGAGCCTTCCTCGAGCTGCGCAAGGGCCGCGTCGAACAGACCCTGCAACGGCAGGCTGCCGCGTGCCGACAGGATGATCCTGACGATGCCCAGTGCTGCGCGGCGCAGCGCGTAGGGGTCCTTCGAACCCGTCGGCTTCTCATCGATGGTCCAGAAGCCGACCAGCGTGTCGAGCTTGTCGGCCAGCGCCACCGACACCGAAACCGGGTCGGCCGGCACCCGGTCGGAGGGGCCCTGCGGCTTGTAGTGCTCCTCGAGGGCGGCTGCGACCGACGGGCTCTCGCCCTGCAGCAACGCATATTTGCGGCCCATGGCGCCCTGCAATTCGGGGAACTCGCCGACGACCTCTGTCTGCAGGTCGGCCTTGGCGAGCACGGCGGCGCGGTCTGCCAGCTTCGGCTCGGCGCCGACCAGCGGCGCGATGGCGCGGGCCAGCCCGCGGATGCGCTGGACGCGCTGGCCTTGCGTGCCGAGCTTGGCGTGGAATGTCACGCCGAGATGGTCGAGGCGGGCCATGCGCTGGTCGAGCGGCTTGTTGAGATCCAGGCCGAAGGCTTCGGCCGACGATTTCAGCGTATCGAGGTCGGGCAGGTCGCCCTGGTCGGTGTTCCAGAAATAGAGCGCATCCGACAGGCGTGCGCGCACGACCTTGCCGTTGCCATGGGCGATTTCCTTGCCGCCATCGGTGGCCTCGATGTTCGAGGTCAGGATGAAGTGGTTGGAGAGCGCATCCTCCTGGCCCTGCGGCCGCGTCACGAAGCACTTCTGGTTGGCGCGGATGGTCAGGCGGATGACCTCGGCGGGGATTTCGAGGAAGGCGTCCTCGAAGGTGCCCATCAGCACCACCGGCCATTCGACCAGGCCCGAAACCTCTTCCAGCAGCCCCTCGTCCTCGACCAGTTCGAGCCCGCTGGCAAAGGCAAGGTTGCGCGCGTCGGCGACGATCATCTCCTTGCGGCGGTCGGCGTCGATGACCACCTTGGCCGCCTCCAGCTTTGCCGCGTAATCGTCGAAGCGGCGCACCGTGATCGCGCCAGGCGCGTGGAAGCGATGACCGTATGTGACGTTGCCGGAGCGGATGCCGTCGACCTCGAAGTCGATCACCACAGGCTCTTCAGTCTCGGGGCCGAAGGTGCAGACGATCGACTGCAGCGGGCGCACCCAGCGCAGGCTGCCCGGCTTGGCCGAGGCCGGGCCCCAGCGCATCGACTTCGGCCAGGGGAAGCTCTTGACGATCGCCGGCATCAGCTCGGCGACGATTTCTTCGGCCGCACGGCCTGGCTTGGAGATGTGGGCGACGTAGAAATCGCCCTTCTTGGGATCGCTATGGACATGCGCCTCCGAGATCGAAGCCAGTCCGGCGCTGCGCAGAAACCCCTGGATCGCGGCTTCCGGCGCCTTGGTGCTCGGGCCCTTGCGGTCCTCGCGGATGTCCTTGGAGCGAGCGGTCAGCCCCCTGATGTCGAGCGTCAGCCGGCGCGGCGTCCAGTATTCGCGCGCCGCCTCATAGGTCAGCCCCGCCTCGACCAGACCGTCGGTCAGCATCTTCCTCAGATCGCCCGCCGCCTTGCGCTGCATGCGCGCGGGGATTTCTTCGGAACGCAACTCTAGAAGCAGATCGGGCATCGGACGGGCTCACGCGGGAAATGGTCCGCGCGGCATAGCAACTCAGCCGCCCGCTGTCACCTTCCCGAACGCGTTCGGCAAAATTCCGTCGAGGTGTCGGGGCGTGGCCGGCGAATTCGTCCTTGGAATGAAGATTTCCATGAACCGAACGCTGCGCTGGAGCGACCCACGCTCAGACAGACACCTATTGGCAAAACGACGATGAAAACCGCCTCCGCCCTGCTCCAGATCCTCAGCCTCAGCGCCCTGCTCGCCATGCATGTGGCGGCGCCGGCCGAGTTCAGGATGCCCGGCGTGCGCAAGGCGCTGCAGACGATCAATGGCGAACCGCTGCAGCCACGCCTTCCGGAAGGGCTGGAACTCGCTGCAGCCTGATTGCCGCTTCGCGGCGACCTCCCCCCATCAAGGGGGAGGTAAATAGCTCAAGCCGCCAGGCCGCCGGCTTCCGTCAACAAGAAAGCTTCGCCGCAAGCCTTGGACAAGTTGCGGACGCGCAGGATGTAGCTCTGGCGTTCAGTGACCGAGATCACGCCGCGTGCGTCGAGCAGGTTGAAGACGTGGCTCGCCTTGATGCACTGGTCGTAGGCCGGAAACACCATCTTGTGCTGGGCCAGGTTGCCGCCCTCGGCGGGCGCGCCGGCGGCCAGCAGCGCCTTGCACTCGGCTTCGGCATCCTCGAAGTGCCTGAGCAGCATCGCCGTGTTGGCGTGCTCGAAATTGTGCCTGGAATATTCCTGCTCGGCCTGCAGGAAGACCTCGCCATAGGTGACCTTGTCATCGCCTTCGAGGCCGTTGAAATTGAGGTCGTAGACATTGTCGACGCCCTGCACATACATCGCCAGCCGTTCGAGGCCGTAGGTCAGTTCGCCGGCCACGGGCGCGCATTCGATGCCGCAGACCTGCTGGAAGTAGGTGAACTGCGACACCTCCATGCCGTCGCACCAGCACTCCCAGCCAAGGCCCCAGGCGCCCAGCGTCGGGCTTTCCCAGTCGTCCTCGACGAAGCGGATGTCATGCACCAGCGGGTCGATGCCGATCGCCTTCAGCGAGCCGAGATAGAGCTCCTGCAGGTTGGACGGGTTCGGCTTCAGGATCACTTGGTACTGGTAATAGTGCTGCAGGCGGTTGGGGTTCTCGCCATAGCGGCCGTCCTTCGGACGGCGCGACGGCTGCACATAGGCCGCGTTCCAGCGCCGCGGACCGAGCGCGCGCAAGGTCGTCGCCGGGTGGAAGGTACCGGCGCCCACTTCCATGTCGTAGGGCTGCAGGATGATGCAGCCCTGCGCGGCCCAGAAACTGTGCAGCGTCAGGATCAGCCCCTGGAACGAGCGGCTGGGGTGCATGTGGGCAGGCATGGTGTCGGTCACGGGCAACGCTCGATCATTGGCGCGCCCCGCAGCAAAACGGGGCCAGAGAGGCCCCGTCCTATTCCGCCCGAAGATATGGGTCAAGCAGCGGCGCTCAGCCGCCGCCAATGCTGCCGGTCAATTGCCGGGCAGGCGCAGTTCCTGTCCGGGCGCCAGGCGGGCCGGATCGCCGCGCAGTTCGGGATTGAGATCGAGCAGTTCGCGGTAGCGGTCGCCATTGCCCAGCACCTCGTTGGCGATCGACCACAGCGATTGGCCACGCTGCACCTTGTAGGCGGCAGGGATGGCCTGGACCACGGGCTCTGTCGCCGGCGTCTCCAGCTCGCTCTTCTTCTGGCTGTCCGTTGCAGGGGCTGCCGGCTTGACCACCGGCGGCTTTGCCGGGGCTTCGAGGGCCGTCGGCTTCTCCGGCATCGGCGGCATGCCTTTCGCCAGCTTCTGCTCGACGTCGGCCAGGACATTGGGCTCCGGCTTCATGTCGCGCGCATGGCTCCACTGGAACGTCGCTTCGAGCCGGCGCCCGGCGCGCCAGTAGGCATCGCCGAGGTGGTCGTTGAGAACCGCATCGTCGGGCTTGAGCGAGACGGCACGCTCCAGCTCGCGCACGGCATCGTCGAAACGGCCGAGGCGATAATAGGCCCAGCCGAGCGAATCGATGATGTAGCCGTCGCTCGGACGCAGGTCGGCGGCCTGCTTGATCATCCCGAGGCCCTCCTCGAGATTGATGTTCATGTCGACCCAGGAATAGCCGAGATAGTTGAGCACCTGCGGCTGGTTGGGGAACAGCTTCAGCGCCTCGCGGAAGTTCGGCTCGGCTTTCGGCCATTCCTTGAGCCGCTCATAGGCGATGCCGCGCTGGTAGAAGACGTTCCAGTTGACGTTGGTCGGCGTCTTCAGCACGCCGACAGCCTTGTCGTAGACATCGGCTGCGGCGCGGTAGTTGTCGGTCGCCGCATAGACGCCGCCGAGCGCGAGATAACCGCGCATGTCTTCGGGATTGGCGTCGACCAGTGCCTTGAGATGCTTGATCGCCTCGTCGTGGCGCTTCAGGTCCGCAAGGTTGAGGCCGAGTTGCAGTTCCGACAGCCGCTTGAGCGGCGAGGATGCGGGCACGCGGCGATAGAGTGCGATCGCCTGTTCGCCGTCCTGCTGCTGTTCGGCAATCGCCGCGAGCTGCACCAGCAACTCGTCGCTCTCCGGCTTCAGCGCCAGCGCGTATTGCAGGTACAGCCGGACGAACGGCTCGCCGCCGCCGCGATTGAGCGCGGTCGACAGGTTGAGCAGGATTTCGGCGGCACCGTCGTTCGGGCCGGAGACCAGCGGCGCAATCTTCTCGCCCTTGGTGATCTTTTCCCGCAAGGACGAAATCGGCAACTTGCCCGGCGCAAACTCGTCGGCGCGGTCGAGGACCGCCAGCGCTTCGGTCTTCTTGCCACCGCGCGCCAGGAAGCCGGCATAGGCCTCGGCGGCACGCATCCAGGTTTCGGGCGCGGCGCTGCCGGCGCCGAGATTGTCGATCGCCGCCTTGTAGATCTCGCCGGCCTTGTCCTTCTGGCCGGCAGACTCGGCGATCAGCGCACGATGGTAGGTCTTGAACAGGTCGTACCATTCGGGTCCCTCGAGCTTGTCGAGGAACTGCAGCCCGTCGCCGGCCTTGCCTTCGCCCTGCTTGGCCCAGCCGGTCATCACACCGGTGATCAGGCGGTCGAGGTCGGATTCGAGCGCCAGCTTGAGCCAGTTCTGGGCGGCTTCGTAATCCTTCTTGCGAAACGTATCGACGGCCAGCGCCAGCCGCGAGAAGCGCTCGACGTCGGGGACCGTCTTCAGCATCTGGGCATAGGGCAGCGATTCATCGAAGCGGCCCTGCGCGATCAGCGCCAGCATCACGCTTTGCTGCAGGGCGGTGTCTTCGGGATCGAAGGCCAAAGCGCGCTTGTAATAGGCGATGGCGCTGTCCAGGTCGTCGTCGGCTTCGGCGGTACGCGCCGCCAGGTAAGCGCCGGAAAACGAGCTGATTTCAACCGGCTCGGTGATCTCTTTGGCATATCCGGGCTGGGTCAGGGCGGTAAAGCCCGCCAGAGCCGCAAGGCCCAACAGCCAGATCGCGCGTCGCTGCCGCATGAAAGTCCTTCCTAGTGAGGTCCCACGGTCATCATGACACCCGTAAGCCGGGTCGCAACCGCTTGTCTGCGCCAAGCATGGCCTTTTTGGGGTCGCGCATCAATCCGCAGCCGCTTCACAATCCGACAGCCGGTCCAAGGTTTGCACAGCCGGCGGCGGATGCGCGAACCAGGGCCGGCCTCAGACGACGCGGCTGATGCAGAAATCGATGACGTCGAGCAATGCCGACTTTTGCGGCGTCTGTTCGAGCGGGGCGAGCGCGTCGCGGGCAATCTCGCCGAAATGGCTGGCGCGTCCGATCGTGTCGGCAATCGCACCGTGCCGCACCATCAGGCCGACGGCCTTCTCCAGGGCGGCGTCGTCGGTGGCGCCATCCTCGATCGCGCTTTTCCAGAATGCGCGCTCGGCAGCGGTGCCACGACGGTAGCTCAGGATCACCGGCAGGGTAACCTTGCCCTCGCGGAAGTCGTCGCCGACATTCTTGCCGAGGTCCTTGGCCGAACCGCCATAATCCAGCGCATCGTCGATAAGCTGGAAGGCAAGGCCGAGATTCATGCCATAGGAGCGCAGTGCCGCCTTGTCGTTCTTCGAGGCGCCGGCGATCACCGGGCCGACTTCGGCGGCAGCAGAAAACAGCGCCGCGGTCTTTGCCTTGATGACGGCGAAATGCTCGTCCTCGGTGGTTTCGAGGTTCTTGGCGGCAGCCAGTTGCATGACCTCGCCCTCGGCGATGATCGATGCGGCGGACGACAGGATGTCGAGCGCCTCGAGCGAACCGACCTCGACCATCATGCGGAACGCCTGGCCGAGCAGGAAGTCGCCGACCAGCACGCTCGCCTGGTTGCCCCAGATGGTGCGGGCCGTCTTCTTGCCGCGACGCAGGTCGCTTTCGTCGACGACGTCGTCATGCAGCAGCGTTGCTGTGTGCATGAACTCGACCGACGTGGCCAGCCTGACGTGGTTTTCGCCGGAGTAGCCGAACATCTGGGCGGCTGCCAGGGTCAGCATCGGCCGCAGGCGCTTGCCGCCGGAGGAGATGAGATGGTTGGCGACCTCCGGGATCATCTCGACATCGGAGCCGGCCTTGGAAAGGATCAGCTCGTTGACCCTGGCCATGTCGGCCGAAGTCAGGTCGATCAAATCCTTGATCGACGCAGCGTCCCGCTTTCCCTTCTCGATGTTGAGAACGACACCCAAGGCCTACACTCCCAGTTTACACAGGCGCGTGGTCGCGCGCGTAGCTCTTAGGCGATTCTAAGGCGGCATGCACTCTACCCGCAAGTGGCGAATTGGCGCGGTGCAACACGCGGCGTTTACTTCACGGCCTCAAACTGCGAATTTCCCCGGCATGATCGAACTCATCCGCACCAACGACGCCGTCATCATCTCCTTCGTGGAATCGCTGCTGCGCGATGCCGGCATCGGCTGCTTCGTCGCCGACCAGAACATGAGCGTGCTCGACGGTTCGATCGGCATCCTGCCGCGCCGCATCATGATCGACGAGGACGACGCCGACGAGGCGCGCCAGTTGCTGACGGATGCCGGCATCGAGCACGAAATCCGCCAGAAGTGACAGCCGAACCGCCGCCAGCCCCGGACGTGGATCTGCCGCCGCACACGGTGGACGCCTTCCACCGCGGCGAGTTCTGGCTGGTCCAGCCGAAGGACAACGGCCACCGCTCCGGCATGGATGCCTTGACGCTCGCCGCTGCCGTACCGGGCTCATTCGCCGGCCGGCTCGCCGATTTCGGGGCCGGCGCCGGTGCTGCCGGCCTTGCGGTCGCCTCGCGCTGCAAGCAGGCAGAGGTGGTGCTCGTCGAGCTCACGCCTGAAATGGCGGCCTTTGCCGACGCCACGCTTGCCCATCCCGGCAATGCGCAGCTGCGCCAACGCGCCTCCGTGCTCGTCGCCGATGTCGGCCTTTCGGGTAAGGCACGCACCCAGGCCGGGCTTGCCGACGGCTCGCTCGACTTCGTCATCATGAACCCGCCCTTCAATCCGCCGCATCACCGGCCGACGCCGGACGCGCTGAAGCGGCAGGCGCACGTCATGGACGACGGGCTGTTCGAGAACTGGATCCGCAGTGCCGCCGCAGTCGTCAGGCCGCGCGGCGGGCTGGCCATCATCGCCCGGCCGGAACAGTTGGCCCCCATCCTCGGCGCCCTGGACGGGCGTTTTGGCAAGGTCGAGATCGTGCCGGTCCATCCCCGCGCCGACGCCGCCGCGATCCGCGTCGTCGTGCGCGCCGTCAGGGCCTCGCGGGCGCCGCTGGCGCTCTGCCCGCCGCTCGTGCTGCGCGATGCGGACGACAGGTTGTCGCAACGCGCCGATGATATAAGCAACGGCCGCTCGTCGCTTTTCGGCGACTGAGCAACGCCAAAGCATTGCGGATGTCGCAGGAATGCATACATCCCGCATGACACAGACCGGAGAGACCGAAACGTGAAGAAGCTGTTGCGCCGCCTGCTGCCGAGATCGATGCGTGGCGGCGAGGTCGTCATTCCCGTGCTCAGGCTGCAGGGCGCGATCATGTCGGGCGGCGGCCAGTTCCGGCCGACCCTTTCGCTGGCAACCACTGCCGGCCTGATCGAGAAGGCGTTCGCCATTCCCGGCCCGGCGGTCGCCATTTCGATCAACTCTCCCGGCGGCTCGCCGGTGCAGTCGCGGCTGATCTACAAGCGCATACGCGACCTTGCCGCCGAGAAGAACAAGAAGGTGCTGGTCTTCGTCGAGGACGTCGCCGCCTCGGGCGGCTACATGATCGCGATCGCCGGCGACGAGATCATCGCCGACCCCTCGTCCATCGTCGGATCGATCGGCGTGGTGTCGGCTTCCTTCGGCTTCACCGACCTGATCAAGAAGATCGGCGTCGAGCGGCGCGTCTACACGGCGGGCGAGAACAAGGCGACGCTCGATCCGTTCCAGCCGGAAAAGAAGGAAGACATCGAGCGGCTGAAGAAGCTGCAGCTCGAAGTGCACGAGACTTTCATCGACATGGTCAAGGACCGTCGCCGCGGCAAGCTCAAGGACGATCCGGACCTGTTCACCGGCCTGTTCTGGTCGGGCAAGAAGGGGCTGGAGCTCGGCCTGGTCGATTCCCTCGGCGACATGCGAACCGTGCTCAGGGACCGCTACGGCGCCAAGGCCGAACTCAAGCTCATCACCGCGCCGCGCGGCCTGTTCGGCCGCCGCCTCGGCCTCGGCTCTTCGACTTCAGGCTTTGGCCCCGATGTCGCCGGCGCCGTCGCCTCGGGGCTGGTGGATGCGGCGGAAGAGCGCGCATTGTGGAGCCGCTTCGGCCTTTGAAAAAGCCGAAACCGCGGACTATCATCGGGGAATGACCCCGGCTGGCCGGAAACGCACCCGGCAACCGAAGGGAGGAGAATGACGATGCCTCAGCTCATCTTTTTCGCGCTTGTCGGCGTGGTCGCCTATATCGGCTATCGCTCCTTCATCAGGGAGGCCGAGCGGGTGACGGCCAAGGTGCGGCGCAACGAGCGCCAGCGCGAGACCGGCGCCTCGGGCACGCTGGTCAAGGACCCCGAGACCGGCGAATACCGGCTCGAGAAGGAATGAACGCCGGCTCGTGACCCTGAACAGCGTTCCGCTCGCCGAACTCGCCCCGGCCAAGATCAATCTCGCGCTGCACGTCACCGGCCGGCGCGCCGACGGCTACCATCTGCTCGAGACACTCGTCGTGTTCGCCGAATTCGGCGACCGCATCACGGTTGCGGCGTCGAGCGAAGACTGCTTCTTCGTCGACGGTCCCTTCGCCGGCGACGTGCCGCGCGATGCCGGCAACCTCGTCCTGCGCGCCCGCGACGCGCTGCGGGCGGCCTATCCCGCCCATGCCGCCCAGCCGGTTTCGATCTCGCTCGAAAAGCACCTGCCTGTCGCGTCCGGCATCGGCGGCGGTTCGAGCGATGCGGCGGCGACGCTGCGCGCGCTGTCCCGGCTCTGGCGCCTCCCGGCCGACGCCGCCGCACTGGCGCGCCTCGCCCTGCCGCTCGGCGCCGACCTGCCGATGTGCCTCGCCGGGCACCCTCTCCTTGCCCGCGGCATCGGCGAAAAGCTCGATCCGGTCCGGCATTTTCCGGCCCTGCCGATGGTGCTGGTCAATCCCGGCATCGCCGTGGAGACGCCAAAAGTGTTCCGCGCGCTGGCCTCGCGCGACAATGCCCCGCTTGCGCCGCTCGACAGTGCCGACACCGTGCTCGACTGGCTCGCCACGAGCCGCAACGACCTCGAGCAGGCAGCGATGTCGATCGAACCGTCGATCGCCGAGGTCCTGGCCGCGCTTCGCAGTTCAGGTGCCGCCTTCGCCCGCATGTCGGGCTCCGGCGCCACCTGCTTCGGCATCTTCGACAGCGCAGCAGCCGCTACGCGTGCGGCAGCGGCGATCTCGAACGCGCATCCCGGCTGGTTCAGCACCGCCACCGTGACGCGGACCTAGGAGCCCAGGAATGGCAAGCGAGCCCCGCCCCTTCGTGCCTGTCCGCATCGCGGTGCTCACCGTCTCCGACACACGCACGCTGGCCGACGACAAGTCGGGCCAGACGTTGGCCGACCGCATCACTGAAACCGGCCACGTGCTCAAGGCACGCGACATCGTCACTGACGACAAGGACAAGATCCGCGAGCGCGTCACCGCCTGGTCGCTCGACCCCGAGATCGACGTCATCATCACCACCGGCGGCACCGGCTTCACCGGCCGCGACGTCACGCCCGACGCGCTGGAGCCTATCTTCGAAAAGCGCATGGACGGCTTCTCGGAGGTGTTCCACCGCATCTCCTACGACAAGATCGGGACGTCGACGATCCAGTCGCGCGCCACCGGCGGCGTGCTCAACGCCACCTTCGTCTTCGTGCTGCCGGGGTCGCCCGGCGCCTGCCGCGACGCCTGGGACGGCATCCTCAAGGCGCAGCTCGACTACCGCCACATGCCATGCAACTTCGTGGAAATCATGCCGCGGCTCGACGAACATCTCAGGCGCGGCGGCACCAAGACAGCCTGACGCTACCGCTGGGCGACGACGATCTCGGCGTCGAGCGTCTTCATCGCCAGCCCGCGGGCGATGCCTTCGGCATCGGCGCCGTTGCGCGCCTGCACCATCGCCTGCTTCCTGGTGATGATCAGCGCCTGCTCCAGTGCCCGGGGCCGTGATGTCACCCGCGCCCAGAACGGTCGGTTGCTTGCCCTCGACCGGGTGAAGCGGGCAGCCATGGACAGCCGGCTCATGTGGCGCACCGCGTCCTCGGTCCAGCCTTCGGCCAGGCGGGCGCCGGGTTCGACCAGCAGCAGCCAGTCACTCTTGGCCTGCGCGATGCCGACCTTGATGCCGCCGCTGGCGACATAGCCGCAGCCGGCATGCTCGGCGACATAATGCGTCTGGTCGGTCGAGCCGAGATCGCAGACGATCACCTCGCGCACCACGCCCTCGACGGCAGCACCGACCAGCGAGGCCAGCGTGCGCGCCAGCCCCTCCTCATCGTCCCTGGTTTCGATCAGAACGCTCAACATCCCTAGCCGCATATCCGAAAGCCGGGCCCAGCGCCAGTTTTGCCGCCACATCGACAAAGTTCTTGATTTGTTCTCTTTCGCCGAATAGGAATAGTTTCATGCTGGACGAATCGACGGACGGCGCTTTTCCCTCCGGGAGACAGTGAAATGGAACCCATTGCGCGTGCCGATATTGCTGCCTTCAAGGGCGGCGGAGCCGGGATGGCCAATGCCATGGTCGAGGAAAGCGGCCTGCGCATCAACCATGAGCGCAGGCGCGGGCGTGGCGCAGGCGTCAATCCGTCAGGGCGCTACGAGCCGGTCAGCCGCCATGTCTTCGACGACGGCTGGAGCACCATCGAAGAGCTGCCGCCGTTCAAGACTGAAGTACAGGTCGAAAAGCCGCGCACCATCATCACCCGCAACGAGTCGCCGGACATCTCCTTCGACCGCTCGATCAACCCCTATCGCGGCTGCGAGCATGGCTGCGTCTACTGCTTCGCCCGGCCGACCCACAGCTACATGGGCCTGTCGGCCGGACTCGACTTCGAGTCCAGGCTGTTTGCCAAGCCCGACGCGGCGCGGCTGCTCGACCGAGAGCTGTCGAAGGACGGCTACCAGCCGCGCACCATCGCCATCGGCACAAACACCGACCCCTACCAGCCGATCGAAAAGAACTGGCGCATCATGCGCGAGGTGCTGGAGGTGCTGGAGGCGCGCAACCACCCGGTCGGCATTGTCACCAAGTCGGCGATGATCGTCAGGGACATCGACATCCTCGGCCGCATGGCCGAGAAGGGGCTGGCCAAGGTGGCGCTGTCGGTGACGACGCTCGACCGCCTGCTGGCGCGCACCATGGAGCCGCGCGCCGCGACCCCGACCAAGCGGCTCGAGGCGATCCGGCAACTCTCAGATGCCGGCATCCCGGTCTCGGTGATGGTGGCGCCGATCATTCCCGGGCTCACCGACCAGGAAATCGAGCGCATCCTCGATTCGGCGAAGGCCGCCGGTGCGACCAGCGCCGGCTACGTCATCCTGCGCCTGCCGCTCGAAGTCAGTCCGATCTTCAAGGACTGGCTGCTTCGCCATTACCCCGACAGCTATCGCCACGTGCTGTCGCTGATCCGTTCGATGCGCGACGGCAAGGACTACGATTCCGAGTGGGGCAAGCGCATGAAGGGCAAGGGCCCCTATGCCTGGCAGATCGGCCGCCGTTTCGAGATCGCCGCCCAGCGCCTCGGCCTCAACTCGGTGCGGACGCCGCTGCGCACCGATCTGTTCGAGGCTGCCCCCAAGGACCAGCAGCAACTGATGCTGCTCTGACGACGGCGCGGGCAGGCCATGCCCGCTGCATGAGATCCCGTCCGGCCCCTCCCCGTGGCCAGTCGACGGTGCCTTCCCGGGCCGCCGCCCCAATCGGCCGGGAAGGTCTTGCGGAGAATCGGAGCCGATGCGAGCATCGCCGCACTATGGCTCGCCCGCGTTCCGATTCTCCGCCCCTCTTCGAGTTCATCGACAAGCCCGACTTCGCCTTCGAAACGAAAGCGATCTCGGGAGGGTTGTGGCCATGCGCCGGTCTCGACGAGGCCGGACGCGGACCGCTCGCCGGCCCGGTCGTGGCCGCAGCCGTCGTGCTCGATCCCGACAACATCCCCGCTGGCCTCGACGATTCCAAGCGGCTGACCGCTGCCCAGCGCGAGGCATTGTTCGATGATGTCCTGGCCAAGGCGCTGGGCGTCGCCGTTGCTTCCGTCTCGGCCGACAGCATCGACCGCAGCGACATCCGCAAGGCAAGCCTGGAAGCGATGCGCCGCGCGCTGGCGGGCCTGCCGATGACCGCGAAATCGGCCCTTGCCGACGGCCGCGACGTGCCGCCCGGTCTCGCCTGCACCTGCAAGGCGTTGGTCAAGGGCGACCAGCGTTCGCAATCCATCGCAGCCGCCTCGATCGTCGCCAAGGTGACGCGCGACCGGATGATGTCGGCCTGCGGCTCAAACGACAATCGCTACGGCTTCGAGGTGCATATGGGCTATGCCACCGCCCGCCACCGCGCAGCGATCGTCGAGCATGGCGCTGCGGTGCGCATCCATCGCGTGTCCTTCGCGCCGTTCCGGGACTGACCGCACCCGCACGACACTTCGAGGCTCGCCCGCTCGACCTACCCAGATGCTTCGATCTCCCAAGGCACGTCCCGAAAACAAAAAAGCCGCCGGAAATTCCAGCGGCTTTCTGCATTCTTTTCGGCGTGCTCGACTTAGTTGAGCTTGGCCTTCAGTTCCTGAACCGAACCCTTGAACAGCTCGGCATTGGTCTTCGCGTCAGCCTTGCCGGCCAGAACCTGGCGGGCCGCTTCGACCGCGAGGTCGACTGCATTGGCGCGGACTTCGTTGATCGCCTCGCGCTCCGCCTGGCCGATCTTCTGCTCGGCAAGCGCGGTCCGGCGCGCAACGTATTCCTCGGTCTTCTTGTGCGCTTCTTCAGCAAGAAGGCCTGCT
The DNA here is from genome assembly GCF_001424795.1 of Aminobacter sp. DSM 101952. Lineage (NCBI taxonomy): Bacteria > Pseudomonadati > Pseudomonadota > Alphaproteobacteria > Hyphomicrobiales > Phyllobacteriaceae > Aminobacter > Aminobacter sp. DSM 101952. The sequence continues at coordinate 213,571 of NZ_LMCL01000030.1, read as the reverse complement.
TCACGCTTCGCCGATTCGACGATCTCGGAGGCTTCCTTCTCGGCTTCCTTGCGCTTGCGCTGATACTCGGCGAGCAGCTGCTGGGCTTCTTCGCGCAGCTTGCGTGCATCTTCGAGCTCGGCGCGAATGCGGTCGGCGCGGTCGTCGAGCGACTTCGACAGCATGCCCGGCACCTTCAGGTACAGGACAACCCCGACAAAAATAACGAGAGCGACTGTGGCCCAGAATGTTGCGTCCATGGCCTCTCTCCTACTTGCCCGCTGCCTTGACGGCAGCGGCGATGTCGGCCTTGTCGACCTTGCCCGCACCCAGAGCCTGGACGATCGCAGCTGCGGTGTCCTCGGCGATGGAGCCCACTTCCTTCATGGCGTTGGCCTTGATGGTGGCAATGCGGGTCTCGGCAGCGCTGAGCTTCTGGTCAAGCCCGGCTTCGACTTCCTTGCGCTTGGCTTCGGCTTCCGCCTTGGCTGCGTCGCGTGCGTCCTGGCCGATGGCGTTTGCCCTGGCTTTCGCCTCGGCAAGCTCCTGCTCGTATGCGGCCACGGCCGCATCCGCCTCGGACTTCATCCGGGCGGCCTGGTCGAGATCCCCGGCGATGCGATCGCGACGCACCTCGAGGATACCGCCGACACGCGGCAGCACGACGTTCTTCAGGAAAAGATAGAACAGGCCGAAAGTGATCGCGAGCCACAAGAGCTGCGACGGATAGGTCGACGAATCGAAAGGCGGAAACAATCCACCGCCGCCGCCATGCTCCGCACCCGTTTCCGTGTGCGCTGCAGTACCGGCATCGGTTTGAGCTTCCCCAGCCGCAGGCGCGACTTCCTCGGCATAACCCGGCGTGACAAACATCTCTTTCCCCTGTCATCTACCGGCCGCAACTTGCGGCCGGTCAACTCGCCTGCGCGGCTCTTATGCGAAGAGGAGCAGCAGAGCGATGAGGAGCGAGAAGATGCCGAGAGCTTCGGTCACGGCGAAGCCGAAAATCAGGCGGCCGAACTGGCCATCAGCTGCCGACGGGTTGCGCAGGGCGCCCGAGAGGTAGCTGCCGAAAATGGTGCCCAGGCCGATGCCCGCGCCACCCATGCCGAGGGTCGCGATGCCTGCGCCGATTGCCTTTGCTGCGTCTACTTCCATTGTCCAACTCCTTGTGGATCGAAACTTAGTTGCGATTTCCCGACCGGCGGCGAGCCGCCGACGATTCTTGCTCAGTGGCCCGGATGCAGGGCGTCGTTGAGATACATGCAGGTCAGAACCGCAAACACGTAGGCCTGCAGGAATGCGACCAGGACTTCCAGGCCGGTGATCGCGACCGTCATGAACAGCGGCAGGATCGAACCGACGACACCGACAGCGCCGAATGCGCTGAGCGAGGTGACGAACCCGGCAAAAACCTTGAGGGTGATGTGGCCGGCCAGCATGTTGGCGAACAGACGAACCGACAGGCTGATCGGACGCGACAGGAACGAGATCACTTCGATCAGCACCACCAGCGGCACCAGGATGCCCGGCACGCCCTGCGGCACGAAGAGCTTCAGGAAGCCGAAACCGTGCTTCAGGAAGCCGTAGACGATGACGGTACCGATGACCAGCAGTGCCAGCGCGAAGGTGACGATGAGATGGCTGGTGACGGTGAAGAAATAAGGAAACAGGCCGATCAGGTTGGCGACGAGCACGAACATGAACAGCGAAAAGACGAGCGGGAAGAACCGCATGCCCTGCGAACCCGCGGCGTCTCTTAGCATCGAGGCGACAAATTCGTAGGACATCTCCGAAACCGACTGCATGCGGCTCGGCACGAGGCCGCGGCTCGACGTCGTCAGGAACAGGAAGGCGCCCGCAGCGATCACGGTGGCGACCATGAAGGCGGCCGAATTGGTGAAGGAGAAGTCGAGGCCGCCGATCTCGATCGGAATCAATTTCGAGATCTGAAACTGATGAATTGGATCGTTGGCCACGTGGCCCCCCTTCGCCTAAATTGCGCCTTGCAGCGCCACTATTTCTTTTCCGGTCCGTCCGACGGCTTGCCAGACGACCTGACACCCGCCTCGGTAACCATTCCTGCCGAACGCAGGACATTGAGCACACCGGCGCCGAAGCCGAGCAGCAGAAACACGATCAGCCCCCAGGGCGACGTACCTGCCATCCGGTCGATGATCCAGCCGAGACCTACACCCACCGCGATCCCGGCGATGAACTCGCTGGACAGCTTGAGCGCCTGGCCGTAGCCGGTCACACCACTCGACCCTGTACTCTTTTCCCCCTCGCGCTCGGCCTGGCGTCTTGTCGCAAGAGTTGCTTCAAGCTGTTGCCGGCGGCGCTCGAGTTCATCGTCGCGAATGTCGTTTTCAGCTCGATTTTCAGGCCGGTCGTTTCCAGTGTCGCCTGGCCCTGATGGCTTGGCCATTGCAAACTCCCGCCCGGTCCGAGCGTATCCGTTCGTCCGCTTCAAAGTCGCCGGCAACATAGTTAGAGGGCCCCTGCCCGTCAAGCCACGGGGACGCCCATCTAACTAAGTATTTTATATAAGAAAATCATGAGGTTGGCGAAGTGCGACATCCTGCCCGCTGCTCCGTCCGGCGATCAGCGGCCGAATCCCGCGCCAATCGCCCCGCCGGCCCGACTCCACGAGCCAGGCATGAGCGCGTCAGCTCCAGCCGCCGCCATAGGTGCGATAGAAGATGTGCAGGCCGATCTTGGTCATCTTCTTCATGCCGCGGGCCCAGCCCGGATTGACGTAGTTGGCGTAGTAATGGGTCGACGAACCGACCTCGGGGATGAAGATCTTGCCGGCGGTGACCGCCATGGCGACATCCTGGGCCGTCTTGTAGTGCGACGGGCTGGTGACTCGGTCCTTGATGCCGTCGCAGGCGAACGAGAACTGGCAGCGGTTGAACCAGCCGTCATTCTGGTAGACGACGCCGCAGATGCTGCCGGGATAGGCAGGGTTGCGGACGCGGTTGAGGATGACCTGGGCGACGGCCGCCTGGCCGCGCACCGATTCGCCACGCGCCTCGAAGTAGATGCCGTTGGCGAGGCAGGCCTGCTCGGCCTTGGAGAAGACGCTGGCCGGCAGCGGGTTCTGCAGCCACGCATGATCGCCCTTGCCCATCGGCGGGATGAAGCGGCCGCTCGCCTCGTCCTCGTCGCGCAGCAGCGCTTCGAAGGGCGAAGCCTTGGCATAGTCAGGCTCGGCCGGGGCGTAGGCGGTGGCGAGGATGTCCGGCTTGTCGTTGTTGACCAGCGACGCCAGCATCGGCGGCACGCCGGAGGCCTTGCTCTTCGTTTCCTTGGCGTGGAAGGCGGCGGCGATCTCGACTTCCTTGCCCCGGATGTCGGGCTTGGCGAAGGTCATCTTGATGCTGCTATCGAGCGCCGGGCGCAGCAACGAGCTGGTGCGCTCGAATACCGAACCGGCGGTGAAATTCCTCGGCGGCGCGACCGGCGAGACATTGATGATGCGGCCCTTCTTGTCGACGCGGACGATGCGGTCCTCGTCGGGAAGATCGGATGCGCCGAATTTCTTGCCGCGGAACGAGACGGTGCCGACGCCGGCGATCTTGACGCCCGACCCTGAGATCGGGCCGGTGACGATGCCGTCGACGAAGGGCATTTCGGCGGCATGGACCGAGCCGGCGGCGGCTTTCTCGACGTAGGAGCTCCAGCGCGCCTTGGGGCCTTCGAGGCCGGAGACGAGGCTGGTCATGTCCTGGTAGGCAGCGACGGTGGGAAAGCCGAGCCAGATTCCGAGCCCGACGATGGCGGGCGCCAGGAACGAACGTCTTCCCTCGCGGGCAGCAGCAATTCCCTCGCGGGCAGCAGCAAACCGCCGCTTCACAACTCGTCGATGCACGGAAACTCTCCAGGACGCAACACACCCTACTGGAGATGAAAATGATGCATTAACCTTGATGGAGCGTTAACGGGCGCAACGGTGCGCCATGCAAGAAGGGCCCGCGATGCGAGCCCTTCGATGCTTCACTTCTTCTTTTTGGCGCGCCCGGCGAACGGGTTGTCCGAGGTGCGCAGCGCCATGCGGATCGGCACGCCGGGCATGTCGAAGGCGTCGCGCAAATTGTTGACGAGATAGCGCACATAGGACTGCGGCATCGCATCGGGGCGCGAGCAGGAGACGACGAAGCCGGGCGGCCTGGTCTTTGCCTGGGTGATGTACTTGACCTTGAGGCGGCGGCCGGCGACGGCGGGCGGCGGGTGATGGGCCAGGATGCCTTCGAGCCAGCGGTTGAGCTTGCCGGTCGAGATGCGGCTGTTCCATACGCGGTGCGTCTTCATGACCGCGTCCATCAGCTTGTCGAGCCCGCGACCGGTTTCGGCCGACATCGGCACCGCCTGCAGGCCACGCGCCTGAGGCAGCAGCCGCTCGGTCTTTTCGCGCAGTTCGGCGAGCGCTTCCTGCGGGTTGTCGATGAGGTCCCACTTGTTGAAGGCGATGACGGGTGCCCTGCCCTCGCGGATGATCAGGTCGGCGATCTGCAGGTCCTGCTTCTCGAACGGGATCGTCGCATCGAGCACGATGATGACGATCTCGGCGAAGCGGATGGCGCGCAGGCCGTCCTGCACCGAGAGCTTTTCGAGCTTTTCCTGGACCTTGGCCTTGCGGCGCATGCCGGCGGTGTCGAACAGCTTGATGCCGCGGCCGCGCCAATCCCAGTCGACCGAGATCGAATCGCGGGTGATGCCGGCTTCCGGTCCGGTCAGCAGGCGCTCTTCGCCGATCAGCGCATTGATCAGCGTCGACTTGCCGGCATTGGGCCGGCCGACGACGGCGATGCGCAGCGGCTTGGTCTCGTCGTAGGCGTGCTCGTCCTCGGCGTCGGGATCGGCGATGTCCTCGCCGATTAGCACGTCGCTTTCGGCGATGTCGTCGGCATCGTCCTCGTCGTCGGCAAAGACGCGTTCCTTGCCGAGCGCCTCGACGACGGCGTCGCGCAGGTCGGGCATACCGAGGCCATGCTCGGCCGAAATCTGCACCGGTTCGCCGATGCCGAGTTCCCATGCCTCGAGCGCGCCGCCCTGGGCGCCGCGCGCCTCGGACTTGTTGGCGACGAGCACCACCGGCTTGCCGGAGCGGCGCACGATCTCGACGAAGGTACGGTCGTCAGGGGTCAGGCCGGCCTTGGCGTCGACCATGAAGAAGATGAGATCGGCCTCGTGGATGGCGATCTCGGTCTGAGCCCGCATGCGGCCCTGCAAGGTCGCCGCACCGGCGTCCTCGAAACCAGCGGTGTCGATGACGTCGAAGACGAGATCGTAAAGCTTGGCCGGATGGACGCGGCGGTCGCGCGTCACGCCTGGCGTGTCGTCGACAAGGGCAATCTTCTTTCCCACCAAGCGGTTGAAAAGAGTGGATTTGCCGACGTTGGGCCGGCCGATTATCGCAATCTTGAAAGCCATCGGGCCCGCATCACGACGCGTTGCCGGAACCGCGGATCAGTTCGGCCAGGAGGTTGGAGCGCTGACGCGCGTTGCGCGGGGCGCCTTCATCGGAAGCGATCTGCTCGAACAGCTTGAGCGCGTCGGGAAGCTTGCCTTCCTTCCAGGCGGAGAGGCCGAGAGCCTCGCGGGCGGAATGGCGCAGCGGATTGGTGTCGTTGGTCAGCGCCTCGACGCGGGCCGAGACGTCGGCGTAGGAGCCGTGGTCGACCAGCAGCATGGCGGCGCGCAGGCGGGCGATGTCGCGGATGACGGCAGGGATCGAGCTGTCGGCGGCGACTTCGTCGAAGCCGGCGATCGCAGCCTTGAAGTCGCGCTTGTCGGCCTGGACGGTGGCGGCACGCATGCTGGCCAGCAGCGGATAGGCGCCGTAGCCATCCTTTTCGAGCGCTTCGAAGGCGGCGAGCGCCTCGTCGGCCTTGCCGGAGTTGGCGAGCGTCAGCGCCTGCGAGAACTGGTCGCCGGAGCGGTTGGCCTCGGTCTCGACCCAATATTCCCAGGCGACGAAAAGGCCCGTGCCGATCACGACCAGAACGGCGAGCACGATGGCCAAGGGGCCAAAACGGTCCCACAGGGCCTTCGCCTGCTCCTGGCGAATTTCCTCGTTTACCTCACGAAAGAAACTGTCGTCCGACATGCTATCCAACCACCTTTGCCCCCTCGGGGCCGTTTGAGCCTGCGTTTTAGCGGAATTTCGCCGCCATGGAAGGGGGCGGGGTGGAAATTCGGTGAAAGGCAAGAACCTGCCTTGCCACGCCCCGTTTCCGGTCTGGCCATTGTCATCCTTCGGAAGCGGGGCGCGAGGCCGTGCCTTCCGATAGTTTAGTAATGGCGCGACGTCCGCGCCCCGCCGGCGATTTCTGTTCCCGTCCGTTCCGCTTCCGGGGCATCGGCATTTTCGCCCGTGCCCCCACTAGCGCATCGTCCAGCGCACCCGGGCCGTAGTGCCCGAAGGGGAACCCTTGGACGGAACCTCCCCGGACCGTGAGCCACGTTAGCCCACGAGCGGAGGCGCCGGTTCCTCCCCGCATGCCACCGTCGCGACCGGCGTTCCCGCGGGAGGAACTGGCATGGATTGTAAGGGAGGTCTGGAGGGCGTGGAGAAACAGGGCCGGCTATCCACGCGGATTGCTGACAGATGGTGACACGTGGGAGGCGGAGGCAGTGCCTTGTGAAGCAAACTTCTGGCCTCTCATTCCTTCGCCCCCCCTCTGCCTTGCCGGCGTTCGATGCTCGAAAAGCCAAGCAGTTGGTTTTTCGTCCGCTGCGCGGACCGCATCTCACCCCCCAGGCAAGAGGGGAGCGCGAAGGAATGAGGCGATGAAGATCAGGAGCCGCAGGACCCAACAACAATCACCGACCGTGAAGAAACATTCCACGCCGGGCCAACTGCACCCAGCACCACGCTACATGCCGCATTCCACCGCGAACGCATCCATGCCACATTTCGGCCGTACCCGCCTTTTGTCGCCAAGCCCCCGAAATCGCATCGAAGTTCGCCATGTCCAAAGCGTTCCGCCTCAGTGTCCTGTTGTCCGCATCGCTGATGGCGTTGCCGGCGGCGGCCGGCCCTGCCCCCAAGGTCGACGAGGTCAAGGAACCGCAAGTGGTGCTGATCTCGTTCGACGGCGCGCACGATGTCGCCCAGTGGCAGCGCAGCCGCAACCTCGCCGCACGCAGCGGGGCACGCTTCACCTATTTCCTGTCCTGCGTCTTCCTTCTGTCGCGCGAGACCCGCGCCGAGTACCGCGCGCCGGGCAAATCGGCAGGCAAGTCGAATGTCGGCTTCGCCATGAACAGGCAGGAGGTGGCCGACAGGCTGGGCCAGATCAACCTGGCGGCAGCCGAAGGCAACGAAATCGCCAGCCACGGCTGCGGCCATTTCGACGGCGGCAAGTGGAGCAAGGCCGAGTGGACCAAGGAGTTCGACGCCTTCTCGACCATCATGCGCGATGCCTACAAGATCAACGGCATTGCGCCCGAGCCGGCTGGCTGGGCCGGCATCGCCGCCTCGGTGAAGGGCTTCCGGGCGCCATATCTGTCCGACAGCAAGGGCCTGACGGCGGCGCTGCACGACAAGGGTTTTGCCTACAATGCCAGCGGCGTGTCGCGCGGGCCGGAAGAACCCCGGCTCGACGGCAGCATGATGGAGTTTGCGCTGCCGCTCATTCCGGAGGGCCCTTCGGAGCGGCGCATCATCGCGATGGACTATAATCTGTACGTCCGCCACTCCGGCGGCGTGGACAAGCCCGAAGAAGCGGCGACATACGAAAACCGCGCCTATGGCGCGTTCCGGCAGGCCTTCGACACGCAATATGCGGGCGGCCGCATCCCGCTGCAGATCGGCTTCCACTTCACGCTGATGAACGACGGGGCCTATTGGCGCGCGCTGGAACGCTTCGCCAGCGAGGTGTGCGTGAAATCGGACGTCGAATGCATCAGCTATGCCGACTTCGTGGCGCGGCGCAACGACGCCCCGGTGCAGACCGGCGGGTGAAGCGAGGCTTTTCTTCAAACGGGACGGTGACGCCCCCCTCCCCCTTGTGGGGAGGGATAGAGGGTGGGGGTACTGCCAACGCTTCCGCTGGCCATCATCCAAAAATCATAAGGGTAGGAGAACTTCACCCCCACCCCTCAAGGGGGAGGGGAGCGCGGACGTTGCGCCAGACCAATCACGCCACCGGCTGGTCTTTAGGCTTCAAGCCAGCCTTTTCGCGATCGAGATAGCGCTGGTCGATGTCGGGCAGCGCCTCGCCCACGAGCGTCGCCTCGAAGGCGCGCAGGCGCTTGTAGACCGACAGCAGCTCGACGATGGTCGACCAGGAATTGACCAGGAACTGGAACGAGCTGGTGACCTGGGAGAAGGCGTAGCTGATCTGGTTCATCAGGCCGAGCGTCAGCTTTCCGGCCGCAATGGACGGCACCATGACGACCAGCGAGAAGATGTTGTTGGCCTGAAGGTAGGTGTAGCGGACGACGTTGAAATAGACGTAGTGGAAATAGAGCCGGAAGTAGTTGCGGCGGACGTTGGCGAACAATTCGGTGACGGTTGCCGGCTGGGCGCGGTCCTCGTGATCCTCGCCATAGACGAGTTCCTTGCGGTAGGCGGCCTCGACGCGCTGGTTGCGGAACTGCAGACCCGGCAGCTTATAGCCGGCAAGAACCAGGCTGACCGTGCCGAAGATCGACCAGGCGATGGCTGCGACCAGAAGCGGCTGCTTGACTTCACCCAGCAGCGGCAGGTGCGTGATGTGGGTCGACAGTTGGATGAGCACCGGCGTGAAGGCAATCAGCGTCATGATCGAGTCGATGAAGTTGACACCCAGGCCCTCCATGATCTGGGCAAAGCGCATGGTGTCTTCCTGCACGCGCTGGGAGGCACCCTCGATGTGGCGCAGGCGCGACCAGTGTTCCATGTAGTAGCCGTTCATCGCCATGCGCCAGCGGAAGATCCAGTGGCTGACGAAGAAGGCGTTGACGACGGCAATGTTCATGCCCAGCAAGGCCAGGCCGGCAAAGCTCGCGACCTCCCAATAGAGCTGCTCGTCGGTCGCCGTGGTGGCCTTGGACAGGACGTTCTGGATGAGGTCGTAGAACGGGCCGTACCAGTTGTTGACGGCGACGCTGACCTGGACCTGGAAATAGACGACGAACAGAATGAGCGCCGTGCCGAGGACCGACCAACGCTGCCAGGGATGCGGCGAGAACCAGGCCCAAAAGGCGTAGAAGATCATCACGCCGACGAAGAAATAGATGTAGAACCACAGGAAGGGCGGCGACCAGAACACCGACACGCCGATGATCTTGGGGGCGTCGGCAGCCGCCGGCGGCATACCGAAGACGGCCCCCAATTGTTCGCCTCCGAAGAACCAAGCCAGGACAAGGACGAGGCTCCAGACGGCAGCCGAGGAGAAAAACAGCTTCGGCTGCGGGAAGAAGGATACGAACACGCTTCAGGGTTCCTTTCGGCGTTCTGCGGCCCATGCAAAACATGCATATGCAATTTGCCGCATGAAGTCATACTTCGCGCCGGATGGGAATCCCCGCGGGCGCATCGACATTGCAATGCGCGCCGGATCGTGGCGATTTTCGGCCCCCGACCATTACAGTTTGGCAATGCAAGCACGGAACCCGCGATGAACCAGTCAGCCCTTGCCGCAGCCGGGCTCTATGCCGCGCTCAATGCCCTGATCCTGCTGTGGCTGACGATGGCGACCGCGCTGGTGCGGCGCAGGCACATGGTGGCGATCGGCGACGGCGGGGTGGAGCATCTGCGCAGGACCATGCGCGGCCATGCCAACGCCGCCGAGAACATGCCGGTGATGCTGATCCTGCTCGGCCTTGCCGCAGTGCTCGGCGCGCCGGCGCTGGCTATCCATGTGCTGGGCGCGGCCTTCACCTTCGGCCGCGCGGTCCATGCCTGGCACTTCACCCACCAGACGGCGGCGCATTGGCAGCGGGCGACCGGCTTCGGGCTGAGCATGATGACGATCGCTGCCGCGGCACTCGGCGTGCTGGGTCATGCGCTCGCGCTTATCTAGGCGCGGCAGGCGCCCTCGCCCGGAACCGGCAGGGCCCGCCTGAAGCCACGACCGAGCGGCAGGTCGCCGAGCTCGCGTGCATCCATGCGCTCTATGTCGGGATGGGACAGCGGATCGCGCAGCCAGGCGAGAAAGCGTTCGCTGTCGCTGCCTTGGTTGTCGTGCCGGCCTTGCAGCAGGGTGGTGAGGCTTGAGAAAATCTTCATCTGACTTCTCCCGAAGCGTTGGTCCTTTCACTCAAATTCGGCTATAAACGCTGTTCCTACAATCAAGAACTTGGCTGACGGAGTTTAGAAAATCTCAAGTCAGGCGCTCAGTCGCGTGCATCTCAACCGCGTGCATCTCAACGGGCTCCGCGCGGTGGAGAGCGTGGCGCGCTGCGGCTCGCTGGTCAAGGCGGCAGAGGAGCTGGGCGTCTCGGCCAGTGCGGTGAGCCAGCAGATCGGCCGCACCGAGGCGCAGCTGGGCCGCGCGATCTTCCAGCGCACCGGGACGGGGCTGGCGCCGACGGCGTTCGGCGCCAAGTTCTGCGCCAGGCTGACGAGCGGCTTCCAGGAGCTGGGGCGCGCGGTGGCGCTGGCCGACGAGGCGAGTTCGAAGATGCTGGTGGTGTCGGTGGCGCCGGCCTTCGCCTCGCGCTTCCTGGTGCAGCGGCTCAGCCGCTTCAACCAGCGTTTTCCCGAGCTGAAGCTGAGGATCGACGCCTCGACCGGGCTTGTCGATCTCGACCATTCCGACGTCGACCTGGCGATCCGCATGGGCGACGGCAAGTGGCCGGGGGTGCGGGCGGAGCTTTTGCTGGCGCAGGAGGTGTTTCCCGTCTGCGCGCCGGCGCTGGCGGCCAGGCTGAAGCGGCCGGCCGACATCGCGCAGCTGCCGGTCATCGCCGACGAAAGCACCATGATCAGCTGGGAGCGCTGGTTCGAGGCGGCGGGGCTTGCGCCCTACCCGGTGCTGCCGGCGGGCCCTGCCTTCACCGACCCGATCCTCGGCATCGATGCGGCGATCGCCGGCCAGGGCGTGGCGCTGGCCTGGCAGTTGCTGTCGGCCGACGCCTTGGCCGACGGGCGGCTGGTGGCGCCGTTCGGCATCACGGTGGCGAGCGGGCTCGGCTACTACCTGGTGACGTCGGCGACCGAGCGGCCGCCGCGCAAGGTCAGGGAGTTTTCAGGCTGGCTGGCCGAGGAGGTTGCCGCGACGATGGCGCGGTTCGGATGTCAGCCCGAAAAGGCAGCGTCGTAGATTTCGGGCTTGAAGCCGACGATGCGGCGGCTGCCGAGATCGAGCATCGGGCGCTTGATCATCGAGGGCTGCGCCAGCATCAGCGCGACGGCCTTTTCGGCATCGATGCCGGCCTTGTCGGCGTCGGGCAGCTTCTTGAAGGTGGTGCCGGCGCGGTTGAGCACGGTCTCCCAGCCGAACTCGCCAACCCACTTTTCCAGGCTTGCGCGGTCGACGCCGGCTGCCTTGTAGTCGTGGAAGTCGTAGGCGACGCCGCGGCCCTCGAGCCAAATGCGAGCCTTCTTGATCGTGTCGCAGTTCTTGATGCCGTACATTTTGATGGGCAAGGTCGGGTTGATGGGCAAGGTCGGGCCTCCGCGTCTGGCGGCCGGGCGGCATTGCCGACTCGACCGTTTCGGTTGCGGCTAGCTTGTACATCGAGGCCGCTTTGGCAAGCGCGCGGCGGCGCCGGTGCCGGTGCTGTACGCCTTGCAAAACGCCTCGGGATTAATTACATAGGAAGCTAATCATTTCTATACTAATAAAAAAGGGGATCGAGATGAGCGACGAAGCCTTGAAGGCGGCATTTTTCGACGAACTGCTGAAGGTCAACCGCAAGATGCGGACGATGTTCGACGCCCGGGTCAAGAAGCGCGGGCTGACGCTGGCGCGCGCCCGGCTGATGATGCAGATCGCCGAGTGCGAAGGCAAGACGCAGGCCGAGCTGGCGGAGCAGATGCACATCGAGCAGCCGTCGCTGGTCGGCCTGATCGACGGACTGGAAAAGAAGGGGCTGGTGGTGCGCTGCACCACCGACGACGACCGGCGCGCAAAACGCATCTTCCTGACGCCCACCGCCCGGCGCGAGACCGACGGCATGCGGGCCTTCGTCGCCGAGCTGCGCAACCGGGTGCTGGCCGGCGTCGACGACGCCGACATCGAGAGCGCCACCCGCGTGCTGAGCGTGCTCAGCCGCAACATCGGCGAGGCCGCCTGCGAATAGGGATGGCCGAGATGCAGCAGGCACCGGATACCGGCGAAGGCCGTGGTAAGACGGCCGAGCCCGGGCAAGCCGCTGCGGCGACCCGGAGTGAGGTGCCTGTCGCGCCGCAGCCTGCTGCGCCGGCGCCAGCACCCCCGGCCTTCGTGCCCAAGCCGATGCCGATGGCCGCGGCCTATGTCTGCGCCTCGGTGGTGCTGGCGCTGACGCAGGGGCTGGGCATGAACCTGGTCGCCGCCAACGTGCCGCAGATCCAGGGTTCGATCGGCGCGACGGCGACGGAGACGACGTGGCTGGTCGCCGCCTACATGGCGCCGAACGTCTCGCTGGCGCTGGCGCTGATCAAGATCAGGACGCAATACGGCCTGCGCAACTTCGCCGAGCTGAGCATCCTCGGCTTCGTCGTCGCCTGCGTGCTCAACCTGTTCATCTCCGACCTGCAGTCGGCGCTGGCGGTGCGCTTCATGAGCGGCATCGCGGCCGCACCGATGTCGACACTCGCCTTCCTCTACATGCTGGAATCGTTTTCGCCGGAAAAGAAGCTGAATGTCGGCCTGCCGCTGGCGCTGACCAGCATCGCGCTGGGATCGCCGGTGGCGCGGCTGATCTCGCCCGCCCTGTTCGACATCGGCGGCTTTCACGCCGTGACCATGTTCGAGCTCGGCATGGCGATGGTCGCCTTCGCGCTGGTCTACGCCTTGCCGCTGGCGCCGCAGCCGCGCGCCAGGGTGATCGGGAAGCTCGACGTGATCAGCTACCTGCTTATCGCCACAGGCTTCGGGGCAACCGCCATCGTGCTGGTGCTGGGGCGGCTCTACTGGTGGCTGGAAGCGCCGTGGATCGGCGTGCTGCTGGCGCTGGCCGTGGCCTGCATCACCATTGCCGCCGTCATCGAGCTCAACCGCGAGAACCCGCTGCTCGACATACGCTGGCTGGCGAGCCCGCCGATCCTGCATTTCACCGGCGTGCTGCTGATGTTCCGCCTGGTGCTGTCCGAACAGACGCTGGGCGCCTCCAGCCTGTTCCAGGCGCTCGGCCTCAGCAACGAACAGACGCGCTCGGTCTATGGGGTGATCCTGGTCGCCTCGATCGCCGGCGGGCTGACCTGTGCCGCGCTGATGAAGCACGGCAAGGAGGAGCGCATCCACATCGCGGCGCTGATCCTGATCGCCATCGGTGCCTACATGGACAGCCGCGCCACCAACCTGACGCGGCCGGAGCAGGTGTTCTACAGCCAGGCATTGATCGCCTTTGCCGGGGCGCTGATCCTGCCGCCGGCGATGAAGAGCGGGCTGATGTCGGCGCTCAAGAAGGGGCCGAACTACATCCTCAGCTTCATCATCGTGTTCCTGACCACCCAGAGCCTCGGCGGCCTGCTGGGCTCGGCGGTGTTCACCACCTTCGTCACCAGCCGCGAGCAGTTTCACCACAACATGCTGGTGGAAGACATCGCGCTGACCGACCCGCTGGTGGCGCAGCGCGTGGCCCAGCTCGGCGGCGCCTATTCGCGCGTCATCACCGACAAGGCGTTGCTGAACGCCGAGGGGCTGCAGTTGCTGTCGCAGCAGGCGACGCGCGAGGCCTATGTGCTAGCCTACAACGACGCCTTCCTGCTGATCACGGCGATCGCGCTGGTGTCGCTGGTCCTGCTTCTCGCCCATATCGCCATCGTGGCCCTCCGAAACCGGACCGCCGCGCCCCAAGTTCCAGCCACTACGTGAACCGCCATGCTATCCAAGAGCCTCCATCTCCTGCGTTCCGCCAGCACCATCCTGGCCATCCTCCTCGGCATCGCCGGGCTGACGCTGATCCTCTATGTCTGGCAACTGCCGCCGTTCAGGAGTTCGGTCGAGATCACCGAAAACGCCTATGTGCGCGGCCAGCCGACCATACTGGCGCCGCAACTGTCGGGGACTGTCGCCGAAGTCGCGGTGCAGGATTTCCAGAACGTCGAGGCGGGCCAGCTGCTGGTCCGGATCGACGACCGCATCTTCGTCCAGAAGCTGGAACAGGCGCGGGCGACACTGGCATCGCAGCAGGCGGCACTGGCGAATTCCGAGCAGCAGCGGCATTCGGCCGAGGCGCGCGTCAAGTCGGCGGAGGCGCAGGTCGCTTCCGCCAAGGTCGCCTATGACAATGCCCTGGCAAGCTGGGGCCGGATCGAGCCGCTGCTGGCGCGCGGCGTGTCGACGCTGAGCGAAGCCGACAAGTCGCGCACCGCACTCGAACAGGCGCGCGCCGCCCACAGCCAGGCGGAAGCCGCACTCGAGGTGACGCGGCAAGACCTGCAAGCGACGATCGTCAGCCGCGCAGCACTGGAAGCAGCGGTCTCGGGCGCGGAAGCAACCGTGCATCTCGCCGAGATCGACCTCAAGAACACACGCATCGTGGCGCCCGAGGACGGGCGGCTCGGCGAGGTCGGCGCGCGGCTCGGAAAATATGTGGCGCCGGGCACGCAGCTGGTGGCGCTGGTGCCCGAGCGGATCTGGGTGGTCGCCAATTTCAAGGAGACCCAGCTTGCCGGCATGAAGGCGGGCCAGCCGGTGACATTCACCGTCGACGCGCTGGGACACACCCGGCTCGACGGCCACGTCGAGCGATTTGCCCCGGCGACCGGATCGGAATTCAGCGTGCTACGGCCCGACAACGCCACCGGCAACTTCACCAAGGTGGCGCAGCGCCTGCCGGTACGCATCAGCATCGAGCCGGGCCAGGCGATGGCCGACAGGCTGGCGCCCGGCATGTCGGTGGTGGTCAGCATCGACACGGCGGCGCAGCCACTGGTCGAGACGGCAGCACATTAAATGTTGGCTTTCAGGACGTCCTGAAAGCCAACACTAGAGTGGGTTCAGCGCGCGGTTCGTGGCAATCTGTGCTGCGTGGACTTCGGCATATGTCGGATTATCGGCAAAGAGCCGGAGGTGGCTGTCCCACCATTCATTGTCGCGGATTCTCGGCGCTTTGCCCTGGACTGCCGCAGCAAGGGCATGGCGGGTCTTGTCGGCATCGTAATCGCAGCAATAAACAGGCGTAAGCGGGTCCCTGGCGCCAGGACTGCGCCAGGGACCCGCCGTCGACGGGGTCAAAGCCGAATTCAGTTATCAGCCTCATGACGATCTGCTTGCCTCGCGCATCATCACCAGCCACCGGAATTGCGAGACGTCCCTGCGTGCCTTCCGGCGTGCCGAGTTCGGCGAGAGTGTAGAACAACAAGCTGTTGAACGCCTTGAAGATCGGGCGCCCTAGCTGCCGCGACACCCAGATGCTTTCAGGCATCCCGACATCGATCTCGACAAGATGCGGGTCGCGTATCCCGGGAAAATAGTTGCTGACATCAATGATGACCACGTCGTCCGCAGCGCGATCGAACAGATCCGTCGGAAGCTTAGCCGCGGCCGGAAAAGGTATCGCAAGCAGCACGACCTCCGCGCCATCGACCGCTCCGCGAATGTCGGTCGCCCGAGCGCCGATATCGGCTGCGAACGCCAGAACCGCCTCTGCGCCACGCGAATTGGCCACGCTGACATCATGGCCTTGTTCGCTGCACTTGCGAGCCAGGGCTCCCCCCATCTCGCCAATGCCAATGACACCGATTTTCATTCTTTTGCCTTTCCTCGGGCATTTATCAGCAGCTAGTTCTGATGGGGCGGAGCATCCCGGTCGTATGAGCGCCTCGATTGGCATCACCGTGTCTCAGGCGTCGAAGGAACCGTCCCGCGCCCAGCATCCGCAACGCCTCAATTCAACCTGGCGGCATCCTCTCGAACTGCAGCAAGGCGGGATCGACGGTGTCCCAGACGTGGCCGCGGATGGTGTATGTGACCGCCTGCGGATTGAACTGGCCCGGGTCGTCCAGGCTGGCCGCGTGGATCGCGATCACATCCGGCATTGCGACGAATGTCAGGTAGACCGGCGTTCCGCAGGTCGGGCAGAAGGCGTGGATCTTTTCGGCGCCGCTGTCGGCTGCGACCCGCCAGGTTTTCGCTTCGCCCGTTATCCTGACATCGGCCTTGCCGGCGAAACTCAGATATGAACCATGCCCGGTGCCGCTTCGTTTCTGGCAATCGCGGCATTGGCAGTGGTTTTCGAAGACGGGCTGGCTGCCCGTTTCATAGCGGATCGCGCCGCAGGCACATCCGCCGGCATAGAGCCTGGTCATCGACATTCTCCTTTCTGGCTGGCCTCAGGCCGCTTTCGGCTTGGCGAAAATGTCGAGGGCTCGGCCGGTTTCGAGGAAGGACTTCAGGCTGGAGAGCACGATCGGCCAGCCTTTGCTGATGCCGTTCGCCATGCCGCTGCCGGCTTCGAGCTCGTCATGAATGACGGTCAGCCGAACCATGCTCTCATATTCCTCGATCTCGAACGTCACCCGGCTGTGGCTGGTCGGATCGGCGGCCTGCGAGGCGTTTGCCCAACTGATGACGAGACGGGACGGCGGCGAGATTTCGATGACCTTGCCGACGAGCTCGACGGTGCGCTCGTCATTGGCGCGGACATGCTCCCACTTCGAACCGGGGTTCCAGTCCGAGACGTTCTCATGGCCCCAGTAACGCCTTGCGACGTCGGGCCTGGTGACGGCTTCGAACACCTTTTGCGGCGTCGAGAGAATGTAGGTCACGTAGACAAAGCTGGTCTTTTCCGTGGTCATCGTCACTCTCCTTCGAGTTCCTTCTTCAGATCGTGCAGCAGGGTGAGCCGCTGACGTTCGAACTTCCGCACCCAACGTTCGTAGACCTCGTGCAACGGCACCGGGTTGATGAAGTGCAGCTTTTCCCGACCGCGCCTGACCGTGCTCACCAGATTGGCCGCCTCCAGGATTTCGAGGTGCTGGGTGGCGGATTGCCG
The DNA here is from genome assembly GCF_001424795.1 of Aminobacter sp. DSM 101952. Lineage (NCBI taxonomy): Bacteria > Pseudomonadati > Pseudomonadota > Alphaproteobacteria > Hyphomicrobiales > Phyllobacteriaceae > Aminobacter > Aminobacter sp. DSM 101952. The sequence goes on along the minus strand of NZ_LMCL01000030.1, from coordinate 196,510 downwards.
GGTCATTTCAAGGTTTTCGCAAAGCTGGCCAAGCGTCTGCCCGTTCTGTTCACACAGAAGGTCGAGCAGCCTCCTGCGTGTCGGGTCGCCCAGCGCTTTGAAAACCTTGTCAGTGTCCATAGGTCTCACTCGTCAGTGAGATCATAATATGCAGGCAAATACCTGCATGTCAATTCACGGCACATGCCTGCTGACAAGGGGCACCGTGCAGACCACGGCAGGCTCCAAACTCCGCGTGCAACAAAAAGGGCGCCACCGCGTGGTGGCGCCCTTTTCGTGCAAGGTCGTCGGGGGCTTACGCCTTGCGGTGGGTCGGGTAGCTCGTCGAGAAGATCTCCTCGACCGGCGGATGATTGAAGGTGCGCAGCGGATATTTGGCGATGACGCCGTCGAACTGCGCCTGCGCGCGCTTGCGGTATTCTCGGTCGTCGACACCCGGGATGACGCCGTTCTCCATGACGAAGCGACCGGCGATCATCACCGTCGAGACCGACCGGGCCGAGGCGTTGAGCATCAGCGTCTGGATCGGGTCGATGGCCTGGCCCATGAACGGGTCGTCGAAATCGACGACGATCAGGTCGGCGGCGGAGCCGGCCTGCAGGCGGCCGAGGTCGGGGCGGTTGAGCGCGTCGGCGCCGCCGGTCGTGGCAGCGTCGTAATAGTCCTCGGAGCGGCAGCCGTCTGTGCCGCCTTCCTCGATGCGGCAGAGCATCATGCCGACCTGCATGTTGAGGAACATGTCCGGCGGATAGGTGTCGGTGCCGAGGCCGATGCGGATGCCCATGTCGCGATATTTGCGGAACGACTGCAGCGCGTTGCCATGGCGTGCGGAGACCAGCGGGCAATGGGCGATGGTGCCGCCGCCGTCGCGCAGGATCTCGAGATCCCTGCCCGGCCGGTCGATGCCATTGCGGCCGCTGACATGGGTGCCGTGCGGCAGGATGGCGCGCGGCGACAGGAAGCCGAGGCTTTCCAGCCATTCGGCCGGGCTCATGCCGCGCAGCTTGAGCACGCTCTGGTACTCGAACGGCGACTGGCAGCAATGCAGCCGGATCGGCACGTCGAGCGCCTCGGCCGCCGCCGCCGATGCCTTCAACAGCTCTGGCGTGCAGGTCTCGATGCGGTCGGGCGCCAGCATGGTGCGGATCAGGCCCTTGGCCTGGCCCTCGAACTTGCGGCAGAAATCGACGGCGTCGGCGAGGCCGTCGAGGCCGCGTTCCTCGTCGAAATGGAAATCGATGGTGCCGTCGCGGCGGACAAGCGAATTGCCGGAGCGATAGGCCGGGCCGAGATAGACGCGCAGCCCGAGGTCACGCGCGGCTTCGGCGGCGGCGCTGAACTCGCCGACGGTCTCGCCCCACTGGCGGTAGAACAGCGAGGCGATGGGCAGCGCCGTGGTGATGCCCGAGCGGATCAGCCGCGAGAAGGCGTAGCGCTTCTGGAACGCCAGTTCTTCCTCCGAGTACATCTCGAAGGGACCGCTTTCCATGTAGGTCTCGGGCCAGATGCGGCCCTTCCTGGCCGCCGGCTGGTTGTCGTAGCCGAGCACGGTGGTGTCGAGGTCGGAAAGCGCGTCGAGATCGACGAAGCCCGGGCCGATCAGCGCGTTGCCGTAGTCGATGCGGCGGGCGACCGGGCCCTCGTAGCCGTGACCGACGAAGAGCACGCGGTCGCCGGAGACGACGACTTCACCATTGGGGTAGAGGGCATGGCGGCCGTCGACATGGCCGACGACCCAGCGGGCGGTGAGAAGCAATGGTTCGGTCATTTCAAATTCTCATTCGACTGTGAACAGGGCCTGGCCGTCGCGGGCCACCGGCTTGCCGCGCTTCAGCACCAGCTTGCGTTTCGGACGGGCGGCGACCGCTTCCGGAACGGTCTCGGCATCGAGCAGCACGATGTCGGCGAAGGCGCCCTCGCGCAGGCCGTAATCGGCGATCTCCATGACGTCGGCGCCGCCCTGGGTGCAGATGTGGAGGGCATATTCGACGTCGGCGTCGTTGCGGAAATTGTTGCGCAGGCCGATGAACAGCGCGCGCTCGAGCATGTCGAGATTGCCGTAGGGACCCCAGGTGTCGCGGATGCCGTCGGAGCCGGCGCAGAGGCGGACGCCGGCGCGGCGCAGCTCGGCGGCCAGCGGCACGGGACGCGAGGCGGGCGCCGTGGTGGCAATGGCGATATCCTGATGCGCCAGATGCTCGGTGAGCGCTGCGGCGCGGGCACGGTCGGTCATGCCGAGGCAGAAGGCGTGGCTGACGGTGACCTTGCCCTGCATGCCGAGCGCGCGGGTGCGCTCGATGATCATCTCCATCGAGAAGGCGCCGAGGTCGTCGGCCTCGTGGAGATGGATGTCGACCGGCTTGCCGTGCTTCTGGGCAAGGCCGAAAATGGCGTCGAGCTGGCCCTTGGGATCGCGGTCGATGCCGCAGGGATCGAGCCCGCCGACGACATCGGCGCCATTGGCGAGTGCCTCGTCCATCAGTTCGAGCGTGCCGGGGCGGATCATCAGGCCCGATTGCGGGAAGGCGACGATCTCGATGTCCATGACATCGCGGAAGCGCTGACGCGTGGCGGCCACGCCCTCGAAGCACCACAGCTTCTGGTCGGTGTCGACGTCGACATGGCTGCGGATGGCCGTGGTTCCATGCGAGGCGGCGAGCGCCACCTGGCGCGCCGACTGGCGGGCGGGATCGATGTTGAGTTCGCGGCGCAGGCGGCGCTCGGTGGAAATCTTGTCCTCGAGGGCGGGGCCGGCCTGGTGGACATGCCAGCCCATGCCCCACAGCGACTTGTCGAGATGGGCGTGCGCCTCGACGAGGCCGGGAATGGCGATGGCGCCGCCGCCGTCCTCGACCTCGGCGGTCGAGGCTTCGGCCTTGCCGATGCGGGCGATGCGGCCATCGCGGATGAGGATGTCGGTCAAGGCACCGCCGAAGGGCCGGACGTTCCTGAGGAGGAGTTCTTTCATTTCAGCACCGCTGCATTGTCGGATTTCGGTGGTGCCGGGCGCGGACGCCCGGCGTGGTCAGCCGGCGACCTTTTCCGGCTTCGGCGCGGCGTAGCCGGCGGCTTCCTCATGATGGAGAAGCTCGGCCGGGCGCTTGAGCACGAACTGGTTGTCGGCGGCGATGTAGTTGTCGGCATGCAGACGGGCGATCGGCTGGTAGACCTCCGGCCGGACGTAGCGGCCGCGCTCGTCGAGGCACTCGTCGCGGACATACATCTGCACGACCTCGCCGATGACGATGGTGCGGCGGCCGTAGTCGAGGATCTGCGACACCCGGCACTCCATGGCGCAGGGCGATTCCGCGATGCGGGGTGCCGCGACCTTGACCGAAGGCGTGCTGGTCAGGCCAGCGACCTCGATCTCGTCGACGTCGCTGGGGAAGTTGATGCCGGTGACGATCATCTCCTTGGCGATGGCCATGTCGACCATGTGGACGACGAACTCGCCGGAGCGCCTGATGTTGGCGACGGTGTCCTTGGCGGTGCCGTCGGGGCGCGTCTGCATGCCGAGGACGAGCAGCGGCGGCTCGTGCGAGAAGACGTTGAAGAAGCTCATCGGCGCGGCATTGTTGCAGCCGTGCTCGTCGATGGTGGTGACGAGCGCGATGGGCCGCGGCCCGACGAAGCTGCACAGCAGGCGGTAGCGATCGTTCTCGGGCAATTCGGCGAAATCGAAATCCATTTTTTCTCCCTCAGACCGCAGCCCGCAGCGGGTGGGCGGCACTTGCCTGCGCCACGATCGGCTCGATAGCACGCCCTTCCTCGACCGCATAGCAAGAGGCGCGAACGCCGCCATCATACATGCGAAGCACGGGCGCCTCACTCCGGCACCGCTCGTTGGCGAGCGCGCAGCGCGGATGGAAGTGGCAACCCGGCGGCGGGTTGATCGGATTGGGCACCTCGCCCGCGGCCGGCTGGCGGTCGCGCTTCGACATGCCGAGATCCGGGATCGTGTCGAGCAGCAGGCGGGTGTAGGGGTGCTGCGGGTTGGCGAACAGCTCGGCCGCCGGCGAAACCTCGACGAGGCGGCCGAGATACATGACGCCGATCCAGTCGGACATGAAGTTGACCACGGCGAGGTCGTGGCTGATGAACAGGTAGGTCAGGCCAAGCTCGCGCTGCATCTCGCGCATCAGGTTGAGGATCTGGGCCTGGACGGAGACGTCGAGCGCCGATGTCGGCTCGTCGCAGACGAGGAACTCGGGCTTGGTGGAAATCGCCCGCGCGATCGAGATGCGCTGGCGCTGGCCGCCGGAGAATTCGTGCGGAAACTTGTCGCCGTCCCTGGCGTTCAGCCCGACGAATTCGAGCAGGCGATCGACCTCGCGGCGTTCGTCCTGGCGCGAGGCGCACATGCCGTAGGTGCGCAGCGGCTCGGCGATGATGTCGGCCACGCGCCAGCGCGGGTTGAGGCTGGCATAGGGATCCTGGAAGATCATCTGCATGCGGCGGCGGATGTCCGCCGGCTGGCCGGCTGGCGCACGCGAGATGTCGGCGCCGTCGAACAGGATGGAGCCGCCGGAGGGATTGGACAGGCCCATGATCAAGCGGGCGACCGTGGACTTGCCGCAGCCGGACTCGCCGACGAGGCTCAGCGTCTGGCCGCGCGGGATCTCGAGGTCGAGACCGTCGACGGCCTTGACCGTCTGCTGTTCGCCGCCTTCGAGCAGGCGGTTGAGGAAAGGCTTCGCCATGGCGAAGTGCTTCTTCAGGCCCTTGACCTGGAGCAGCGGCTGGCCGGTTCCGGCAATCGGTGCGGCGTTCATGGCGTCACCCCTTCATAGAGCAGGCAGGCGGCGGCACCGTCGGCCACCGGGCGCAGTTCGGGCCGGACACGGTGGCATTCGGCGAAGACCCTGGGACAGCGCGGATTGAAGGCGCAGCCGGCGGGAATGTCGGTCAGGCGCGGCATCGAGCCCTCGATCTGGATCAGCCGCTCGGGGCGCGGCCCGACGCGCGGGATCGAGCCCATCAGGCCGGCCGTATAGGGATGGCTCGGCTTCTGCAGCACATGCGCCACCGGGCCGATCTCGGCGAGACGGCCGGCATACATCACCGCGACCCGGTCGGCGGTCTCGGCAATGACACCCATATCGTGGGTGACGAGGATCGCGGCCGCGTTGCGCTCGCGGCAGACCCGCTTGAGCAGCGCGATGATCTGCGCCTGGACCGAGACGTCGAGTGCCGTGGTCGGCTCGTCGGCGATGATCAGCCGCGGCTCGGCGCAGAGCGCGAGCGCGATGACGACGCGCTGGCGCATGCCACCGGAGAACTGGTGCGGATACTGGTCGAAGCGCCTGTCGGGCGCCGGGATGCCGACCTCGGCGAGCCAGCCGATGGCGCGCTTCCTGGCTTCCGCCGCCGACATCGGCAGATGGGTGCGGATGGTCTCGACAAGCTGCTCGCCGACGGTGAACAGCGGATTGAGGCTGGTCAGCGGGTCCTGGAAGATCGCGCCGATGTGGCGGCCGCGGACCTTGCGCATCTCGTCGGGCGACAGGTTGTCGATGCGCTTGCCGTCGAGGCGGATCTGGCCGCCGCCGATGCGGCCGGGCGGTTCGAGCAGGCCGATGACGGCGGCGCCGGTCATCGACTTGCCGGCGCCGGATTCGCCGACGACGCCGAGGATCTCGCCCTGTTCGACGTTGAAGGAGACGTTGTCGACGGCGGTGAGCACGCCCTTGCGCGTGGGGAACTCGACTTTCAGATTTTCGACTTCAAGCAGGGCCATGGCCTTACCTCAGCTTCGGATTGAGGGCGTCGCGCAGCCAGTCGCCGATCAGGTTGACGGCGAGGACCAGCACGGCGAGCGTTGCCGACGGGAAGATCACCACCCACCAGATGCCGGAGAACAGGTACTCGTTGCCGACGCGGATGAGCGTGCCGAGCGAGGGCTGGGTCGCCGGCATGCCGACGCCGAGGAAGGACAGCGTCGCTTCCGTCAGCACCGCCATGCCGAGATTGATGGTGGCGATGACCAGCACCGGGCCGAGCACGTTGGGCAGGATGTGGGTGAGCATGATGCGCAGGCGGCCGACCCCGATGGTGCGGGCGGCCTGGACGTATTCGCGCTGGCGCTCGACCAGCGTCGAGCCGCGCACGGTGCGGGCGTATTGCACCCAGTTGGTGAGCCCGATGGCCAGCACGAGAACGAGGATGGCCGCGCTCTCGTGCTGGTTGGCGGGGAGGATGCCACGCATGACACCATTGATGAGCAGCGCGACCAAGATCGCCGGGAAGCTCAGCAGGACGTCGGCGACACGCATGATGACGGCGTCGACGATACCGCCGACGAAACCGCCGACCAGGCCGAGGAAGACGCCGAGAACGGCGGCGAGGATGACCGAGGCAAAGCCGACGAAGAGCGAGATGCGCAGACCGTAGAGGATGGACGACAGCACGTCGCGCGCCTGGGTGTCGGTGCCGAGCCAGTAGGCCGGGTTGGCGCCCTCCATCCAGGCTGGCGGCAATTCGCTGTCGAGCAGATTGAGATTGGCGATGTCGAACGGATCGTAGGGGGCGATGACCGGCGCGAAGATCGCGCCGAAAAACAGCAGCGCCAGCGCCATGGCGGCGATGACCGTCGTTTTCGAACGGCGGAAGCTGTAGAACAGGTCGCTGTCGGCGAAGCTGCGCAGACGCCCGGTGAAGGAGGTGTCACTCATGGTCATGGGTTCCCGTCAGGCGCCCTTCCCGGTGGCCCGGGTCGGATCGGTGCGAAGGCGCGGATCGATGACGTTGTAGAGAAGGTCGACGCTGGTGTTGATGATGACGAAGATCAGCGAGACCATGACGAGATAGGCCGCCATGACCGGCACGTCGGTGAAGTTGACGGCCTGGATGAACAGCGCGCCCATGCCCGGCCACTGGAACACCGTCTCGGTGATGATAGCGAAGGCGATGAGGCCGCCGAGTTGCAGCCCGAAGATGGTGACGACCGGGATCAGCGTGTTCTTGAGCGCATGGCGGAAGTGGATGGCGCGGTTCTTGAGGCCCCGCGCCTTGGCGAACTTGATGTAGTCGGCGCGCAGCACCTCCAGCATCTCGGCGCGCACCAGCCGCATGATCAGCGTCAGCTGGAACAGGCACAGCATGAAGGACGGCAGGATCAGCGCCTTGAGCCCGGAAGCGGTGAGGAAGCCCGTCGACCACCAACCGACATCGACGACATCGCCGCGGCCGAAGGACGGCAGCCAGCCGAGCCAAACGGAGAAGACGAGGATCAGCAGGATGCCGGTGACGAAGGTGGGCAGGGAGATGCCGATCAGGGACAATATCTGCAGCCCCTGGCTGAGGACGCCGCGCGGCTTGAGCGCGGTGTAGATGCCGAGCGGTATGCCGAGCGCCAAGGACAGGATGGCGGCGACAAGGACGAGCTCTGCCGTAGCGGGGAAGCGCTCGGCGAGCAGCGCGCTGACAGGCCGGCTGTTGCGGTAGGAGATGCCGAAATCGCCGCTGGCGGCATTGGCGACGAAACGCCCGTACTGGATGACCAGCGGGTCGTCGAGGCGCAGGCGCTGACGCACCTCCTCGCGCTCGACCTGGGTGGCGTCCTGGCTGACGATGTTGTTCACAGGGTCGCCGAGGAACCGGAACATCAGGAAGGCGATGAACGCCACGGCCAACATGACCATGACGGCCTGCAGCAGACGGCGGACAAGGAATACGAACATCGTCGCAGCTCCCTAGAGGGGTAGGCCCGCTTCGTGGCGGCGGGCTTGCCGGTAGCGAAAAGGCCCCTGCCCTCGCAGGACAGGGGCCCGGTTCGGGTTACTTGACCTTGGCGTACCAGAGGCGGAGCAGATCGTCGGCGGTCTGCACGACCTCGACATTGTCACGCACAGCCCAGGACAGAGGCTGCTGGTGCAGCGGCAGCCAGGCGACTTCCTGCTCGGTGATGCCGAAGGCCTCGACCATCATGGCGCGGCGCTTGGTCTCGTCGAGCTCGACGTCGATCTTCTTGACCAGCTCGTCGACCTTGGCGTTCTTGTAACCGCCGGGATTCCAGGTGCCGAGCTTCTCCTCGGGCGAGTGCAGCATGGCCGACAGCACGGAGAAGCCGTCGAGCATCGGCAGCGTCGCCCAGCCGATCATGAACATGTCGGTCTGGCCTTCCTGCGCCTTCTTGAAGTGCAGGGTGCGGGCCTCGGTGACCAGCTTGGCCTTGAGGCCGACCTGAGCCAGCATCGCCGTCATGGCCTGACAGACTTCCTCGTCATTGACGTAGGCGTCGTTCGGGCAGTTCATGTTGAACTGGAAGCCGTCGGGATAACCGGCCTCGGCCAGCAGGGCCTTGGAGGCTGCCGTGTCGTAGGGGAACCGCTCGTTGAGCTTGGCATCGAAGCCAGGCACTTCAGGCGCGATCTGCATGCCCGCATTGCGGGACTTGCCGCGCATGATCTTGTCGCGGACGAGATCCATGTTGATCGCCTGGTAGACGGCCTTGCGAACCCGGGCATCCTTGAACGGATTGCCCTCGACGTTGCCGTCGACCAGCTTATCGCGCATGTTGAAGTTCATCATGATCGAGCGCAGGCCGGGCGACTCCAGCACCTTGGTGCCGGGGTTGGATGCAATGCGCTTGGCATCCTGCAGCGGCGACGGCGTGATGACGTCGACCTCTCCGGAGAGCAGGGCCGCGACACGGGTGGCGTCGGAGGTGATCGGCGTGAAGGTGATCTTGGTCAGGTTGTGCTCGGGCTTGTCCCACCAGCCTTCGTTGACGACGAGAACGGTCTGGGCGTCGGGACGGCGGCTCTCGACCTTGAACGGGCCGGTGCCGTTGGCGTGGGTGGTGGTGTAGCCCTCCTCGCCGAGCTGGGCATCGACGGGGGCCACCGCATTGTTCTTCTCGAGCCAGCCGGCATCGAAGATGGCAATGTTGGTCAGGTAGTTGTTGAGCAGCGGCGTCGGGCCGGAGAGATGCAGGTCGACGGTGTGCTCGTCGATCTTCTCGACCGATTTCAGCGCCGGCAGGTTGCCCTTGATCGGCGACTTCTCGGCGGTGGCGCGCATCAGCGACACGACCACGTCGTCGGCGCCGAAATCCGCACCGTCCTGGAACTTGACGCCCTGGCGCAGCTTGTAGCGGATGACGTCAGGCTTGATCACTTCCCAGGAAAGCGCCAGCGCCGGCTCGATCTTCAGCTCCTTGTTGTAGCGCACCAGCGGCTCGTAGACGTGCTGCAGGAAATTGATCGAGAAGCTGTCTGTCATCGAGTGCGGGTCGAGCCCGTAAATGTCGCCGGCCGCGGCGTAGCGCAGTTCGGCGGCGCTCGCATTGCCCATCAGGCCAAGCTGGACCAAAGCCGCGGCGGTGGCCGCGAGCAGGAACTTCTTCATTGAACTCCTCCCGTTACAGAACCTATGGACCCGCGCCGTTTCGTTTGCAGGGCGCCTTTGGGCTCCATCCATTTCACGCTGACATCGTATCCAATTATTGTCAACAATCTATGTCGACAAATTTGTTGACTTCCTGTCTTTTTGAGATTGAATAGGTTGCGGGTCGCATGTTCGGACCCGGCGGGAGGAGGAGCGGATGGACATTGAAGCCGGCAAGCGACATGCCACCGATCAAGACATCTACGAGAAAATCTGGAATGCGATCGCCGAGCGGCAGATCGGCCCAGGCACGCGGCTGAAGGAAGAGCAGCTCGCCGACATCTTCAGTGCCAGCCGGGCGCGCATTCGACAGGTCCTGCAGAATCTGGCGCGCGACGGCCTCATCACATTGGTTCCAAATCGCGGCGCTTTTGTATCCAAACCATCGATCGAAGAGGCCCGCGATGTCTTCTTCGCCCGCCGCACCATCGAAGAGCGCCTGGTCGAGCGGCTGTGCGCGACGATCGACGCCGAGGGCATCGCGCGGCTGGGCCAGCATGTCGAGGCCGAGCGCAAGGCCCACCAGGGCGGCGATGTCGCCGGCGCGATCAGGCTGTCGGGCGCGTTCCACATGCTGATCGCCGAGCTGGCGCAGTCGCAGATCCTGGCCAGCCTGCTGCGCGACCTTGTCTCGCGGACATCGCTGATCATGGCGATGTACCAGCAGAAGGACGTGCTGAACTGCGGTCCCGACGAGCATGCCGACATCGTTGCCAGCATCACCGCGCGCGATGCCAGGAAGGCGCTGGCCGTCATGCACCACCACCTCGCCCATATCGAAAACCAGCTCGACCTTGAAAGCGACCGCGTCACCGCGCGCGACCTGGAAGACATTCTCGGCCTTTGAGCCGCCGGCAACTCGGAAAGCAGACGACATGGCGCAGCCCGACATCCTCGTGCGCAACGCAACCATCGTGACCATCGACCGGGACCGCCGGGTGATCGAGGGCGGCTGGCTGGCCGTCACCGGCGACCGCATCAGCGCCATCGGCACCGCCGGCGATGCCGCGCCGACAGATGCCAGGGACAGCATCGACGGCACCGGCATGGTGGCGATGCCGGGGCTGATCGACAGCCACTCGCATGCCGGCCACGGGCTGGTGCGCAATGCCGGCGCCGGCGTCGACACCTGGTTCGAGGCCTGCGAGGAGATCTATGCGCGCGGCTCGACGCCCGCCTTCTGGCGTGCCGAAGCGCGGATGACCCAGCTCGAGCGCCTGCGCGGCGGCATCACCACGGCGATGACGCTGCTCGGCGGCGGCGCCGACATCTACCGCACCGACGATCCGGCCTTCGGCGACGCCCATAGCGGGGCGACCGCCGAATCCGGCCTGCGCACCTTCATGGCGGTCGGCCCGGGCCGGCCGCCCTTCCCGCGCAGCTATCGCCATTTTTCCGACGCCGGACAGGCGAAGGACGTGACGGTGTCGTTCGAACGCCAGCTGGAGGTCAGCGAAATCCTGATCGACCGCTGGAACGACCTGCCTGGCCGCGGCACCGGCGTTTGCCTGGTGATGCCGGTCTATTATGCCGCCCAGGTGGCGAATGCCGACGCCCGCCGGCAAGTGGTCGAGATGGGCGAGGCAATCATGGATCTGCGCCGTCGCAAGGGCGTGCTGTTCACCCAGGACGGCCACCGCGACGGCTCGATCGCGCTGGCGCGCGATCTTGGCGTCCTCGGTGAGTTCGCACTGCTGGGCCACAGCGTCGACCTTACCGAGGACGATTTCGCCGCACTCAGGGAAACGGGCGCCTCGATCATCCACAACCCTTCCGCGATCATGTCGGTCTATGGCCGCTGCCCGGTGCCGGAGCTGATCGAGGCCGGGGTCAATGTCTGCCTCGGCTCGGACGCGGCTGCGCCTGACCGCGGCTACGACATGTTCCGCCACATGGCGCAGTGCATGCACTATCACCGCCGCCACTTCCGCGACCCGGCCTATCTGCCGCCCGGCAAGACGCTGGAGATGGCGACCATCGACGCGGCGAAGGCAATGGGACTGGAGAGCGAGCTCGGCTCGCTGGAAATCGGCAAGAAGGCCGACATCGTGCTGGTCGACATGCGCAAGCCGCATCTCTACCCGCCGGTCATGCCGGTGACGCGCATCGCCCATTTCGCCAATGCCGCCGATGTCGACACCGTCATCGTCAACGGCAAGGTGCTGATGCGCGGGCGCAGGACAGATCATCTCGACGCCGACGACATCCTCGCCGACGCGGCGGAACAGGCAGCGCTCGCCTTCGAGCGCGTCGGCCTGACGCACCTGCTCGAAGAGCCGCAGGAATTCTGGCGCAACGCACGGCAGCCGCTGCCGATCTGACCTCACCCGAGCAAGGGCCAGCGGCCGACGCTTTGTCGGTCGCCGAACTTGCTGCGCAAAAGATGAAACTCCGCGACCCGTACAGTGATGGGCCGGTCGAGAGGCATCTCCGGGACCAGTCTCTTGTCGTACAGCACCGTGCAATGAGGCACAAAGCTCGCGCGGCGGCGAAGCCTGAGCCCGGCATCGTTCAACACACCGTTGATCCGCCGTTCGAGATCGATCACGAGATTGACGCCCGCACCGCACAGCAGGACGAGCGGCCCCCCATTCCGGAAACTCACGATGCGGTCGAAAACAAGGTCGAAAGGCGGCATCCTGACATTGGCGGCAGCGGCCACCACCGCCCGCACGATGACTTCTTCGATCTCCCTGCAATCGCCAAACCCCGTCAGCGAAACATGCAGACCGCCTGGTTCGATCGGCTGGCCGGTGAGACCATGAACGCGACGCGTGGCATCGACTATGGCCCCCATCGCTTGACACCAACCGGGGTGCAAACGGAACATGAGCATGTCCCGCTCCACCCTCGAACGCTTCGCCCCGTGAACCCGCGGTCGCAAACCGAGTGCGGTTACTCCGAAGTCGAACTGCAGTTGATCCGACATGCCCTTCCATTCAAAGAACAAAGAAAGAACATAGCAAGTTTATTTTCCTAGACCGGCAATGCTGGCCAGCGTTCACCCGCGGTGGACCTATGCTGGACCTCCACCAGCCAGCAGGAGACGGTTTGGGGTGCACCACGCGCATTGCGTCGGACCGGCACGAGATATCGGTACCGCATTATCCGTCGGCGCGGCGGCGCCGAGCGGTCATAAGGTCGTGCTCGGCGCAACAGTCGGAAGAATACGTTCGTTTAGCGCAACAGATGCAGCGCTGCGTATTGCAGCAGCATGATGGTCTTGCCGTCGCAGATGCGACCGTCGGCGATCATGGCCAGCGCCTCGTCGATGCCGATCTCCAGCACCTCGATGTCCTCGCCCTCGCCCGCATGGCCGCCGCCGGCTGAGACGCGATCGGCCGGCTCGTACTCGCCGACGAAGAAATAGATCTTCTCGGTGACGGCGCCGGGGCTCATGAAGGCTTCGAAGACGCGGCGGACATGGTGGATGCGGAAGCCGGTTTCTTCCTCGACCTCGGCGCGGATGCGCTCCTCGGGTGCTGCGTCGTCAAGCAGGCCGGCGGGCGTCTCGATCAGCATGTCGTCGTAGCCGGTGACGAAGGCGGGGTAACGGAACTGCCTTACCAGCACGACGGTGCGGCGCGCGGGATCATAAAGCAGGATGGTGGCGCCGTTGCCGCGATCGTAGGTCTCGCGGCTCTGGACCTGCCATTCGCCGTCGCCGCGGCGGCAAGCGAAGGTGGTCTTCTTGAGGACGTACCAGTCGTCGGAAAGGGTGGTGACGTCCTGGACACGGATGCGGTCGGCAATGCTCATCTGACACCTTCAATGCGGGCCACTCGGCCGGAGATTCGCGGGCGCCAGAATAGGCGGGGCCACGCCGGAGCGCGACCCCGCATGGTGAGCCTCAACGCACCGGAGGAGCGTACATCAGGCCGCCGGCGTTCCACTGGGCGTTGATGCCGCGATCGATCTTGAGGTCGCTCGACTGGCCGAGATTGCGCTCGAAGATCTCGCCGTAATTGCCGACCTTGGAGATAACGTTGTAGGCCCAGCGCGGGTCAAGGCCGAGTTGCTGGCCGCTGTCGCCTTCAGCGCCGAGGAAGCGCTTGACGGCCGGGTTGGCCGAGGTGAGGCCGGCTTCGGCATTGTCCCTGGTGATGCCGAGTTCTTCGGCCTCGATCAGCGCGAACAGCGTCCAGCGGACGATGCTGAACCACTTGTCGTCGCCCTGGCGCACGGCAGGGCCGAGCGGCTCCTTGGAGATGATCTCGGGCAGCACTGTGTAGGCGGCGGGGTCGGTGAGTTTGAGGCGCTGGGCGTAGAGTGCCGAGGCATCCGTGGTGTAGACGTCGCAACGGCCGGTGTCGAAAGCCTTGATGATGCCGTCGGCGGAATCGATGACGACGGGCTCGTATTTCAGCTTGTTGGCGGAGAAATAGTCGGCGACGTTCTGCTCGGTCGTGGTGCCCTGCTCGGTGCAGACGGTGGCGCCATCGAGTTTGAGCGCGCTGTCGACGCCGAGGTCCTTGCGGATCATGAAGCCCTGCCCGTCATAATAGGCGGTGCCGGCGAAGCGCAGGCCGAGGCTCGCGTCGCGCGACAGCGTCCAGGTGGTCTGGCGCGACAACAGGTCGACGGCGCCCGACTGGACCGCGGTGAAGCGCTCCTTGGTCGACAGCGGCACGTAGCTGACCTTGTCGGCGTCGCCGAGGACGGCTGCGGCCACCGCGCGGCAGACGTCAATGTCGAAGCCCGACCACTTGCCGGCATCGTCGGGCGCCGAGAAGCCGGCGACGCCCTGGCTGACGCCGCAGGTGACGGTGCCGCGCTGCTTGACGATGTCGAGCGTGTCGGCCTTTGCCGGCGTGGCAAGTGCTGCCGTGCCGAGCAGAAGTGCTGAGATCAGATGTTTCATGGTTGCTCCTCCCTTGTTTTGAGGCAAAGCCTCTTCGTGCCGCCGGCGCCGGGCGCCGGAAGTCCTTGAAATTCGCCGTGTCGAATGCCGCCGCGCGACAGCCGCGCGGGTTTTCAGTTACGCCCCGCCGGCCTCCACGGCAGCAAAGGTCTCTTCGAGAACGCCGACCAGATGATCGGCATCGCGCCTGGTGAAGATCATCGGCGGGCGCATCTTGAGCACGTTGTCGTGCGGGCCTTCGGTGCCGATGAGCACGCCGCGAGCGCGCGCCCCGTCATTGACCTTGCGGGCGAAGGCGGTGGCCGGCTCCCTGGTCCTGCGGTCGGTGACCAGCTCGATGCCGAGGAACAGGCCCATGCCCCTGACGTCGCCGATGACCTCGTAGCGCGTCTGCATGTCGCGAAAGCGCCCGACGAGATAGGCGCCGACATCGGCGGCGTTGTCGCGCAGGCGGTCGCGCTCGATGACGTCGAGCACGGCGAGGCCCGCAGCACAGGACACCGGGTTGCCACCGAAGGTGTTGAAATACTCCATGCCGTTGTTGAAGCGGTCGGCGATGTCGCGCGTGGTGACCAGCGCCGACATCGGGTGGCCATTGCCGATGGGCTTGCCCATGGTGACGATGTCAGGGACGACGCCCTGCGTCTCGAAGGCCCACCAGTGGCTGCCGACACGGCCGAAACCAACCTGCACCTCGTCGGCGATGCAGAAGCCGCCGGCGGCGCGGACCATGGCGTAGACTTCCTTGAGATAGCCCTCGGGGAGAAAGACCTGGCCGGCGACGCTGGGGATGGATTCAGCGATGAAGAAGGCCGGCGCGCGGCCTTGCTTGCGCATCGTTTCGATCTGCCCGGCGATGCTTTCGGCGAAGCGTTTTGCATGCTGCTCTGCCGGCCAGTCCGACGGCGCGCGGTAGCTGTCGGGAATGGTCGCCTCGAAGACATGCGCCGGCCGGCCCTTGCCGCCCTTGCGCTTGTATTTGTAGGGGCTGAGGTCGATCAACTCCTGGGTGGTGCCGTGATAGGCCCAGTCGAGCACCAGCGCGTCGTTGCTGCCTGTGAGGGTGCGCGACATGCGCAGCGCCAGCGAATTGGCCTCGCTGCCCGAGCAGGCGAAGGAAGCGACCGACAGGCCCTCGGGCAAGGTCGCGGTCAGCCGCTCGGCATAGGTGACGATGGCGTCATGCAGGTAGCGCGTGTTGGTGTTGAGCTTCGCCGCCTGGGTGGCGATGGCCTCGACGACATCGGGATGGGCGTGGCCGAGGTGGCAGACATTGTTGAAGCAGTCGAGATAAGCGCGGCCCCGGTCGTCGATCAGCCAGGCGCCCTCGCCACGCACGAACTTGATCGGCTGGGAATAGGAGATCGACAGGTTGGGCAGCAGCGAGGTTTTCCGCGCGGCGACGATTTCGGGGCGGGTGCGGCCGGTCTGGCGTAAGGTCTCGGGCGGGATGCCGGCCAGCGTCGCTGCATCCGGGAACAGCTCGGCCCAGACGTCGAGATAGCGCGCCTCGCCGACGCCGAGGATGTCGCGGGCAGCGAGATCCGGGTCGGTGGAAATCTGGAAATGCAGATGCGGCGCCCAGCCGCCGTTTTCGGCGGGCGCACCCATAGCACCGACGAGCGCGCCGGCTTCGAGCCTTTGTCCGGGCTTGAGGCGTGACATCGCTTCATGCGCCATGTGGCCCCAGAGCGTGACGAAGGGCGGGCAGCCCTGGGGTGCGTGCTCGAGCGCGACCAGACAGCCATAGCCGAGCGGGTCGTCCTCGATCTCGACGCTTTTCACGGTTGCGGCGAGCGGGGTGTAGACCCTGCTGCCAGCCGGCATGAACAGGTCGAGCCCGAGATGGTGGACGCGGCGGGCGCCCTCGACGAAGCGCGACCAGAAAATGTCGGAGGTGTAGACGGTGCGCGCTTCACCCCACGGGCCGATGCCGAGCACGATGCCGTTGTCTGCGCACCAGGCATCCCACCAGGCGGTGGCCTTGTCGGGTTCACGGCCCGCCGAGGTAACGGTCATCGGATGGGCCGGATCGCCATAGGGCACCAGCGCCTTGGCGAGCGTCGCCGGATGGCGGTCAAGCACGGGCGCAAAGCTCTTGCGGTTGACCTCGATCCAGGCGGTGACGGCCTTCGCCCCGGGTGCCGCGTCGAAGCCGCAGGCATGGCGCAGGATGGCGGTGGCGAAGCGCCGGTTCATGGCATCGAGGCGACGAAGCAGGCGCCAGGCCGGGGCCTCCGAGATGGCGAGATAAGGATTGTCGCCGACCTGCGCCTTGCGCACCGCCGAGAGCGAGACGGAGATGACGAGGCGCGCGACGATGAGGTCGAACAGAAGGTCGACTTCCTCCTCGCGCAGCGGGAACTCGGCATGGAAGCCGGCGGCGAGTGCGGCGGCGGCACCAATGGGATCCTCGACGTCGAGGATGGAATAGGCGCAGGCCACCGCGACTTCGGCAATCAGAGGCGAATGGAGCGCGTCGCCGAAATCGATGATGCCGGCGATGCGGCCATGGTCGTTCTCGTCGACCAGCACGTTCCAGTCGTTGGCGTCGTTGTGGATGACCTGGGCGCGCAGCGACGGCAGCCTCGGTGCGACCTCACGGTCGAAGCGTTCGAGGAACCGTTCGAGCAAAGCGCGGTCGGCATCGTCGGCGATATGGGCGAGACGGCCGCGAACGGCGCCGGCCTGGCGAATGTCCCAGTCGAAGCTCCTGAGCGCGCCAGGGTGGATGAAGCCTTGCAGGGCACGATCGAGCTTGCCAAGGCCGCGGCCAAGATTTTCGAGCAGCGTCGGGGTCCGCGCGGCTTCGGCCAGCGGCAGGCCGGGCAGCCAGGAGACGAGGCGCAGCGCATGCCGGCCGCCGTTGGACGCCAATGCATGGGCGAGCGCTTCGCCGCCGGCGGTCTTCTTCAGGCCCGGTACGGCGACATCGGCCCCAGAACGGGCGAGATGGTCGAGCAAAGCCGCCTGGAACTCGCTTTCATGGCGCGGTTCGGACGCGTTGACGATCTTGAAGATCCAGTCGCCCTCTGCCGACATCAGCCTGAAATTCTGATCGCGCTCGCTGTCGAGCGGGGTTGCGACGCCGCCGACGCCGAAATGGCCGGCGGCGAGTGCCGCCGCCTCTTCGCGGGAGAATTGCGGTGCGGGGTGGTTGACGTCGGTCATCGGCAATCCAGGATTTCTGATGCCGGAGCTTGGCACGGGCTTAAAAATGAGGCATCCGGCAATGTGACGGTTGCACCGGCACTTCGCGTGCATTGACCGGCACATTCACGGCGGCCGACGGAAGCGAACGATGAAGGAACTCGACGCCAAGGACAGGGACATTCTCGGCATCCTGACGAAGGAGGCCCGCATCCCGATGAAGGCGCTGGCGGCACGCATCGGGCTGTCTCGAAGTGCCACCACCGAACGCGTGGCGATGCTGGAAACGAGCGGCGTCATCCGCGGCTATCGCGCCGATATCGGCCAGATGGACCGCGGGCTGGTCTCGGCCTTCCTGATGGTGACGCTGGTCTCGACGCCATCTATGGGCGTGCTCGACCAGCTGGCGCGCTATTCGGAAGTGCGGCGGGTGTCGTCGGTCACCGGCCAGTTGGACCTGATCGTCGAGGTGGAGGTGCCGTCTATCGACAGGCTGAACACGCTGCGCGACATCATCGCCACGCATCAAAGCGTGCAAGACCTGACGACGCTGATCGTGCTGCGCCGGGACATCGAGCGGCTGGAATGAAGCGCCTGACGGAGCGTTTCCGCGAAAACGCTCCGTCTTCCTGTTCTTGCGCCATTCCCGGCGGCATCGATCTCAAGGATTGCCCCAGGGCTTGCCCCGGGCCATGAGTTCGATCGCCTTGACGTGCTCGGCCTCGTCGAGGCTGGCAAAGCCGAGGCGGAAGGCTTCGGACGGGTGCGCGGCATCAAGCGCGAAGCGAACGCCCGGCAGGATGGACAGGCCCAGGCCCCCGGCGCGTGCTGCCCAGGTCTCGGCGCTCAGCGGCCCGTGCAGTTGCAACCAGATCGCCAGCCCACCGGCCGGCAAGGCGAAGGATGCGACGTCGCCGAAACGTTCGGCCAGCAAGCCGGCCAGATGGTCGCGGCGTTGCTGGTAGATGCGGCGGGCCTTGCGGGCATGGCGGCGCAAGGCGCCGTCCGAGATCAGCCCGGCAATGGCGTTCTCCAGCGGCAGGTCGCCCTGTCGGTCGACGGCTTCGCGGCGGTCGGCCATGCGCTGGAGCAGGCCGCGCTCGGCAACGGCGTAGCCGACGCGGATGCCCGGTGCGAGCAGCTTGGACAGCGAGCCGATGTAGACGACGCGCTGGTCGGGCGTCGCCCGCGCCGCCATCGGCAGGACCGGCCTGCCGTCGAAGCGGTATTCGTGATCGTAGTCGTCCTCGATGATCGCCAGCCCGAAGCGGCGGGCAAGGTCGAGAAGGCGGAGCCGGCGCGCCGCGCCGAGCGTCACCGTCGTGGGATACTGGTGATGCGGCGTGAGGTAGACGGCCTTCAGCCCCCGCTCCCGTTCGGCGAGGCGTTCGAGGGCGTCGATGTCGAGGCCGCCGCCGTCGACCGGCACGCCGAGCACGCGGGCGCCGGCGGCGCGGAAGGCCGCCCAGGCGAGCGGATAGCCGGGTGTCTCGACGGCAATGGCCTGGCCCGGCGACAGCATCGCCGACGCCGCCAGGAACAGCGCCATCTGGCTGCCGCGGGTGACGAGGATGTCGTCGGGGGCGGCCGTCAGCCCGCGCTCTTCCTTGAGGTAGGCGGCGAGCGCCTCGCGCAGTTGCGGGCTGCCGCGCGGATCGCCATAGGCGCAGGCGGTCAGGAAGGACGGCCCGGCAAGGGCATTGCGAAAGGCCCTGGCGAACTCGGCCGCCGGCATGAGACGGGCATCGGGGGCGCCGTCCGACAGGTTCAGCATCGGCTTTCGCGCCGGGACGGCGGCGGGCGATGCTGCCGATGGTCGAGCGGGGCGCGCCGGCGCCATGCCGAAATCGGGCAGGTCGTGCGCGACGAAGGTGCCGCGCGATGGCTCGGTGGCGAGCCAGCCCTGCATGGTCAGCTCGTGATAGGCGGCATCGACCGTGTTGCGGTTGAGCCTGAGGTTCTTCGCCAGCGCCCGCGTGCCCGGCAAGGGATCGCCCGGCTTGAGCCTGCCGCGTTCGATCTCGGCGATGATCGCGGCAGCGAGGGCGAGAAAGACCGGCTGGCCCGTGTCAGGCCCGAGCTCGATCGCAATGTCCTTTCGCCCCGCCATCCGGCCTACCCATTTTCTTCAAACCGGACCTGTTGACTAGGCCGGACAAGGCCTATCGCATGAAGACGAGGTTGCTGCAATCCCGCGGCACCGAGATCGAAAGGACAAGGTCATGGCCGAGAAAGCCGTTTTCTATCATGCCGGATGCTCCGTCTGCGTCGATGCCGAGCAGCAGTTCGCCTCGGCGCTCGACGGCGCGCGCTACAAGGTCGAGATCGTTCATCTCGGCGAGGACAAGGCGCGGCTCGGCGAGGCCGAGGCGGCCGGGGTCAAGTCGGTTCCGGCCTTCGTCATCGGCGGCGCCGTCTATCACATCAACCACGGCGCCGACCTCTCGGCCCTGCGCTGAGCGGCCGACGGAGACTGGCATGCTGAAGTCCGCGATCGCCATACGGCATATCCACTTCGAGAACCTGGGCACGTTCGAAGCCGTACTGGCGGGCGCGGGCTACAAGCTTCACTACCACGACGTCGGGGTCGACTCGCTGTCGATGCTCGACCCCGTGCAGCCGGACCTGCTGGTCGTGCTCGGCGGTCCGGTCGGCGTCTATGACGACGACGCCTATCCGTTCCTGGCCTGGGAGCGGGCGCTGCTGTCGCGCCGCCTCGCCGCCGGCCGGCCGACCTTCGGCATCTGCCTCGGCGCGCAGCAGATGGCGGCGACGCTGGGGGCCAAGGTGGCGCCGACCGGCGTCAAGGAAATCGGCTTTTCGCCGCTGACGCTGAGCAGCAGCGGCTGGGCAAGCCCGTTGCGCCATCTCGACGGCGTCCCGGTGCTGCACTGGCACGGCGACGCCTTCGAGATCCCAGAAGGGGCCGAGAACCTGGCTTCGACGCAGCTGTGCGGCCAACAGGCGTTCGCTGTCGGGCGCAACTTGCTGGGCGTGCAGTTCCATCCCGAGGCCGAGGCCTGCAACGGCCTGGAACCCTGGCTCGTCGGCCATGCCACCGAACTGTCCACCGCCGGCATCGACCCACGCGCGATCCGGGCGGACGCGATACGCCACGGCGCGCGCCTGCGCGAGGCAGGCCGGGCGATGTTCGGCGAATGGCTCGAAGGGCTCGAGCCATGAGCGGCGACGTCGCCGCCAATCTGGCAACGGTGCGCAACAAGATCGGCGAAGCGGCCGAGCGGTCCGGACGCACGGCCGAGGCCGTGCGGCTGGTGCTGGTGACCAAGACGGTGGCGGCCGAACGCGTCCGCCAGGCCGTCCGCGCCGGCCAGATCGACCTCGGCGAGAACAAGGTGCAGGAAGGCCGGCGCAAGGCCGACGGGCTTGCCGGCGAGACGATCCGCTGGAGCATGATCGGCCATCTGCAGAGCAACAAGGTCAAGGACGTGCTGCGCTTCGCCGCGGAAGTGCAGTCGCTCGACCGGCTGTCGCTGGCGACCGCGCTGGAGAAGCGCCTGCAGCATCTCGGCCAGGGCCTCGACGTGCTGGTGCAGGTCAATACCTCGAACGAGGCAAGCAAATATGGGCTCGCGCCTGACGAGGTGCCGGCGTTCCTGAAGGCGTTGCAGGCGTTCGACGCCCTGCGCCCGCGCGGCTTCATGACGCTGGCGCGGTTCACGCCGGATGTGGCCGAGGTGCGGCGCTGCTTCCGCGTGCTGCGCTCAATCCGCGACAAGGCGGTGCTCGACGCGCCGCAGGGCGCGGCACTCGCCGGACTTTCGATGGGCATGTCGGGCGACTACGAGGTGGCCATCGAGGAAGGGGCGACCATCGTGCGGGTGGGCCAGGCGGTGTTCGGCCCACGGCCCCTGCCCGATTCCTACTACTGGCCGGACCTGGCCATGACGGCCGGGGGAAGCTGACCTCTCCCGGCTGCGATCGACGCACATCCGGCCCGCCCGTGCCGGGACTGACCAAGGGACGTTTCGGCCTGGCGACGAGAGGGCGCGCCCAGGCAATCTTCGTTCGTCGTAGCGATCACGCTTCCACGTCGCCGCGCTGCGGCAGCCCTCTACCACCTCCCAGGTGCCGTTCGGATGTATTAGTCGCTTCTGGCAGAGCTGTTTCAATTGCTGTACGCTCTGCGACGGAGGAACGAACGCCGGCACAGCCAGCGTCACAGACCGACGAATCTGGGAGGGTTCATGGTCGACATCATTTCCAAGCGGGACGGCCCGCGGCGCGAGGATGTGCAGATCAAGCGATTGGTCGAGCAGAACCGCGCCACGATAACGCGCCTTGCCGACCAGATCAGTTCCGGTGCCTATTCCGCCCGCAAGGCTCCGCGCGAGGCGCCCAAGGCCCAGGGCCTGATCTTCCATCAGGTCACCGCGGGCTCGCCTGCGGCAGAGCCTGATCCGCACGTGCGGATCAGCCTCAACGGGCGCGTCGTCATCGTCGACCAGAACTGCGGCAAGCAGCTTCATCACATTGGCGAGATTCGAAGCAAGAACGGCCTGGACGTGTTCGTGCTCGCCACGCGCGCCAATGGATTCTTTTCGCCGGTCAACGAGGCGATAGCCGAGGCGCTGTTCGAACTCGACGGCACGACGATCGAGGCCAGCGGAAGCGAAGAACAACTTGCTGTCGCCATCGGTGCGAGATTGGGATTTGCCGGATAGCGGACTCTTCGACGGCATGTGCCAAGCCATATGGTCAAACAACAACCAGGAACTTGATGTAACAGCTGGATGACAAAAGAGATCGGCCAAGACGAAATCCAGGTCGCTGCCCGTCCGTCGCGCTCAAGGCCGGTTGCGGGAAAGATGGTCCCGGCCAGCGCGGACTATGACGAGCGCATCACGATGCGCGCCTGGGAGACGTTGCTGTCGGGCGAAACCGGCGACACAAGCCACCGCTTCCCCGTTCGTTCGCTGATCCACGATTCCTGGAGCCGTTGCGCCATCGGCGGCATCAACGCCCAGCAAGGCGAAGCCCCCATCAACAGCGGCAAGGACGAGATCGAATATCTCACCCGCGCCAACAACGACCTGCTCGCGGCCGCGCGCCGATCGTTCGCCACCATCGGGCGCCTCCTTGACGGCACCGGCGCGATGCTGGTGCTGGCCGACGGCGAAGGGATGCTGATCGACGCCATCGGCGACAAGAAGACCATCCACGACGGCATGGATATCCATCTCGCCATTGGCGGCAAATGGACCGAGGACGTGGTCGGCACCAACGGCATCGGCACGGCGCTGTGGACGGGCGAGCCCGTCTTCGTTCATGCCGCCGAGCACTTTTGCGCAGGCATCAAGTCGTGGACATGTGCCGGCTCGCCGATCCGCGACCCCTATGACGGGACGATCATCGGCGTGGTCGACCTTTCCGGCCATCCCGACATCTTCCGCCCCCACAACACGGCGCTTGTCACGGCGGCCGCGCGCGAAATCGAAAAAGCGCTTGCCGACCATCAGAATGCCGAGCGCACGCGGCTGCTCGAGGTGTTCATCGCGTCCGCTCCGCACTACCGCCGCACAGACGGCCTGATGATCGTCGACCGGCGCGGCCGCCCGATCTATTGCAACAACCTGCCGGATTACGCCGCGGGCAATCCGCTCGACGACCAGTTGCCGCAAGGCCGGGGCTGGCGCCTTCAGTTTCCAGAGGCGGACACCGTCGCCGCACTGGCAAACGCCCTGCCCCAGGGCCTGCAGGCCTGTAACATCAGCCCGCTCAATCTCGACGGCGATCTTCGCGGCGCAGCCCTGGTATTTCCATCGGGCAGGGTTGCGCGTCGTACATACCCCTCACGGCCGGCGACACCTCACCTGGCCGAAGCCGCGGCAGAAATCGTCGGGGACAGCGAAGCGCTGTTGGCGGCCATCGACGTCGCATGCCGCGTTGCGCAATCGAAGGAAGTCACCTCGGTGCTGATCGAGGGCGAGACCGGTGTCGGCAAGGAGCTGTTCGCGCGCCTGGTCCACGCCGGCAGCCGGCGTGCACCCAGCGACCCGTTCGTGGCCCTGAACTGCGGTGCCATAACAAGAGAGCTGTTCGGCAGCGAATTGTTCGGCCACGTCGCCGGCGCCTTCACCGGCGCCAGCCGCGAGGGCAAGCCGGGCGTCTTCGAGCTGGCCAATGGCGGCGTGCTCAGCCTCGACGAGATCGGCGAGATGCCGCTGGAGATCCAGCCCTTCCTGCTGCGCGTCCTGGAGGAGCGGGTCGTCCATCGCCTCGGCGACAGCCGTGGCCGCCCGGTGGACGTGCGCCTGATCGCCTCGACAAATCGCGATCTCAAGCAGGAGGTTGCCGCCGGCCGCTTCCGGCGTGACCTCTACTACCGCATCGGCACCGTATCCATCCATGTGCCGCCGCTACGCGAACGCGGCGACGACTGGCAATTGCTGCTCGAGCACTTCAATCGCAAGATCGCCGGCCGGATCGGCGGCACGCTCCTGGAATTCTCCGACCCTGCCCTTGAGGCGTTGCAAGCCTATCAATGGCCCGGCAACGTCCGCGAGCTGCGCAACCTGGTCGAACGGCTGCATGTACTTTCGCATGGCAACATGGTGGAGGCTACAGACCTGCCCGAAGAGATCGCTTCGCCGGCGAAGCCTGAAATGCCCGCGAAGATCGCTGAATCAACCGCAGCACCGATCATCAGTTTCGAGGACGCCGAGCGCCAGGCAGTGCTGTGCGCGCTGACGGCCGAGGGCGGCAATCTCAGCCGCGTGGCGCAGAGGCTCGGCATTTCGCGTCCGACGCTGTACCGCAAGCTCGATCAGTTCGGCATTCGCCGCGGCTTCGTCTGAGCGTTGTTTCCCTGTCGGCAAAAAAGAACCCCATGGCCGTGAGCCATGGGGCGGGGAAAGGCGGCGCGTGGCCGCCACTCTCAGGCTGCCACTCTCAGGCGGCCCCTCTCAGGCAGCTTGCGCGGCAGTGTCGCCAACGAGAATGGCGCGATTGCGCAGCAAGAGCCCGGCCGCGGCCGCGCCAAGGCATGGGGCAACGATGTAGAGCCAGAGCTGCGACATCGCCGCTCCGCCGGCAAACAGGGCCGGTCCGAGCGAACGAGCCGGATTGACCGAGGCGCCCGAGACGACGATGCCGGCGAGATGGATCGCCACCAGCGTCAGTCCGATCGCCAGGCCGGCAACCGGTCCCGAACCGGCCTGCGACGTGGCGTTCAGGATCACCGTGACGAACAGGAACGTTGCCACCAGTTCGAACAGGAAGGCCGAGACGACGGAATAGGCTGACCAGCCGTTCTGGGCAAAGCCGTTCGCCGCCACGTCAAAGCCGGAGACCTTGCCCTGCGCGATGACATAGAGCACGCCGGCGGCGACGATCGCGCCGAAGCACTGGGCAATGACGTAGCCGACAAAATCCCCCGAGCCGAGGCGCCCGGAGACCAGAAAGCCAAGGCTGACGGCGGGGTTGAGATGCGCGCCCGAAATCGGGCCGATGGAATAGGCCATCGCCACGACCGACAGGCCGAAGGCCAGCGCCACGCCAAGCAGCCCGACCTCCGAGCGCATGAAGAGGATTGTCGCGCAGCCGAAGAAGACCAGCGCGAAGGTGCCGATGAATTCGCAGACGTATTTGTTCACTTTCCACTCCCTGGGGTTGATATGCCGGATCGGCCGTCTCTTCTGTTGGGGCGACCGATCCGGATCCATTCACGGCATGAGGACACGCGGCCTCATGATCGCTTGCTTTCGCTCGAGCCTAGGCCCGACCGAGCTTTTCAGCGCCGCCGCCCAGCGCCGGGCCGGCTGTCGGGTCTTCCTCCTCGGCAACGTCGCCGACGAGCGTTTCCGTCGTCAGGATGAGCACGGCGACCGACGCGGCGTTCTTGAGCGCGGTGTAGGTGACGCGGACCGGATCGATGATCCCGGCTTCGTACATGTTCTGGAACTTGCCGAGCGCGGCGTTGTAGCCGTAGCCGCCATTGACCCGCGACACCTCGGCCACGACTGCTTCCGGATCGCCGCCGGCATTGGCGACGATGCGCCAAAGCGGCCGCGTCAGCACCGACTTGACCAGGCGCACGCCCTCGGCGACATCGCCTTCAACCCCTGCGAGCACCTCGTCGAGCACGGGCGCGATCTGCGTGAGTGCAGAGCCGCCGCCCGCCACGACGCCCTCTTCGGAGGCCGCTCGCACGGCGTGCAGGGAATCCTCGATGAGCTGGATGGTCCGCTTCTGCTCGACCGGGGTTACGCCACCGGCATAGAGCACGGCCGTGCCGCCGGAGAGCTTTGCCAGACGTTCGCGCAGCTTGTCCTGCTCGATGTTCGGCGGAGCCGCCTCGTATTGGCGCTGCACCTGGGCGCGTCGCGCCGCGATGGCGGCGATGTCGCCGCCGCCGCGGATGACCGAGGTGTAGGTTGCGCTGGTCTTGACCCGCTCGGCCGTACCGAGATCTTCGGCGGTGATGTCTTCGAGACGCCCCCCAAGATCACGCGCCAGCACCTTGCCGCCGGTCAGGATCGCGAGATCCTCCAGCATTGCCTTGCGCCAGTGACCGTATTCCGGCGGATGGACGACGAGATACTTGCCCGGCCCGTTCTTGCCGAGCAGCGTGACCACCACCTCCGGCGACACTTCTTCCGCCACGATCAGCAGCGGGCGGCCGTCCTCGTCGGCGATGCGACGAACCGCATCCAGCGCCGCCGGATCCTTGATCTTGAGATCGGTCATCAGGATGTATGGCCGATCGAGCACCGCCTCCATCCTCTCCTGGTCGGTGACCATGTGGTGGGAAAGATAGCCGCGGTCGAAAGACATGCCTTCGACCACATCGAGGGTGGTCTCCGTCGTCACGCTGAAGTCGGTGGTAATGACGCCTTCGGCGCCCACCCGCTCATAGGCCTCTGCCACCAGCGCGCCCAGCCTGGGGTCGGTGGCAGCGATGTTGGCGACCGCCGCCAGGTTGCCGTTGGACCTGGCCGGCTTGGCCGAAGCCTTCAGCGCGTCGACGACCCTGGTCACGGCAAGATCGATGCCCTTGCACAGGTCGACGGACTTCGCACCGCGCTCATTGGCCTCGACGCCCTTCTGGATCAGCGCATTGGCGAGCACGATCGCGGTCGTGGTGCCATCGCCGGCGACTTCGTTGGTCTGCATCGAAACCTCGCGCACCACCTGTGCGCCCATGTTCTCGAAACGATCGTGGAGTTCGATCTCCGACGCGATGCTGACGCCGTCACGGGTGACCATCGGCGTGCCGATCGGCCTGTCGATCATCGCGTTCATGCCTTTCGGTCCGAGCGTCGGCTCGACAGCGGCAGCGAGTTGGAACACGCCGCGTGCAAGCGCACGCCGGGCATGGGAATTGTGGATCATAACTTTAGGCATGACTCCTCCTTCCGCCTTACGGGCGGTTTGTTGATTAGGGGCCTCGTGCGAGGAAGGCCGTTGTCTCAGGTCAGTGGCGTTTGGGTTGGCCGTGCCTTGTCCGGAACCCGATCCAGGATGAAATCGACAAGGGTAGGTTCCCCGTCGACGACATCCGCTTCCTTGTATCGCGTGTGCTTGAGCCCCCGGCACAAGGCGCCGTTGAACTCCATATTGATGCGAACCCCGCGCAATTCCGCGAGATAGGCGCCCAGTGCCGAGTTCGGGATGCCAGCGCCCTCAGATGTTACGAAGACCGGGTCCTCGGGCCGCCGCCCGGGAAAACGCTCGAGCAGCGCTGCGCGGTATCGCGGCATTTGCTTCGCCGCCTCGCCCGGCTCGAACCGGACGACATCGAGCGCCGCCAGGTCCATGCCGAGGATTTCCCGATCCGTCAGGCCATGCCGCCGCAGGCCGCACAGCACCGCCTCCTGGCGCCGCTTGAAGGCCTTCACCCTGAAGGTCTCGCGCAGGCTTTCGAGATCCTGGTCGCCGGAAAGCTCGCCGAAGATCTGGCCAAACGTCTTGCCGGCCTCGATGCCGCGATTGACCTCTTCGGCGAACATGTGGTCGTGCAGCCAGACGCGATAGGCCGGCGACCACGAGAGCCCGTCGAGCGCCTTGCGGATGCCGTCGAGCATGAGATAGGCGAAGTTGGGCGAGCACCAGTAGGTCGGCAGGCGGAAATCGACCTCCACGCTGCCGTCGCCCCTGACTTCGGCCCGCTCGACGAACCCCATCTCGGTGACGGGTTCGTCGAGTTCAGGATCGTTCACCTGTGCGAGAAGCCGCCGGAGTTCTTCCTCGCGGCTGATCGAAACGCCGGCGGTTCCCATGGCCCCTACTCCGCCGCGATGCTGAACGGAGACCGAGCGAAGGCCGCCTTCTTGGCCTCGATGTCGATGTCGTAGAGCCGGGCCGCGTTCAGGCCAAGGATCTTCTCCTTGATCTCTGGCGTAAGGTCGACGCCCCGTTCCTGCTTGATGTCCTCCGGCAGCTCGAAGGCCCAGAACTTCTCGACCAGCCAGCGCGGCGTCCAGATCGCGTAGTCCGAGCCGAACAGGATCTTTTCCGGGCCGGCCCAGAACAGCAGTTCGGAGATGACCTCGGCGAAATAGCGCGGGCGCGAGTGGATGAAGGGCAACGCAACGGCCAGGCCGCCATAGACGTTGGTCTCCTGCACGGCGATCCAGCAGAAATCATCGAGGCGCGGCAGGCCGCAATGCTCGACGATCCAGTTCAGGTTCTGGAAATCGGTCGCCGCGTAGTCGACGTCATGGACGTCGAACGCATCCTTGTTGAGCGGGATGATCGTCGGTCCCTTGTGGACGTGGACGTTCTTGATGCCGAGCTTCTCGCAGAGCTCGAAGCACCTGTAGGCCGCGGGGTCGTTGAGCCGCCATCCCTTGGAGGCACCGTTCCATTCGGCCGTGTACATCTTCACGCCCTTGATGTCGTAGGTCTCCTTCATGAAGTGGATGTATTCGAGCGCCTTTTGGCCATCGCGCGGATCGAAGGAGCCGTTGACGATGAAGCGCTCGGGATAGCGCTTGGCCATTTCCGAATTGCGCTCGACGGTGTTGAAGCCGTTCTTGTAAAAGTCCTTGAGATAGGTCGACTGCACGATGGCGACGTCGTCCGGGCCGTCGATGAACAGGTCGCGGTAGAGATCGTCGGCGCTGTACTTCTCGAACTTGCTCTTCTCCCACAGCTGCTCCTTCGGGCTGAGCGCCGTATGGTAGGCGTAGAAGCACTCGACGAACTGCTTGCCGTGGATGTTGCGCTGGTTTTCCGGGCTGCCGTCCCAGAAATGGGTGTGCCCGTCGACGACGAAGATTTCCTTGCCTTCCGGTGTAATGAACATTGCTGCCTCCGCAATAGTCGCGTTGATCGGGCCGGCGCGCCAATGGCTGGCGCGCCGGGTCTGCCGCGTTGCCTCAGATGTATTCGAAGACCTCGTCCATATCGCCGAACAGGATGACCTCGTTGTCGTCGATGCGGACCATCCGGCCGTAGTGGGTGGAGGTGTTGACCTCGAAGATCTCGGCCGTCATCTCGCGGCCGAGATATTCGCCGATTTCGTCCATCTTGAAGATCAGCTTGCCGTTGCCGTCGATGCGGATCATCGCCGGCTGGTAGGTGACCGTGACCCCGGGCTTCTTGCCCATGAACTCGGCAATCGCCCGCGCTTCGACGGAATCGTTCATGGTGACCCCGCACTGGTGCGAGATCGTCTGCTCGAAGGTGATGTCCTTCATCGACTTGAAGATGTTGGACTGTGAAGCGTCGCGTGCTGCAGTTGACATGGCAATTGCTCCTTGTTCAGCGCTTGAGGCCGAGTTCGCCGAGGATCTGACCAATCCGTTCCTCGGACTGGGCACGAACGTCCGCGAAGGAAATCGGCTTGGAATGCGGCATCGACCAGATCGGCTGAAGGCCGATGGCTGCCTTATCGGCGAGCGCGCCGTGCTTCGTGACCCAGCCCTGGAAGAGCTTCCTGTTGGCTGCGCCGTGCTTTTCGTCGTTGGCCAGCAGGTAGATCAGGTCGATCGTGTTGGCGAGGTTGCGCTCGTAGTCGGCTTCAGCCGCCGAAACCACCGGCGGCGTGATGAAGTCGTGGTTGGCGGCAGCGGCCTGCATGAGGAAACCGGACCGGAAGAGTTCGCCGACCAACGGCTCGAAGATGATGTTGATGGCGAAGTACTGCTCGAGATAGTCGGGCGTTCCCATGATGGTTTCGATGGCTTCGCGCGTGCCCTGCCAGATGCCGTCCTCGAGCCAGTGCTTCTTGCCGAGCTCGTCATCCCAGCCCGGGATGTCCATGCCGATCTCGGCAAGGTAGAGCGTGATGTCCTGGGCGAGGCGCAGCTTGTAGGACGAGTTGGTCAGCGTCGCGTTGTTGATCATCTGGGTGTAGCCGTAACGCTGGGCCTGCATCAGCGATGTGCCGAGGCCGAACTCGGCATGCTTCCAGGCGCCGAGATGCGCCTGCAGGATCTTGACCCAGACCTTGTCGAAGGTTTTCGGGGCGCCGGCCCTGCGCGCGTTGGTGATGACGCTCTGCACCATCGTCTCGATCTTCGACTGGCGCTGGTAGTGCGTGCGTTCCCATTCCTGGTCGGGCGCGCGGAAGGCATGCCAGTTGGAACTCTGGGCCGCCGTGTTGTCCTTTATGTAGGCGCCCTTGCCATTGGAAAAGGAGATGATCCAGTCCTGGATCAGGTAGCGTTCAGGGTCGGGTTGGACGTCGACGGTGACGTCCTCGTAATGGGTGGCGCGCTGGCCCTTGGGGTCGAAGTACCGGTACTTGCGGCTGTCGGAGTCGGCGAATATCGCCGCACCCGCGGCTCCCGATCCGACTGAACTCGAAGTTGCTGGCATGGTCTCACTCCCTTGTTGCAGTTGCTCTGGTATGTCCGGTTCCGGCTCAGTGAGCCGCTGTGCCGCCGGACGATGTGGTGAACTTGTCGAAGAAGATGCGCTCCAGTTCGAAGCCGTTCATGAACAGCACCGGCTGCAGCGCATCGATCATCGGCGGCGGGCCGCAGGCGTAGACGTCGCCCTGCCCGTCGACCGCGAGTTGCTTGAGCTTGGCGTCGACGCTCTCATGCACGAAGCCACGCTCGCCATCCCAGGCCTCACCGTTGACGTGCGAGAGAACCGGGATGAAGTTGACGTCCGCATGCTGGCCGACGAGTTCGGCGATCCTGTCGAGATAGAACAGGTCGTCGGGCGTACGGGCGCCATAGAAGAAGTAGACCGGTCGCTTTTCGCCGCTCTTGAGGTGATCGTTGAGGATCGACCAGACCGGCGACATGCCGGAGCCGGCGCCGACCAGCACTAGCGGTCCTTCTCGCTCCTCGCGGCGAAAGCAGGTTCCATAGGGTCCGACGACGGTGACATCGGCTCCGACCTTGATGCCTCCGGAATCGAGCTCTCCGGAGAACTTTCCTTCGGGATATTTCTTGATGATGAAGGAGAGTTTTTGGGTTTGGTCCGGCGTATTTGCCATGGAGAACGAGCGCGTAATCGTCTCCCCTTTTTCCGTGGTGACCGTGATGTCGACATATTGCCCCGCCCAGAACTTTATCGGGGAGCCGAGTTCGATCTCGATGCCGCGAATGTCGTGGGTCAGGCGCTCGACGTGAGCGATCCGGCCTTTGAATGTCTTCACGGCAATCGATTTCGCCAGAACCTCCTCGTCATAGTTGAGAAGTTCGACTTCCATGTCGGAGTAGGCGATCGCCCGGCACAGCAGGATGTGGCCGGTGTCCTTCTCCATGTCGTTCAGCGCGAAGGTCGAGTATTTGAGCATGTCGACTTCGCCGTCGAGCAGCACGCATTTGCAGGCCGAGCACTGCCCTTCCTTGCAGCCATGCGGCAGCGCGATGCCCTGGCGAAACGCCGCGTTCAGCACCGTCTCCCCGTTCTCGACCTCGAATTCGACGCCGACGGGCTCCAGGCGCACTGTGTGAGCGTCACTCATTAAATTAGCCTCCCGATAGCGAGTATCTTCACTGGTGCTCTTGGCTTCTGACCGAGCGAGCCCTTGTAGCCAGCCGTCACCTTTCTCCAGTCGTCGGCAGGCGGATGGGCCCCTGTGACGGTGAAGACGGTTGTGGCGATTGCAGCCCAGGCCGCGACGACGATGGGCAAGGCGAAGCGGGCTCATGTCATGTCGACCACCAAGCGGTGGGCGGGCCGGCGGTGAGCCGGCCCGCCTGACCGTCAATTGAACGGCGAAATGGTGAAGCCGGCGCGATACTCGGCGAGGTGCTTTTCGCGATCGGCCGGCGACATTGCGCGGAGTGCGTTCAACGGCGATCCGAGGGTGTGGCCACGCACGTCGTCGAGCGTCCACATCTCCTTGGCGTCGAAGCGCAGATGCGGCTGCGGGACGAGCGTCTTGCCATCGGAACGAACGAAGTTCAGATCCTTGATCGCATCGGCCAGATCCCAGCCATCATAGAGCGTCTCCCACTCGCGCTTGCCGCTGAAGCGGCCCATCGCCGGCGTCGGCCGGCCCTGGTACTCGTCGGCGAAAGCCTCGACGGCGGTCCAGCGATCGAGCTCGTGGGCGAAGGTGTGCAGCTTGCCGTCGATCTCGTCGACCACCATGTCCTCGCGGATGAGGCATGGTACGAGGCAGCTCCAGCAGCGGTGCGGATAGACGTAACCGACGTCTTCGTTGAAGGTGATGATCTTCTCGCCGCGATGGCTGAGCTTGTCGTACCACTTCCAGAAATCGCCGAACTGCGCGTACCAGCCGGGATACTTCTGCTCGAACCACTCAAAGTCCTTGTCGGTCTGGGCTTCGATGCGCCAGAAGTTCACGGGCCAGCCGACGGCGAAGAACTGCGCGACCTTGTGGACGTAGAGCTTCTTGGTGATGCGGTTCCACGCCTCGTGGACGTCATCGTGATGGATCTTGATGCCGTATTTTTCCAACGGCAGCATGTAGGTGCGGTAGTAGTCCTCGAAGATCCAGCGGTGCCACATCTCCGCATAGGACTCCTTGTCCTTGTCGCGGTTGGTGGTGCCGTACTCGATGAAGGTGCCGATCGCCGCGTCGACGATGGCGTGGTTTTGCCAGAAGGCGTAACGCAGATCGCGTTCGAGCAGGAGATGGTTCTCCGGCTCCTTGAGCGCGGCCATCAGCAACGAGTGGCCATTGCCGATATGCCGGCTTTCGTCGGACTGAACCGACAGGAACACGGTCGGCAGCGCATAGTCGCCGTTGCGGGCAGCTTCCGAGGGCATTGCCACGAAGAGCGTGTTGGTGAAGGCGGTCTCGGCGACCACGGTCAGGTACATGCAGGCCGAGGTCATGGTGTCGCCGGTGATGAAACCTTCACCGAACTGACGGCCAATCGTCGTGGCATAACACTTGCCGAAGGCCTCTTCGGTGATGTCGAAGCCGGCCGGATCGATGTAGTTCTCCATGTACCATTTCTTCAGGTTCATCTGGATGGTCGA
The DNA here is from genome assembly GCF_001424795.1 of Aminobacter sp. DSM 101952. Classification (NCBI taxonomy): domain Bacteria; kingdom Pseudomonadati; phylum Pseudomonadota; class Alphaproteobacteria; order Hyphomicrobiales; family Phyllobacteriaceae; genus Aminobacter; species Aminobacter sp. DSM 101952. Next base: position 163,731 of record NZ_LMCL01000030.1, on the reverse strand, counting down.
GTGACGGAACTCGTCGACCATCTGCATGGTGAAGCCGGTACGCAGGTCTTCGCCGGGGGCGAGGCGCGCCACCATCGCCATGGAGCGGGCGGCCGAGATTTCCGGGAAGGGGATGATGGCCAGGAAAAGCTTCATCCACTCGACCCAGCGCGGCTCCACATTGCGGAACATGTCGCCGCGCAGTGCTGCGTCGAGCGCGCCGTAGACGCGGTTGTCCTTTTCCTCCTGCATCGGGAAGTAGGACCGCAAAACCTGCTTCATCGGATCGCGCGGTGCCTTGGCGATCTTGTAGTCGGTTGGAAACGTCATCGCTTCCTGGACGTAGGTCGGGTTCCAACCGAGGTCGGAAATCTTCTTGGTCGCCTCGCCGACGGAAATTCCGCGTTGCGAGGTAATCTTGTTGAGCGTCAAAGACGTCATAGCCATAAGCCTCCACTGGATTGCGCCGTGGGCCTCATGGCCCAGGCAGGAAGCGGCACACACCACCGCCAATTGAAGTTCGAGCGACATGCCAAAGAGTGGCGCCGTCAGGCGCGGCCCCAGGCCAGCCGTTCAAGTGGATCACGGCAAAGGTGCGGGAAGAGCCTTCGGCTGCCCGTCGAAGCCGCCCGCAGTCGCGGGCACGCCATCGCACGGGGCTGGCCGAAACCTGTCTCCTCCATCCTTCGTTCTTGTGGCACCGCTTCGATGCGCGGCGGGCTTCTTATGCGAAAGTACTATGCAAGGGGTGTGCCAACTCGGGGAAACAGCCCCTGAACCGGCGAAACGCGGCTCGGCGGCAATCAAGAATGGAGCCTGCCAGCAAATTTGTAACGTTATTTTACAGTCGTAATTTACAAATGTAATATTTTATATTTTGAGATCAAAATAATATACGCTTTTGATTACAAGATAACCGATGGTCGACATCAATCTTTATTTGGATTATCTAATTTTGCAGCGAATTTTCGCTCACCTCTTTATCCGGGAACGACCATGACGGACCAGAATGGACAACCGGGGCGGCCGGAGCCGCTGCAGGACGTGACAGCGGAACTGGTTCGCCTGATGCCGCGCGACCTGATCTTCACGATGCGATTCCTGGGCGAAAGCCAGCATCGGCTGCAGCGGCATTTCCAGGATTTCATCGAGACCGAGATGAGGTCGGCAGGGATGACCCCGCAGACCCATCCAATGCTCCATGCGTTCATCGAACGCCACGCCATCATGCTGCGCGACTTCGTTTTTTCCGGTGTCTCGCTGTCGCGTCAATTCCATGTCGACGAGATCGAGCGGCTCATCGGCGACACCACCTCGCTGCTTCGCGTCGACATCTGGGATGATCTCAAGAGCCACATCGAGGCGGCGGAAAAGCAGTTCAGATCACAGGTTCCACGCCTGCCAAACCTGCTGTCCGACTGGGAAAGCCCGGCGTCCGACACTCCGGAAGACGGGCAATGACGGGCCTTTCAGTGCCGGACCCGGCCACCCTGCCACGCGCCGAGGATCGCCACCGGGCTCTCGCGCAGCGCCTTGTGGGCGTCGGCCATCAGGCTGGCCCGCATGTCCGGATCGAGTGCGGCGAGCGTGGCCTGCGCCGCCACCGTGGCGTCGGCGCCACCCTCTCCCGCCGCCCGTTCAATGGCGGCGAGGCAAGGATGCCCGCGTCCCAGTCTTCGTTCGGCAGCGGCGCGCAGGGCCTCGAAGAATGGCTTGCCGATCGTATCGAACATTCCGCTGCCTCACCTTCCACCAACCCGGTCGCCTCCGCCTTCATCCGCAACGATAGGGGATTGCAATGAACGATCAAGCACCCTCCGCGACCGAATTGCTGCAACGGCGCCTGACGCTGGTCGGCGACGTCTCGACGCTCAACGCCCAGGCGCTGAAACTCCTCCAGGCGCTTGCCGGCGCCGAAATGGAGGTCCTGCGACTGGAACTCGAAATCGGCAGAACGGCCGCCTCCGCGCAACTGGTGCGGGATTTGCATGAGGCTGAGAAGAACGCCGCGGCGATCCGGGCCGCGCAGACTGAATGCGACGACCGGATTGCCGATGCCGACCGGGAAGTCGCCGAACTCGATCTCCAGCTCGCAACGGCGCGCCGAACCTGACGGGAGGAAGACATGAACCAGCAGACCATTCGCAACTTGACCCTGTTCGAGCTCCTGGCGCGCAGTTGGAAGCGCCCATCGCCGATCGCCGACGTCCGCTTCAGCGCCGACGGGTCGGCGGTTGCGTTTTCCGGCACCGACGGCAGCGTCGCCATCGCGCCGACCACCGATACCGAGCCGCCGGAGGAGCGGATCAGGGTCAGCGCCGATCTCGGCCAAACCACGATCAGGCCACGGAAGAACCCGCCGGCACCGATCACCGCCGCCGTCATTCGCAATGATGGCGACGCCCCCCTGGCCGCATATCGGACGTCAGGTTTCGTCTGCGGCGGCGGAACCGGCGACGTCCTTGGCCTTACTTGCTCCGGCGAGGTCGAGGAAACATTGTTCCGGACGGAGGCCGGGCCGGTGATAGCGGTCGACCATTCCGAGCAGGCCGGCATCACGATAGCCACGGATGGCGACCACCTCTACATCTCGCGCGCCTCGGGCGAAGTGACGCGCCATGGACGCGGGCCCGGTTCCCACATCGAAGCGCTTGACATATCGCCGGACGGGCGCCAGGTGGCCGCGTCGTTCGCCGACGGCCTGTCGATCTGGGCGCTTGAAGGCTCCACCGCCGCGTTGCACGAAATCACGCTGCCCTCGCGGCCACATTCCTTGCGCTGGAAAGCCGACGGAAAGGCCCTCGCCTGCAGTCTCGAAGGCGGCGGTTTTGGCCTTGTCGACCTGCAGGGCGGACGCGTGGAGCTTTTCGGCGACTTCCCTGCCTCCGTGCAATCATTGTCGTGGAGCAGCCCGGCCGATGCACTCGTCGTGTCAGGCGCGTTCCGCATCGCGGCGTGGTCAGGCGCATCGCAGCAGGACGGAGACCGCGCCGCGCTCGTGACCGGCCGCCCCGGACTGGTGCTGGTCGATGCAGTGGCGGCACACCCGAAAAAGGCGCTCGTGGCGGCGGGTTACGCCAACGGGCAGATCGTCATTGCCGAGGTCGGCGCGCGCGACGAAATGCTGGTCCGGTCCTCGGGCGGCGTCGTCACCGCACTTGCCTGGTCCGCCGACGGCACCCACCTCGCCCTGGGCGACGCCAGCGGCACGGCCGCGATCGTCACCTTCCCCCATCAGATGTTCAAGTAGCCTGCAACCAGGAGGAAACGATGCAGACCCAACTCACCAGCGATGAACAGAGCAAGGACGAGTTCTTTCAGCAGCTTGCGCAGCTGTCCGAGGAAATGGTGACGAAGCACGGCAAGGATTTCAGCATGGGCGCGCTGGTGCTGGCGGCACGCTGGATCGCCGAGAACCGGATCGGCGAAAACCGGGCCGGCGAGGCCAAGTCGAACTAGGACATCCCGAACCGAGGTCCACGTCGTGAACGGCGGACCTCGGCTTTCGGATCAGATCATGGTCCGGCAAGACGTACAGAGCCTCGTTCCATTGCAACAGGAACGAGGCTCCAGGCGAACTGGCGGAAAGGGTCATGCCCGAGCCTGGCGCCCGTCCGCACTCCCGGCCTGTTCCTGCTGATGGAGCAGGCAGACCGTCCGCAACATGGAAGCGAGGTTCGATACGCCATCATGGATTTCGACAGCTTCGTCGTGCAGCGCCGAGATGAGCTTCGAGGTCGACAACCCCTCGCCCAGCGCAATCTCGTCGAGCACGTTCCAAAAGGCCGACTCAAGCCGGATGCTGGTCGAATGACCGGCAATGCGGAGCGAGCGGCTCACCTGCTGGAATCTCTGCGGCGCCTGGGTTGCCAAGACTCTGCACATATCGGTCTCTCCCACCTGCGTCTTCCTCCTGTTGCATCACGGTCGCGGGGAGCTCCGCCGCCGGCGCGACGTCCGGCAGCGGAACTTTCGATCCGCCGGCCAAGCCTGGCGCCTGGCCGGCAATCACCCTTACGGGATGAGCACGGCGCGGCCGTGGATCTTGCCGTTGTTGAGGTCGTGCAGCGCGCGGTTGGCATCGGCGAGGCGATACTCGACGGTCGTCAGCTCGACGAGACCGCGGTCGGCAAGCGCCATCAACTCGACCAGCTCGGCCCAGGTGCCGACCAGATTGCCGATGATGTTCTTCTCGGTAATCACCATGTCCACCGTGGGCACGCGGATGTCCTCGCCATAGCCGACGACATAATAGCTGCCCATCGGCCGTGTCATGGCGAGGCCCTTGGTGGTGGTGCCACGCTCGCCGACGAAGTCGATGACAGCCTCGGCGCCCTGCCCCTCGGTCAAGGACAGCACAGCCTCGACCTCGTTGCCGTCGGCAAGGACCAGCTTGTCGGCGCCGATCTTGGCGGCCAGTGCCAGCGAAGCCTCCGACTTGTCGACGACGACGACATCTGCCGCACACATCGCCTTCAGGCACTGGATTCCGATATGGCCGAGGCCGCCGGCACCGATGACGACGCAGGTCTCGCCAGGCAGCAGATGGCGGGTCGCCTTCTTGACCGCACGGTAGGCCGTCAGGCCGGCGTCGGCATAAGGCGCGACTTCCTTGGGCGACAGCGTCTTCGGCAGCGGCACGATGTTGCGTTCGGAGGTGCAGAGATACTCGGCATAGCCGCCGTTGCAATCAAGGCCGGGGAACTTGCCAGGCCCGTGCATGTCGAAGCCGCGCCGGCAGGCCAGGCAGGTGCCGCCCGAGATCTTGGGATGGACAATCACCGGGTCGCCGACCTTGATGCCTTCGACCTCCTTGCCCACCGCCTCGACCCAGCCGGCATTCTCGTGACCCATGATCAGCGGCAGCAGCTGGCTGCCGTTGGGGTCCATGTGCGGACGCCAGACGCCCTCGATGATGTGCAGGTCTGTTCGGCACACGCCGGCGCCGCCGATGCGCACGATGACATCGGTCGACTTGTTGATCTTCGGGTCGGGGACCTCCTGAAGCGACACCCACTCGTCGGCCTTCAGGCTGTCATCGTAGTTGGTCAGAACCTGCGCTTTCATCTTCTTCTCCCTTGCCGCCGGAATCCTCGACCCGGCCGTCGCCAGAGAGCGTGGCAAGTTGCGTGCCAGTATGTAAAATACAATAAAATCAGATATTTGTTCCATAAACGCCAACTCATGCCCGTTCGCCAACTGAACGTTCGGGCGAATGGACTGTGCAGTTTCTGGCTATCTCAAATCCGCTGTTTCGGCCGGGCCTTCGGGCCGGCACGGACGCCTGGGAGGACCCATGCAATACCTGTCTGGAATTGATCGCGCCCGCGCGGCACTCGAACGCGGCGACCGCTTTCCTGCCGGCGCCCTGTCTGCGGCCGTCGCAGAGAGCTGGCAGCGCTGCCGCGACCTCGGTCTTGATCCGCGCGCCACGCCGCAAGGCAACGTCATCGCCTTTTCCGACGTCAACCGCCGGCGCGAAACGAACGCTGCCCTGCGGCGCCTGGCGCTGGCCGAGATGCAACTGCTCCATTCCCAGATTGCAGGCTCAAATTTCATGATCGCCCTGGGCGACGCCGACGGCGTGGTGCTCGACACGATCAGCGACCAGCGCTTTGCCGACAGCGCGGCCGGGCGTTCGATCATTCCCGGAAGCGTCTGGAACGAGAGCGACCGCGGCACCAACGCGCTCGGCCTGGCAGCGCTGAGGCGCGAGCCGGTCGCCATATACGGGCGCGAGCATTACTTTTCCTGCCACGGACATTTGAGCTGCATGGCCGCCCCGATCCTCGATCCCGGCGGCCATGTTCTCGGATTGCTCGACGCCTCCTGCTCGGAAGAAGCACGCCAGCAACACACCCATGCGCTGGTGAGGATGGCCGCCGCCCAGATCGAAAACGGCCTGATCTTCCAGGAGCGTGCCGAAAGCTTCATCTTCGCCTTCCATCCGCGCGTGGAATATCTCGACACGCTGTCGGCCGGGCTTCTGGCCGTCTCCCAGGACGGAGAGGTCTTGTCGATCAACCGTCCCGGCGTCCACCTCCTGACCGGGCTGCCGGCAACACTCGGCATCCATTTCGACGGATTGTTCGAGGCGGGTTTCGGCACGGCGATGGACGGCCTGCTAAGCGGAGGCGTCATTCGCATACGCGATCGCGCCGGCAGCGGCGTGTTCATGGTTTGCCGTCAAATCGGCCAGCGTGGCATCGTCGAAAGGCCGCAACGCGCACGCGCGGTGCCGGCCGTGCTCAGCTCGCCAGGCACACCGGACTTCGTGTGCGAGGATCCCGCGCTCAAGCGGTCGGTAGCCGACCTGGCGAGGGCGGTGGCGCTGCGCATGCCGATCCATGTGGCGGGCGAAACCGGCACCGGCAAAGAACTGATGGCGCGGCACGTTCACGATCTCAGCGGCAGGAAGGGCGAATTCGTGGCATTGAACTGCGGCGCGGTGCCGGAGGCCTTGTTCATTGCCGAGATCTTTGGACACGAGCGCGGGGCCTACACCAATGCGCGCGCCGACGGCGCTCCGGGTCTGGCCCGGACGGCCGACCGCGGCACGCTGTTCCTGGACGAGGTCGGCGACATCCCGGCTTCCGCCCAGACGGCCCTGTTGCGCTTCCTCGACAGCATGGAAGTACGCGCGGTTGGCAGCCAGAAGACGCACAAGGTCGACGTGCAGATCGTCTCGGCGACGAACCGCAACCTCGAGGAGATGGTCGCGTCACGCGAGTTCCGCGCCGATCTGCTCTATCGCCTCAACGCCTATACCGTGCGCATGCCGCCGCTGCGGTCCCGGTCGGACTTCGCCCTTGTCGTCCAGCATCTCATGCAGAAGATCGCGCCGGGCACGGCGATCACCGATGCCGCGATCGCGCGGTTGTCGCTGCGCAGTTGGCCTGGCAACATCCGCGAGCTCCAGTCGGTCCTGCAGCGTGCGCTGGTGCGGCAGCATCTCGAATTTGTCGACGAAGAATCCTTCACCGAGCGAGAAACAGCGCCAGAGGACAGCTGCGAGGATTGCCGCGGCCACGCATTGAGCCGGCACAAGTGCCGCGAGATCAGGAGCGTGTTTCGTGCCTCGGGTGACAACGTCTCGAAGACAGCGCGGATGCTGGGCCTCTCCCGAACCACGGTCTACAAGCACGTCCGCTGACTTGGCAGCTGACTGCGAGCTTCCCCGCAACTCGCAGGAGCGCCGAAGCGCACTCCAAGGCACGCGGCGCCGAAATGGCTAAGTCACTAGCTCGCCGAAACGACGCTATTGCCGTTGTTTGCCCGTCACTCCCACTCGATCGTGCCGGGCGGCTTGGAGGTGACGTCGTAGACGACGCGGTTGATGCCGCGGACTTCGTTGATGATGCGGGTCGCGGCCTGGCCGAGGAAATTCATGTCGTAGTGGTAGAAGTCGGCGGTCATGCCGTCGACGGAGGTCACCGCGCGCAGCGCGCAGACGAACTCGTAGGTGCGGCCGTCGCCCATGACGCCGACGGTCTGGACCGGCAGCAGCACGGCGAAGGCCTGCCAGATAGCGTCGTAGAGGCCGGCCTTGCGGATCTCGTCGAGATAGATGGCGTCGGCCTGGCGCAGGATGTCGAGCTTTTCGCGCGTCACGCCGCCGGGGCAGCGGATGGCGAGACCGGGCCCGGGGAACGGATGGCGGCCGATGAAGCTGTCGGGCAGGCCGAGCTCACGTCCGAGCACGCGGACCTCGTCCTTGAACAGCTCGCGCAGCGGCTCGACCAGCTTCATGTTCATGCGGTCGGGCAGTCCGCCGACATTGTGGTGCGACTTGATCGTGACCGAAGGGCCGCCGGTGAAGGAGACGCTCTCGATGACGTCCGGATAGAGCGTGCCCTGGGCGAGGAAATCGGCGCCGCCGAGCTTCTTGGCCTCTTCCTCGAACACCTCGATGAACAGGCGGCCGATGGTCTTGCGCTTGGTCTCCGGGTCGGCCTCGCCTTCGAGCGCACCGATGAAACGATCGGCGGCATCGACCAGGATCAGCGGCAAATTGTAGTGCTCGCGGAACATGGCGACGACGTCGGCCGCCTCGTTCTGCCGCATCAGGCCGTGGTCGACGAGGATGCAGGTGAGCTGGTCGCCGACCGCCTCGTGGATGAGGAGTGCCGCGACGGAGGAATCGACGCCGCCCGAAAGCGCGCAGATGACCTTCTTGTCGCCGACCTGCTGGCGGATCGCCTCGACCGCATGCGCGCGATAGGCATGCATGGTCCAGTCGCTCTCGATGCCGGCGATCTTGTGGACGAAGTTGCGCAGCAGCTTGGCGCCGTCCGGCGTGTGCACGACCTCGGGGTGGAACTGCACGGCGTAGAAATTGCGGGCCTCGTCGGCGATCGCCGCAAATGGGGCGCCGCTGGAGGTGCCGATGACGCGGAAACCGGCGGGGATGGCCGTGACGCGATCGCCGTGGCTCATCCAGACCTGGTGACGGGTGCCCTTGGCCCAGACGCCGTCGAACAGGGCGCTGTCGTCCTCGATCTCGAGATAGGCGCGGCCGAACTCGCGATGGTGGCCGGCCTCGACCTTGCCGCCGAGCTGGGCGCACATGGTCTGCTCGCCGTAGCAGATGCCGAGCACCGGGATGCCGGCCTCGAAGACGGCGTCAGGAGCGCGCGGGCTGCCGATGTCGACGGTGGAATGCGGGCTGCCGGAGAGGATCACCGCCTTGGGATTGATCCGCTTGAAGGCCTCGGCGGCCGACTGGAAGGGAACGATCTCGGAATAGACCCCGGCCTCGCGGACGCGACGCGCGATGAGCTGCGTCACCTGGCTGCCGAAGTCGATGATGAGGACGGTTTCAGGGTGCTCGGAGTTCTTCATGGCGGGCGTTTAAAGAAAGATTCGAGTCTGTGCAATGGGCTGGATTGCATGGCTGGCAGGCAGCGCGTGCAATGGCTGCCCAACATTCCAGCGCCAATCACCTGCCCTGCGGTTCGGCAAGCCCGCGCAGGGCTGCCATCAACGCGGCGAAAGGCCCCTCGCCCAAACGCTCGCGGTAACGCTTCTCGATGTCGAGCTTGATGCGGTCGCCGTCGTCGAGCGCTTCAAGCCCCTTGCGGGTGTAGATGACCAGCTTGCCGCGCCTGTCGCCGGGATCGGCGGCGCGCTCGATCACGCCCTCGGCCTCCAGGCCGTCAAGAAGCTGCTGCACGGCCTGCTTGGAAATGCCGGCACGCTCGATCAGCGCCGCCTGTTTGGCGCCGCGGCGGGGTATGTGGCCGAGGAGCCCGGCACGGCTCTCGCTGAACCAGCCATGGCCGGCAGCGCGCATCGCCTCGGCAAACTCGGCCTGCCAGGCACGGCTCGCCTGCCACAGGCGCCAGCCGACGTGGTCGGGCAATGCGCCCGCACCAGTTTCGTCAAGTTGCTTGACCATTTTTCCAATCGCGCCTATCGTCAAGAAGCTTGACTATATTGGTAAAGGAAGGAACCGAAGATGGCAATTCTCGACCAGGCCTCGCTGAAGGTGCTGATTGGGGGCACGACCCATGTGCTCGATCGCAACGGCAAGGAGGCGTACGTCTATTTCGAAACCGGCGACCAGGCGCACATGCTGCTCGACGACGGCGAGACGCGGCAAGGCACCTGGGCGCTCGCCGAAGGCGGCTACGTCGTCGATTGGGACAATGGCGCCGTCGGGCGCTGGACGCTCGACCACGAGGCAGGATCGGTCAGCTATGTGAACCGGGACAACGATGCCAGGGTGAGGCTCGCCGGCATCCTGTTCGGCAATGCCAAGGGCCTGCCGCGCAGAGAAAACTAGAGCTTCAATTCGCCGCTGGAGATCGCCTCGCCGAGACGCTGGACGGCGTGGGCCAGCTTCTCGTCGACGACGTGGAGGTATTCGGTCCAGTCGTCGACATGGCTGATGTCGCTGGCGCCATCGGAGATGCCGCGCAGGCCGACGAGCGGCACGCCGAAGACCTGGCAGGCGCGCAATACGGCAAAGGTCTCCATGTCGACCATGTCTTCCGCGATGGCGTCGTAGGCGGCGCCCGAAATGATGGTGCTGCCCGTCGACAGGCTGGCCTGCCGCACATCGGGAATGCGCAGCGGCAGCTCCAGGGTGGCGGGAAGGTCGAGGAACGGCGTCCGCCCCTTCTCGAAGCCCATGGCGGTCGCGTCCATGTCGCGGAAACAGACCGACGTCACCTGGTAGACCTCGGTCTGTTCAAGCCGGCGGCTGCCGGCGGATCCAAGGCAGACGACGAGATCGGGGAGATAGTTGGAAGCGGCGAGCAAGGCCAGTTCGGCGCCCACCCTGACGCCGGCCTCGACCGGGCCGACGCCGGTCATCAGCGGCGTGAACAGCTTTTGCAGATGCGGGCCGTATTCGGCCTCGGCGGCCATGACGAACAGCACGTTGCGGCCAGCGAATTGCGTCATGCCCGGCATGGCCTATCCCTCTATGCCTTCGCGGCCGGCAATCGCCATCATCGTGCCGGTCATGGTGGCGATCAGCTTGGCCTCGCCGTCGGCAGCGATGGCATAGGCCTGACCGTCGGCGACGACGATGGTGCGGCCGGGCTTGGTGACCGAGCCGCGGAACAGGAAGCGCTCGCCCTTGCCGGGGGCGAGCAGATTGACCTTGAACTCGATGGTGAGCACGCCTGTGCTTTCCGGAAACAGCGAAAAGGCGGCGTAGCCACAGGCGGAATCGAGCGCCGTCGAGATGACGCCGGCGTGGAGAAAGCCGTGCTGCTGGGTCAGCTGATCGGAAAACGGCATCTCGATCTCGATGATGCCCGGGGTGACGAGCGTGAGTTCGGCGCCGATGGTCCGCATCGCGCTCTGACGCGCGAAGGACGCCCTGACGCGTTCGTCATAGTCGGGTGTGGGTACGATCTTGGCTGCCATGTCGGTGTCCTCTCGGCTCGCTTATCGCAAGGCCGGCAGATGCAGGCAATTGCAAATGCTGCGGAGCAAACATCAGTTGAGCCACCAGATCGAGGCATTGAGCAAGCTGGCGAAGGCAACCCAGGCCGCATAGGGAGCAAACAGCCAGGCGGCAACGCTGTCCTTGCGGCCGGCGAGCGCCATGAAGCCGAGGATGGCGCAGAAAAGCGCCGCGATGACGAGCAATGCCAGACCGGGCTGCTGCAGGCCGAAAAAGACCGGCGACCACAGGAAATTGAGCACCAGCTGGCCGATCCACAGGCGCATGGCGGCGCTCCAGGGGTCATGCCGCCAGACGCGCCAGCCGGCGACGGCGACGAGAATGTAGAGCGCCGACCAGACGGGTCCGAAAATCCAGTTGGGCGGGTTGAAGAAAGGCTTGGCCAAGCCGGCATACCAATCGCCCGGCAAGGTGAGGTAGCCGATCAGCGTACCGCCGCCGAGCACGACCACGATGAAAGCAAGCAGCACGACAAACCTGGCCATCGAACCTCCGGAACCGGCTGGGCGGCTGGATGCCGCCCGACCTTCAACTGGAGGACAAGTCCGGTTCGTCAATAGCGATGCGTCGTGGGCCGCAGCTCAGCCGTTGCGACGCATGGCGGCGAAGTAGAAGCCGTCGGTGCCGCTTCTGGCGGGGGTCAAGGACAGGCCTTGCCCGCCAAACCGCACGGCATCGTCGCGGCCGGGAAAGCGCGATGCCCACAGCGCCCGGTGATCGACGACGGAGAAACCCCTGCTGCGCTCCACGAAGGCGTCGACCTGATCGGCGTTTTCCTCGTCGAAGACGGAGCAGGTGATGTAGACGATGAGGCCGCCCGGCTTCACATAGGCGCTGGCGGCGTCGAGGATGGCCGACTGCTCGGCCTTGCGGACGTCGAGCTGCCGCTGGGTGAGGCGCCACTTGGCATCGGGCCGGCGGCGCCAGGTGCCGCTGCCGGTGCAGGGCGCGTCGATCAGCACCAGGTCCATGTGGCCGGCGAGGCCCGACAGTTCGGACGGCTTGGTGACGACCTGGACGTTGCGGTTGTCGGAGCGGCGCAGGCGATCGAACATCGGCGCCAGGCGCGACTTCTCCGAATCGTGGGCGAAGATCTGGCCGCGGTTTTCCATGGCGGCGGACAGCGCCAGCGTCTTGCCGCCGGCACCGGCACAGAAATCGAGCACCTGCATGCCGGGCGTGGCGCCGGCGAGTTCGGCGGCAAGCTGCGAGCCTTCGTCCTGGATCTCGAACCAGCCCTTCTGGAAGGCCGGCTCGGCCTGGACGTTGGGGTGGCGGCCGCTGCCGTCGATCGGCGGGATGCGGACACCGTGCGGTGCCAGCGCCATCGGCGAAGCCTGGGTGCCCTCGAGCTCGCCTATGACGCGATCACGGTCGGCCTTCAGCGTGTTGACGCGGATGTCGAGCGGCGGACGGGCGGCAAGGGCGGCGCCCTCCTCCACCCAGTCGGCGCCGAATGCGCGTTCGAGAAGAGGCGCGCACCAGTCGGGGCTGTCGGCGCGGACGACGTCGGGCGCGTCGTCGAGCTTGCGCTCGGCAATGGAGGCCAATTCTGCCGGGCTCAGCGGCTCGGGCGCGAACTTGTCGCCGTCGAGCGTCTGGTTGAGGGCCGCGGCCGACTGGTCCCATTCGAGCAGGAGCGCGCCGAAGCCGAGGGCGCGCGAGGTCTCGTCGCCGAGCATCCAGCCGGCGGAGCGCTTGCGGCGCAAGGCGTCGTAGACGATGTTGCCGATCGCGGCGCGATCGCCGGCACCGGCGAAACGGTGGGAAAGGCCCCAGTCCTTGAGTGCATCCGCGGCAGGACGATGCCGCCTCTCGATATCGTCGAGTACTTCGATGGCTGCAGCCAGCCTTCCGCCAAGTCGCATGTTCGGTGATCCGTCTTCGGTTGACCCGTATCAGGCCTAGCTAAACAGCCGGGACGGATTGCACAAGCGCCGGCCATGGTTCGCACGGCAAAAACTTTCCACCGGAAGGGCCAGCCGCAAAACAAAACAGGCGCGGATCGCTCCGCGCCTGTGCAGTCGATGGGAGGCTGATGCCGGTCAGGCCGCGCGGGCTGCCCGCGCGATGTCGAAGCGGTCGGCGTTCATCACCTTGGCCCATGCCGCCACGAAGTCCCTGGTGAACTTCGCGCCAGCATCGGACGAGCCATAGACTTCGGCCAAAGCACGCAGCTGCGAGTGCGAGCCGAAGATCAGGTCGACGCGGGTCGCGGTCCACTTGACCTCGCCGGTGGCGCGGTCACGGCCCTCGAACACGTCCTTGGCTTCGGATGTCGCCTTCCACTCCGTGCCCATGTCGAGCAGGTTGACGAAGAAGTCGTTGGAAAGCGTGCCAGGACGGGCGGTGAAGACACCATGAGCCGAATCGCCGGCATTGGCGCCGAGCACGCGCAGGCCGCCGACCAGCACCGCCAGCTCCGGTGCCGACAGCTTCAAGAGCTGGGCCCGGTCGACCAGGTTTTCCTCGGCGGTCAGGCGCTGCCTGCCGCTGGTGTAGTTGCGGAAGCCGTCGGCGGACGGCTCGAGCGGAGCGAAGGACTCGACGTCGGTCTGCTCCTGCGAGGCATCCATGCGACCTGGCGTGAACGGCACCTTCACGTCGTTGCCGGCATCCCTGGCGGCCTTTTCGACGGCGGCGGCACCGCCGAGGACGATGAGGTCGGCCAGCGACACCTTCTTGTCGCCGGACTGCGCAGCGTTGAACTCCTTCTGGATCGCCTCGAGCTTCTCCAGCACCGAGGCCAGCTGAGCCGGCTGGTTGACGGCCCAGTCCTTCTGCGGGGCAAGACGGATGCGCGCGCCGTTGGCACCGCCGCGCATGTCCGAACCGCGGAAGGTCGAGGCCGAGGCCCAGGCGGTCGAGACCAGCTGCGCCACGGTCAGGCCCGAGCCGAGGATCTTCGCCTTGAGGGCAGCGATGTCGGCGTCGCTGACCAGCACGTGGTCGACGGCGGGGATCACGTCCTGCCAGATCAGCTCTTCCTCGGGGACGAGCGGGCCGAGATAGCGTGCGACCGGGCCCATGTCGCGGTGGGTCAGCTTGAACCAGGCGCGGCCGAAGGCGTCGGCGAACTGGTCCGGGTTCTCGAAGAAGCGGCGCGAGATCTTCTCGTATGCCGGATCGGTGCGCAGCGCGATGTCGGAGGTCAGCATCGCCGGCGCGTGGCGCTTGGACTTGTCATGCGCATCCGGCACGGTGCCGGCGCCCATGTTGTGCTTGGGCGTCCACTGGTGCGCGCCGGCCGGGCTCTTGGTCAGCTCCCATTCGTAGCCGAGCAGGTTCCAGAAGAAGTTGTTGCTCCACTTGGTCGGCGTCGTCGTCCAGGTGACTTCGAGGCCGCTGCCGATGGTGTCGCCGCCCTTGCCGGTGCCGAAGCTGTTGTGCCAGCCCAGGCCCTGCTGCTCGATGTCGGCCGATTCCGGTTCGACGCCGACATGCGCCGCATCGTTGATGCCGTGAGTCTTGCCGAAGGTGTGGCCGCCGGCGATCAGGGCGACGGTTTCCTCGTCATCCATCGCCATGCGGGCGAAGGTCTCGCGGATGTCGCGCGCCGATGCGAGCGGATCCGGGGTGCCGTTCGGACCCTCCGGGTTGACGTAGATCAGGCCCATTTGTACCGCTGCCAGCGGATTGGCGAGGTCGCGGTCGCCGCTGTAGCGCTCGTCGGCAAGCCACTTGCCTTCTGAACCCCAGTAGATGTCCTCTTCGGGTTCCCAGACGTCGGCGCGGCCGCCGGCGAAGCCGAAAGTCTTGAAGCCCATCGATTCCAGCGCGACGTTGCCGGCCAGGATCATCAGGTCGGCCCAGGAAATCCTGCGGCCGTATTTCTGCTTGATCGGCCACAGCAGGCGGCGGGCCTTGTCGAGGTTGACGTTGTCCGGCCAGCTGTTGAGCGGGGCAAAACGCTGCTGGCCGGCTCCGGCGCCGCCGCGGCCGTCACTGATGCGATAGGTGCCGGCGCTGTGCCAGGCCATGCGGATGAAGAGCGGGCCATAATGGCCGAAGTCGGCCGGCCACCAATCCTGCGAATCCGTCATCAGCGCCTTGAGGTCGGCGCTCACGGCGTCGAGGTCGAGGCTCTCGAACTCCTTGGCGTAGTCGAATGCCTCGCCCATCGGGTCGGACAGGCTGGAGTGCTGGTGCAGGACCTTGAGGTCGAGCTGGTTCGGCCACCAATCGCGATTGGTCCTGCCGGCAGTGGAGTGTGCGACCGGGCATTTGCCGGCGCTGTTTTCGTCAGTTTTCGCGTCCATTTTTATCTCCGAAACGTCTTCGTGTAGGTGCTTGCGGGCATCCGCCCGCCTCTCGACGAGTTGGCAGCTCTACAGCAGGGCCAGGCGGCACTCGCCGGCAGTGATTGGGTTGTGAACGTCCGATACCGGCGTGCCCGCACTGGTGGTCATCGTCGGTGTTGTCATGGCTTGCGCCTCCCTCTTGGCTTTTATCGCTAGACCGTTCCGGGCAGCGCACGGCAGCACCGCTTCATTGGAACCATTCCAGTCTAGGACCGGATTTTGATAAAGCCAAATTGCCTTTTCAAACAATCTTGATAACCTTTGATTATGATACGGCTGACAATCCGACAGATGGAATATTTCGCGGCACTGGCCCAGATGCTGCATTTCGGCCGGGCGGCCGAGTTTGCCGGGGTCAGCCAGCCGGCGCTTTCGGCGCAGATCGCCGAGATGGAGGAACGGCTCGGCTGTACGCTGTTCGAACGCGGCGGCAAGGCGGTGCGGATGACCGAGGACGCGCTCGAACTGCAGCCGCGGATCGAGAAAATCCTGGCCGAAATCCGGGACGTCGAGACCATGGCGCGGCGCGGCAGGCCGCCGATGGAGGGGCGGTTGCGGCTGGGCGTGATCCCGACGGTGGCGCCCTATCTGTTGCCGCACATCCTGCCGGCCATGAAGCGCGAATATCCCAAGCTCCGGCTGGAACTGCGCGAGGCGATCACCGGCTCGCTGGTCGAGGAGGCGCTGAACGGGCGCATCGACGCCTTCGTCGCCGCCCTGCCGCTCGATCATTCAGGGCTGACGACCGAGGCGTTGTTTGCGGACCGGTTCTACCTTGCCGTGCCTGCCGACGACCCCGACTTCGTCTCGCCGCCGGTTCCGCCGGAAAGCCCTGCCCTGGAAAGGCTGATGCTGCTGGAAGAAGGCCACTGCCTGCGCGAACAGGCACTCGCCGTGTGCGGCAGCGTCAAGCCGGTGGCGATGGCCAATTACGGCGCGACCAGCCTGACCACGCTGCTGCAGATGGTGGCGCACGGGCTGGGGGTGACGCTGATACCTGCGATGGCTGCGGGACCGGCGCACGACCAGCGCGACCTGAAGATCGTGCCCTTTGCCGAACCGGTGCCGGAACGGCGGATCTGCCTTGCCTGGCGCCGCAACAGCCCCAGGCACAACGAATGCCTGGAACTGGCGCGGATTATCCGCGGACTGCAGCCGCTACTGCAGCATTGAACCCGGCGAGCGTCGCCTCGTCGGCTGCGCTGCGCGCCTTGCGCGACTGCACCAGGCAAGCCTGCGAGCGCAGGATGACGCCATCCGACAGGATCTTGAGGTGATTGGCGCGCAGGGTCGAGCCGGTCGAGGTGATGTCGACGATGACGTCGGCCGAGCCGGCAGCCGGCGCACCTTCGGTGGCACCCAAGCTCTCGACGATGCGATAGACTTGGATGCCGTGCATCTGGGAGAAGAACTGCTGCGTCAGCCGCCAGTACTTCGTGGCGATGCGCAGGCGGCGGCCATGGCGCTGGCGGAAATCTGCGGCGACGTCGTCGAGGTCGGCCATGGTGTCGACATCGAGCCAGATGTCGGGCACGGCGACGACGACATCAGCGTGACCGAAGCCGAGGCGGGCGACGATCTCGGCCTTGCTTTCCCAATCGGCGAGGTTTTCGCGGATCAGGTCCTCGCCGGTGATGCCGAGATCGACATTGCCCTGGCCGATCTCGCCGGAGATCTCGGACGCCGACAGGAATGCGATCTCGATATCCGCCCTGCCCTCGATCGAAGCGCGGTAGCGACGGTCGTCGTCGGGCAGGTTGACGACAAAACCGGCCTTGGCCAGCACGTCGAGCGCCTGCTCCTTGAGCCGGCCCTTGGAGGGAAGTGCGATCGAGATGGCCATCAGCGCGCCTCCCTCAAGGCTTCGATGCGGTCGAGCCAGACGGAGAAACCGACGCCGGGGATGGGCTTGCCGGCGCCGAGCAGCGTCAGCAGCCGGTCGTAGCGGCCGCCACCGGCCAGCGGCCGGTCGGCATCGGGACCGGAAATCTCGAACACCAGGCCGGTGTAATAGTCGAGCGGGCGGCCGAAGGCGGCGTCATAACGCACCGAGCCGGCAGCAAGGCCATGGCCGGCGACCGCCTCGGCACGGGCGGCGAAATTGTCGAGCGCGGCACCGAGCGTGAGCCCGGCGCCGGCGGCGAACTCGCTGAGTGCTGCGGGCGCCTGGTCGAGCGAGACATGGATCGCCAGGAAGCGCTCCAGCGCCTCGAAGGCATCGCTGGACAGGCGGACGCTGCGCAGCTCGGCCTTTTCGATCAGGCGGCGGGCGATGTCGTTGGGCGTGCGACCGGCGGATGGCGACAGGCCTGCCTGCTCCATGCCCTGGGCAATATGCGCAGCCAGCGCATCGTGGTCGCCATCGGCGACGAGCGAGGCGACGGGTTCGGCAAGGGCCGAACCGCGGGTGGGCGCGGCCAGGTCCTCAAGGGCGCTGGCAAGCTGCTCGGCCGAACCGAAGGCACGGGCAAGACGCATGCGCCAGCCGCGCGGCAGGCCAAGGGCCGCCAGCACGGCCTCGAAGATCGCCTGGTCGCCGAGCGTGACGGTGAGGTCGCGCCCCGGCAGGCACAGCGAGAGCAAGGCGTGCGCATCGGCCACCGAACGCGCGTCGGCGGCGGCGATGTCCTTGTCGCCGAGGTCCTCGACGCCGGCCTGGAAGAACTCGTTGCCGCCCTCGCGGCGCTGGCGGAAGACCTCGCCGAGATAGGAATAGCGGCGCGGCGTGCCTGACTGGGTGTGGATATGGTCGAGGCAGACCGGAATGGTGAATTCCGGGCGCAGGCAGAGCGACGCCCCGGTCTCGCTTTCGGTCAGGAAGATGCGGCGGCGCAGGTCCTCGCCGGCCATGTCGAGGAACGGATCGGCCGGCTGCAGCACCGGCACGTCGACCGCATCGGCCCCGCGCGCGGCGAACAGCTTGAGGATGTCGGGAGCAATCGCCGGGAAGCGCGCGTTCATGGACGCATCTCCACGCATGTACAGCCACGCCCCTCACCCTTACCCTCTCCCCGTAAACGGGGCGAGGGGGACGTCAGCGTCGCGGCCGGCTTCCTTCTCCCCGTTCCACGGGGAGAAGGTCCCGGCAGGGGGATGAGGGGCATCGCAAGCTGCATGCATTCGCTAGCCACGGTTGCGGTCTTCCGCCTGCGCGGCAAGGATCTTCTTCACTTCAGCGACGAGATCGGCTTCCGGCACGGTGATCTGCGCCGGACGGGCAGCACGCCATTCGGCGTTGTCGGTGATCTCGGCCGACATGCGGGCGCCCTCGATCAGGTCCTTGATCTGGACCTCGCCATTGGCGCGCTCGTCGCCGCCCTGGATGATGACGACGCCAGAGCCGCGACGGTCGGCATATTTGATCTGCGCCTTCATGCCGGAACCGCCGAGATACATCTCGGCGCGCACGCCGGCGCGGCGCAGGTCCGCGACCATCTTCTGGTAGCGGCCGAGGCTTTCCGTATCCTTGTCCATGACCAGCACGACCACGGGGGCGACCACGTCCGAGGTGTCGAGCTTGCCGAGGTTCTTGAGCGCCGTCATCAAGCGCGACACGCCGATGGAGAAGCCGGTGGCCGGCACGGGCTCGCCGCGGAAACGCGAGACGAGGCCGTCATAACGGCCGCCGCCGCCGACCGAGCCGAAGCGCACGATGACACCGTCCTCATTCGGAATTTCAGCCAATAGTTCGGCCTCATATACGGGGCCTGTATAGTATTCGAGGCCGCGGACGACGGAGGGATCGATGCGGATGCGGTTTGAACCGTAGCCTGCCGAGCGAACGATGTCATTTATCGTAGCGAGCTCGTTGATGCCCTGGGCCGCAAGTGCATTCTCCGAGAAACCAACGCGCATTTCATCAATGGCGAAGCGATTGCTCAGAATTCCATCGCTAGCGTCGCGTCGATCATCTTCGAGGGCTTCCGGAAAGTCCTTTTCGTTTTCCCAGAACCCGTTCGGCGCACCGAATACGTCCATGACCTGATTGATCTGGTCCTCATCCAGCCCAGCACCCTTGGTGAAGTCGCCCTCGCCTTCCGCACCACCGTCCCAGCGGCCCTTGCCGAGCAGCAGGCGCACGCCTTCGGGGCCGAACTTGTCGAGCTTGTCGATGGCGCGCAGCACGGTGAGGCGGCGGTTGGCGTTGTCGTCGCCGCCGAGGCCGATGGCCTCGAGCACGCCGTCGAGCACCTTGCGGTTGTTGACGCGGATGACGTAGTCGCCGCGCTTGATGCCGAGCGCTTCCATCACGTCGGCCATCATCATGGTCATCTCGGCATCGGCCGCGACACCGGGCGTGCCGACGGTGTCGGCGTCGAACTGCATGAACTGGCGGAAGCGGCCGGGGCCGGGCTTCTCGTTGCGGAACACCCAGCCCGAGCGGTAGCTGCGATAGGGCTTGGGCAGTTTCTCGAAGTTCTCGGCGACGAAACGCGCCATCGGCGCGGTCAGGTCGTAGCGCAGCGACAGCCACTGCTCGTCATCGTCCTGGAACGAGAAGACGCCCTCATTGGGACGGTCCTGGTCGGGCAGGAATTTGCCCAGCGCGTCGGTGTATTCGATCAGCGGCTGGTCGACGGGCTCGAAGCCGTAGAGCTCGTAGACCTCGCGGATCTTCGCCATCATCTTCTCGACGATCCGGATGTCGTCCGCGCTGCGGTCGACGAAGCCGCGCGGCAGCCGCGCTTTCATCTTTTCCGATTTGTCGGCCATGTCGAGAATTCCGCAATTTTTCCAGAAATTTTGGCCGCTTGCGCAGCGCGCCGTGTCGTAACCGAAATGGGATGGAGCGGCAAGCGTTTGGCGCGCGCCGCAAGCGGCAAGGCCGAAACAAAGCGGCTGCGCGCCGACATCGTGCCGAAACAGCCGCGCCCGATAAGCCGCCGCAACCGAACGATGGAACGACTGCCATGTCCAGCAACACTGGAGAAATCGACGAGACGACGGTCCGGCTGCGGCCGGCGGGACCGGAAAAACCCAAGGCGAAGAAGCCTGCGACCGCGCGCGACGCGCTGATGACCTGCGTGCTGGTGCTGTATCCGGCGCTGGCGACGGTGGGCGCCATCGCGGCGAGCCTGCTGTTGTCGGGCACGAGCGCCTGATGCCGATGCGCCGCGCGAAAACAACGCCGAAGACGATCGCGACGCTTGCGGTCATGGCTGCGCTGGCACTTGCCGCCTGCACCACCAGCGGCGGAGCATTGGCCGGGGGCGGTTGCAGGCCCAGCGATGCAAAGCTCGCCGGGCACTACTACCTCAACGGGGTGATGGAGGTCGGCTCGGAGCTGTTGCTGCGGCCCGACGGCAGCTTCGAATTCATGCTCGCCTACGGCGCCAACGACCAGTACGGCAAGGGCTGCTGGGTGAGGCGCGGCGGAACCGTCGAGGTGATCCCGTCGGGGCGGAGCGCTGCCTCGCGGCGGCATACGCCGGAGGATCGCGGCTTCGGCGGGCTGGTGCTGACGGTGTGGGGCCGCAGCCTGGTGTGGGATATCGCCGGCAGCGGGTACAAGGGACGGTATGAGCGGTAGTACCTTCTCCCCTTGCGGGAGAAGGCAAGAGCGCGCCCTCACCCCGGCCGCTTGAACGCCTTGCGCTCGGCCTCGATCTTGCCGCGGCACATGCAGCCTTCGATGTGGTCGTTGACCAGGCCCATCGCCTGCATGAAGGCGTAGACGGTGGTCGGGCCGACGAAGGTCCAGCCGCGCTTCTTCAGCTCCTTCGAAATCCGCGTCGAGGTCGGCGTCGTCGGGTTGGCGACCAGGGTGGGATAGTCGACCACCTTGGGCCGCTCGTCGGCGCCCGGCTCGAATTTCCAGAACCAGGCGGCGAGCGAGCCGGCCTCGTCGGCAAGCGCGCGGGCGCGGCGGGCGTTGTTGATGGTCGAGACGATCTTGCCGCGGTGGCGGACGATGCCGGGATTGCCGAGCAGCCGCTCGATGTCGGTCTCGCCATATTCGGCGACCTTGTCGAAATCGAAGCCGGAGAACGCGGCGCGGAAATTGTCACGCTTGCGCAGGATCGTCAGCCACGACAGGCCGGACTGGAAGCCCTCCAGGCAGATCTTCTCGAACAGGCGGTGCTCGTCGGCGACCGGCCGGCCCCACTCGTTGTCGTGATAATGCAGGTAGTCTGGCAGCACTCCCGGCCAGAAGCAGCGTGTCGCCCCGTCGGCGCCCAGCACCAGGCCCGTCTTTTTCTGTTCCATCTGAAATCCATTCGTTAACAGCGAGAAGCGCCGATTTACCCGTGCTTTACCAGACTCCTGAACGAGCCGGTAACCACACCAAAAGCTTTCCCGACAATCTCGCATTTTAAGCAACCCGATTCACGTTTCGGTGGCGGGGCGCGGACAACATGTCGCCAAACCGGGGAGATTCCCCGCAGCGACGAACGTGTTGAGAGTGCGTCCATGAAGAAACGTCTGATGCTTTTGGCGACGGCGGCACTACTGGCCGAACTGGCCTCGCCGGCCCTTGCCTATGACCGCTATGCCGAACGGCCGCCGGTGGTGGTGAGCCCCGACCTGTCGGCACCCTGGGTGCTGCAACTCGGCCGCAACCCGAACGAGGCGATGCCGCGGCAGCAGCGGCGCCAGGCCGTCCAGCCGCGCGCAAGGCAGGCAGCGCCCAAGGTGCAACAGCGCAGCGCGCAACAGCAGCGCAGCGTCCAGCCGCGCCAGCCCAAGGCCGCTCAGGTGCAGACGGCAGCGCTGCGCGCGCCGGAAAAGCGCACGGTCAAGCCGCAGATCAACCCGATCTACCTGCCGCAGACGGTCGCCTATGACGGTGGCGAGAAGGCCGGCACGATCATCATCGATACAACCGAGAATTTCCTCTATCTGGTGCAGGCGGACGGCCAGGCGCGCCGCTACGGCGTCGGCACCGGCAAGCCGGGCTTCGAATGGTCGGGCACGCACAAGGTGAGTTCCAAGCGCGAATGGCCGGACTGGCGTCCGCCGGCGGAGATGATCGCGCGCGAACGGGCCAAGGGCCGCGTGCTGCCGGCGATGATGGTCGGCGGGCCGGAAAACCCGCTCGGCGCTCGCGCACTCTATCTCGGTTCGACGCTCTACCGCATCCACGGCACCAACCAGCCCTGGACCATCGGCGGCGCGGTGTCGTCAGGCTGCATCCGCATGCGCAACGAGGATGTGATGGACCTCTACGAGCGGGTTCCGGTCGGCACCAAGGTCGTCGTCAGGTAATTTCCGGTTACGGGGGCGGAGCCGGGCCGAAAGGCCTGGTTCCCGAGCAAAGGGGCAGCGCGGCGGAAGATCGCGCTGCCCTTTTCGCTTTTCGGCTGCGAATCGGCCTTCTCCGGCTCGATCTCTTGGGAAAAAATGTTTATCATGGATAAAAATTGACCTGATCGACCCATTCCATCCCAGGCGTACGGACGTATCCGGGGGCATCCTGGGTCGACGACCGCCGAAGGATGAAGAATGCCGCCGCTCGACGACAACCGCTATCTGAAAGGCGGCCCCGTGGCCGCCCGCATCATCGCCGAAGTGCGCGCTGCCGCGCAGAAGGCAACCGAAGAAGGCTTCCGCCCGAAACTCGTTTCGATCACCGTCGGCGACGTCGCCGCGGTCGATGTCTATGTCCGCAACCAGCGCGCCAAGGCGGAACTGGCCGGCATCGACTTCGAAGAACGCCCCTTCCCGGCCGAACTGACGGCAGGCGAACTCGAGGCGGCCATCCACGGCATGAACGCCGACCCGCGCATCACCGGCATCATCATCCAGCGGCCGGTGCCGGCGCATATTCCGATCAAGGCGATCCAGGCGGCGGTGCATCCGCTGAAGGACGTCGAGGGCATGCACCCGTCGTCGATCGGCAACATCGTCTACAACCAGCTCGACCTCGCGCCCTGCACGGCGGCTGCCTCGGTCGAACTGCTGAAGGCCACCGGGCTCGACCTGAAGGGTCTGGAAGTGGTAGTCGTCGGCCATTCCGAGATCGTCGGCAAGCCGATCGCGTTCCTGCTGATGAGCGAAGGCGCGACAGTGACGGTCTGCCACCACATGACACGCTCGCTGGCGGCGCATGCACGCCGCGCCGACGCGCTGTTCGTGGCAGTGGGCAAGCCGCGACTGATCAAGGCCGACATGGTCAAGCCAGGGGCCGCCGTCATCGACATCGGCATCAACGCCGAAACGCTGCCGGACGGGTCCAGCCGCATCGTCGGCGACGTCGACACCGAATCGGTCAAGGAAGTGGCGTCGTGGATCACCCCGGTTCCAGGCGGCGTCGGCCCGGTGACGGTGGCGATCCTGCTGCGCAACACGATGGTAGCGCTCAACCGCCAGCGCGCGGTCTATCGCGCCACCTTCGGCACGGCGGAAGCAACGCTGGCAGCGGAATAGGATCGTGCGCCGGCCTCAAGCCGGCGCGCCACGTTCCGGCCCGTCCAGATGCCGCTATCGCTCGAGCAACAGGCTGGCGAGCAACAGGAGGCCGCCGGCGACGAGAACAAACGTCGCCAGGCCCTTCCATGTCCGCGCGATGACAAAAGCTGGAAAAAGGGCGACGAAGTAGGGAGCCCAACCGTCCAGTTTCGCATATTCGATCAGGCCCCACGTGCTCGCAACGTAGGCCAGGACGAACACCACTGTCTGGTCCCTGGTCCAGGGTGCTTTCGGCTTGCCTGGCTTCATGCCAGCCGAGGCGCCGCTCTTTCCCGCGCTGGTCGAAGCGCCCGACGCATAGGTCGCCGAACCGAAACTGACCGCCTCCTGCCCGCTTCCCCCGCAATTCCAGCAAGTCTCCTGGCGCGGCATGCTCCCCACACCTGTGCCGCCGCAGGCCGTACAACCAGTCCCACGCCCCCCACATGTATAGCAAGGGTCGCGACCCGCGCCATTCACCTTACCTGTGCCGCCGCAAACTGGGCAAATAGCCACTTTCGGCCTCCCGGGCGTATCGAGCCGTAAAGCTCAACGGACTCCCACTGTGAACCTCTCCAGCCAGCACCCGTGACTCTTCACGAAACGCGCGGTCGCGTTTCGCCGGCTTCATGCATCAGAAGCCAATCCCCTCCACCGAAACAATTGTAGGCAGATTTCAAGAAAAATAGACTTGTATCGCTGCCCCTTGCAATGCTCTCGGATGGCGACATCAAGGAAGCGCGGGGTGCAGGCCTGGCCTTCGGCAGCGCCGCAGCCGGACAGACGTCAAGCTCGCCGAGTCACGGCTACAGGCTCGGGACCTAGAGCCTCCAGGTGCCGTCCTGGATCGGCTGCGACGCAGGGTTGGCAACCATCTGCAAGCCGCTGGTGACGACGATCGGCGTGCCGTCGGGCACGCGGTTGTACAGATCCATGATGTCCTGGTTGATCAGGCGGACGCAGCCGGACGAGACGGACTTGCCGATCGAGGCCCATTCCGGCGAGCCGTGCAGGCGGTAGAGCGTGTCCTTGCCGTCCTGGAAAATGTAGAGCGCACGCGCGCCGAGCGGATTCTGGATGCCCGGCTGCATGCCGCCTTCCCACTCGTTCTTGCCTGGCACCTGCACTGCGCGATATTTTTCCAGTTCCGGCTGGCGGTCGATCATCTCGTTCGGCGGGAACCAGCGCGGCCAGGTCTGCTTCCATTCGATGACGCCGCGGCCGGCCCACTCGAAGCCGGCACGGCCGAGGCCGACGCCGTAGCGGATGGCCTCGCCATTGTCGCTGACGAGATAGAGGAAGTGCTGGGAAGTATCGATGACGACGGTGCCCGGCGCCTCGCCGGTGGGGTCGGCCACGACCTGGCGATAGTAGCGCGGGTCGATCTTCTTGAACGGGACGCCCGGAATGTCGTAGCCATTGTCGATGACCGGCGCATACATCCTCTGCGGCTCGGTGAAGGACGGGTCATTGCGCAAGGTGGGCGGTGGCGGCGCCACCGGAAATGCCGGCTTGGCCACGCGCTCGCTGCTCGTGGTCGAGCAGGCGGAAAGTGCGGCCGAGGCAACACCGGTTGCGGCCAATGCCAGAAAATTGCGGCGGGTGAAATTCGACATCGGCATTCCATGTTATTGAAGGCGTTGCAACGCGCCGGACCCTTGCATGTTCCATGCCAAGGTTTCAATCAGCGCCCTGCCCGCACGCGGGGCGCGCAACGCGGATTGCCGCGAGATGATGCTTTCAGGTCACTCAAGCCCCGCCGGCTTGTCGCCGCCAAAAGCCCAGTCGAGCAATTTGACGGTGTGGACCACCGGCAGCTTCGCCGCCGAGGCGATCTGGGTGATGCAGCCGATGTTGCCGGTGGCGACGAGCGATGCGCCCGTGGCCTCGATGTTCCTGACCTTGCGGTCGCGCAGCCGCGCCGAGATTTCCGGCTGCATGATGTTGTAGGTGCCGGCCGAGCCGCAGCACAGGTGCCCCTCGCGCGGCTCCCTGACGACGAAGCCGGCGCGCGCCAGCAGGTCTTTAGGCTGGCGGGTGATCTTCTGGCCATGCTGCATCGAGCAGGCGGAGTGATAGGCAACCGTCAGGCCGGGCTTGCGGGCCGGTTCCGGCAGGTCGAGGGTGGCCAGGTACTCGGTGACGTCCTTGGCCAGCGCCGACACCCGCGCCGCCTTCTCGGCATAGGCCGGGTCGAGCCTGAGCATGAAGCCGTAGTCCTTGATCGTCGTGCCGCAGCCTGACGCGGTGATGACGATGGCGTCGAGGCCGCCGTTGCCGATTTCGCGCGTCCAGGCGTCGACATTCTGCCGCGCCGAGGCAAGGGCGGCCTCCTCGCGGCCCATGTGATGGACAAGCGCGCCGCAGCAGCCCTCGCCCCTGGGCACGACGACCTCGATGCCGAGCCGGGTGAGCAGCGAGACCGTCGCCTCGTTGATGCCGGGCTCGAGCACCGGCTGGGCGCAGCCGGTGAGGATGGCGACGCGGCCCAGCCTGGCGCCCTGCGCGGCATGGCTGCCGGGGGATGCCGTGGCCGACTGGGCCGGCACCGTGGCAGGCGCCAGCCGGAGCATGGCCGCGAACGGCTTCAGCGCCGGCACTCGGTCGAAGACATTGGCGAAGGGCCGGCCAAGGCGGGCCAGCTTCAGCGCCGCGCGGAACCGCTTGGGATAGGGCAGCACGGCGGCCAGAACGCCGCGCGTCAACCGGTTCATCAGCGGGCGGCGATAGGTCTTTTCGATATGGACGCGGGCGTGGTCGACCAGGTGCATGTAATTCACGCCCGACGGGCATGTCGTCATGCAGGCGAGGCATGACAGGCAGCGGTCGATGTGGGTGACGATCTCCTTGTCGGCCGGCCGGCCGTTCTCCAGCATGTCCTTGATCAGGTAGATGCGGCCGCGCGGCGAATCCAGTTCGTTGCCGAGCGTGACATAGGTCGGGCAGGTCGCCGTGCAGAAGCCGCAATGCACGCATTTGCGCAGGATCTTCTCCGATTCCTGGACATGCGGATCGGCGAGCTGGGCGGTGGTGAAATTGGTCTGCACGGCGTTTTGAGCTTTCTCAGATCAGCCAGCTGTCGGGGCTCTTGATCGCCTCGCCTCGTCCCAATGCCTGAAGGCCGACGATGCAGCGGACGATGAACCAGACGGCGACGGCAAACATCAGGATGAAGCCGATGAAGACCATCATCAGCACGACGGAGACCAGCGCGTAGAGCAGGCCGATCCAGAAGGTGCGGATGAGCCAGGTGTAGTGGCTCTCGACGAAGCCGCCAGCCTTGCCGCGGTTCAGGTAGGCCAGGACGATGCCGACAATGCCGCTGATGCCGATGACCAGGCCTGCGAGGTAAAGGATGTAGATGACCTGGACATTGGTCTGGCCGGGCTCGAGCCAGCGGTCGGTCTGGCGCGGTGTCTTGGGCGGCGTATCGCTCATGGTCGTGCTCCCTCTGTTGCACCCGCCAAGGTAGCAGACTCGGAGCCGGGAACCATGCGGCCCGGGTTGAGGATGGCCTTGGGGTCGAATTCGGCCTTCAGCCGGGCCGAAAGAGCCGCCAGGGCCGCCGGCTGCGGCTCGAAGACGGGAACGGCGGCGCGCCAGGCAGCCGCGGCGCGGACCAGCGTGGCATGGCCGCCGCCGAACTTTCGGATCAGGGCACGCAACAGATCGGCTTCCGGCTCGCCCTCCATGCGCAGCCAGACGAGGCCGCCCTGCCAGTCGTAGAACGCGTCGGCCGCCACCTGCATGCGCAGGGCAAGCACCATGTGGTGGGCGTCCGCCGGCGGCATCGACACGCGCCAGACGGGCTTGTCGGAGCCATCGGAGAAGGGCCTGACATCGCGCACGTCGCGCCACAGCGTGGCCGATGCCGCGCCCGATATCTCCTCGATCGCACCGGCATTGCCGAGCAGCCGCTTCAGCTGGTCGAGGCGGTAGGCGACCGACGGACCGAAGCCCTCGACGCGCAGCAGGGTCGCCGGATCGCCGCCGAGGCCGCCGTCGAGCACCCGCGCGGCCATGCGTTCGGGCAGATGGGCGGCGGACGAGACCTCGGCGCTCGACCCCATGGCGAGGGCCATCGCAGCAGTGGCGTTGTCGTCGAGCATGCCGCGGATGGCGAGCGTGGTCTCGGTTTCGGCCGCGGGCAGCACCTTGAAGGTGACGTCGGTGAGGACGGCCAGCGTTCCCCATGAACCGGCCATCGCCTTGGACAGGTCGTAGCCGGTGACGTTCTTGACGACGCGCCCGCCCGACTTGAAGGCCTCGCCGCGGCCGGAAACAGCGTTGATGCCGAGGATATGGTCCCGGGCGGCGCCCGCCTTGAGACGACGCGGGCCGGCAAGGTTGGCGGCGAGCGCGCCGCCGATGGTGCCGCGTCCCGGCGCCTGGCCGAGCAGCGGGCCGTAGTCCATGGGCTCGAAATCAAAGCGCTGGCCGTTTTCGGCGAGCAGTTTTTCGATGTCGGCGAGAGGCGTGCCGGCCTTGGCCGACAGCACCAGTTCGGCGGGCTCGTAGAGCGTGACGCCGGCGAGCCTCGACAGGTCGAGCGTATGCTCGCATTGTAGCGGTCGGCCGATGCCGCGCTTGGAGCCGTGGCCGACGATTTCGAGCGGCGCTTCCTCGGACAACGCCCACTGGACAGCGGTGAGGACTTCGGCCGAGGTGGTGGGGGTGAAGGTGGTCATGAGCTCACAACTCTAGGGTTCCTCGCCCCCGCAGAGCGGGGGAGAGGTGCCGAGCGCAGCGAGGCGGAGAGGGGGAACTTCATCGCCCTTCGCCT
The DNA here is from genome assembly GCF_001424795.1 of Aminobacter sp. DSM 101952. Taxonomy (NCBI): domain Bacteria; kingdom Pseudomonadati; phylum Pseudomonadota; class Alphaproteobacteria; order Hyphomicrobiales; family Phyllobacteriaceae; genus Aminobacter; species Aminobacter sp. DSM 101952. The sequence goes on along the minus strand of NZ_LMCL01000030.1, from coordinate 135,362 downwards.
CCAGATTGGGTAGTGACAGGCGCGAACGTGAACTTCATGTCGGCCGCACCGACATCATGGGCAAGCCGGCCATCCAGTGCGGCGAGAATTGTCTCGCAGACGGCGCCGACGTTCTTCAGCGCGTCTGAAGTCCAGAACCTCAGGACGGAGTATCCATTGGCACACATGTATTCATCGCGGCGGAGATCATAGCTGCTGTCAGCATGTTGGCTGCCGTCGAGTTCCACCACAAGCTTGGCCTGACGGCAGACGAAATCGGCATAATAGGGACCGAGCGGCACCTGCCTGCTGAACTTGTGGCCACTGAGCTTCTTGGCCTTCAGTTCGTTCCAAAGCGAGGCTTCGGCAATGTTGTCGCCGTTGCGCAGTTGGCGTGCTCTCGCGATGTGGCTCGGCGAACGGCGAGTTGGAAGCGGGGCAGCCCCCCTCTCCGTCTCGGGCTTTGCCCGAGCCACCTCTCCCCCGCTCTGCGGGGGCGAGGAACCCAAGTCCTGCGAACGTGTCACATCCTGGGATCCCATCACAACCGATGCTCCCTCAGCTTTTCGAGGGCGGCGCCGCCGCGGGGGGAGAGGCGGTAGCCGGTGGCGAGGCTTTCGGTCAGGCCGAGTTCCTTGAGCTTGCGCACGTCCTGCTTGAATTTCAGCTTGTCGACACCCAGGCGGTCTGCAAGGGCTGCAGCTGGCATTTCGGGGTTCTGGCCGATCAGGCGCAGGATCGAGGGGAAGTAGCCCGGGGCCGCGCTGTCCCATTTGGCGAAGCGCGCGGCGAGTGCGTGCCAGTCGGCGTCGGAGAGATCGGCTACCTGGCGCAGCGCCAGCCTGGTGTCGGCTTCGATGCCGTCGAAGGCGATGCGGTAGAGCGTGAGGTCGGCGCCGGCGCGCAGGTCGCCGATCAGCGCGGCACGGTCGGCGTAGCCGGCGGCGCGGGCATCGCTGTCGGAAATGGCGGCTTCATCGACGGGCTCGACCGCGCCGATGCGGACGACGCCGATGGCGGTGCGCAGGCCGGTGCCGGATATGACCGTCGGCCGCTGCCAGCGGCGGAAGGCGAGCACAATGTCGCCGCGCGCGATGCCTTCGAGGGTCGCCTGCTTCAGCAGCATCAGAACCTCGGGATGTCGGGGAAGGCCAGCTGGCCGCGGTGGACATGCATGCGGCCGAGCTCGGCGCAGCGGCGCAGCTGCGGGAAGACCTTGCCGGGGTTGAGCAGGTGGTTGGGGTCGAAGGCGCATTTGACCCGCATCTGCTGGTCGAGGTCGATGTCGTTGAACATCTCGGGCATCAGATCGCGCTTCTCGACGCCGACGCCATGCTCGCCGGTCAGGACGCCGCCGACCTTGACGCAGAGGCGCAGGATGTCGGCGCCGAAGGCCTCCGCCTTTTCGAGCTCGCCCGGCTTGTTGGCATCGTAGAGGATCAGCGGGTGCAGATTGCCGTCGCCGGCATGGAAGACGTTGGCGACACCGAGGCCGTATTGCTCGGACAGTTCGCGCATGCCGGCCAGCACGCGCGGCAGTTCCTTGCGCGGGATGGTGCCGTCCATGCAGTAATAATCGGGCGAGATGCGGCCGACCGCCGGGAATGCCGCCTTGCGCCCGGCCCAGAAGGTCAGCCGCTCCTGCTCGGATTGCGAGATGCGGCAAGTGGTGGCGCCGTTGCGGTTGGCGATCGCCTCGACCAGGCCGATCAGGTGGTCGAGCTCGACAGCCGGACCGTCCAGTTCGACGATCAGCAGCGCCTCGCATTCCAAGGGATAGCCGGCATGAACGAAATCCTCGGCGGCGTGGATCGCCGGCCGGTCCATCATCTCCATGCCGCCGGGAATGATGCCGGCGCCGATGATGTCGGCGACGCATTGGCCGCCCTGTTCGCTGGTCGGGAAGCCGATCAGCAACGCACGCGCCGTCTCCGGCTTCTTGAGGATGCGGACGGTGACCTCGGTGACGACGCCGAGCAGGCCTTCCGAGCCGGTCATGACGCCGAGCAGGTCGTAGCCCTCGGCATCGAGATGCTTGCCGCCTAGACGCACGACCTCGCCGTTCATCAGCACCATCTCGATGCCGAGCACGTTGTTGGCGGTGAGGCCGTATTTCAGGCAGTGCACGCCGCCGGAATTCTCGGCGACGTTGCCGCCGATGGAACAGGCGATCTGCGACGACGGGTCGGGGGCGTAATAGAAACCGTCCTGCTCGACCGCATGGGTGATGCCGAGGTTGGTGACGCCCGGCTGCGCGGTAACGGTCCGGTTGGGATAGTCGATCTCGAGGATGCGGTTGAACCGGCTCATGACCAGAAGCACGGCATCTTCGAGCGGCAGCGCGCCGCCCGACAACGAGGTGCCCGAGCCGCGCGGCACGACGCGGATGTTGCGCTCGTTGCAGTATTTGAGCAGGCGCGACACCTGCGCCACCGTCTCGGGCAGCACGACGACCATCGGCAACTGGCGGTAGGCGGTCAGGCCGTCGCTCTCGAAGGCGCGCATCTCGTTGACCGCGTCGACCACGCCCTCGCCCGGCACGATGATGCGCATGTCGGCGACGATCTCGGCGCGGCGGCCAAGGGTCGCCGCATCGGGCTTGGGCATCGATATGCCGGACATCGGTCACCTGCGGTCGATAACTGGTAAAAAGCTTTTACCAGTGATGTCCGGCTCATGCAAACTGGAAGAAGGTCTGGCCCCAACGAGGGTCGCGACCAGCCTCACGCAGCGTCAATCTGACGCTGGTGGGATCGCGCTGCCCATTCGGGCAGGCGGGCTGACGCTGGCGGGACGGCGCTGCCCATTCGGGCAGGCGGGCTGACGCCGGTGGGAAGGCGCTGCCCGTCGGGCGGGCCGGAAGATTACTCGCTATGGGCTGTCTTGGGCTCTTCGTGGGCGCGCCGGACGCGTCGCACACCCCACCAGACAAGCAGGATCGCCAGCGGCACCGAAGCCGCCGTGACCACTTCCGGTGCGAAGAAATGATCCACCGTCGAGGCGCCCTTGGCGACATAACCGATCAGGCCGACGACATAATAGGAGACGGCGGCGACCGACAGGCCCTCGACCGTCTGCTGCAGGCGCAATTGCAGCCGGGCGCGGTTGTTCATCGAGGCGAGCAGGTCGCGGTTCTGCCTTTCGACCTCGACATCGACCCAGGTGCGCAGAAGCGTGGTGGCGCGGGTCAGCTTGCGCGACAGGTTGGCCTGGCGCTCCTCGACCGACCGGCAGGTGCGCATGGCGGGCGCGACGCGGCGCTTGAGGAAACCCGACCAGGTATCGTAGCCGGGCACGACCTCCTCATCCAGCGCCTCCAGGCGCTCGCGGACAATGCCGTCATAGGCCTTGCTGGCGCCGAAGCGGTAGAGGCTGGAGGCGGCATCGGCCTCGAGTTCGGCGGCAAGCTCGGTGAGGTCGGCCAGCAGGGCCTGGCTGTCACGCGTCTCGGTTGCCTTCATTTCGCGGGTGGCGACTGCAAGCCGGTCTTCGATGCGGCGGACGCGGCTCGACAGCGACAGCGCCATCGGCAGGCCGAGCATCGCCAGCGTGCGGTAGGTCTCGATATCGATGAGGCGCTGCGACAGCGCGCCGGTACGGGCCGGCGTCAGGCCGCGATCGAGGATCAGGATGCGCGTCATGCCGTCGCCGTCCTGGCGGAAATCGGTGACGATGGCGGCGGCACCGTTCTCGACGATGGAGTAGCACAGGCTGGTCGGATCGAAGCCGGCGATCAGCTTTTCGGTGGCCGGCGTCCACTTGCGGATCTCGAGCCGGATTCCGGAGATGACCGTGCCGGGCGGGCTGAAGCCGTTGCCGAAGGGCGAATCTTCCTGCGAGCGGCCGCTGTCGGACAGCGGTCCTTCCCAGAGGTAGGTCGAGAACTCGGTGTGCCGCTCCCAGCGCAGCGATCCCTGCCCCCACTTCATGGCGTGGTGGCGCGCCTGGCGGTCGGGCGATGCGATACCGAGCCGGCGCGACAGTTCGGACAGCACCGCGTGGTCGACGCTCGAGCCGCCCTCGGTCATGAAAGAGAGCTGGACCAGCACGCGCGGATTCTCGACCAGCGGGTGGGGCCTGGAATGGACCTCGCCGAGAGCGCCGGGACGGCCCTCATGCGCGGGGAATCCCATCACGCTGCCGGTGGAACGCGGCAGGAATTCGAGTGACGACGGATCGACTGTCACGGATGGCTCCCTCGATGCCCAGACCGTCGAGCCTCTAGGGAAATTCAATGCAACAGGCAAACGTGAACTTTAGCCCGGACTGATGAAAGGTAGCGCGACAACGACCGTACGAACCTGGAGGATTGGATAATTAATTTGACCAGTTGGCGGCAGCGCCCCTATCCTGCAGCCAGACAACGCCTCCGGACACGACCTTGAGCGACATCTTTTCCAGGATCGAGCATTCGCGCACCGCCGACGAGGTGGTGCAGCAGATCGAGAGCCTCATTCTCGAAGGCGTGCTGCGCGCCGGCGACCGTCTGCCGGGCGAGCGCGAGATGGCCAAGCAATTCGACGTGTCGCGACCGATCCTGCGCGACGCGCTGAAGGCGCTGGAAGCGCGCGGGCTGATGGTGACGCGCCATGGCGGCGGGACGCATGTCGCCGACGTCATAGGCCAGGTGTTTTCGAAGCCGGTGATGGAGCTGATCGTCAACCACCGCAAGGCGGCGGCCGACTATCTCGAATATCGCCGGGAGATCGAAGGACTGGCGGCCGAATATGCGGCACGGCGGGCGACGGCGGAGGATGTCGCCCTGCTCGACCGCATCATGGCGCGGATGGAGGCAGCGCATGCCCGCGCCGACGCCACCGAGGAAGCGGAAATCGACGTCGAGTTCCACCATGCGGTGGGCGAATGCGCCCACAACATCATCCTGCTGCACACGCTGCGCTCGTGCTACCGGCTGCTGTCGGACGGCGTGTTCAACAACCGGCTGGTGGTGTTCACCGTGAGCGGCACGCGCGAGGTGCTGCTCGAACAGCACAAGGCGATCCATCGCGCGGTGGTGACCGGCGATCCCGCCGGCGCGCGCAAGGCGGCGATGGACCACATCACCTATCTCGAGCGCGCCATGGCCGAGGCCGAGCGCAGCGGCGACTGGCAGCGCATCTCGCGCCTGCGGCTACGGCAGCGAACCGACAGCGGCGAGACGGGCCGGAAGCCATGAGTGGCGTGCATTTCCTCGACGCCCGGGGGCCGGAGAGCATTCGCATCTACGCCATCGGCGACATTCACGGGCATCTGGACCTGCTCACCGAGATGCACGCGCGCATCGCAGCGGAGATCGAGCGCGACAAGGTGGCGGACTGGCGGATCGTCCATCTCGGCGACCTGGTGGACCGGGGCCCCGACAGCCGGGGCGTGATCGATTACCTGATCGCGGCCACGGCGCGCGACAGCCGCAACATCGTTCTGACCGGCAACCACGATGTCGGCTTGCTCGATTTTCTCGCCTTGCCCGACCCAGAGGGGCTGTTTGCCCGGCATGGCGGCAAGGAGACGGCCCGCTCCTACGGCGTCGGATTGAACATGAGCGACGCGCAGAGCCTCATGCAAGGCCATGCCCAACTCGTGGCCGCGGTGCCCGACAGCCATCTGCGCTTCCTGCGCGCACTGCCCTATTCCGCGAGTTTCGGCGACTTTTTCTTCTGCCATGCCGGCATCCGGCCCGGCATTCCGCTCGACCAGCAGGACCCGCAGGATCTCATCTGGATCCGCAACCAGTTCCTCAACCATCCAGGGCTGCACCCGAAGGTGGTTGTGCACGGGCACACACCGCAGGCGGAGCCCGAAGTGCTGGCCAACCGGGTCAACATCGACACCGGCGTGTTCTATTCAGGCGCACTCACCGCGCTCGTCATCGACGGCGCGGAGAAACGGCTGTTTTCAGTGGAAAAACCCGGCTTTAGCGGGAGGCGGTGACGCCGTAGCCGTCGACGGCGTGGTGGTCGGCCGCGGCATCGGCGGCATAGATCCCGAAACCGCCGAGCACGATTGCCGACAGCATGGCGAAGGACAGGAGCGCTGCTTTCAAGGGAGTCATCTCAGGTTGAGCTTCCTGTATTCTGCATGAGCAGAGTTACGAATAAGTTTCCGAAAAGTTTAAGCGATTCCGTCGAGGCGACGGCTTCACGGCCGTGCTTCTAGGGTGGTTCTGTATCGGGCTTGTGTCGCGCGGCGTTCAGAGATGGTTCATTCGCGATACCATCGCCGACTGGCGCGGGGCTGTCTTTAGAAAGGCTTTGGGGCACAATCCAGCGGGCAAATGACTATCCCCGGCGGATTTTGTTCGACGTGCCAAAAATGTCACGGAACGAGCGCGCGCCGCCCAGTCAGATCGCGGCGACCCAGGACCGCGCCAGGGCCAGGCCGACGGCATCGGCCTCGGGGCCATGAAGCGCGGCCTCGCCGTCGAGGCGCTGGGGCCAATCGGGGTGGCGCTCGGCGATGGTCTCGGCAAAGGCCACGGTCCAGTCGCGAACCATCGGCCGGTCGGCCTCGAAGTGGAACTGGATGCCATAGCCGGCGCGGCCGATGCGGAAAGCCTGGTTGCCGGTGACCGAACTGCCGGCAAGCCGCACGGCATCCTCGGGCAAGGTGAAGGTGTCGTCGTGCCACTGGAAGATCGGGAAGCGCTGGGGAAGATCGCTGAAGACCAGGTCGTCCTGGGCCTCGTCGGTCAGGGTGATGCCGTGCCAGCCGAATTCGGTAGAGCCGCCGATGCGGTTGTGGCCGCCGAAGGCGCGCGCCATCAGCTGACCGCCGAGGCAGATGCCGAGCACCGCCTTGTCCCTTTCGACAAATTCGCGAGCGAGTTCGAGCAAGGCCGGGAAATACGGGGAATGGGCGTCGTCGCGAGCATTCTGGCCGCCGCCGAGGATGACCATGGCGTCGTGGCCGGCCGCATCGGCCGGCAGGGCTTCGCCGAGATAGGCATTGCACCGGTCGATCTCGGCGCCGACTTCGACGAGCGCGGCTCCAACCTGGCCGAGGCCGGTGTTGGCAAAATTCTGGACGACAAGAACGCGCATTTCGGCCCTTCAGCAGCACAGTGACAACGCTGCGGCGAGCCCTATCATGCGGCGTGCGACGCAGCCAAGAAGGAACAGCTATGCCACTGCAGAACCGGGTCGACCCGTTCGGCGAAATCCATGTCGATCCGGCACGCGGCATGTTCACCGGCAATCGCGGCATCATCCACGAGCCCGAGACGAGGTCGCTGCTCAACCGGCGCTGGGCGACCAAGGCGTGGATCACCTGCGCGCTCGAGTTCAAAGGCGTGCGCCGCGTGCCGATGGGACGCAACCGGCCGGGCGGCAAGACGGGGTGGACCGAACTCTTCTTCCTCGACGAGGTGACGGCACTGGCCGCCGGCCACCGCCCCTGCTTCTATTGCCGCCGGCCCCGTGCCCAAGCCTTCAGCGCAGCCTATGCCGTCGCCTTCGGCGCCGACGATCCCAAGGTCGGCGAGATCGACGGGCAGCTGCATCTGGAAAGGCTGGCTTCGGGCGGCGAGCCCATAGAGGTGGACCAGCACGGGCTGCGGCTGCTGCCTGACGGGGCGATGTTCTCGGACGGGGCCTCCGACTATGCGGTGCGCGGCGGCAGGGCGATGCGCTGGAGCTTCGGCGGCTACGACGCAGCCTTCGGCTTCGACGAACTGGCCGATGCCGAGATGTGCATCATCACGCCGGCGACGACGCTGGCCGTGCTGCAGCGGGGCTACCGGCCGGAATGGCATCCGAGCGCGGAACGGCTCTCGGCAGGGGCGTAGATCCGCTGCGAGCGGCACGATGGGCATCGAGCAGCGCCGCGAAATAGGCAGGCGGGATGGTCATGACCAAAGATGCACGGCGCCCCAGCACCTTGAACGACATGCCGGTTTCAGCTCGACGCGCCATCTCCTCTTCTGTGAGGTTGAGGCCGATTACTTCCTTGATGATGCAGAAGTCGGCGCAACTGACCCGCTCGCGATCGATTGCTGTCGTGCTTACCTTTTCGCCATCGGCATAGGCCTGCTTGAGATAGACGCGCTTCGGATATCGACCGGTGACAAGGATCTGGAAGTCGCTGTTTGCGGACTGCCCCTTCGGATCGATCCAGCTGCGGATCAGGTAGGTGTTCCCAAGCAGGTTCCGGTCATGAAAAATCAGCGGCCCCGAGACTTTGATCAAGCCCGTGTGCGGATCGTGTCCAACCGAAATGTTCCTGGACACCTGCTCCTTCTGCGCTGCTGGCACGATGGGAATGCCGTAGGCGGCGGCGAGCTGCGCACCGCAACCCGCCAACAACAGGCATGCAGCAACGACACGAAAGATCGCCATCTCCGCCCCCCGGCAAAATATGAACATATCATGAACAAACATGGATATCCAGAGGCCACGCAGCTGCCCCTTGACCACCGGCGCGGCCTGCCGCATTGCTCGGCCATGCGCGCAAACTACAAGATGCAACGGCTGTTCGTGCCCGATGACCTCTCGGCCAGGACGGCGCTCGACGCCGATCCGCAGCAGAGCCACTACCTCGCCCATGTGCTGCGCCTCGGCGAAGGCGCGGAAGTGCTGCTGTTCAACGGCCGCCACGGCGAATGGACGGCAAGGATTGCCGGCCGGACAAAAAGGGCGGTGCGGCTCGAGGTGCTGGAGCAGCAGCGGCCGCAACCCGACCATCCCGATCTCGTCTACTGCTTTGCCCCGCTGAAGGTGGGCCGGCTCGACTATCTCGTGCAGAAGGCGGTGGAGATGGGGGCTGGCACGCTGGTGCCCGTCATCACGCAGCACACGCAATTGACAAAACCCAGCATCGACCGGCTGCGAGCCAATGCGGTGGAGGCCGCCGAGCAGTGCGGCATCCTGGCCATTCCCGACGTGCGCGAGGCGGTGAAGCTGGAGCAGTTGCTTGGCACCTGGGACAAGGACCGGCGGCTGATCTTCTGCGATGAGGATGCCTCGACCAACAATCCGATGGCAGCGCTGCAGGGCATCAAGGAACGCAAGCTGGCGCTGCTGGTCGGGCCGGAGGGCGGCTTTTCCGACGACGAGCGGCGCATGCTGCGCGCCCTGCCCCAGGTGACGGCCATTCCGCTGGGACCGCGCATCCTGCGCGCCGACACCGCGGCAGTGGCAGCCCTCGCCGTCATCCAGGCGACCATCGGCGACTGGTAGTCAGCCAAGCACCTTGCCGGGCCACGGGTTGATGCCGTCGCGCAGCCAAAGCAGCGTGTCGAGCCAGAAATCTGCGGCGTGAGCGCTGTGGAACAGGCCGAAATGGCCGATCTCGCGCCGGTCGAAATCATCAGGCGACAGCAGGATCTGGGTCGCGCTTGCGCCGGAGTAGTAAGCCAGCGCCCGCCTGATGGCCTGCGGTGTGCCGAGTTCGTCATCGCAAACGCCGACGGCGAGGATGGGCGCGGACACGGCGGCCAGGCGACGCAGGACAGCGCTGCGCTCGTCCTCGGGGTGGCTCTGCTCCATCCGGGCGCGGCGAAAACTCCAATCGTTGGCGACGCCCGCGGGAAGGTCCTCGAGCCAGCCAAGGCGCTTGCCGGGGAAATAGCCCAGCAGGGCGGTGAGCGCAGGCATGGCGACATGCCATTTCAGGAGCAGGCGCAGGCGGCGGTCGGCGGCATAGTCGCGCCACCAGGCATATTGGGCGCCGATGGTGAGCATGCGGGCGATGGCCGGGGCGGATTCGGCGAGGCCGGGCAGGAAACCGCCGATGCTGTGGCCGACAACCATGATCGGCGCGCCGGAATCACGCGCGCCAGCGAAGCGCAGCACGGCGTCGAAATCCAGTTCGCCCCAGTCGCGCCAGCGATGGCCGCAGCGGCGCAAATCGACCGGGCGCGAGGCACCGATGCCGCGATAGTCGTAGGTCAGGACATCGAAACCATGCCCGGCCAGAAAGGCGGCGTAGCGGTGATAATACCGAGCCAGCACGCCGGTGGCGGGATTGACGACGACCGTGCCAAGGCCGGCACCACCGGGCCGTGGCCAGACGTGGCCGCGCAACGCGACGCCATCGTCACAAACGATCTCGACAGATTTGGGCTCGACCACTGAGACAGCGATGGACATGGCAAACCTCGCATACATGCAAGCTGTTGCACGGATAAGCGAAAATGCCTATCGATTACATTCACTAGTCGGTATACACAGGCGATGAAGCCATCCGACATTCCGACGCGCGAGCGCATCGTCAACGCCGCCTCCAAACTGTTCTACAGCGCGGGCATCAGGGCCGTCAGCGTCGATGCGGTGGCCGAAAAGGCAAGCCTGACCAAGCGCACGCTCTACTACCATTTCGCCAGCAAGGACGAGTTGATCGCCGCCTATCTCGACGGTCGCGACCAGCCCCAACCTTGCGCTTTACCAGCGCTGGTTCGCAGAGGCACAAGGAGGGCCGGCGGAGAAGGTGATGGCCCTGTTCGGCAACCTTGCCAAGGCCGCACGGCAGCCGAAATGGAAGGGCTGCGGCTTCCTGCGGACCGCCGCCGAACTGGCCGACATGCCCGGGCATCCGGCGATCAAGACAGGCATCGCCCACAAGAAGCGCGTCGAAGGCTGGCTGCGCGACGTGATGGCGGAGGCAGGTGCGGCGGCGCCGGAGACGCTTTCCCGCCAGATCGTGCTCCTGCTCGACGGAGCCTTTGCGGTGGTGCTGCTCAATCGCGATGCGAGCTACATGGAAACGGCGGGCGAAGCGGCATCGACGCTGGTCAAGGCGGCACTTTCGGCGCGATAGTCAAGGCAGGGACTTGCCTGACGCAGCGGGTGCAGCGAAATCATTCAATATCTATTGACGAAGGCTCAGGATTTTTCGCTTGATCGGCGAGCGCTCGATCGTCCATCAAGCGCCCGCGGTCCTTCCGCCTTCAGGAGAAGCATACATGGCGCGCGACACCACTGATTTCCGGCCTATCGAAGGGATGGACGAACTCGTCGACTATCTCGCAGCCGGCAACAAGCCGCGCGACAAATGGCGGATCGGCACCGAACACGAGAAATTCCCCTTCTATGTCGACGGCAATGCGCCGGTTCCCTATGGCGGCGACCGCGGCATCCGCGCCATCCTCGAAGGCATGCAGCAAAAACTCGGCTGGGACCCGATCATCGACGCCGGCCGCATCATCGGCCTGGTCGAGCCGACCGGCCAGGGCGCGATTTCACTGGAGCCGGGCGGGCAGTTCGAGCTGTCGGGCGCACCGCTGGAGACGATCCACCAGACCTGCCGCGAGGGCAACGCGCATCTGGCGCAGGTCCGCGAGATCGCCGAGCCTATGGGCATCCGCTTCCTCGGCCTCGGCGGCAGCCCGAAATGGACGCTGAGCGATACGCCGCGCATGCCGAAATCGCGCTACGACATCATGACCGCCTACATGCCGAAGGTCGGCACCAAGGGCCTCGACATGATGTACCGGACCTGCACCATCCAAGTGAATCTCGATTTCGAGAGCGAAGCCGACATGCGCCGCAAGATGCAGGTGTCGCTCAAGCTGCAGCCGCTGTCGACCGCGCTGTTCGCCAATTCGCCCTTCACCGACGGCAAGCCCAACGGCATGCAGAGTTGGCGCGGCGACATCTGGCGCGACACCGACAACCAGCGGTCAGGCCTGCTGGAGTTCTGCTTCTCGCCGGAGTTCGGCTTTGCCGATTATGCCGAATGGGCACTCGACGTGCCGATGTATTTCGTCATCCGCGACGGCCGCTACCACGACATGACGCACATGACGTTCCGCCAGTTCATGGCCGGCGACGCACGCAACGAAATCACCGATGGCATGCCGACCATGGGCGACTGGGCCAACCACCTGTCGACGCTGTTCCCCGACGTGCGCCTCAAGCGATTCCTGGAAATGCGCGGCGCTGACGGCGGCCCGTGGCGGCGAATCTGCGCGCTGCCGGCTTTCTGGGTCGGCTTGCTCTACGATGCGGCGACGCTCGATGCGGTGGAAGAATTCACCCACGACTGGAGCTACCAGGACGTACGGGCGATGCGCGATGCGGTGCCCGAGCAGGGCATTTCGGCGGCGTTCCGCAACACCACGCTGCGCGACGTCGGCCGCGACGTGCTTGCGCTGTCGCGCCAGGGGCTGGTCAACCGTGGCCGCAAGAACCATGACGGTTTCGACGAGGCCGGCTTCCTCAACACGCTCGACGAAGTGGTCGCGCGCGGCACGACAAGCGCCGAGGAAATGCTCAACGCCTACAACACGCGCTGGGGCGGATCGATCGAACCGGCGTTCCTGGAGTATGCGTATTAGGGTTGCGAAAGCCCCTTCAACGTCCCGCTAAAAGGCACTACGCTCCTCCTCCGGCGAATGACCCGAGGAGGAAAAAAATGCTGCCACTGTTCGAGATGCTGGCCAATGCCCAGAACGGCAACGGCATGGAGGCACTGGCGCGCCAATTCGGGCTCAGCCAGCAACAGACGCAATCGGCGCTCGAGGCGCTGATGCCCGCCTTCAGCCAGGGGCTGAAGCGCAATGCATCCGATCCCTATGGCGTCGGCTCCTTCCTGCAGGCGATGGCGAGCGGCCAGCACGCCAAATATTTCGAGGACGCCACCCGCGCCTTCTCGCCCCAGGGGGTGCAGGAGGGCAACGGCATCCTCGGCCACCTGTTCGGCTCCAAGGACCTGTCGCGGGCCGTCGCCGGGCAGGCAGCGCAGGCGACCGGTATCGGCCAGGACGTGCTCAAGCAGATGCTGCCGGTGATCGCCTCGATGATCATGGGCGGGCTGTTCAAGCAGTCGACCGGGCAGATGCAGGCGGCCAGCGGCATGGGCGGCAACAACCCGCTGGGCGACATCATCGAGCAGATGATGCGGCAGGGTGGCGGAATGATGGGCGGCGGCCAGCAGCAGGCGCCGCAGCAGACGCAGGCGCCAGACCCGTTCGACAACCCGTTCGGCAAGGTGCTGAAGGACATGTTCGGCGGCGGCCAGGCGCAGCCGCAATCGGCTCCCCGCCAGCAGGCACCGCAGCAGAGCCCCTATGGCGACAATCCGCTGGGCAAGATCTTCGAAGAAATGCTGGGAGGCGGCCAGTCCGCACAGCCGGCGCCGCAGCCAAGGCAGCGGCCGCAGGAGCAGGCCAACCCGAGCGGCCGGCCACGCAACCCCTATGACGACCTGTTCGGCAAGATGTTCGAAACCGGCAGCCAGCAGCGCGACGACTACCAGAAGGGCGTCGAGTCGATCTTCGAGCAGTTCAGCAAGGGGATGGACAGGTACAGGTGAGCGAATAGGGAGTAGCGAATAGGGAGTAATGAGTAGTGGAAGGGAGACTACTCCCTGTTCGTTACTCGCTACTCACTACTCACTATTTCCTCCCCGCTACGAAAAAAGCCCGGTCCTTGGGAGGACCGGGCAACGTGCAGGCTGGGCCGGCGGGGACCGGCTGGGAGTGGGGAGCCTGCGAACCCTCGATTACATCTCAGGCGACGCGACGGGCCATCGCCTCGAGATTGTCGGCGCGGGTTTGCCGGATCGTCCGCAGACGGGCGGTCGGATCGGAAGCAAACGGCAGGTCGACGGCGACATGCAGGTCGCCACGGGTGAGCCCGACATCGGCGAGTTCGGTGTCGGTCATTTCACCCAGGCGATAAAAGGCGCGCCGGTTTTTCCAGGCGCGGAAGAGATCGGCGGTGTAGGTGACGATACGCATCGCATTCACCGGCCGAACCGCGGAATGCGTCGTCTCAGTGCAATGGTCGAGCGTGGTCATTGTCATCTCCCTTCAGGACAAACGGGTCCCTTCCGGCCGGCGCTCCTTGCTGCCAAACCGGTTCCGATACACATGCCTCATGTGGACGATCAAACATTGCCATCGGTGGATTGATTAATCCAACGAATGTTTCTAATCTTTATCATCAAAGTTCATGATGGAAACGTCGATGGCCGCTCCGCTCGATCTTGACCAGCTCCAGACCTTCGTCACCATCGTCGACACCGGCAGCTTCACCCGCGCCGCCGACGAGGTCCACCGCACCCAATCGGCAGTGTCAATGCAGATGCGCCGTCTCGAAGACCGCATCGGCAAGGCGCTGTTCGAAAAGGAAGGGCGCATGAACAAGCTGACCGAGGAAGGCGAGCGCCTGCTTTCCTATGCCCGGCGGCTGCTGCACCTGAACCGCGAAACGCTGGCGGCGTTCGACGACCGCGCGCTCGAAGGCACGATCCGCATCGGCGTGCCCGACGATTATGCCGACCGCTTCCTGCCCGAGATCATGGCGCGGTTCTCGCGCTCCAACCCGCGCGTCGAGCTGTCGGTGATCTGCGAGCCGACGGTGAACCTCGCCGACATGATCCGCCGCGGCAACCTCGACATCGCCCTGGTGACGCAGTGCGAAGACACCAATCCGACCGAGATCGTCCGCAACGAGCCGCTGCTGTGGGTCTCCTCTGCCAGCCACATGGCGCATGAGGAAGAGACCCTGCCGATGGCCTTCGGCCGGCCGAACTGCCAGTGGCGGCGCACCGCCTGCGAGATGCTGGATGCGCGCGGCCGTCGGTATCGCATCCTGTTCACCAGCTGGTCGGCGACGGTGATCACGGCTGCGGTGCTGGCCGGGCTGGCCGTGTCGGTGCTGCCCGAATGCGCGCTGCGGCCCGGCATGCGCGTACTGGGCGAGGCCGACGGGTTCGGCTCCCTGCCCGACTGCAAGATCGGCATCCTGCGCGGGCATTCCAGCCGGCCGCAGATCATCGACGCGCTTGCCCGCCACATCTCGGAAAGCCTCGACAACATCTCGATCCCGACGCCGGAAGAAACGGGTTCGTTCGACTTCGCCACGCTGATGGCGACACGCAGCCGGCGGCTGAAGCCGAACCAAATCATGCCGGGATGGTAGGCAAAGGCTGAGCCGGCGTGCTTGACGAGGGGGCCTTGCCGGCCCTCAATCGCGCCATGAGCGAAGTTGCCACCGAATCACGAACCAACGCTGCGGAATATACCGTCAGCGAAATCTCCGGCGCGCTGAAGCGCACTGTCGAGGACGCTTTCGGCAATGTGCGCGTGCGCGGCGAAATCTCCGGCTATCGCGGGCCGCATTCGTCGGGCCATGCCTATTTCTCGCTGAAGGACGACCGTGCCCGCATCGAGGCGGTGGTCTGGAAAGGCACGATGAGCCGGCTAAAATTCCGTCCCGAGGAAGGGATGGAGGTGATCGCCACCGGCAAGCTGACCACCTATCCCGGCTCGTCGAAATACCAGATCGTCATCGACAGCCTGGAACCGGCGGGCGCCGGCGCGCTGATGGCCTTGCTCGAGGAACGCAAGCGCAGGCTTGCCGCCGAAGGGCTGTTCGACGACCGGCGCAAGCAATTGCTGCCGTTCATGCCGCTGGTCATCGGCGTGGTCACCTCGCCGACAGGCGCCGTCATCCGCGACATCATCCACCGCATCAAGGACCGCTTTCCGCTGCATGTGCTGGTCTGGCCGGTGCGCGTCCAGGGCGAGACCTCGGGCGCCGAGGTGGCGGCAGCCGTCAACGGCTTCAACGAACTGCCGGAAGAAGGCGGTTTCCGTCGCCCCGACCTTCTGATCGTGGCGCGTGGCGGCGGCAGCCTCGAAGATCTCTGGGGCTTCAACGACGAGGCGCTGGTCCGCGCCGTGGCCGCCTCGCATATTCCTGTCATTTCGGCTGTCGGCCACGAGACCGATTGGACGCTGATCGACCTTGCCGCCGACCGGCGGGCACCGACGCCGACGGGCGCGGCCGAGCTTGCGGTGCCGGTAAAGGCCGAGCTCGAGGCGACGCTGGCCAATCTCGGTGCGCGGCTGCGCGGCGCGGTCTCGCGCATGATCGACAGGCGCAGCCAGGCCGTGCGCGCCGCGGCCCGGGCGCTGCCCACACCCGACCAGTTGCTGGCGCTGCCGCGCCGGCGTTTCGACGAGGCCACCAGCCGGCTAGGCCGCGCGCTGACGGTCACCACCGAACGCAAGCGCGCGCGGCTGTCCGCGGTGCGGCTGTCGCCGGCGACCCTGTCGCGGCGCATCGCCGAGACGCGCCGGCACCTGGACCGCGACATGCTGCGGGCGAATGCGGCGCTGCGGGCGCTGGTGCGCGAGAAACACGTGCGCTTCGACCGCACCAAGGCTCGGCTCTCGCCCGAGCCGCTGGCGAGGCGGCAAGAGGCCTGCCGCCTTCAGCTCACCAGCCTGGAACGGCGCGGCACACTGGCCGTCGGTCGTGCGCTCGAACGGGCGCGGACGCAGCTGTCGCAAGCAGACCGGCTGATGGCGACGCTGTCGCACAAGGCGGTGCTGGCGCGCGGCTTTGCACTTGTGCGCGACGCCGACGGCGCGGTGCTGAAGCGCGCAGCCGAGATTTCGGCGGGATCGGCGCTGTCGATCGAATTTGCCGACGGCACGGCCAACGCCGTCGCCACCAGCGGCGACGCCAAGCCGCGGCCGGTTACCAAGCCGGTGAGCAAGGTCAAGGAACCCGGCAACCAGGGCAGCCTGTTCTAGAGGCTGTTCCGTGCCAAGCGGCGTGGAACAGACCCGGCGCATGACTTAGTCCGAAGTCGTTCCTGACGGAGCCGCAAGCACCGGAGCGACGAGCGGGGAAATGAACGGCGCGCTCCACGATCCGCCGACGAAGAAGGCCGCGGGCGGAATGGCCGGCGGGGTCGCGGCGGTGGCATCCTTGGCTTCGATCGCCCCGGACAAGGCGAGGCCACGGCCGACATAGGGCACGATCCCCGTCAGCCAGATGCGGTTGGTCGCGGTGCGCGCCTCGGCCTTGTCGATCCTGGCGACACCGTTGGCGACCGTCGCCTTCAACTCGACGCCATCCACCGGCAGCGTGCCGCCCGAGACTTCATCCAGCGAGAAGAAGCCGCGCTCGGACGAACGCTTGAGGAATGCCTGCAGATCGAGCCCGATGATGGCACCCGCGCCGAACGTGGCGGCGATGGAGCCGTTGGCATTCTGCAGAAGCGTGCTCCAGCTCAAGCCAGGCCCCTTGAGAATGACTGACACCGTGCCCCGGCCAATCGGCACGATGCGGCTCATGCCGGCGGCGGTGCCGAATGCGCCGCCATCGATGTCCGACGCCAGAAGCCGCAGTTCGGCCTGGCTGCCGCCCGGCTTGCGGTCGAAGCGGATGCCGGCCTGGACGTTGCCGCCAAAGGCCTCGGCGTCGGAGATGTCGAAGGCCACGAGGCCACCCTTGACCTGCGCCGTGGCGGCGACCTCGGACAGCGCGATCGAGCCGGCCGTCGCCTTGCTGGTCGACAGCCTGAGGTCGAGATTGATGCGGTCGGCGAAGCTGGTGTCGATCTCGGCGGCATTGCCGTTGGGCGATGCCATCGGCGCGAAGGCCGAGGCAAAGGTCATCAGGTCGAGCGAATCGAATGCGAGCGTGCCGGAGAGCGACGGCAGCGGCCCGTTCAGCGCCAGATCGAGGATGCCCATGCCCGGATTGCCATCGATCGTCACCTTGGCATTGTCGAGCTTGAGGCGATCGAGATCGCCGCTGACGCCGGATGCGATGGAGATCGAGCCGACCGGACTGGTGGGCATGACGCCGGGGCGCGACCATTCGAGCACCCGCCTGAGCGAAGTTGCCGCGAACTTGACCTGGCCGTCGACATGGACATCGCCGGCCAGGCTGGCGGTGCCGTCAAAGGACGCTTCCACCGGCGCCGACTTGAGCGACGCAACGATCGGCGCGGCGCCGCCGGCAAAGAGCACCAGCGGGCGAGGCGACGACAGTTCGAGTGCCGCCTGCTCGCCACGCCAGATGGCGGTGGCGGTCAGGCTTCCGGCCTTGTTGAGCGCCGGCAGGCTGGCCTTGCCCGTGAGGTCGGTCAAAAGCTCGTCCTCGCCCTCGTCCGAAACGGCGACGACGCGGCCATCGACAAATTCGACCGATCCGAACTCATCCGAAGGCATCTTGCCGAGGTCCGGCTCGGCGGGACTGGCGGAGACCGTGGCGCGCGCAAGCTCGATCGCACGCGTCAGCCTGCCGCCGCGTGACCGGGGCATCTCTAGACCGCCGTCGGCCAGGCGCCGCAGGCGCACCGTCGGTCTCAGGAAATGGGCGTCGGAAAAGTCGACATTGCCGCTGAGGGCGGAGAATGCCGACAGCTCGATCTCGACGCGTTCGGCCTCGATGACCGGCGATCCCTGCTCATCTTCCCAATCGGTGAGCGTCACGTCGGTAAGCGTGGCGCGGAAGACCGGCCAGATCTCGATGTCGGGCGTGCCGTTGATCGAGACGCGGAAGCCGCTCCACGCG
The DNA here is from genome assembly GCF_001424795.1 of Aminobacter sp. DSM 101952. Classification (NCBI taxonomy): domain Bacteria; kingdom Pseudomonadati; phylum Pseudomonadota; class Alphaproteobacteria; order Hyphomicrobiales; family Phyllobacteriaceae; genus Aminobacter; species Aminobacter sp. DSM 101952. The sequence goes on along the minus strand of NZ_LMCL01000030.1, from coordinate 117,126 downwards.
CTCATCTCGAAGGCGATGCGGTCCTTGACGATCTGGGTGGAGGCGATGAACGGCACGGCCGCAACAGCCACAGCGACCAGGACGGCAATGCCGACGATCGCCCAAATGCTGCGCCTGAACAGTGGTGATGGCATGTTGCCCTTGTGCTGCCCGTGCTGCGCGGTTGTGGGAACCGGGTGTAACCGAGTAACGCGGCATTTCAAGTCTTTGTGGCCATCGGATGACGTTTGCGCACAGCGCAATGGCGCTATTCGACATTTCCTTGATCTGCTGCAGTGCGACATGCATAACCAGATGCCTTCCTGGGAGAGATGCTGATGTCCGTTGAAACGCCACTCTGGGTGCCTTCCGCAAAGCAGGTCGCGGAGGCGCCGCTGACGGCGTTCATGGCCGAGGCGTCGGCGCGCGCCGGGCGGGCATTTTCCAGCTATGCCGAGTTGCACGCCTGGTCGGTGGACGAGCGCGAAGCGTTCTGGGACCTGGTCTGGGACTTCTGCGGCGTGATCGGCGACAAGGGCAGTCGCGTGCTGATCGACGGCGACAAGATGCCGGGCGCGGCGTTCTTTCCCGATGCCAAGCTCAATTTCGCACAGAACCTGCTGCGGAGCACCGGCAGCGCCGAAGCCATCGTCTTCCGTGGCGAGGACAAGGTCGAGCGGCGGTTGTCCTGGGACGAGTTGACGGCGCTGGTGTCGCGGCTGCAGCAATTGTTCGTGTCGCTCGGCGTGAAGGAAGGCGACCGGATCGCGGCGATGATGCCCAACATGCCCGAGACGGTGGCTGCGATGCTGGCAGCGGCCTCGATCGGAGCGGTGTGGTCGTCGTGCTCGCCCGATTTCGGCGAGCAGGGCGTGCTCGACCGGTTCGGCCAGATCGAGCCGAAGGTCTTCATCGTGCCCGACGGCTACTGGTATGCCGGCAAGCACATCAAGGTCGGCGACAAGGTCGCAGCGGTCGCCGACAAGCTGACGACAGTCATCAAGGTCCTGGTCGTCGACTATCTCGGCACTGCAAGCGACGTGGCCTCGGGCATCGCCAAGGCCGAGGCGCTGGAGGATGCGCTGGCGCCGTTTGCGGCAAAGCCGGTGACCTTCACGCCCCTGCCCTTCGCCCACCCGCTCTACATCCTGTTTTCCTCCGGCACGACCGGCATCCCGAAATGCATCGTCCATTCCGCCGGCGGCACGCTGCTGCAGCACGTCAAGGAGCACAGGCTGCATGCCGGGCTCAAAGCCGGCGACCGCTTCTTCTACTTCACCACCTGCGGCTGGATGATGTGGAACTGGCTGGTCTCTGGGCTCGCCTCGGAGGCAACGCTGCTGCTCTATGACGGCTCGCCGTTCCATCCCGACGGCAACGTGTTGTTCGACTTCGCCCAGGCCGAGGAAATGTCCTATTTCGGCACCTCGGCGAAATTCATCGATTCCGTCCGCAAGGCCGGCCTCAGGCCCATCGACAGCCACGACCTGTCGTCCGTGCGCACCATCTCGTCGACCGGCTCGCCGCTGTCGCCGGAAGGCTTTGCCTTCGTCTATGACGGCATCAAGCGGGACGTCCACCTCGCCTCGATCTCGGGCGGCACCGACATCGTGTCGTGCTTCGTGCTCGGCGTTCCGACCGAGCCGGTGTGGACGGGCGAGATCCAGGGCGCCGGCCTCGGCCTTGCCGTCGATGTCTGGAACGACGACGGCAAGGCGCTGCGCGAGGAGAAGGGCGAACTGGTCTGCGCCAAGGCGTTCCCGGCAATGCCGATCGGCTTCTGGAACGATCCGGACGGGGCCAAATACCACGCCGCCTATTTCGAGCGCTTCGACAATGTCTGGTGCCATGGCGACTTCGCCGAATGGACAAGGCATGGCGGCATGATCATCCATGGCCGATCGGACGCGACGCTCAATCCGGGCGGGGTGCGCATCGGCACCGCCGAAATCTACAACCAGGTCGAGCAGATGCCGGAGATCGCCGAGGCGATCTGCATCGGCCAGGACTGGCAGGACGACGTGCGGGTGGTGCTGTTCGTGCGCCTCGCCCCTGGCGTTGCGCTGGACGAGGAGCTGGAAAAGCGCATCCGCACCAGGATCAGGACCGGCGCCAGCCCGCGCCACGTGCCGGCACGCATCGTTGCCGTTGCCGACATCCCGCGCACCAAGTCGGGCAAGATCACCGAACTCGCCGTGCGCGACATCGTCCATGGCCGCGCCGTCAAGAACCAGGAGGCGCTGGCCAATCCCGAAGCGCTCGATCTCTATCGCGGGTTGGCCGCGCTGCAGAAATGAGCGCGCGCGGCCGAGATATGCCTAACGAAAGATGAAGGCCAAATTTACCTCAACTTCAGGAGTGGTACACTTTCGTAAACTTATTATCATCGCGGTAAGGAGCTGTTAAGGTTCGACCCCGATAGTCGGACCTAACTTGAAGGGAGAAATCCCTTTCCTCGTCTTCGAGGATGGCACGTTAGCTCAAGTCCCCGTTGTAAACAGCATCTCCTTTCAAGGCGCCATCTGGCGCCTTTTTCTTTGCCGTTTCTGGGAGAAGCTAGAGCGATGCCTCGGCGTCGCGCACCAGGGCACCGGAAAGCAGCACCACCGGCACCATGGCGGTGATGATGATGACGATCGCCGCGACGGCACCTTCCTCCGGCACGCCGCGCGAGGCGTTTTCGTAGACATGGGTGGCGAGCGTGCTGAAGCCGAAGGGGCGCAGCAGGATGGTCGCCGACAGCTCCTTGACGGTGTCGACGAACACCAAGACGGCGGCTGTCAGGATCGCCGGCTTGAGCAGCGGCAGGAGCACGCTGGTGGCACTCTGCGCCGGCGTCTTGCCGAGACTGCGGGCGGCCTCGTCGAGGCTGCCCGGGAGCTTTTCCATGCCGGATCGGATGGCACCCTCGGCGAGAGCGATGAAGCGGATGGTGCAGGCGAGGATGACGGCGGCAGCCGAGCCGGTGAGCAGCAGGCCGGTGGAGACGCCGAGCCAGGCGCGTGCGAAGGCGTCGACCGAATTGTCGAAGCGGGCGAGCACGAAAAGCAGGCCGAGGCCGAGGATGCCGCCCGGAAGCGCATAGCCGACAGAGGCGAGGCGCACCATCGCCGCCATGCTGCGCGTCTTCGACAGGCGCTGGGCATTGAGCAGGAACAGCGCGATGGCGACGGTGACGACGGCCGTGATCGAGGCGGTCATCAGGCTGTTGACGAAGGCGCGCGCGACGTCGGGCGAGGCAAACTGTTCGAGGCGGCGCGAGGCATACTGGCCGAAGATGGTGATCGGCACGCCGAAGCCGCTGAGGATGGGCAAGAGCACGGCGACGGGCATGGCGAGCCGCGTCCAGCCCTTGAGCGCGATGCGCGGCGGGTGGACCTTGAGGTGGGTGCCGCGGCCGGCATGGAAGCGCTGGCGGCGGCGCGCCCATTGCTCGGCAACGAGGAGCAGCACGACCAGCACCAGCATCAGGATGGCGATCTGGGCGCCGCCTTCGAGGCTGCCGCGGTTGAGCCAGGTGGTGTAGACGGCGACCGTCAGCGTGCGGACGCCGAAATATTCGGCGGCACCGATGTCGTTGATGCTCTCCATCAGCACCAGTGCCACGCCGGCAACGATGGCCGGCCGCGCCACGGGCAGAAGCACGCGCCAGAACACCCGCGCCGGCGAGGCGCCGAGCGTGCGCGCGACATCGGCGATGTTGCGTCCCTGCATGAGGAAGACGATGCGGGTGGTCAGATAGACGTAAGGATATAGCACCGAGGCGAGCACGAAGGCAGTGCCCCAGGTGGAGCGTATGTCGGGGAACCAGTAGTCGCGGATGGTCTGGAAGCCGAAGATGGCGCGGACCATGCTCTGCACCGGGCCCTGGTAGTGGAAGAACTCGCCGAAGGCATAGGCGGCGAGATAGGGCGGCACGGCGAGCGGCAGGACCAGCGCCCAGGACAGCATGCGGCGGAACGGAAAATCATAGGCGACGACCGCCCAGGCGCAGGCGACGCCGGCAACCGAGGTCAGCACCGCCACCATGACCAGCAGCGCAAGCGTGGTGCGGGTTGCGCCGGGCAAGACGTTTTCGATCAGATGCGGCCAATCCTCGCCGGTGCCGGAGAGGGCGACGAAGAGGAGCGACAGCACCGGCAGGATGACGACGATACCGATGGCGAGCGCCAGCGTGCCGAGCAGCGGATGGCGCGGGCGCCTGACAGGCAAGGCGCGGGCGTCCGCGGCAAACGCCCCGCCCGAAGTCCCCTGACCTGTTCCGCTTGTCGTCGGCAAGGCCGCTCCCCAGCAATGCAGAAAAGCCGGACCGATTGCCCGGCCCGGCTCTTCTTCAGTTCATGTACCCGCCTATCAGCTGCTCGGGCCGTCGTCGAGGCCGACGCGGTCGACCATTTCGGAGGCAGCCTTGCGGCCCTTGGCGATGTCGACCAGCGGCAGCGTGTCGGCCTTGAGCTCGCCGAAGGCCTTGACCGTCTCGGACGGCTCGAGGCCCGGCTCGACCGGATATTCGTAGTTCTTCTCGGCGTAGACCTGCTGGGCCTCGTGGCTGGCCAGGAAGCGGATCAGCTTGACGGCGTTGTCACGGTTCGGCGCGTACTTGGCGAGCGCTGCACCCGAGATGTTGACGTGCGTCAGGCCGTTCTCGAAGGTCGGGAAGAGCACGTTGATGGCGTTGCCCCATTCCTTTTCCTTCGGGTCCTTCTCGTTGTTGCGCATCAGGCCGACATAGTAGGTGTTGCCGATGGCGATGTCGCACTCGCCGGCAGCGATGGCGCCAGCCTGCGGACGGTCGCCGCCGTCGGGCTTCTTGGCGAGATTGGCCTTGAGGCCCTTCATCCACTCTTCGGTCTTCTCAGGACCCCAATGGGCGATCGCCGCCGAGAACAGGGCCAGGTTGTAGTCGTGCTGGCCCGAACGCATGCAGATCTTGCCCTTCCACTTGGGATCGGCGAGCTCGGCATAGGTGATCGCCGTGTCCTTGACGCGCTCCTTGGAGGCGTAGATCACGCGGGCGCGCTTGGTGACGCCGAACCAGTTGCCTTCCGGATCGCGGTACTCGGCCGGCAGCAGCTTGTTGATTTCGTCGTCGACCAGAGGCTGGGTGACGCCCTTTTCCTTGGCCGAGGTGAGACGGGCGATGTCGACGGTCATGATGACGTCGGCAGGCGAATTCTGGCCTTCCGCCTGGATGCGCTCCTCAAGACCCTTGTCGAGGAACAGCACTTCAGTCTTGATGCCGGTCTCGGCCGTGAAGGCATCGAGAACGGGCTTGATCAGATCGGGCTGGCGATAGGTGTAGATGTTGACCACGCCGTCGGCGAGCGCCGAGGTGGTGAAGAGCGCCGCAATCGCAAGGGCGCCGCCGGCAAGTGCCGACCTGGCGTTTCCAAATTTCATTTTTTCTCTCCTGGCCAAAGGGGGCAAAGTCCCTCGAGGAACAAATGGCAGCCTCGCTTGCGAGGCCCCCTTCCCTATGGCCATTGTGACACTTGCGGTCAAGTTTAAAGGCCAGCAAATTCAATAGTTTAGAAATGTTCTAAACTGGACTGTTTTGCACCGGATTCAATGGCTTGTTCGACAAATTCTAACAACGGCCAGCCGACATCACGCAGATGTGCACAAAATGTCGCACCCTGCCCGGCCCAGGCTACTCCGCAAGAACCCTCGTCGAGGGGAAGGTGACCTCGATCAGAGTGCCCTCGCCCGGGGTCGAGGCAATGGTGAATCGGGCACGATTGGCCTCGACCATCGCCTTGGTCAGCGGCAGGCCGAGGCCGGTTCCGTCGCCGCGGCCGCGCTTCAGCGAGTTGATCTGCTTGAACGGTTTCAGCGCCTGCTCGATCTCGGCCTGGCTCATGCCGATGCCGGTGTCGCGCACCCGCATGACGATGTCGCCCGAGGTCTCGTAGGCGGTGGAAACGATGACCTGGCCGCCGGCCTGGGTGTAGCGCACGGCATTGGACAGGACGTTGAGCGCAATCTGGCGGATCGAGCGCCGGTCGGCGACGATTTCCGGCAGCCGCGAGGCGAAGCTGGAGCGGATGATGACGCGCTCGCGGTTGGCCTGGGGCTGCATCATGGCGACGGTCTCGGCGAGCGCATCGTTGAGCGACACCGCCTCGTAGTCCATCTCCTGCTGACCGGCCTCGATCTTGGAGATGTCGAGCAGGTCGTTGACCAGGTCAAGCACATGGTTGCCGGAGCGGTTGATGTCGCGGAGATAGTCGCGGTAGCGGTCGTTGGCGACGGGGCCGAACTTCTCGTCTACCATCAGTTCGGAGAAGCCGATGATGGCGTTGAGCGGCGTGCGGATCTCGTGGCTGATGCGGGCGAGGAAGTCGGTCTTCTGCGACGACGAGCGCTCGGCCTGGGCGCGCGCCTGGGTCAGTTCCTCCTCGGCACGCTTCCATTGGGTGATGTCGCGGACGACGGCACAGAAGCCGCTGTCGTTGGGCAGCCGGCCGATGGTCATGAACAGCGGGATGAAGCGCCCCTGCGATTCGCGGCCGATGACCTCGCGGCCGTCGTTGAGCACGCTCGCCACGCCATGCTCGGACAGGCCGACGAGATAGTCGCGCGCGGCGCGCTGGCTCTCGATGGCGAACAGCGAGTGGAACTGCTTGCCGGTGACCTCGTCGCTGTCGAAACCGAACAGGGCCTCGGCCGGGCGGCTGATCGAGCGTATGGCGCCATCGCGGTCGATGAGCACGACGCCATCGGTGGCGGTGTCGATGATGGTGCGCATCTCGGCGAGGCGCTCTTCGAGCTCGGCGATCTGGTCTGAGGCGTCGAGGTCGTCATCATCGCTGATGCGGCGCACGACGAGCATCAGCGCCTTGCCATCCTGCCAAGGCACCGAGCGCAGCACGGCTTCGATCGGGAATTCCTCGCCGCCCCGGGTCTTCAGCTTCAGATCATGGTCCGAGCCCGGCTCATTGCCGTAGCTTTCGGCGAACAGCGCGTCGAGGCCACCGGCCCGGGCCAGTTCGTCGACCGAACCGTAGCCGGTCAGGTCGAGAAACTCGGCATTGGCGTAGTGCAGCACATCACCGGCATGGATGAGCACCGGCACCGGCAATTCCTCGAGGATCGGCGCATCGACGGGCGTGTCGCGGCCGCCCGAAAATGACGGAATGACGTCCTCGGTGCGCAGCGCGGGCTTTACGGTTGTCTCGCGGTCGACCGCAGGTTCGCCCGGCACCTCCGGTTCGCTTGCCCTCATGGACGACAGCGCCACGACCTCGGCCGACGCCGGCTCTTCGGGCTGGGCGGGTTCAGGGGCAGCATGCTCGGCAAGCTCGGCGGCGGCCGCTTCGGAATAGCCGGCGATTTCCGCCGACGCCGCTTCGCCATTGCCGGCTGCGGGCACTTCGGCTTCCGGTGCCGGGGACGCCGGCTGCTGCCGCGCAGCGACGATCTCGCTTGCCCGCTTGAGCTTTTCGCCGATCTCGCGGAAGGCGTTGCGCTCGACGGAAGACAGCCCCTTGCCGTTGGCAGGCTCCTCCGGCGTGGCCGGCCGGTGCTCGGCAAGCCGGATCACCTTGTCGGTATAGCGGCGATCATGCGACGGTTCGATTTCCAGCGCCGGCACCTCACCGGAGAAGGGGTCGGCGGGAGTCGGTGCTTCTGCCGCGGGCTCGTTGAATGGACCAGCCTCGGCTTGCGATTGCCCGGCAGGCTCGACGGCCGGCGATTCGGTGGCCGATGATGGAGCTTCCGGCAGCGCTTCGGGCGCGGCCTCGGGTGCAGCGTCCTGCGGCGGCGCGCCGTTGGGCACCAGCGCCAGGCCGATGCGCTCGTGATCGATCACGGCTTCGGCCGGGCGTGCGACGCCGAACCCTCGGAAACCCTCGAAACTGCGGTCGCGGCCATAGACCGGCAAAGCTGCCAGATCGACCGGGATTCGCTGTTCGGAACCGGCGACGGGCCACAGCACCGAACGGCCCGACCAGGTGTCGCGGCGCTGCAAGAGGCCGGCGATTTCGCCCGATGGATCGAGCTCGAAGGTGTTCGACACGTCCTGGAAGCGCCGGCCGATGACATCGGCGGCATGCTCGCCGACGACGGCGGCGAATTCGGGCGAAATAGCGCTGAAACGGCCTTCGGCATCGGTGCGCCAGACGAAACGGACCGGTGCCGCCGATCGGTCCGCCAGCGGCTCGGCGCGCTTCGCCGGCGGTGCGGCGACCTCGGCAGCCTCCACCGGCGGCCTGTCCACGAGTTCGGCGACAGAGCCCGGCTCGGCAACCTTGGGCGGCTGTTGTGCTGCGGCCATTTCGCGGACCACGGCCCCTGCCCGGCTTTCGCGTTCCTCCGGGCTGAAATACCAATGATCGTGGTCGGCATGCGCGGCGGCCGGCGGCTGTACCGGGGCGGTCGCCTGCATCGGCTGGGCATCGGCGCTGCGGACAGGTTCCGGCACAGGCGCGAGCGGGGCCTGCTCGACGGGGCCGTCTTCACTGACCTCGACGCGTTCGTCGATGACGACAAGCAGATGCCGCGCCGGATCGTCGGCAAGCCGCGCCATGCCGGCGGGCAGATAGCCGCCGGCGGCGGGAATGGCCCGCTTGATCATGCGGTCGCGTTCGCGGCTGACGGCAGAGACCAGGCCGGCAAGCGTCGAGGTGGCGATGCCAAGTTCGGCAAATCCTTCGGTCGCCGCTTCAATTTCGCCACGGCCGTCGACAAAGGCGAGGAAATGCCCCGGCTCGGTGAAGCCGCTAATGGCGCTGGCGGCAACGTCCTTCGCAGGCTTGCCTGCCGGCACCGCAAGCATGATCGCGGTTTCGCCATCCGGCAGCCGGACCGAACTGGCCATGAAGGCAACGGCGCGGCTGGTCAGGCCCGACGCCACCCGCACCATGATGGCGCGGTCGCTGCCGATGTCAGGAAAGCCCGAGGTCGCCGCGATCTGGCGGCGGGCCGCCAGTCCCAGGCGCGCGGGCGCGCCGATGACCGCATCGATGTCGTCATAGCCGAGCACGGCGGCACCCGGACCATTGGCCCAGACCACGTCCTCGAGGTCGGCAGTCAGCACGACAATGGCGTCGCCGGCAGCGAAACGCTGCCTGACACGATCGACCACCGCGACGTCGATGAAGGAATAGGCTGCTGACGGCATTCACATAACCCGCAAGGCACGCATTCTCGTAATTAACGCTTTGTTAATAAAAGCCGTCATCGCCAAGGTCTAGCAAACAGGTGTCATGGAGCGAGATTATTCTCGCCACGTGGTTAACCTCGCAGCGGCCGCAAATTGTGCACTGCAACATCCTTATTGCAATGCACAATGAAATGCCCTATATGAGACATGCGAATAAACGAGACGGGTGACGCCACCCCGTCCAGTCACAGGGTGAGACAATGTCCAAGACCAAAACCGCAGAATTCGCAGACACCATCGAAATGCCGAGCTTCGACGTTTCCAAGGCCACCGACCAGTTCCGCGTCTTCGCCGAAAAGGGCGTCGAGCAGTCCAAGGAAGCCTACACCAAGCTCAAGACCGGCGCCGAAGAGGCCCAGAAGACCATCGAGACCAGCTATGAGAACGCCCGCAGCGTGACCAGCGAGCTGTCGCTCAAGGCGATCGCCGCCCTGCGCAGCAATGCCGAGGCCGGCTTCTCGCACCTCGAGGCCCTCGCCGGCGCCAAGTCGCTGTCGGAAGTCGTCGAACTGCAGACCTCCTATCTGCGCAGCCGCGTCGAGCAGACCGTCGAGCAGGCCAAGGAATTCCAGGCCGTTGCCTCGAAGGCCGCCGAAGACGTCTCGAAGCCGGTCAAGACCGCCTTCGAAAAGGCGCTGAAAGACCTCAAGGCCGCTTGATCGCGACCGAACAAGATACCCGGCGGGCGGTTCCTCCTCCCTCTGCCTGCCGGGCGAAGCGGCCAGCACCTCCTCCCGCTGGTCACCAAAGGAAAAGGCCGGCACCTCCTCCCGCCGGCCTTTTTCTTTTTTGCGGGGTCGATATCCCGCTGAATTCAGCGACTTCGCGCCGCGGGCACAAATCGCCGCAGTGGATGGTTCGCAAAGCTCTTGAAATGTGTTGGAATTGTCCGTAAGGACGCTGCGCCAGAGCAAGGCACGCGGTTGTAGCTCAGTTGGTTAGAGCGCCGGATTGTGGATCCGGAGGTCGGTGGTTCGAGCCCACCCAACCGTACCATCTTTTTTCCAAACGAAATCAAGACATTAGAAATTGAAGCTACCCCCTGATCGGGCACTTCATGTCGCGTTCATGTTGCAACTGAGTTCCCTTGATTTCCAAGGGTTTTCACTCACACTCGGCTAGTCCACGCAACATGGGACGCGACATGACCAACGATTTGAGTGATGCTGAAATTGCCGTTTTGCGGGAAGCCCCTGACGACTGGGGCGCTATGGACACGAGGATTATTGTGGGCCGAGGAAGCACGGCACGTCTTAGGACAGCCGGTTTGATCGAAATCGAGACCATGCCAGTCAAGTCACCGGGATACGTAGAGACCCGTTGGCGAATCACCAACGCCGGACGTCGGGTGCTTGGTCGGCAGTTCTAGGCCTAGAAACGCAAAAAAGCCCCGCCAGCCGAAGCCAGCAGGGCGATTGGCAGAAGCGCCGGTACGTGCAAGAAATCGATCTGCAGCCAACACGGGTATCAAATGGCAAAGGTCGAGAAGTTCCCGGTGAACCACGAGCAACGTGAGTTGAACCGACGAGGCAAAATGAGCCTTAACTGCATTGTGAGTGATCGCTGGTTGCGAGTGAGCGCACCTCACCACTCGGTCATCGACCTAGGCACCCCAATCGAAATCGACGTGATGAGGGCCAACAGCAACTCAACCGGCGGTGACCGCAAGATTTGCAACTTGGTCATCACAGTGGAGCAGTTAAGAGCGCTCCTAGCCGAGATCGAGAAAAAACAGGGTCAACAATAAAAAAAGCCCCGCGACCTTACGGCAGCGGGGCAATATGCAGATAGTGCATAATGGTCAGGGCGGCGGCCGGCCGGTGATCCAGGCGGCCCCGGCACCGGCTGCCGCGCGATGTGAACGCCTCGTCAGGCGGCCATCCATGATGTCCTAACCGCTGCGGCAACCGTTCCGAGCGCTCCGGGATCGCTGACATTCAGGTCATTGGCATTGACCCCACTAGTGCTGACGCCTGTTGCAGGCTGGAAGCCCGCCATGGCCGCAACCAGGCTGTCGACCTTGGCGTAATTGAGAACCTGGCCGTCACCAGAACGGATCTTCTCAACCGTATGCGTGGTCGGAGCGGAGAACCACTGTTGCACGGTTACCTGATCGTCCGTGCCAAGTACATTGATCACCAGGTCGTTGCCTACCTTGCGGAACCAAAGTTCGTCCGCGTCTATTCCGGCACCGAAGGTCAGTTCGTCCTGCTCGCCAGCAACACCATTTTCAACGATGGTGTCCATGCCATGCCCAGCGCCGAAAACGTACTTGTCCGCACCAGCGCCTCCGACGAGAGTGTCGTTGCCGAGCCCGCCGATCAGGGTGTCATTGCCAGCTCCGCCTTCCAGACGCTCGTTGGCGGAGAGACCTAGCATGTACTCATTCGCTGCCGTACCTGTGATCGTGGCACCCAGACTGGCCGCGGCCCAGAATCTTTGCGAAGGACCGGCGCCAAACGACATGTGTTCGGCGTAACCCCCGACGGCATGCTGTATCGACGTGATGCTATCGGTAGTCGGTCCATTGGCGAACTTGACCTTGAGATCCTGACCGACCCATTCGAGCCTCAACTCGTCCAGCGCGATCGAGGTATCGAAAGCAATGGTCTCGTCGCCACCTCCCGTTCTCTTCTGCAACTGATTGGAGACGGTCTCCCAACGGTAGCCGTTGACCCAGTAGTTGACGGTACCGCCAGCGTTGACCCCAACCGCATTGGCCGCCGTAATATCGGCCTGAGTTACTGTGGCAAACGTGTAATCATCAATTGCATCGGCGCCGTCTCCACGGCGGTAAACATAGATGTCGTTTCCGGCCTGACCGTTCAGATAGTCGTCATCGCTGCCGCCGTGAAGCGTATCAATGCCATTGCCGCCAATCAGTATATCGTTGCCAGAACCACCATGCAGCCTGTCGTCGCCGTCACCTCCCTCAAGACGTTCGTTCCCTGAGAGGCCGAAAAGGTATTCCCCGACCGTGCTCCCAGCGAGCGTTCCATTTTGGACGGCCACGGCAAAATCTACTGCCGGTCCGCCCTCAAAAGCGAGATAGTTCTTGTGCGCGCTAACGCGTTGGTTGACAATTCTAATGCTGTCACCCACCGGGCCGGAGTCAAAAGCAATTAGAAGGTCATTTCCCGACCAAGAAAACTGGAGGTTAGTGGCAGAAATGGCGTTTCCGAAAGACAATGTCGCGGCGTCTGCCCCTGCCCATTTCTGAAGTTGGTCTGTCGCCGTATCCCAGCGATATCCGCTTATCCACGTATCTACGTACCCCCAAGAAGCAACGCCGGAATAACCAGCTATCTGTCTGTCTAGGAAGGTAGTGGACGCTAGGGCATAGTCATCAAAAGTATCGGCACCATCGCCCCTTCGATAGGAATACGTGTTGGTACCTTTTTGCCCATTAAGGTAGTCGTTTCCGGTTTCACCGCGCAGGAAATCGGCACCGTCACCTCCATACATGGTATCATCCCCGGCGCCGCCGAACAGAGTGTCATCTCCGCCCCCACCTTCAAGCCGCTCATTGCCGGAAAGTCCAAATAGATAATCCGCAGTAGTTCCTCCAATGATCGTTGCGCCAGAGGTCGACGCGACGTTGAAAGCAATCGCTGCCCCGCCTGCAACAACCACCTTGTTGAGTCCGCTCCCGATCGTTGCAACCAACTTATTGGCTGTTAGGTTCGCTATTGGTGCTGCGGCAATTTGCAGGTCCGATCCTACCCATGAGAAACTCAGATCCTCAAGCTTCAATGTTCCAGTCAGCGCAAGGGTCGCGGTAGCTTTGTCAGCAGTCAACGTGTAGGCAACCCTACCCATCGCGTCGACGCCGTTAACGACGCTTTTGGTTGCTCTGCCTGCAGCGTCGAGATCGACAACGGTATGAACAATCGAGCCGTCGATCTGCGTGGTCGCCGTTTCGATGTGTTCGTAGGTGCCGTTGTTGTCGCCGTCTTTGCTCAGCGTGCTTGCGCGCCCGTCCGCACTGACTGTAATGATACCTTTCGCGGCGACGGCACCCGCTGCATTTTTTTCGGTAATGCTGGTCACCACCGAGCCGTCGATTTGGACCTGCGAAACAGCCGAATACTCGAACCTGGTGAGGTCGAAGGTCGCTGTCGAGATATCGCCACCATTGCCATCGTAATCGGCAAGCATGGTGGTGGTCAGCCCGTCTGCACTCGTCGTTGACACCAAATTGTAGGCCGTCGACTGCCGCCAGTAGACTTCTCCCGGCAGAAGTCGAGCGACATCGCGGGCGACGGTAGTGGCATTGCGGGTCTTGCGTGTTATCCCACCGCTAATGTCTGTGGCGATGGTCTCGATGCGGTCGATCGCACCCGCGCCATCCATATTGTTGTTGATGGTCGTAAGGCGACCGTCAGCGCTCACAAAAGTGGTAACGCTGCTCTGCAGCAAGCCCGTAGCGACATTGGTATCGTTGGCGACAGTCTGACGCGATCCGTCACCAAAAAGGCTCTCGGTGGCAATGCGGCGCTGGTCGATCGTGCCGTTGCCGTCGAAGTCCCACTCGGAGGTTGTGACGAGAGCGTTGGCACTCACCGCGACCGTGGTTTCGCTGGCCTTGACACCAGTGACACCAAGGTTGGTGATCACTGTCTTCGACGTTCCGTCAACAAAGCCGGTCGTGGTCTCCATCTGATCCGTCGTCCCGTCGCCGTCGATGTCGCGCACGATCGACGTCGTGCGGCCGTCAGCGCTGGTGGTAGTCGTCTCCTTGTCTTGCAGGACGTTGGCCGCAGATTTTGTCTGGAGCGTTTCGACAAGAGTGCCATCGGCCAGTGCCAATCTAGTTGTTGTCTTGGTTCTGTCGACTCCGACCACGCCGTCAATATCTTCCTGGACGGTGGTCGATTTCCCATCGGCGCTAGTGACCGTGACAAACCGAGACAGTTGTGAGCCGTCACCCTTCAGGTTGGTTACGGCTCGTGTCTTCGTGCCATCGGCGTTGAAGGTAATGACGTCAGTGGCATCCTGGCTGAACGCGTCAGTGCCAAACGTGTCCCAACTGGTTGCCACTTCGAGCCCGTTGGCGCTTGTCGTGGTGACATACTGCTTTCTCAACACGCCGCTGTCGTATTCGGAGAGCGTTTGCGTTTCACTGCCGTCGCCAGCAAGGACAGTGCTGTCGGTTTGGGTAAGCTCATAGATACCGTCACCCGCGAGGTCCCATTCCCTGCTGGTGGCAAAGCCGTCACCGGAGGTTGTAGTGCGGGTTCGAGCACGCGATAAGACTGCGCCAGCAGTTGAATACTTGATGCTTTCGCTCGCCTCTACCCTGCTGCCGTCGGCGTTCAGAGTTGTGGCACGCGTGTCGCGTTGGGCCGTGTACTCTATCCCGGATGTCGAAGTCGTGTTGGCCATGTAGTCGTTGGTCGTCGAAAGTCCGTCCGCGGTGACCGTCGCAACCTTGCGGGTGCCCAAGGCTGTGGACCTTGCGCCCGACGAAGTCGTGATCAGACTTCCATTCTGCTGCTTCACGGATGTCACGGTCAGATCGACGGCTCCGTTGCCATCGACATCCTGGGTGATGGTGCTGGTCAGCTGATCGCTGCTGACGGTCTTCACCGTCTGGCTTTCCAGCGTGTCGTTGGCCTTTCGATAGGCGACCGTCTGGGTCGTGCTGCCATTGGCGTTGATGACGGTGGTGTCGGTCATCGAACGGCTGGTAGTGGTTCCCGAGGCCGCCCAAGCGGTCGACTTGGCCAGGCTATTGCCACTGACCGTGGTTGTTGTGCGGTTCTTGACTGAGCCGTCGCCATTGAACTCGTCAGCGACTTCGGTCCTGCTGCCATCAGCACCCAGCGCCGTTACAGACTGGTGCGAACGGTCGGTAATGCCATCGCCGTTGAGATCGACTGCAAGGCGCTTGGTTAGACCGTCGGCGCTGACAATGCTGAGGCTGCTCGAGGCAAGCGTACCGGTCGGACTGTAAGTCTCAACGATCTGCCGCGTCGATCCGTCATGGCCTTGAACCAGCGTGCTCTTCTCATCGATCACTGCGTCGCCGTTCAGATTGGTGACCTTCGTGACAACGCGCTTGTCGGCGCTTGTTGTCGTGACGGTTTCCGAAACCAGCCCGCCATTGCCGTTCTTGACCAGCACGGTGTCGGTCCTGGCGCCAGTTGCTGCATGCGTTGCGGTCGAAATCGTCATCCTGTCGTTGGTGCCGTTGCCGTCGAGATCTTCCTGGACCTCGACCGAAAGGCCGTTGGCGCTGGTAATGGTGGTTGCCTTGCCGATCAGCGCATTGGTGCCGGAAAGCTCACTGACGGTCCGTGTCTTCGAGCTGTCGGCATTGAAGATCGTGGCATCGGTAACCTTGCGCTCGACCGTGCCGTCGCCATTGGCGTCGACCTGTGTCTCAGCCTTGAAGCCATTGGCCGAAACCGTTGCGACCGTCCGCGACAAAAGCGTGCCGTTGCCTGCGAACTCGGACGTGGTCGTGGTGCGGCCGGCATCGGCATTGATGACGGTCTGCGCCTGGACGGAACCGTCGAACACGCCGTCGCCATTGATGTCGTCCTTGACGGTCGTCGTCAGACCATTGGCGCTGACGGTCGTCTCTGATGTCGCCCGAACCGTGCCGTTCGGATTGAAGTCCGTCTCTGTCAGACTCTTGCTGCCATCGACGTTGACGACACTGACGGTGGTGCGGTCGACCTTGGTATCGCCGTTGGCATCAACGGTGAGAGTGGTCGTCTTACGGTCGGCGCTGATCACCTCCTCGGTCCTGCCAAGCAGAGTGCCGTTGCCACTGGTTTCGGTGATTGTCTCCTTGCGGCTGCCATCGGCATTGAGCACCATCACCGACGCGGTCGTCTTGTCGACTGTGCCGTCGCCATTGATGTCTTCGCGCGCAGTCTGCGAGAGGCTGTCTGCCGTGGTCGTCGTGGCAATGCTGCCGATCAGCGTATTATTGGCGCTCAGCGTCCGCACTGTGCGGGTACGGCTCAGATCGACATTGGTCACGGTCACAACGGTGACAGTGAGGTCATCAGTGCCGTCGCCATTGATGTCGGTCCTGGTGGTGACAGAAAGCCCCGCTGTATCCGATTGCTCGAGCAGCCGTGACTTCAAAGTGCCGTTCGGGTTGAACAGGCTGGTGGTGGCCGCCGTTGCACCCGCTGCATCGACCAGGATGGTCTTTGTCGAGTCCGTAACGCCATCGCCGTTGGCATCCGTTGTGATACTTATTGCCTTGGCATCCGCGCTGGTGATCCGAACGGTCCTGCCGAGCAGTGCTCCATTGTTGGCTGTGTCCTGGACGGTCTGTGTGCGACTGCCGTCGGAAGCGACAACGCTGACATCGGAAGAGGTGACGTCGGTCGTGCCGTTGCCGTCGAGGTCGGCCGCTTCAACGGTGCTGAGGCCATTGGCGCTCTTGGTGGTGACCGAACTGCCGCGGACGGTGTTGTCAGCATTGTAGGTGGTGACTGTGGTTACAGTTGCCCCGGCCGCGTCGGTGGTCACGACACTTTCGACACGAGTCTCGAACTGACCGTTGCCGTTGGCGTCGACCTGGGCCGTTTTGGTCTTGCCGTCTGCGCTGGTGATCTCGGCCTCGTTGGCGACCAGCGTGCTGTTGCTGCTGCGTGTCTCTGATGTCTTCGTCCTGGTCCCATTGGCGGCGATGACTGTGGTCTCGGTCTCAACGAGTTCGTAGGTGCCGCTTCCGGTCGAGTCCGTGCGCACGACTTCGATCAGGCCGTCGGCGCTTGACGTGGTCTCAACCTTCCTCAGAACGGCACCATTAAGCGCGAACTGCGTCACCGTGGTTGTCGAAGAGCCGTCGGCGATCTTCACATAGGTCTGGGTCTGGTCATTGATGCCGTCCCCGTCCTGGTCGACATAAGTCGTTACCGTCTTGCGGTCCGCGCTTGTAATGATGGTCGTCCGGTTGAGAAGCGCTCCATCTGCGGCATAATTGGAAATCGTCCTTGTGCGGGTGCGGTCGACAACATCGGCCGTGCCCCAGTGCGAACCTGGCGCATGACCGGAGGCCGCCACGATGTCGGCAATAGAAAGCGCAGGGCCGCTGCCGAATTTGAGATATTCAACGTTCTGGAATTGGACCGCATCGCCCGTGGAGACCCGAGTAACGGTAAAATTGACGCCCTGTCCTTCGATCCGATAGTCGATCACGTCTCCCACAAAGACGATTGTGTCGATTCCAGCGCTGCCATCGACGTAATTGCCCGAACCGCCCGTGAACAAAATAGTGTCCCCGTGTGCCGTTCCCCAGAATGCGTTGCTGTTCCCAGTGCCGATCGACAATGGCGCCCCAGGGACCTGCTCGTGAATGAAACACCATTTCTGTTCATCGGCAAACCAGATGCTGTCGATGCCGATTAACGTATCGACACCATAAACAGGATTGGAAACAGTGATCGAGCCGTCGTTGTTCAAGGTGAATGTATAGTCGGCGGCATATCCGTCGTAGGTGACCTGTGTATTGCCTGATTCACCAATCAAATAATCATTGCCCGCGCCCCCTTTCACACTGTCATTGTCGCCGCCGCGGATCACGTCGTCGCCGGCAGTGCCGACCAAGAAGTCGCCCCCAGGCGTTCCGACGATATCCGTAGGGCTGACAGGAGGAATGTACGGCAGTGGGGCGACGGTGCCGGCCTGGAAGGGGGCTGCCTGCCGCAATGTCTCGACCTGCGAGCGGTCCCAGGTGCCGTTGCCATCGTCGTCGAATTGGGTGGTCTTGGTCAGACCGTCGGCACTGGTGACAATGGTATTGCGGAAGGCGACCTGGCCTTCCTTGTCGTAACCGTCGATGGCGAGAGTAGTTGAACCGTCGGCATTGTTGGTGGTCGTGCGCTTGATGACATAGCCATTGACATCCGATACGAGGACGGCATCCCCCACGGCCCCTGTCGAACCGTCCGACTTGGTGTAGACGGTGGTCCCTGTCACCGCCGAACCGTCATCAAAACGCTGGCCGCTGCCAGTCGGCGTAAGGTCGATCGAGACGATGCCCAACGAGGCAAGCGTCACTAGCTGGCCGTCGACCATGACCTTGAAGTCGTTCCAGCGTGCGTCGCCCGCGTCGAGCTTGCCGTTGCCATTGGTGTCGAACACGCTCCTGATCGCTGCAAGGTCGCCCGTTGCCGTCGCGTCCCATTCGGTGAAGACGAACTCGCTCGAGCGGCTGATCTTGCCGTCGCCATCGGCATCGATGACCAGTACGCCTGTGCCTTTGCCGGCCCAGGCCGTGCGATGCTGGTAGCCATCACCTTTGAGATCGAGGAACTGCGATGAGGTCGAGATGGTGTCAACCGTGATGCCATTCCCGGCTATGTCGAGCAGCACAGGCTGGCTGCCAATGCCGCGACCGCCCATTCCACGATCTGGGCTGCCGTATCCACCATTTCTGTCGTACGTATCGCGGCTTTTGTTGCCGCCTTGCGTCGCACGCTCGCGGCCACCGCCGCCACCGCCTGAGCCTCCGCTGATGCCACTGGATGAGTTGGGTGACCGGCCGCTACTGCCGCCTTGCGTCGCACGCTCGCGTCCGCCTCCGCCACCTCCCGTGCCGCCGCTGGGTGTGCGATCGCGAGAAGTGTCTCGATCGCGGTCGCGCATGGTGTCGTACGGATTGCGAGAAATCGTTGGCTCGCGACGGGATCTCTCGTTCTGAGTAGACTCCGATCTCAAGCCATTTGGCGAAACTCCGGCGACACGGTCGGCCGCTCGAGGATCTGCTGGGCGGTTGTTCCCAAACGGCGTGTCGTGCGTTGGGCGCGGGCTCGGCGAAGACGGCTTCGCCATGTCGCGATCATCTTTGTCTTTGCCAGGGAGTCTCCCGCCAGTCATTCCCTTGTTACGTTCGTCCCTCTCCTCAGGAGAGAGGCCACCTGTATTTGGAGTTGAATCCCAAGGGCGGCTTTTCATGTAGTCAGCTACTGTCAAGCCGTAGTAGGTTACCCGTTGGTATCCTAAGCCTTGGAAAAGACTAGCGATTGCCTGAGGGGTTGGGATTGCCAAACGCTTCGCTATTTCAGAAAGCACCTTGGCCGTGACGCGAATATTCTGCTGCGGATTGTTGGCTAAGGTCGAAGGTGTTGTTCCCGGAATGATATCGGACCACCGTGCTTGTACATTACCGGGAAGGTACGAGCCTTTTACGAAATCAGGAGCAAGAAGATCCTTCCAGCTATGGGAATTCTCGGTGTACACGACGGCACTTAGAAGATCTTTGCTTATGTTGAATTCACGAGCGGCCATTTCGATGGAATTTATATTATTGTTGACCGCGCTTTGGCCGAGGCTTGGTACCGAATACCAGGCTCCGGCTCTCGATGTCATTCGTGTTCCATTCTCATAGTATCCGACATCAAGCGAGTTGAAGCTAAACGTAACCTTGGCGTCGCGCATTATCTCGTTGAATCGTTCTAAGTCTCTTTCAAGGAGTGAGCTTCCCATGGCTGTAATCCTGTTGTTGGATATCTACCTTATTCTCGACTTTAGGAATAGAGCTGCTATTGAAATGACTAAGACTGTCGGCAATGACGTATATATATTCAGAATAATTGTCCATTTTATCCAATTCATAGCAAATAAAATATAACTAGACTCTCTTAGAATAATGAACTCCCTGTCCATATCGTATGAAGAGTACAAGAAGATAAAGATAACTATATTTATTGCAATAACTAACGATATTGCCGCGAAGAAAAGCGCTTTAGAGTATATCATTCTTTTTTGTCGCGGGTCACCGTTCGTTGAAGGCTTCATCTTTTATCTCCATTAACGGATCGAGCAAGAACTGCAGTATCCGCCTGCTGCCAGTCTTGATTTCTGCCGTTATCGACATTCCTGGAGTAACGGCTACGTCTTCGCCATCGGCACGAATTGAGCTTTGATCTAGCTTGATACGAATAGGAAACACTAGTGGCCCCGATGTGCCTTGGGCTGTGCCGCCGCCGGTCCCTGCGGTAGCACCAGCCGAAATGGCATCGTTGGAAACCGTAGTCACCTGGCCGTCGAGTGTTCCGTAGCGAGTAAAGGGGAAGGCCTCGAGCTTGATGCGGGCTTCCTGGCCCTCGCGAACGAAACCTTTGTCCTTGTTGAGCAACATCGCCTCGATCTCGAGTTCGGTGCTGTCTGGCACGACTACCATCAGCTGCTGCCCGGTCTGTACGACATCACCTGAGATACCGACCTCGACCTGCTGGACGCGGCCGGCGACAGGAGAGGCGAGAACACTCGCACGCTCGAACAGCTCGGCCTTAGCCAAATCCTGGCGCAGGATGCCGATGCTGCGGTCGATTTCAATCAGCTCGTTTGTCATCCGATCGAGATAAGCTTCCCTTCGCTCGTGCTTGCGAGCGGCGAGCGAGCCCAACGTCGCTTCCAACTCGGCGATGCGGCCTTCGTCGGCCACGACCGCCATCAGCTGGTCCTGTTCGCCTTGGCGAGCGGCAATTGTTTCCGACTTCACGCCCACCCCACGCTTCTCGAGTTCCACGTAAATGGCGAGGTTCGCGAAGAAGAAGGAAGCCGACACCTTCGCGGCCACGGCCAAGGTCGAGGTGCGCGAGGGAACCCACGTCGCCGACAGCGCCAGCGCCACGGTCAAGCAGGCTGGTACTTTCTGGATCGCCAGCGCTGAGGGCGCAGGCTTGGAGCGCACGACCGTCGACAGCTACCGATCCCACCTAGATCTGCACATTGTGCCGTTCATCGGGGAGATGAAGCTATCGGCCCTGAACATCCCGACGGTGCGGTCCCTCGAAGA
Source organism: Aminobacter sp. DSM 101952 (assembly GCF_001424795.1). Taxonomy (NCBI): domain Bacteria; kingdom Pseudomonadati; phylum Pseudomonadota; class Alphaproteobacteria; order Hyphomicrobiales; family Phyllobacteriaceae; genus Aminobacter; species Aminobacter sp. DSM 101952. Next base: position 96,211 of record NZ_LMCL01000030.1, on the reverse strand, counting down.
CGATTTGCGCGGCGCCGGCCGATCGCCAGCAATGGTGCGGAAGGTGCTGGTCAGCCTTGGCTCGCTGCTCGCCGATGCGCAGGAGCGTGGCCTAACTGCCCGGAATGTCGTGCGAGACATTCGGGGCCGACGCAACGGTGGCGAGCGTCGCCAGGAGAAGCGCCAGAAGGGCAAGCTGAAGGTTGGGGAAGACATTCCGACCAGAGACGAGGTCAAGGCCCTCGTCGGCGCCCTGGAGGGCCGCTGGCGGCCGTTGCTGCTGACGGCGATATTCACAGGTCTTCGCGCGTCGGAACTTCGCGGCTTACGATGGAAGGATGTCGACCTCGACAAGCGCGAGATCCACGTCCACCAGCGGGCGGACCGCTTCAACACCATTGGTAAGCCCAAGTCCATTTCGGGAGAGCGCACTGTGCCGGCGCCTCCGATCGTCATCAACACCCTGCGCGAGTGGAAGCTGATCTGCCCGAAGCGTGAGACCGGGAAGGTGGACGCCGACGGCAACAAGGCGGCGGTGCTCGATCTGGTGTTCCCGAATGGTCAAGGGAAGGTCGAGCAGTTGAACAACATCGTCCGTCGAGGTGTACAGCCTGCCGAGGTGAAGGCAGGCATTTCGGTCGACACTGGCGAGGTTGACAACAAGGGGGAGCCGATCCTGGAAGCCAGGTACAAGGGGCTCCATGCACTTCGCCACTTCTACGCGTCGTGGTGCATCAACCGCCAGGCCGACGGAGGCCTAGGACTGCCGCCCAAGGTGGTGCAGGAACGTATGGGGCATTCGTCCATCACCATGACCATGGACGTCTATGGACACCTGTTCCCACGGGGCGATGACGCCGAAGAATTGGCCGCGGCCGAGGCAGCGCTCCTATCTTGACGCGACATAGACGCGACATGACGTCGAAAAACTGAATATTTTCAATACGTGAATTCGGATTGTGGATCCGGAGGTCGGTGGTTCGAGCCCACCCAACCGTACCATTCTCCTTTCCCGACATCATCGCGAGCGGCCAGGCCAGGTTTTCCTGCCGGCGTTGCGCGTCAGCCGATCTTCCTCGCAATGGCTCGTCCCTCCGGCAGCACGATTCGGACCGCGCACCCTTTCCACGAATCGCCGCCGGGCAGCCGGCAGCAACGCACGAAACAGAAAACGGCGCGCCTCGGTCGAAGCGTGCCGTTTTTTTGTTTCCGAGGACGAATGTATCGTCGCGGCGATTGTTACTGGCAGGGGGCCAGGTAGGTCACCGGCCTGCCGTTGCGGTCGTACATCGGGCGGCCACGGTTGTCGTACTGGTGGTAGCGGCATTCGCCGGGAGCGGTGCCCGCGCCGATCATGGCGCCGGCGAGACCGCCGATGACCGCGCCCGCCACGGTTGCGCCGGTGTTGCCGCCGATGGCCTGGCCGACCAGGGCGCCGCCGACCGCACCCACCGCACCGCCGCCAACGGCACGTTCTTGCGGGGTGTTACAGGCCGTAGCGGCCAATGCGACGAAAGACAAAACTGCAGCCGTAGCGAGAAAACGCGTCATTACCCCTACTCCTCAAAGTTGATCGCCATGACGCTATCACGGCGACTTTGGCTTATCCAGCGACACACCCTTGGAAAGGTTACCCTTTTCGGGTTCTCCCAAAGATCAGCAGATGCTTGCGGACCGGCCGGTCGACTGCGACCGCCGCATGTTCCGAGTCCATCTTCACCTGAAAGAGTCCGGATCTGTTGGCCGTGCCGCCAACCGACAATTCCGTCTTGCCATCGATACTCAAGACAAATCCAAATCTACCGGATGCATAAAATCTTCAGCATGGACTTTATCCTTCGTTCGATCATCACGTCATCTTATGGTGACTTCGATTGGAGATAGAAATGAGAATATTTTACCTCGCAGCCGCCATGTTGATCGCATCGAACGCAGTTTCATGGGCGCAGACGATGCCAATGAGAGGCGGTCGCGCGCCCGACGGGTACATCGCCTTGTCATCGAACATCACGATTTCCATGCCGTTCGACAAGTCGCAGGACATCGAAGCGCAGCAAAAGGCGGCGGTAGAGTCCGTCTACCGGATGATCAAGAACAGTTGCGAACTCGTCGTCGAGGCATTTGCCGAGAGCTGTGAAATCACGGGCGTCAGCAGCAGCGTCAACATGAGCAACCGAAACGACCGCGACATGTCCGTGACCGTCAGCGGCCAGGTGCAGATGGTGGCCAAGCCGAGAGCCGTCACCGCCCCCAATCCCTGAGCGAGGAGAGGACCGCCGCGGGGCCGCCGGGAACAGCGCTGCCTACCCCCGCTGCGCGGCCTGCTCGTCGCGCAGGCGCTGGACTTCGCGACGCTTGTTGACCAGCGAGGCGGCGATGACGCCAATGGCGACGATGCCGATCAGGATGGTGCAGGCGGCGTTGATCTCAGGCGTCACTCCGAGCCGGACCTGGCTGTAGATCTTCATCGGCAGCGTGGTCGCGCCCGGCCCCGAGGTGAAGCTCGAGATCACCAGATCGTCGATGGAGAGCGTGAAGGCCAGCATCCAGCCGGAAATGATTGCCGGCAGGATGACCGGCAGCGTGATCTGGAAGAAGGTCTTGACCGGCGGGGCGCCGAGATCCATCGCCGCCTCTTCGAGCGAGCGGTCGAAGGTGACCAGCCGCGACTGCACCACCACGGCCACGAAACACATCGAAAAGGTGATGTGGGCGAGCGTGAGCGTGAAGAAGCCGCGATCGAGGCCGACGGCGACGAACAGCAAAAGCAGCGACAGGCCGGTGATGACCTCGGGCATGACCAGCGGGGCGAACACCATGCCCGAAAACAGCACCCTGCCGCGGAAACGGGTGTAGCGGGTGAGCGCCAGGGCGGCGAGCGTGCCGAGCACGGTCGCCAGGGTCGCCGAGACCAGGCCGACGCGGATGGTGACCCAAGCGGCGTCCATCAGGCCCTGATTGTTGAACAGCGAGACATACCACTTGGTCGAGAACCCGCCCCAGACGGTGACCAGCTTCGATTCGTTGAAGGAGAAGATGACCAGCAGCACGATCGGCAGATAGAGGAAGGCAAATCCCAGCACGATGGCCGTGATGTTGAAACGGCTCCAGCTCGCGTTCATGTCAGCGCCCCTCTTCCTGGGCGCGCGCCTGCGCCTGCTGGAAGAACATGATCGGCACGACCAGCAAAAGCAGCAGGATGACGGCCACCGCAGACGAAACCGGCCAGTCGCGATTGGCGAAGAACTCGTTCCACAACGTCTTGCCGATCATGAGCGTCTGCGAGCCGCCGAGCAGGTCGGGGATGACGAACTCGCCGACCGCCGGGATGAAGACCAGCAGGCATCCGGCGATGACGCCGGGCAGCGACAGCGGGAACGTGATCTTCCAGAAGGCCGAAATCGGCGGACAGCCGAGGTCCTGCGCCGCCTCGATCAGCGAATAGTCCATCTTCTCCAGCGCCGAATAGAGCGGCAGGATCATGAACGGCAGGTAGGAGTAGACGATGCCGATGAAGATCGCCGTATGGGTGTTGAGGATGACCAGCGGCTGGTCGATGATGCCGGTGCCGAGCAGCATCTGGTTGAGCAGCCCCTCGGGCTTGAGGATGCCGATCCAGGCGTAGACTCGGATCAGGAAACTGGTCCAGAACGGCAGGATCACCAGCATCAAAAGCGTCGGCCGGATCGTCGCCGGGGCGCGGGCCATGCCATAGGCGATGGGATAGCCGACCAGCAGCGCGAGGAACGTCGAGATGGCTGCGATGACCACGCTCGATACGTAGGCGTTGAAGTAGAGCGCGTCCTGGGTCAGCCACAGGTAATTGTCGAAGCTGAACTCGCCGATCTGCGACATCAGCCCCGAAAAGCCGTCGGCGAGGCCAAGGACCGGGGTGTAGGGCGGCATGGCGATCGCCGTCGTCGACAGCGATATCTTGAAGACGATGACGAACGGAATGAGGAAGAAGAACAGCAGCCAGAGATAGGGAACGAGGATGACGAGGCGGTTGGTGATGGCGGACAGGGCGCGCGTCATATCTCCACCTATCGCGTCAGAACGACGCCGGCGTCGTTGCGGAAGGAAATCCACGCCTTGTCGTCCCAGCTCAGCGGATCCTCGGTGCCGCGCGTCGCATTGAGCGAGCTTGCCTTGACCACCTGGCCATTGCCGAGCTGGACGTGGAAGATGGTCATGTCGCCGAGATAGGCGATGTCGTAGACCTCGCCTTCCAGGACATTGTCGCCGCCCTCGGGCTTCTTCGACGAGACCTTGATCTTCTCCGGCCGGATGGCGAAGGTCACCTCGGTTCCCGCCGGCGCGTCGCCGGCATTGGCGGTACGGATCGTGACGCCATTGGCGCTGGCGATGGTGGCGCCGGCGCCGTCACGCTCGGCGACCTTGCCCTCGAACATGTTGATGTTGCCGACGAAGTCGGCGACGAAGCGCGAGCCCGGCGCCTCGTAGACCTCGGCCGGCGTCGCCACCTGCATCACCTCGCCCTTGTCGAGGATGGCGATGCGGTCGGCCATGGTCATGGCCTCTTCCTGATCGTGGGTGACGACGACGAAGGTCAGGCCGAGCGTCTGCTGCAGGTCCATCAATTCGAACTGGGTTTCCTCGCGCAGCTTCTTGTCGAGCGCGCCGAGCGGCTCGTCGAGCAGCAGCACCTTGGGCCGCTTGGCGACGGCGCGGGCAAGCGCGACGCGCTGGCGCTGGCCGCCCGAAAGCTGGTGCGGCTTGCGCTTGGCGAACTGGCTGAGCTTGACCAGCTTGAGCATCTCGGCGACGCGCGTGTCGATATCGGCCTTGGCCATGCCGTCCTGCTTGAGGCCGAAGCCGATGTTCTGCTCGACCGTCATGTGCGGGAACAGCGCATAGGACTGGAACATCATGTTGACCGGTCGCCGGTAGGGCGGAATGCCGCGCAGGTCCTGGCCGTCGAGCAGGATCTGGCCCGACGTCGGCTCCTCGAAGCCGGCGAGCATGCGCAGCAAGGTCGACTTGCCACAGCCCGAAGCGCCGAGCAGCGCGAAGAACTCGCGCTCATAGATCGACAGCGACAGGTTGTTGACGGCCGTGAAGTCGCCGAAACGCTTGGTGACGTTCTTGAACTGGATGTAGGGCTTGGCGTCAGGCTGGTTCCAGGGCGCAAACTCCCTGCGGATGTTGCCGAGCGATTTCATGGTCCCCTCCGTCCCCTTGCCCCGAAGCCAAATCCCGGCGCCAGAGGCGCCGGGATAGCCGTGGACCGTTATTGTCCCGTGACGATCTTGGTCCAGCTGCGGGTGACCGTGCGCTGGGTCTTGGGATCGTAGGGCGCGACGGTGAACAGCTTCGCCAGCATGGCATCGTCCGGATAGATCGCCGGATCCTCGATGATGTCCTTTTCGAGCAGAGGCTGTGCCGCCTTGTTGCCGTTGGCGTAGTAGACATAGTTGGACGCCTTGGCCGCGACCTCGGGCTTCATCATGTAGTTGATGAACTCGTGCGCTTCGGCGACGTGCTGTGCGTCGGCCGGAATCGCCATCTGGTCGAACCACATCTCGGCACCTTCCTTGGGCACGACGTAATCGACGACGACACCCTGGTCCGCCTCGGCGGCGCGGTCACGCGCCTGGAACACGTCGCCCGACCAGCCGACAGCCAGGCAGATGTCGCCGTTGGCGAGCGCGTTGATGTATTCCGACGAGTGGAACTTGCGGATCGACGGCCTGATCTTGAGCAGGGCTTCTTCCGCCTTGTTCAGGTCATCGAGCGCCGTCGACTGCGGATTGAGGCCGAGATAGTTCATCGTCGTCGGGAAGATGTCGGTCGGCGAATCGAGGACGTAGACGCCGCAATCGGCGAGCTTGGCCAGTTGCTCGGGATTGAAGACCACGTCCCAGCTGTCGATCTTGTCGATGCCGAGCGCTTCCTTGACCTTCTTTTCGTTGTAGCCGATGCCGACCGTGCCCCACATGTAGTTGACCGAGTATTCGTTGCCCGGATCGTAGGCGGCGGTGCGCTGGCTGACGACGTCCCACATGTTGGCGAGGTTCGGCAGCTTGGACTTGTCGAGCTTCTGGTAGACGCCGGCCTGGATCTGGCGCGCCATGAACGGGCTGGCCGTCGGGACAACCACGTCGTAGCCGCTGCCGCCGGCGAGCAGCTTGGTCTCGAGAATCTCGTTGGAATCATAGACGTCGTAGACGACCTTGATGCCGGTCTCCTTGGTGAAGTCCTCGATGATCGAGGAATCGATGTAATCGGACCAGTTGTAGACGTTGACGACCCGCTCCTGGGCGTTGGATGCGGATGCGGTCGATACAACAGCGATCAAGGCTGACGCGGCGGTCAGCCAAAGCGCTCTACGGTTCATGGCAGTCTCCTTTCACGGACGCGCCCGTCCCGGCACATCCTGATCCTACAAAAATCGAGTGATGAAGGTAGCGCGCTCCCGCCGGCTCGCAGCTCGGCGCAAACGTTATGGCGATTTACAGCTGCGGACACCGAAGCCCCGGCAGTGGAACCTGGCAAGATACGCCTGTGTTGTTGTTACCCTCGGGGCTCAGCCTGCCCGCCGGACGGTAGCATTGTCAATGGCAAACAAGCCATCGCTCAGTCAGGCATGGGGACGCCCGTGACGCCCGGCCTTTGGGGCCGTGCCTGGCGCCTGAATTCCAAGGTCAGATGCACGAGCAGGGCGGAGAAGATGACGGCGCCGCCGACGATGGTGCGGGTCGACGGCACCTCGGCGTGGACGAGCCAGACCCAGATCGGGCCGAGCAGCGTCTCGAACGTTCCGATCAGCGCGGCAATGGCCGCCGGGATGAGCCTTGCGCCGGTGGCAAAGCAGGCGAGGCCGAGGCCGAGATTGAGCGCGCCGAAAGCGAACAGGAAACCCATGTCGCGCGGCGTCACCACAAACATCGACGCCTGCGAGGCGGCAAAGATCGCGGCGATCAGGGTGCCGAGGCAGGTGGCGGGGGTCATCCTGACATGGGCGAAACGGCGGGTGATGACGGTGGCAATGGAGAACGCCACGGCGATCAGCAAGGCGAGGCCGTCGCCAATGGGCGACACGGCGCCGTCGAGCGATTCGGAGACCATGATGGCGACGCCCGAGATGACCGCGAAGATCGCCACCCATGTCGCGGCGGCCACGCGTTCGCGAAACAATATCCAGGCAAACAGCGCCGCCAGCAGCGGTACACCGGCCTGCATCAGAAGGATGTTGGCGACGGTGGTGTAGCTCAGCGCCACGACGAACGAGGTCGAGGCGGTGGCAAAGCAGATCGCCACGAGCAGGCCGGGAATACCCATTTCGCGGAACAATCGCAGCGTGCCGCGCAGGCCGTCGCGCCAGGCCATGAAGGCCAGCAGGAAAGCAGCCGCCCAGAACGAGCGCCAGAACACCACGGTCCAGCTGTCGGAAGCCTCGATGAAGCGGGCAATGGCGCCGCCCAGGCTCCACATCAGCGCCGACAGGAAGACGAGCAACACGCCAATGCGCTGCTCGCCCGAGCTGCCGGTCGAGCCCGGTCGCGATGTCGTTGCCTGTTCGCTCATGCGTGCGTCCGTCGCCTCCCCTGGGCGTGATTGGACCGCACACGCCTGGCCACCGATAGCCGAGCGGCGATGGCTTGGCGAGGTCCAGAGCCCCTGTCTCATTAGGGCACTCGCATGAGCATCCGAGAAAGCCCCCGGCTTGGCAATTAAGCGCTTGACCTCAACTAAGCTTGAGGTTTTACAGACAGCGCTCCGACGCCCGCATTGAAACATGGAGCCACGCTGAAATGCCCCCGAAGACCAAGCTCGCCGTGATCTATGGCAGCGCCCGCCAGGGCCGCTTCTGCGACGTCGTGGCCAAATGGGTCGCATCCGAGATCCGCCGGCACGACCACTTCGCGCTCGAGCTTGTCGATCCCCGCGATCTCGGCCACAACCGCCACGATATCGCCGAACGTCTCGGCGATGCGGATGCCTTCATCATCGTGACGCCCGAATACAATCACGGCTACACCGCCGACCTCAAAGCGCTGATCGACGCCCACAGCGTCCAATGGCAGGCCAAGCCGCTTGCCTTCGTCTCTTATGGCGGCATCTCAGGTGGCCTGCGCGCCATCGAGCAGTTGCGGCTGGTCTTCGCCGAACTCCACGTCGTGGCAATACGCGACACGGTGAGCTTTGCCTTCGCCTCGAAGAAATTCGATGCCAGCGGCGCGCTGATCGAACCGGGCGAACCGCGCCGGGCGCTTGCCTTCCTGCTGGCACGCCTGCAGTGGTGGGCGATCAACCTGCGCGAGGCCCGCGCCAACACGCCCTACATAGAGGTAGCAGCATGACCATCGCCCAGCAGATCCAGGTCGCGACGACGACGCCGGTGCCGGAGCGCCATGCGGGCCGCAATGCGACCCTGTTGCTGGTCAGCTCGCTCACCATCATGTCGGGCGCGACCATCGCCCCCTCCTTGCCGGCGATCGAAAGCCATTTCGCGGGCAGCGCCAATGTCGAGATCCTGACCCGGCTCGTGCTCACCCTGCCGGCGCTGTTCATCGTGCTGTGCGCGCCTTTCGCAGGCGGGCTGGCCGACCGCTTCGGCCGGCGGCCGCTGCTGATCGTCACCGCGCTGCTCTATGGACTGAGCGGCATGTCGGGCCTGATGAGCGATTCGCTCATGGGGCTGCTGATCGGCAGGGCGCTGCTCGGCGTTGCGGTGGCCGGCATCATGACCACCGCAACCGCGCTTGTCGGCGACTATTTCAGCGGACCCGCCCGCGATCGCTTCATGGGCTACCAGTCGGCCTTCGTCGGCTTTGGCGGACTGTTGTTCCTGACCGGCGGCGGATTGCTGGCCGAGATGCACTGGCGCGCGCCCTTTGCCGTCTATGGTCTGTCGCTGCTGCTGATCCCGGCGGTGCTGGCCTTCATCAACGAGCCGGTTCGGGCTAGGCCGTCCGCCACCGTGGCATCCGCACCGGGCGGCGGCGGGACATTGTGGCTGGCCGTCATCGCCGTCTACGCCGCAGCGGCGATCAACAGCATCGCCTTCTACCTGCTGCCGACGCAGTTGCCGTTCCATCTCAACGCCATGGGCATCGGATCGCCCGCCGTGGCGGGACTGGCGATTGGCGTCGGCAATCTGGTGGGGGCGGTCGTCGCCCTGTCCTATGACCGGTTGCGCGCAAGGCTCCGGCTGACCGGCGTGTTCGGTCTCGCCTTCGGCCTGACGGCCGCCGGATATATCCTCCTTGGGTTGGCGGACACGCTCGCGCACGTGCTGGCGGCGGCCGGGGTGGTCGGCCTGGGACTCGGCATGATGATGCCCAACATCGCCGCCGCCGCCATGGCAGCGGCGGCTCCCGACATGCGCGGCCGCATCGCCGGGGGCATGACGGCAAGCGTCTTTGCCGGCCAGTTCATCTCGCCCTTCGTCAGCCAACCGATGATCGCAACGTTTGGATTCGCCGGCACGTACATCTACGCCGGGTTGGCCGTCGGCGGCATAGCGGTCATGGCCGCGATCGCCGCGCTGGTGCTCGGGCGGCGCGGCTGACCAGACCGGCCTCGGACCGAGGCGCGTCCTCGGCCCGGGGTGTCTGTTCACGGTCAATTCACCAGATTCGATCGTGCTGCGGTGCAGCGAAACGGATCGGCAAGAATTAGCCCCGATAACGACCGCCTGCCCGGGGATCGCTCATGCTGACCGTACTCAACTGCCTCGTTGTCGAACACGATTACCGCTTCGTCGGTGCGGCGCTGCTCATCTGCTCCATCGGCAGCATGGTGTCGATGCGGCTGTTTTCGCGCGCCCGCAACGTCAGCCGCGCCAAGCACGCAGCCTTCGTGTTCATGGCCGGCGTCGCCGGCGGCATGACGATCTGGACGACCCATTTCCTGGCGATGCTGGGCTTCATCCCCAATGTGGAGCACGGCTTCGAACCCAATTTCACCGTGCTGTCGCTGGCCCTGGCCATCGTCACCTCGCTTGCCGGCTTCATGATCGCCGCGAGCGGCGAGCGCGGCCCGTCGATCGAACTCGGCGGCGGCGTGATCGGCATGGGCATAGCGCTCATGCATTTCACCGGCATGCGCGGCTTCGTCGTTGCCGGCACCGTCTCCTACGATCCCGGCCTGGTGACGTTCTCGATCGTTGCCGGTGCCCTGCTCGGCATGGTCGCCACCAACCGGGTGGCGCGCGGCGACACCCGCCGAAGCCAGATTGCCGGCATTGCAGCGCTGATCCTCGGCATCGGCATGATGCATTTCTCGGCCATGGGCGCCGTGCAGATCACGCCCGACCCGCGCGTCGCCGTGCCCGGCCAGCTGATGTCGGACAGTGTGCTGGCACTGCTGGTCGTCGCCGTGACCATCCTGGTGGTGGTGCTGGGAGCGGTCACCCACCTGGCTGAGGAGCAGAGCGAACAGGACGCGGTCGCGCATTACAGGCATCTTGCCATGCACGACCCGCTGACAGGCCTGCCCAATCGGGCCGCGGTTCGCGACGAGTTGCCGCTGCGGCTGAAGAAGGCCGCCGGAACGTCGCTTGCGATCATTGCCGTCGACCTCAACCGCTTCAAGGAAATCAACGACGTCTACGGCCACGCAGCCGGCGACGCGGTGCTGACCCAGACGACGGCGCGGATGCGCGCGGCCCTTGTCGCGGGCGAGTTTTTCGCCCGCATCGGCGGCGACGAGTTCATCGCGGTGAAATCCTTCAGCCGGGACAACGAGGTCGAGGAGTTCGCCGCCCGCATCGCGGACGCCTTCTCGCGCCCCAACGAACTTGGCAAGGCAAGCTTCTCGACCAGCGCCAGCATCGGCATCGCGGTCCATCCCAAGGACGGCGACAGCATCGACGAGTTGACCATGCGCGCCGATCTGGCGATGTACCGGTCCAAGAAGCTGCAGGACGGCAGCTGGTGCTGGTACGACGCGGACGCCGACGAAGACGGCCGCCGCCGCGGGCAGATCGCCATCGGCCTGCGCAGCGCGATCACCGAGGGTGCGCTGCGCCTGGTGTTCCAGCCGCAGATATCGATGAAGCAGCGCCGGCTGCTCGGCTTCGAGGCGCTGCTGCGCTGGACCAGCCCGCAGCTCGGCGAGGTCTCGCCTGCCGACTTCATTCCCGTGGCCGAACAGACCGGCATCATCGTCGACATCGGCGACTGGGTGCTGCGACAGGCGTGCCGCGAGGCGACGCAATGGCCGGCACCGACAGGCGTCGCCGTCAACGTGTCGCCGGTACAGCTGATGCGTCCGAACTTCGCCGAGCGGCTGACGGAAATCCTTGATGAAACCGGCCTCGAGGCCTCCCGTCTCGAGATCGAGATCACCGAGACCATCCTGATCGAAAATCCCGGCCAGGCGTTGCTGGTGCTGCGCAAGATCAAGGCGCTGGGCGTACGTGTCGCCATGGACGATTTCGGTACCGGCTATTCGTCACTGTCGACGCTGTTTTCGTTCCCCTTCGACAAGATCAAGGTCGACCGCACCTTCCTCAACGCGCTCGGCCGCCAGGCACAGGCGACGAGCGTCATCGAGACGGTGATCGAACTCGGCCACAAGCTGTCGATCCCGGTGCTTGCCGAAGGCGTGGAGACTGATTTCCAGGCGGCGTTCCTGAAGGACCGCCGCTGCGACGAAGCGCAGGGCTTCCTCTACGGACGCCCTGTGGATTCATCCACTGCCCACGCCCTCGCCCTGTCCGGGACCTGGCAGGAGGACGACGCCGAGGCGCTTGCCAAGCTGACGGCCTGACGCCGCGCCGCCTATTGAAAATCGAAGGCTGACAGGCCGGTCACCATCTCGTCGAGGCCGAGCGGCCTGGTGATCGGCGGCTCGGCGCGCGACAGGCAGCCCGAGCGTTCGCAAAGCCGGCACGCAGGCCCGATCGGCGTCGCCGCCACAGCGCCCGGCTTGGCGCCGACGGCCTGGGCCGGCAAGGCTGCGCCATAGACGATCTCGTCGCGGAAGGCGATGTCGCAGCCTAGCAGGATCGCCGTGCGGCGCGGGCGTTCGCTGAAGGCGCCTTGCGGGCCTTCCAGCGTGCGGGCGACGCACAGAAACTCGGCGCCGTCGGGCATCTCGACGGCCTCGACGAAGATCTGGCCGGGTTGGGTGAAGGCGGCGTGGACCGGCAGCTTCGGACAGCCGCCGCCGAAGCGGCTTTGCGGAAACCCTTGCGCGCCGGCCTTGCGGAAGCGGTTGCCGGCGTTGTCGACCTCGAGCATGAAGAACGGCACCGACGAGGCGCCCTGCCGCTGCAGCATGGTCAGCCGGTTGGCGGCCTGCTCGAACGACACGCCGAAGCGCGAACGCAGCACGTCGACATCGTAGCGGGCGCGCTGGGCGGCCGAGTGGAACGCCTGGTAGGGCATCATCAACGCATGTGCCGCATAGCGGCCAAGCTCGAAGCGGGCGAGCCGCCGGGCCTCGTCGGAGGTGAGCTTCAGTGACTGCAGCTCGGCTGCGACCGCCACCTGCATTCGGATCAGGCTGGCCTCCATCGCCACCTCGCGCAGCTGGTCGAACGGCGACAGGCGTTCGGACAGAAACAGGCGCTGCGAATGGCGGTCATAGCGGCGGCGCCAGTTGGGCATTGTGGCGACCGGCAGCACCTTGACGACGATGCCGTGCTCGCGCCGAAGCCAGCCCTTCAAGGCGCCGAACAGGTCGTCGCCAGGGTCGAGCAGCGAGGTGAAGGCCTCGGCCTCCTCCTCCAGCGAGGCGACATGGTTGGGCCGGCGCTCGAAGACCTCGTGAACTTCGTCGATCGGCAGGCGCGCGCCCGACAGGGCGGTGGTGTGGCCCTCGCGCGCCAGAAGCTCGGTCAGGTCGGACAGGCGCTCGGCCTGCTCGCGATAGGCACGGAACAGCTTGATCACCGCCGCCGCCGCATTGGGCGCGGCCTCGGCGATCTCGACAAGCTCCTGGTCGCCCGGCAGCTCGCCAGCCAGAAGCGGATCGGCGAAGACCTCGCGCAGGACGGCGATCGAGCCCCGCGCCTCGCCCTGCAACTCGTCGGGATCGACCTTGTAGACGGAGGCAAGCTTGAGAATGAGCTGGACGGTCAGCGGACGCTGATTGCGCTCGATGAGGTTGAGGTAGGACGGCGAAATACCCAGCCCCTCGGCCATCGCCGTCTGGGTCAGGCCCTTCTGGTTGCGGATGCGCCGGATGCGCGGTCCGGCGAAGATTTTCTGCTCGGCCATCGGCTTTTACACTATTTTTACAACGAAAGTAGGGGTTTGGCCCTACCCATCCTTTTACATTTTTTACAATTTTACAGCGACCATCTGTCAAACACAATACAGGTTTTCCCTAAAGTCGGCCGCAAATTGTTGAATTTTCTGGCCGCTTTGGCGCTGGAATGTAAAACAAGTCACATAGAAATCGCCGCAAAAACCCAAGACGCGGTGATCGCCCCTAGAACCAAGTGACCAGACGGAGTCGACAATGACCGATTTTTACAACCTCGTCCCTTCAGCCCCGGAAGGCCGCTTCGACGGCATCGAGCGCCCCTACTCGCCGGAGGACGTGAAGCGGCTGCGCGGCTCCGTCCAGATCAAGCAGACACTGGCCGAGATGGGCGCCAACCGCCTGTGGAAGCTGATCCACGAGGAAGACTTCGTCAACGCACTCGGCGCCATGTCGGGCAACCAGGCGATGCAGCAGGTCCGCGCCGGCCTCAAGGCAATCTACCTGTCGGGCTGGCAAGTTGCTGCCGACGCCAACACGGCTTCGGCGATGTACCCGGACCAGTCGCTCTACCCGGCGAACGCCGCGCCCGAGCTGGTCAAGCGCATCAACCGCACGCTGCAGCGCGCCGACCAGATCGAGACCTCGGAAGGCAAGGGCCTGTCGGTCGACACCTGGTTCGCCCCGATCGTGGCTGACGCGGAAGCCGGCTTCGGTGGCCCGCTCAACGCCTTCGAGATCATGAAGGCCTTCATCGAGGCGGGTGCTGCCGGCGTGCACTTCGAAGACCAGCTCGCTTCGGAAAAGAAGTGCGGCCATCTCGGCGGCAAGGTTCTGATCCCGACCGCGGCGCACATCCGCAACCTCAACGCGGCGCGTCTCGCCGCCGACGTGATGGGCACTTCGACGTTGATCGTCGCCCGCACCGACGCGGAAGCCGCCAAGCTGTTGACGTCCGACATCGACGAGCGCGACCAGCCCTTCGTCGACAAGGATGCCGGCCGCACGGTGGAAGGCTTCTACCAGGTGAAGAACGGCATCGAGCCCTGCATTGCGCGCGCCATCGCCTACGCTCCGTTCTGCGACCTGATCTGGATGGAAACCGGCAAGCCGGACCTCGCCCAGGCCAAGAAGTTCGCCGAAGCCGTGCACAAGGCGCATCCGGGCAAGAAGCTGGCCTACAACTGCTCGCCGTCGTTCAACTGGAAGAAGAACCTCGACGACGCGACGATCGCCAAGTTCCAGCGCGAGCTGGGCGCGATGGGCTACAAGTTCCAGTTCATCACGCTGGCTGGCTTCCACCAGCTCAACTTCGGCATGTTCGAACTGGCCCGCGGCTACAAGGATCGCCAGATGGCGGCTTATTCGGAGCTGCAGGAAGCGGAATTCGCCGCCGAAGTGAACGGCTACACCGCGACCAAGCACCAGCGCGAAGTCGGCACCGGCTACTTCGACGCCGTGTCGATGGCGATCACCGGCGGCAAGTCGTCGACGACCGCGATGCACGAGTCGACCGAAACCGAACAGTTCCGCCCGGCCGCCGAATAGGCCTGGCGACAGCAAAAGCCCCGGAGGCAACCGCCTCCGGGCACCGGCCAGAGGCAACGCCCAACAGGGCAAAGGCAACACCGAGGAGAACCACGATGGCACCGCGTACCCGTGTCAAGGAACGAGCCGAAGAACAGGCGACCACGATGAGCGCCGACCAGCAGGCCGTGATCCGTATCGTCGCCAACGACCTGCACCGGCTCAACCAGTCGGTCATGAAGGCAGTCGAGGCCGGCGTTTCGGTGGAACTGGTCCGCTCGGCCCGCCACCATGGCGGCAACGGAAACTGGGGCGATCTGCTGATCCCCGTCATCGTTACCCAGCAACCGCACGGCTAAAGCCGCCTACCCATGCCCCCCAGATCCCGTCCGCGGCCATGCCGTGGGCGGGATTTGCTTTGAGGCTACTGCGGCCTGGTCTAGAGCCAACATGCGGGAATGCTGAAATTTACGACTAAAGTCGCACCTCATTTTGAGTGTAATACTTGACACTTCTCATACATGACGCGAAACCTACGGGACCGAGCGCAACCACGCATTGAACAAACGCCCCCCAGCTGTCGGCCAAGCCAATGAAGCGGAATGACCTCAGCCCGAGCCATGGCCCGGGCACGAATGCGCGCACTGCCGACTGCCAGATCGCCGACCTGTCGAAGGTGCTGGTCGTCGGCCGCTCGCCGATCAATCGCGTCGTCGTCGCCAAGATCGTCGAACGCTCGGGCCTCAAGACGATCTCCGAGGCACCAGACACCGCCGCGTCAGTGTTGCGCAAGTTGGCACCGGGCACGATCATCCTGGACGGTGGAAGCGACAACAGGGATTGCGATGCGCTGATGCCTTCGATCATGTCGCTGCGGCTGGCATCGGGCAGCAACCTGCCGTCGGTGATCCTGCTGTCCAACCGGGCGGGCACGCCAGAGAGCCTGTCGCTGCCGAGTGCCGTCGACATCGTGGTCGCCAAGCCGATCACCCCGGAGCGGCTGCAGCCCATCGTCGAAAAACTGATCGGCCGCGGCTGAGGTTAGGCGAGGCCCTTCAGGAGCTCCGACAGTTCGCCGAGATGCGGCAGCTTGCGGAAGCGCTCGGCGGCGGTCGGCTCGTCGACGTGTTCGTAGACCCAGGTCAGGTCGTGGGGGACGTAGACGCCCCAGCTGCCGGCCTCGATCGCCGGCACGACGTCCGATTTCAGCGAATTGCCGACCATCATCGCCCTGTCGGGACCGTCGCCGTGGCGCGCGAAGATGCGCTCGTAGGTGGGGCGCGACTTGTCGCTGACGATCTCGACGGCGTCGAAGAAATCGCCGAGGCCCGACTGCGCCAGCTTGCGCTCCTGGTCGAACAGGTCGCCCTTGGTGATCAGCACCAGGCGGTAGCTGCCGGCAAGCGTTTCGAGCGTGTCCTGGACATGCGGCAGCGTCTCGATCGGGTGGCTCAGCATCTCGCGGCCGGCGGCGAGGATCTTCTCGATGACCGAAGCCGGCACGAGGCCTTGCGTCACCTCGATCGCGGTCTCGATCATCGACAGCGTGAAGCCCTTGATGCCGAGGCCATAGGTGCCGAGGTTGCGCTTTTCGGCCTCCAGCAAGCGCGACATGAGCTGATCCTGCTCGCCATGCTCGGCGAGAAGCTCGGCAAAATGCCGCTCCGTCATGCGGAAGAACTGTTCGTTCTGCCACAGCGTGTCGTCGGCATCGAATCCGATGGTGGTGAGGCGGGTAGAGATGGAGGTCATGGCGATGATCTAGGCCAGGAACCGCCCGAAAACCAGCATTCTCAACCTCACAACAGGCGGGAATCGCTGATTTGCCCCCCTTTTCTTCCTTCGTTGGGCCCGGCTATACTCGGCAATCCGCAACGACAACCTGGTGAATGATGCCGCCTGCAAAGAAGGAAGTCCGTCCGACCACTCGGGGGGCTCGCGCCCGCACGCCCGCATTTGTGAAGAACAAGCGCGGCGTGAAGAACTGGAAGGAAGCCTCCGAATGGCTCGAATGGCGCGGCATCGAGGACATAGAGTGCATCACGCCCGACCAGGCCGGCGTTGCCCGCGGCAAGATGATGCCGTCAAGCAAATTCACCTCCAACACCTCGCTGGCGCTGCCGTCGGCACCGTTCATGATGACGATCTCGGGCGTCTACCCCGAGGATGGCAACGGCTTCGCCTATCCCGAGGACGATGGCGACCTGAAGCTGGTGCCCGACCTGTCGACGCTGTCCGTGGTGCCGTGGGAGGACGATCCGACCGCGCAGGTGATCTGCGACCTCGTCCACCAGGACGGCCGTCCTGTCGAGTTCACGCCGCGCAACGTGCTGAAGCGCGTGGTGGCAGCCTATGACAAGCTCGGCCTCCGGCCGGTCGTCGCGCCCGAAATCGAGTTCTACCTGGTCCGCAAGAACCCCGATCCGGATTATCCGCTGACCCCGCCCGTGGGACGCTCGGGCCGCCCGATCGGCGGCGGCGCCGGCTATTCGATCGCCGGCGTCAACGAGTTCGACGAACTCATCGACGACATCTACCACTTCTCCGAGGCCCAGGGGCTGGAGATCGACACGCTGATCCACGAGGAGGGCGCCGGCCAGCTCGAGATCAACCTGCGCCACGGCGACCCGATCGAGCTCGCCGACCAGGTGTTCCTGTTCAAGCGCACGATCCGCGAGGCGGCGCTGAAGCACGATACCTATGCCACCTTCATGGCCAAGCCCATCCAGGGCCAGCCAGGCTCGGCGATGCATATCCACCAGTCGATCGTCGACAAGAAGGCCGGCAAGAACATCTTCACCGCCGCGGACGGCGCGGAGACCGATGCGTTCTTCCATTTCATCGGCGGCATGCAGAAGCATGTGCCGAATGCGCTGGTGATGCTGGCGCCCTATGTGAACTCCTATCGTCGCCTGACGCAGGCTGCCTCGGCTCCCGTCAACAACAAGTGGGGCTACGACAACCGCACCACCGCCTTCCGCGTGCCGCGCTCCGACCCGGCGGGGCGGCGTGTCGAAAACCGCATCCCGTCGTCGGATGCCAATCCCTATCTCGCGCTCGCCGCGTCGCTCGCTTGCGGCCTGATCGGCATGAACAACAAGCTGCCGGCCGAGCCGCCCATCCTGACAACGGCCAACGAGGACGAGATCGACCTGCCGCGCGGCCTGCTGGAGGCCGTCGACCTGTTCGAAAGCGACGACGAACTGGCAACGATGCTCGGCAAGTCCTTTGCCTCGACCTACGCGGCGATCAAGCGCGCCGAGTTCGAAACCTTCATGGAAGTGATCAGTCCGTGGGAGCGGGAGTATTTGTTGCTGAACGTGTGAAGGAAGCGAATAGGGAATAGTGAGTAGCGAATAGAGAAAGGCTCTGCCGACTACTCACCGCTCCCCAATTCACTACTCACTACTCACTACTCACTATTCACTATTCGCTCCCCGCAATCCCGGAGTTCTCTCCGCACCATGCCCTACCTCTCCCCCATCTCCCCCGGCCTTTCCTGGTACGAAGACACCGCCGGGCCGCGACCTGAGTACCCGGCGCTCGACGGCGATCGTCAGGCCGACGTCGTCATCATCGGCGGCGGTTTTACGGGGCTTTCGGCGGCGACGCATCTGGCCAAGGCCGGCACCAATGTCGTGCTGATCGAGGCGCACCGCTTCGGCGACGGCGCCTCGGGGCGCAATGGCGGCCAGCTCGGCACCGGGCAGCGGGCGTGGGCGGAAGAGCTCGAGGGCGAATACGGCTTCACTCGCGCCAAGGCGCTGTTCGACCTCGCCGAAGACGCCAAGGCGCATCTGCTGGAATTCTCGGCGGCCAACGGCATCGACATCGACTACATGCCCGGACAGATGTCGGTGGCGCACAAGCCGCGCTATGTCGACGACTACAAGGCCCATGCCGAGATCATGGCCAGCCGCTTCAACTATCCGCACATCACCTTCATGGACGCGAAGGAGACGGCGGAGCGGCTCGGCTCGACGCATTATTACGGCGGTACGCGCGACACTGGAACGGGCCACATCCACCCGCTCAAGCTGGTGATCGGGACTGCACGCGTGGCCGCCGCCGCCGGCGCTCACATCTTTGAAAACACGCAATCGACCGGGATCACCTCGCAGGGCGGCAAGGTGCGGGTGACGACGCCCAACGGCACCATTACGGCGCAGAAGTGCCTGATCGCGGTCAACGCCTATGGCGGCAAGCTGGAGCCGATCAGCGCATCGCACATCATGCCGATCGGCTCGTTCATCGGTGCGACGGTGCCGCTGGGCACGGATTCGAAAGTGATCCCGGGCGGCGAGTCGGTCGACGATTCGCGCTTCGTGGTGCGCTATTTCCGCAAGTCCAGGGACGGCCGCCTCCTGTTCGGCGGACGCGAGATCTACGGCGTCAACGACCCCAAGGACATCCACATCCACATCCGCAAGCAGATCGCCGAGATCTATCCCGCGCTGAAGGACGTCGAGATCACGCATGGCTGGGGCGGCTATGTCGGCATCACCGTGCCGCGCAAGCCGTTCGTGCGCGAGGTGATGCCGAACGTCATCTCCGTCGGCGGGTATTCCGGCCATGGCGTGATGCTGTCGAACTTCTTCGGCAAGCTCTACGCCGAGACCGTCACCGGCAACCGCGACCGGCTCAAGCTGATCGAGGAGTTGAAAATACCGCCCTTCCCCGGTGGCCGTCGTTTCCGTACGCCGCTGCTGTTCCTGGCGCTCAACTGGTTCGCGCTGAGGGACCGGATCTAGCCCGGCACCAGGCTCGCCCCTCGCGGTAATATCAACCTGGGAACCTTTTCCGGCAAGCCGCATCCAATGGCATGAAACCGCCAACGCCGCCGGGACTATCCGACGCCTGGTGTTCCTTGGCGGTGACGTTGGCCCTGCCCCGGGGTATATGACTAGCACCATGTGCCGCACGATCGGCATGGCGCCAGCATAGGTCCACTCGGGGCGGGTTTGCCCGACGGACCAAGAGATGGAGGCGACGACATGCAACTCGCGATGCTGCAACAGCAGGTCGATCTCGACAGGTTTCGTGACGAGGAGTTGGTGGCGCTGGCGCGCAAAGGGGGCGAAAATGCCATCCGCGTGCTCATCAAGCGCAACAACCAGCGGCTTTTCCGTGTCGCCCGCACGGTGACCCGCGATGACGCGGAGGCCGAGGACGTGGTGCAGGAAACCTACGTCAAGGCCTTCACCAGGCTCGACAGCTTCAAGGGCGACGCATTGTTTTCGACATGGATCACCCGGATCGCGCTCAACGAAGCGCTCACCCGCATCCGCAAGCGACGGCCTGTCGCCGAACTGGAGGAACTGGACATCGCTGCCGCAGCCACCGGAGGCCAGGTAATCATGTTTCCGACATCGCTGACCCCGCCGGGCGCCGACGCCGAACTCGCGCGCGGGCAGGCGCGCGAACTGCTCGAACAGGCAATCGACGAATTGCCGGAGACGTTCCGCCTCGTCTTCATATTGCGCGATGTCGAGGAAATGAGCATCGAAGAGACGGCGGCACAGCTCTCGATCAAGCCCGAGACCGTCAAGACACGCCTGTTTCGGGCGCGCCGGCTGATGCGGACCGCCATCGAACGAAGACTGTCGACTGGCTTTGCCGAATTGTTCCCGTTCAATGGCTGGCGCTGCGAACGCATGGCCGACCAGGTGGTCGAGCGGCTGCGCGGAGAAGCCTAGAGCTTCCTGACGATGACGCTGCCGGCGGAATAGCCGGCGCCGAAGGAGCAGATGACGCCGAGGCTGCCCGTCGGCAGATCGTCGGAGAATTTCGAGAACGCGATGATCGAGCCGGCCGACGAGGTGTTGGCGTAGTCCTGCAGCACGTTGGGCTGCTCCTCGCGGCTCGGCTCGCGGCCGAGCACCCGTTGGCCGATCAGGTCGTTCATGCCCTTGTTGGCCTGGTGCAGCCACAGCCGCGACAGGTGTTGGGGTTCGATGCCCTGGTCGGCGAGATGGCTCAGCATCAGCTCCGCCACCATCGGCACCACCTGCTTGAAGACCTTGCGGCCCTCCTGGTGGAACTGCATGTCGCGGCGATCGGCCATGTGGCCTTCGCGGGTGCGGCGCAGGAAGCCGTTGTTGTTGCGGATGTTGTTGGAGAATTCGGTGAGGCAACGGGTGGCCAGCACCTCGTAGGCGTTGCCCGCCTTCACCCCGTCGGCGCGCTGCAGCACGACGGCGGTGCAGACATCGCCGAAAATGAAGTGGCAGTCGCGGTCGCGCCATTCCTGGTGGCCGGAGGTGATCTCGGGATTGACCATCAGGATCGCCCGGGCCGAGCCGGTGCGGATCATGTCCGATGCAAGCTGGATGCCGAAGGTCGCCGAGGAACAGGCGACGTTCATGTCGAAGGCAAAACCCTTGATGCCGAGCGCCTGCTGCACCTCGATGGCGATGGCCGGATAGGCGCGCTCGTGGTTGGAGGCAGCGCAGATGACGGCGTCGATGTCGGCGGCGGTCAGGCCCGCCTTCTTCATCGCCTTGTCGGCCGCCTTGACCGAAATCTCGGCCATCAGCGACAACTCGTCTTCGGCGCGCTCGGGCAGCACCGGATGCATGATGCCGGGATCGAGGATACCGAACTTCGACATGACATGACGGCGCTCGATGCCGGAGGCCTTGACGATGAACTCCTCCGACGACATCGCCATCGGCTCGCGCTCGCCGGCCTCGATGGCGTCGGCATGGAGCTTGTTCTGGCGGTGGGCATATTCGTTGTAGGAGGCCACCAACTCGGAGTTGGTGATGACTTCCTCCGGCGTGAAGATGCCGGTACCGCTGATCGCAACCCTGTGCATGGCGTTTCCTGCTGGTTTTCAACCATTGGAATAGGGCTCCGACATCGCCGGTCAAGCTTTGTCGCCCCGATTTCAGGTCGAAACGCGGTTACCCCGCGGCAGAAAACGCTCAGATGCAGCGCCCGCCATCGACTTCCATGGCCACGCCGGTGATCAGCGAGGCCTCGTCGGAGACGAGGAACAAGGCGGCATTGGCAATGTCGAGCGGCGTCGAAAAGCGGCCGAGCGGGATCGAGGCCTTGAACTTCTCGCGGATCTCGGGCGTGTCCTTGCCCATGAATTTTTCCAGCATGCCGGTTTCACCGGCGACCGGGCACAGGCAATTGACGCGGATGTTCTTGGGGGCCAGCTCGACCGCCATCGACTTGGTGGCCGTGATCGCCCAGCCCTTGGAGGCATTGTACCAGGTCAGCCCCGGCCGCGGCCTGAGGCCCGCCGTCGAGGCCGTGGTCAGGATCGCGCCGCCGCCCTGGCGTTCCATGATCGGCACGATGGCGCGCGCCGAATGATAGATCGCCTTCATGTTGACGGCGGTGATGAGGTCGAAGACGTCTTCCTCGACATCGACGAGATCACCATTGCGGTGGGTGTAGCCGGCATTGTTGACCATGATGTCGATGCGGCCGAAGGCGCTCTTGGCGGCATAGACCAGCTCGTCGAATTCGGAACGCTGCGAAACGTCGGTGGTGACCGCAATCGCATGGTTGCCGATTTCGGCGGCGACCCGCTCGGCCTCCCTGGAATTCAGGTCGGCGACGACCACCTTGGCACCTTCCTCGGCAAAGCGCCTCGCCATGCCCTCGCCGAAGCCGGCCGCCGCGCCGGTGATGATCGCAACCTTGTCCTTGAGACGCATGATCTTGCCGCCCTGTCGATTTTCTTCACGTCCGATCTAGCGGTCGTCACAGTTCATCGCAATGCTGGGCACGAAATCGTGCGCCCTACACACTGGGCTAGAGGCTTCGCATTGGAAACGGCAGCGGCGAAGCCTTATGCTCGGCGGAGGCGATCCCGGGACGAAAACGAAACTGTGACACCGGGGCACTGGCGTTTTTAAATCGATTAGCATATATCGGTCGGCGACATCACGACCGTCCTGGAAACGGATAGAACATGACAAGCCAGATCATCCCCGTCGATCCTTTCGACTTCATCATTTTCGGGGGCACCGGCGATCTGTCAGAGCGCAAGCTGCTGCCGGCGCTCTATCACCGCCAGCGCGACCACCAGTTTTCCGAGCCGACCCGGATCATCGGCGCGTCGCGCACCAAGATGGACGACAAGGAATTCCGCGCCTTTGCCAAGAAGGCGATCTCCGACCATGTGAAGCCGGAATATATCGAGGAAGCCGAGCTCAAGACCTTTCTCGACCGGCTGAGCTACATCACCGTCGATGCCAAATCCGGCGACGGGTTTGGCGGGTTGAAGAAATCCATCGGCGACAGCAAGCGCATCCGCGTCTTCTATCTCGCGGTGGCGCCAAGCCTGTTCGGCGACATCTCGGACAATCTCAAGGCACACAAGCTGGTGACCCCGGATTCGCGCATCGTCGTCGAGAAGCCGATCGGCCGCGACCTCGAGTCCGCCAGGGCGCTGAACGACATCATCGGCGACGATTTCGGCGAGCACCAGATTTTCCGCATCGACCACTATCTCGGCAAGGAGACGGTGCAGAACCTGATGGCGCTGCGCTTTGCCAACGCGCTCTACGAGCCGCTGTGGAACTCCGCCCATATCGACCACGTGCAGATCACCGTGGCCGAGACCGTCGGACTGGAGGACCGCGTCACCTATTACGACAAGGCGGGCGCGCTGCGCGACATGGTGCAGAACCATATCCTGCAGCTGCTCTGCCTCGTTGCCATGGAGGCGCCTGCCTCGATGGACGCGAATGCGGTGCGCGACGAAAAACTGAAGGTCCTCAACGCACTGAAGCGGGTCAACGGCAACGAGGCGCCCAAGCAGACCGTGCGCGGTCAGTACCGCGCCGGCGCGTCCGCCGGCGGTCCGGTCAAGGGTTACATCGAGGAGCTGGGCGCCGAGAGCACGACCGAGACCTTCGTCGCCATCAAGGCCGAGATCGCCAACTGGCGCTGGGCCGGCGTGCCGTTCTACCTGCGCACGGGCAAGCGGCTGGCGTCGCGCGTCTCGGAAATCGTCATCGAGTTCAAGCCGATCCCGCATTCGATCTTCGGCGAAAGTGCGGGGCCAATCTTCAACAACCAGTTGGTCATCCGCCTGCAGCCAGACGAAGGCGTCAAGCAGTTCATCATGATCAAGGATCCGGGTCCGGGCGGCATGCGCCTGCGCCAGATCCCGCTCGACATGAGCTTCGCCCAGTCGTTCGACGGCCGCGCGCCGGATGCCTATGAGCGGCTGATCATGGACGTGGTGCGCGGCAACCAGACGCTGTTCATGCGCCGCGACGAGGTCGAGGCGGCGTGGAAGTGGATCGATCCGATCCAGAATGCCTGGGAAGGCAGCCGCCAGGAAGCCCAGGGCTACACTGCCGGCACCTGGGGCCCGTCGGCCTCGATCGCGCTGATCGAGCGCGACGGCCGCACCTGGCACGAGAGCAATTGAGCGCCATGGCTGGCATTTCGCCCCACTGGAACGAGTTTGCGACGCGGGACGAGCTGGCGGCCTCGCTGGCAAGCACCGTGGCCAAGGCACTGCGGGCGGCGATCGGGCGGCGCGGTGAAGCGTTCCTCGCCGTCTCGGGTGGAACGACGCCCGGCCGCTTCTTTGCCGCACTGTCGAAAGAGGCGCTCGACTGGAGCAAGGTGACGGTGACGCTGGTCGACGAGCGTTTCGTGCCGGAGAGTTCGCCGCGTTCGAATGCGGCGCTAGCCAAGGCCAAGCTGCTGCAGAACCAGGCATCCGAGGCACGCTTCGCGCCGCTGTTTCACGAGGCCGCGACGGTCGAGAAGGGCGCCGATCTTGCCGATGCGGACATCCGCGCCCTGCCCTGGCCGCTCGATGCGACGATCCTGGGCATGGGCGGCGACGGCCACACGGCTTCGTTCTTCCCGGATGCGGACGGGCTCGACGCCCTGCTCGACCCGGCGTCGACGCGCATCGTCATGCCGGTCCATGCCGACAGTGCGGGTGAGCCGCGGCTGACGCTGACGCTGCCCGCCTTGGTTGGCGCGGGACTTGTCGTCGTCCACATCGAAGGCGCGGAAAAGCGCAGCGTCATCGAGGCGGCGCTGGCGGCGGAGACGGGCTTGCCGATCCGTGCCGTGCTCGACCGGGCGCCCCGCGCCGCCGAGATCTACTGGGCGCCCTGAGACGGGCGCCGGCGTCAGCGGCGTCCGAATGGCGCTGCGACGCGTTGAACACGGCATGACCTTCAAGGGCCATGCCCCAGGCCCGACGCTCCTCCCGGTTCGGGCCCCGAGTTGAAAGGACTGATGTCATGACCGCCAGGAACGATATCCAAGCCATCACCGATCGCATCCGCGAGCGCTCGCGGGTCAGCCGCGAGATTTATCTCGGCCGGGTCGATGACGCCGCCGGCAAGACGGCCAACCGAGGCGTGCTGTCCTGCGGCAACCTCGCCCATGGCTTCGCCGTGTGCAGCCCCGCGGAAAAGGTGGCGCTTGGCGGCGACAAGGTCGCCAATATCGGCATCATCACCTCCTACAACGACATGTTGTCGGCGCATCAGCCGTTCGAGACCTATCCGCAGCTGATCAAGGACGCGGCGCGCGAGGCAGGCGGCATCGCCCAGGTGGCGGGCGGCGTGCCGGCGATGTGCGACGGCGTCACGCAAGGCCAGCCGGGCATGGAGCTGTCACTGTTTTCGCGCGACGTCATCGCCATGTCGGCCGCCATCGGGCTCAGCCACAACATGTTCGACGCCGCCGTCTATCTCGGCGTCTGCGACAAGATCGTGCCGGGCCTGGTGATCGCGGCGCTGACCTTCGGCCACCTGCCCGCGATCTTCGTGCCGGCCGGGCCGATGACCTCGGGCCTGCCCAATGATGAAAAGGCCAAGATCCGCCAGCTCTATGCCGAAGGCAAGGTCGGCCGCGCCGAGCTGCTGGAGGCCGAGTCAAAGTCCTATCACGGCCCAGGTACCTGCACCTTCTACGGCACCGCCAACTCCAACCAGATGCTGATGGAGATCATGGGCCTGCACACGCCGGGCGCCTCCTTCGTCAATCCGGGCACGCCGCTGCGCGACGCGCTGACGCGCGAGGCTGCCAAGCGGGCGCTGGCGATCACCGCGCTCGGCAACGAATACATCCCCGCCGGCCGCATGATCGACGAGCGCTCTGTGGTCAACGGCGTCGTCGGCCTGCACGCCACGGGCGGGTCGACCAACCACACAATCCACCTGATCGCGATGGCCGCGGCCGCCGGCATCCGCCTGACCTGGCAGGACATTTCCGACCTGTCGGACGCCGTGCCGCTGCTGGCACGCGTCTATCCGAACGGGCTTTCCGACGTGAACCATTTCCAGGCAGCGGGCGGCATGGGCTTCCTGATCCGCGAGTTGCTCGATGCCGGACTGCTGCACGAGGATGTGCAGACGGTGTGGGGCGAAGGCCTGCGTCCCTATGCGGTGGAGGCCAAGCTCGGCGCCGACGGCTCGGTGGTGCGCGAGGCCGCCCCCGAGATAAGCGGCGACGAGAAGGTGCTGGCCCCGGCCGTTAAGGCGTTCCAGCCGACCGGCGGGCTCAAGGTGCTGGGCGGCAATCTCGGCCACGCCATCATCAAGACGTCCGCGGTGAAGCCGGAGCGTCGCATCATTGAAGCACCGGCACTGGTGTTCGACAGCCAGCAGGGTCTCAATGACGCCTTCAAGGCCGGGCTGCTCGACCGCGACTTCGTCGCCGTCATCCGCTTCCAGGGCCCCAAGGCCAACGGCATGCCGGAACTGCACAAGCTGACCACCGTGCTCGGCATCCTGCAGGACCGCGGCCACAAGGTGGCGCTCGTCACCGACGGCCGCATGTCGGGCGCCTCCGGCAAGGTGCCGGCCGCGATCCACGTCACGCCGGAAGCGCTCGAGGGCGGTCCGATCGGCCGTGTCCATGACGGCGACATCGTCCGGCTGGACGCCGAAGCGGGTACGCTGGAAGTGCTGGTGCCGGCCGGCGACCTGGCGCTGCGCCCGGCTCCTGTCTGCGACCTCTCGGGCAACGAACATGGCATGGGACGCGAGCTGTTCGCCGGCTTCCGCCAGATGGCCGGCCGTGCGGATCACGGCGCGAGCGCTTTCGGGGCGGCGTGACCCAGCTTGTAAGTAAGGCAGTTCTGCCTTACTTTTTGGCCAGAGGTGCGCCATGCAAACGCTTACGGTAACGTCGAAAGGCCAGATCACGGTCAGGAAAGAGGTGCTGAAGCACCTCGGCGTCGGGCCTGGCGACAAGATTCTTCTGGATCTCGCGCCAGACGGCAATGTCGTGCTCAAGGCAGCACCGCAGAAGCGACATGGCATCGAGGCCATCTTCGGCATTCTTCACGATCCCAACCAAGTACCTTTGACCATTGAGGAAATGAACAGGGTCATCGCAGACGGCTGGGCCGGCAAACGGTGAAAGTCGCCGTCGACACCAATGTGCTCGCCCGCGCCATGCTCGCCGACGACCCTGGCCAAACACGTGTGGCACAAGCACTGCTGGCCGATGCCGAATTGGTCGTCATTCCCCTGATCATCTTCTGCGAGCTTGTCTGGGTTCTGGGGAGCCGGGGCGTCGCGCGCTCATCGATTGCCCAAAGCATTGAAAGCCTGTTGAACTCGCGCCAGGTCGCCGCCGATCAGGCCGCCGTGGCTGCGGGTCTTGCTCACATGCGGGCTGGCGGAGACTTCGCCGATGCGGCGATGGCACACGAGGGCTACAGGGCGGGCGCCGAACAGTTCGCCACGTTCGACAAGAGGGCCGCCCGCCTTCTAACCGCCGAAGGAAGGCCGGTGGCCTTGCTCAAGGGCTGACCGAATAGCCGCCACGTCCTCGAAACGTCCTTACTACTTCGCCGCCTCGCAAGACAACACCGCCGATGCATCCTCGCCCTTGGTCAGGTCGTAGAGGTCAGCGTTGTCGCCTTTCGTCCACCAGACGTAGTTTTGGCCGGCATATCTGGCTCCGCTGCCGCTCAACACGGTGACGGCGACGACCGTCCGGTCGCCGAGCGTCAGCACGACGAGCGCGTTGTCGCCGGCGTTGATGTACTCAGCCTTCACGGACTGGTCGCCGCATTCGTAGCCGACGACGTTGCGTTCGACCGGGGCATCGCCCGGCAGGTCGAGCGTGACGGTGGAAGCCATCGCGGCATTGGTCGCAGCAGCAAGCATGATGACGGTGAAGATCGAGCGCATACGGCCTCCTGGTTGCTTGCGGGCAGACGATAGCATGAGCCCGATGCCTGCCGAAGCCACAGCCTCGGCAGGCAGGTTGGGTGCGAATTACGCGCCGTTCCTGGCCACGTCGGCGAAGAAGCCTTCCGGGCTCTCCACTTCGACCAGGCGTTTCTTCTCGATCTGCCAGAAGCGGTTGCCCGTGGCGCGGACGAAGCTGCGATCATGCGACACCAGCAGGCAGCTGGCCTCGTGCTTCAGCAGTTCCGCCTCCAGCGTCTCCTGCCCGTCGATGTCGAGATGGTTGGTCGGCTCGTCGAGCAGGTAGAAGTTAGGGTTGGTGAGCCTGAGCACCAGCATGCCGAGCCGAGCCTTCTGGCCGCCCGACAGGCGGCCAATCGGGTTCGACTGCATGTCGACGGTCATGCCTGCGCCGGCAAGCAAAGTGCGAGCACGCTGCTCGCCGAGCTCGAAGCGGCGCGTCAGCACCTCCAGCGGCCTGTCCTTGTCGGCAAGGTCGGACAGGCCCTGGTCGCCATAGCCCAGAACAAGCGACGGCGTCGCCTTGATGCCGTCGACCGCGACATCGGGCTGGGCTATGGCGCGCCGGAGCATATTGACCAGCCGCGTCTTGCCGGTGCCGTTGCGGCCGAGCAGGACAATGCGGTCGCCCTGGCGGATCCACAGCTTGCCGGTCCGGAACAGCAGCGTGCCGTCGGGCGTGGTGACAGGGGCGTCGTCGAGCGTCACCAGCACCTTGGCGTGGGTGCCTCGGTTGGTAAGCTTGATACTACCGGCCGAGCGCTCCAGATGGGCGGGGCGCGCGCTGTCCTCGATGCGTTCGGCCCTCTCCTTCAACTGTTTGGTCTTGACCACCAGAAGGTCGCTGCCGGAATTGATGCCGATGTTGTTGAGCTTGGCTGCCTGGCGGCGCAATTGCTGCGCCGTCTTCATGTCCTTCTCAAAGCGCCGCGCGTCCGAGTCGTCGATCCCGTCGAGCGCTTCGCGTGCCCTGGAATAGGGCAGCGAGAAGGCTTGTGAATTCTCCGGGCGGAGGAACAGCGTCCTGTTGGTCACGGCGTCGAGGAAGGCGCGGTCGTGGCTGCAGATCACCACCGGCACGTCGCGCGGCAGGGCGTTGAGCCAGCCTTCCAGCTGTCCGATGCGGGCCAGGTCGAGATGGTTGGTTGGCTCGTCGAGCAAAAGCACATCCGGCTCGGTCACCCAGACGCGTGCCAGGAGCACGAGGCGCTGCCAGCCGCCGCTCAGCCTGGACAGTTGGCGCTCGCGCAGCTCTTCAGGGACGTCGAGTTCGCCAAGCACAACGTCTACACGCCAGCTCTCGCTGTCGACCTGGTCGGCCGGCAGGGCCTGGAGCACGGCATCGTAGAGCGTTGCGTCTAGAAGCTTCGCCGGGACGTCCTGCTCGACATAGCCGACGCGCAGGCCGCGCGAGCGGGTGATGTCGCCGGCAGTGGGCTCGAAGCCGCCGGATATCGCTCGCAGCAACGTGGACTTGCCGCGGCCATTGGCAGCGACGATTCCGAGCCGGTCGCCCGGCTCGATGGAAAGATTGAGATTGGAAAAAAGCGGAGCACCGAGCGTTACGCCAAGCGACCTCAGATTGATCAAAGCCATGTTCGTTCTCTGGTCTGTCCGGACCGTCGCCCGCACCTTCACAAGGTGCATCAATGGGGAACCGGGTCCGGCGGGAAATTCACGATGCGGACGCACGAGCGAACGGCTCAGTGCTGCATCACCACGAAGGGCAGACCGGTAAAGAGAACAGCTTCAGTAAGACTGGCGTCTCGTCCGAGGTCAGCCCTGCAAACGCATTTGCAGGGCGTGGACGGGGCCGCGCTGGCGGTGGAGATAAAAATGCTCGATCACGCAGCCCTCCTTTGTCGTTCGAGTTGCGCCGCCTTCATAGCGGCAAAGGCGGCGCGAGACAATCCTACTGCACGGTCAGCTCGGTGCGCTCACCTGCCTTGACGCTGGCGGAGCCCTCTTTCTTGCCGGCATCGCCCAGGTCGGCCTCGACGACATAATCGCCCTCAGGCAGCGTCGCCTGGTGCTTCTGGTCGTAAGCGTAGCCGAATTCCTTGCGGTTGCCCTGGATGTCCTTCCTGGCGGCGTAGACCCGGATCTCCTTTGCCCCGGGAGCATCGATCGCCAGAACGCCGGCACCGAGCACGGCGGTCACGTCGCCAGCCTCGCCGACACGAACGTTGAAGGGCTGTTCGGCCTCGGCCTGATCCATGCGCGCTACGACGACATAATCTCCGGCCGGGAGGTCGAACTTGTTGTCCGGCCCGTAGCCATAGGTGACCTGCTCGCGCGTGCCGTCGATCTTCTTCTTCGCCTTGTAGACCCTGACATCGAGGCCACCGGCATCGACCTTGTCGCCGCCCTGCGCATAAAGCGCGTTGACCACTACGCGGCCGACGCCGGCGATGATGTCCTTCTCGACGGTCTGGCCGGCGGCGAGCTGGATCGTCTCGTTGGCCTCGCCCTGACCGATGGTGACCTTCACCTTGGTCTCGCCGGCGGGCAGCACGATCTTGGTCTCGCCGTAATAGGTGGCCGGATGCGACGCGCCGGGGAAATCGAGAACGACGGCCGCACCGGTGTTGATGTCGCCACCGTCGCTGGGACGGGGCCTGACGATCAGCGTGCCGGCATTGAGCACGAAGAGCGGCTTGTAGGCCTGGCCGGCCTCGACCTTCAACGGCTGTTCGACGGCTGCCTCGCCGAGCGTCGCGCGGATGACGTAGTCGCCCGGCTCGAGCGATCCCTTGTAGTTGTTGTATTCGGTGGTCAGGCGTTCGCCCTTGGTGCCGTCGGCGTTGGCCTTGTAGATTTCCCAGGCATTGCCGGCGTCCTTGAGGGCTGCTGCGCCCTCGGCCAGCGCCAGTTCGGGCACGAAGTTGAATTCGGGCTTTGCCGGCTCGGGGGTGGGTGCCGGTGCTGGAGCCGGCGCAGGCTCGGCGACGGTCTGGGCGAGCGCGTCCTCCAGGCCTTTCGCATCGGACGCCTGGATGTACTTGCCGCCGGTGTTTTCGGCGAGGCAGGCGACCTGCCTGCCCTCTTCCGCCGTCAGGCCGAAGCCGACGACATGGGCGGTGAAATCGACGCCAGACTGCTCAAGCTCCTTGCCGAGCGCGCACGGGTCGGCGCTGCAGGTCTCCAGACCATCGGTGATGAGAATGACGGTCGCCTTGTCCTCGGTGTATTTGAGGTCCTCGGCGGCCTGCTTGACGGCGGCGGAAAGCGGCGTCTTGCCGAGGAACTTCATGCTGTCGGCGGCAGCGGTGATGGCGCTTGCCGAACCGGACGCCGGCGGCACCACCAGCTCGATGTCGGAACAGCTGCCTTTTTCGCGGTGGCCATAGGCCATCAGGCCAAGCTCGGTGTCGGCGGGGATGGTGGTGAGCACCGAGCGGAGCGCCTGGCGGGCGATCTCGAGCTTGGGCTTGCCGTCGATCTGGCCCCACATCGAGCCCGAGGCGTCGAGCACGATGATGGCGCGGTCGGCGGCCTGAGCCGACATCGCTCCGCCCAGCACCAGTGCAGACGCCAGGATGGTACGCAAAAACGACTTCATGCTGCCCCTCGCCGATTCAGCCCGTTTGTTCGAGGAAGCTAAACTTGGGGCCCGCCGCTGACAACCCTGGCAGCGCTCAATAGGTCGTCCGGCGCTCTTCACTCGGCGGGCGACCGAATTGCAACCGGTAGCTCTGGGCGAAATAGGAATGCGACGTGAAGCCGGTGGCGATCGCCACGTCGAGGATCGGCATGTTGGTCTGGCGCAGCAACTCGCGGGCGCGCTCCAACCGGAGCCGCATGTAGTAGCGGCCGGGCGTGACGTTGAGGTGGCGCAGGAACAGCCGCTCGACCTGGCGGACCGACAGGCCCGCAGTCTTGGCCAGTTGCACCGCCGACAAGGGCTCGTCGAGATGGTCGGCCATCAGTTCGACGATGCGCTTGAGCTTGTCCGACTTGCCGGTGAGGTCGCGCTCGGGGCCGACGCGCTGGCGGTCGCCGGCGGAGCGGATGCGCTCGTGCTGGAACTGGTTGGCGACCTCGTTGGCGAGATTGGCGCCGAAGTCGCGCTTGATTATCTCGAGCATCAGATCGATCGAGGTGGTGACGCCGGCGCAGGTGTAGCGCTTGCGGTCGATCTCGAAGACGTTGTTGGTGCACTCGATGTCGGGAAATTTCTCCATGAAGCCGGCACGGTTTTCCCAGTGGATGGTGCAGCGGTAGCCGTCGAGCTGGCCAGCCTCGGCAAGAAGGTAGGAGCCGACCGAGAGCGCGCCCAGGGCAGCGCCGCGCCGGCCCCATGAACGCAGCGCACCGAGCACCTTGCTCTTGCCGGGGAATTCGGTCGTGACACCGACGCAGACGAACATGATGTCGACCGCGGGCACGTCGGCGACCGAATAATCGACCTTGAGCGGCAGGCCGTTGGAGGCGATGACCGCCTCGCCATCGGCAGACACTGTGGTCCAGCCGTAGACGTCGCGGCCGAGCAGCCTGTTGGCCGAGCGACAGGTGTCGATCGCCGCGACCAGCGAGAACATCGAGAACTTGTCGACGAGCAGGAAAGCGAACTGGCGGCCTTCGGGGTGAGGTTCTGACATGCGGCCAAACCTACAGAGGATGCCGATGTGGGCAAGGAAGCGGCGCCGCGATCAACAACGCCGCCGACATGTCTCAGAGGCCCTTGTATTCGAGGCCGGCGTGGCGATGCGCCGACACCAGCGTGTTGGCCATCAGCATGGCGATGGTCATCGGGCCGACGCCGCCCGGCACCGGCGTTATGGCGCCCGCGTTCTTTTCGGCGGACGCGAACTCGACGTCGCCGACCAGCCGCGACTTGCCCTCGCCCTTCTCGGGCGCCGGAATCCGGTTGATGCCGACATCGATGACGGTGGCGCCCGGCTTGACCCAGTCGCCCTTGACCATCTCCGGCCTGCCGACGGCCGCCACCAGGATGTCCGCGGTGCGGCAGAGCGCCGGCAGGTCCCTGGTGCGGCTGTGGGCGATGGTGACGGTGGCGTTGGCCGCAAGCAGCAGATGGGCCATCGGCTTGCCGACGATGTTGGAGCGGCCGACGACGACGGCACTGAGGCCCGACAGGTCCTTGCCGTGCTTGCGCTCGATCAGCAGCATCGAGCCGAACGGCGTGCACGGCACGAGCGCGGTGTCGACCTCGCCGGTGGCGAGCTTGCCGACATTGATGAAGTGGAAGCCGTCGACATCCTTGTCGGGCGCGATAGTCTGGATGATCTTGCCGGCGTCGATATGGCCCGGCAGCGGCAGCTGGACGAGGATGCCGTGGATCGAAGGATCGACGTTCAGCGCCTCGACCAGCGCGACGACGTCGGCCTCGGACGTATCGGCGGCGAGCGTGTGCTGGACCGACAGGAAGCCGCACTCCTTGGCGGTGCGCGACTTGTTGGCGACATAGACCTGGCTTGCCGGATCCTCGCCGACGATGACCACGGCCAGGCCGGGTTTCACGCCGTGCGCGGCAAGGGCGGCCGCTGATTTCTTGACGCCTTCGACAACCTCTGCCGCGACAATCTTTCCGTCAATGATCTCAGCCATGTTCACTCCATATGCAGGCACTGTTGGCGCGGCATTGTCATCAAAATTTCGACCCGCAACCTCGCCATTGCGGCGTCCGGTGCCGTAAACTCGAAACCGCAGCGCAGAATTTTCAGAAGTAGCGGCGCGAACGGCGCTCGCGCAACTGGTTTAGCTCCTTGCGCACCTCGCGCAGGCTTTCGCTGATTTCGTCGATCTGGCTGCGCGGCGCCGCGGCCTCGGCTGGCGGCAGGTCGCTCGCGGGTGCCGTGGGAGCCTGTGGCGGCGCTGGCGGCCAGGGATGATATCCGGAGGCAGCCGGCGGGTAGGCGTAGGGCGCCGCGTAACCCGTGGGCGGAGGACCATAGCCGGGTTGCGTATAAGGCGGATAGGCCGGCGCGAAGCCAACATGCTGTGCCGGCGGCGGCACCTGGGCCGACAATGACGGCGCGGCAGGCGCGGCCGCAGCGGCCGCGAACGGCTCTGCTGCCTGGGCCTTCGATGGCGATGCCGGCTCAGCATCCAGCCTTGGCGCAGGGGCCTCGGCGGGATCGGACGGCCGGCGACTTTCGTTGTCCTGTTCGGCGCGGCGCGGCGCGGGCCGGGTCCGGGCGCGACGATTGGCTGTTTCCCGCAGGCTTTCGAGTGCCCCGCGCAGACCACCGAGGCCGATGCCAATCGCAAAACCGGCCAGCATGCCCGCCAGCGAGATCATGGCGCGCGACGGTCCCGTCGATTCCAGCGGCGGCGAGGCAACCGAGATGACGCTGACATTGGCCGAGTTGATGTCCTTCTGCTCGCCGGTCTCGCGTGCCCTGAGCAGGTACTGTTCATAGACGGCACGCTTGGCGGTGACGTCGCGGTCGAGTTCGCGCAAGGTGACCAGCTCGTCGGCGACCTCGCCCTGGCGTACCTTGAGCTGGGCCAGCCGGGCTGCGAGTTCCTGCTCGAGCTGGACGGCCCGCTTGAGCTCGACCTGGATGGAGGCCGCGACGCGGCGCAATTCGGTTGAGATGCGTTCACGGGCGCCGCTCAGCTGGGCCTCGACGGCGAGACGCTCGGGGTGACGCGGGCCGAGCTTGACCGCGGCCCGGTCGGCCTCCTGGGTGAGTGCCGCATACTGCGCGCGAAGTTCGGTGATCGCCGGCGAATTGATCGCCTCGGGCAAGGCGCCACTCAGCACGGAATCGATGCCGAGGTTGCGGGTCGAGGCGGCCCGGGCATTCAGTTCCAGGGTGCGCGAACGCGCAGCGGTCAGCTGGTCGTTGACGCGCTGGATCTCGTCGTCGGTGATCAGCCGCCCCTGCGGATCGATGAGATCGTTCTCGGCCTTGAAGGTCTCGACCTTGCGCTCGGCGGCCTCGACCGACTTGCGCAATTCATCGAGGCGGGCGTTCAGTTCGTCGGTCGCACGTCCGGCGCTGCCGGACTGCAGCTCGCCGTAGGTCTGCATGAAGACCTCGGTCATGGTGTTGGCGATCAGCGCCGATTTCTCCGCGCTCTCGGTCTTGGCGCCGACCGAGATGACGAAGGTCTTGCCGCCGCGCTCGACGGTCAATGCTTCGGCGAGATGGGTGGTCGCCAGCGTGTGCCTGTTGTCGACGGCGCTGCTCCCGGCGTCGCCGGAAGATACCAGCGAGCGCACCAGGGACCTGACATCGATACCGCTGCCACCGGCGGTGCCGTTGAATTCCGGATCTTCGGCGAGATTGAGCTTGTCGACCACCTTGGTCAGCACGGTGCCCGAGGTCAGCACGCGCACCTGGTTCTCGACGATGGCCAGCGTCGCCTCCGACGACAGGCCGCCCTCGATCAGTTCGCGATCGGTGAGTTTCAGGTTGCGCGGATCGACGATCATCTCGGACCAGGCCTGATACATCTTCGGCATGGACAGAGCGATCGCAACGCCGGCAAGCGCGCCGAGAAGCGTGGTCGACGCAATCAGCAGCTTGGAGCGGCCGATGCCGCCGATAACCTTCATCGGGTCGATCAGGGGCTTCCAGCGCATATCATCGGGGTCGTTCCGTTCGTCGAACGGCTCGATGGCAGGCACCGGCGGTTCAGCCGCGCCGACGACTGCCGGCGCCACGACCGGCTGGGACGGACCGAGCAGCCTCTCGCGCCAGCCGCCGATCAGCGAAGACGGGGCAGGCTCGATCGGATCGTCGACAGACTGGGTCGGAGCGTCGGTTCGCACTGTGTGCGTGTCGGCAGCCTCGACGGCGCGCTGCGCTTCGGAATGACGCGCGGCAATCTCCGCCTCCCGGCGGATGCGAGCCATGCGATGGCGTGTCGCCGCGTCCTGCGCGTCGACTTCCGGATGCTCGTCCGTGCTCATCGACAGCAGCGAGGCGCCCTGGCGCTTGGGAGCCGCATCGTCCTGGGCCAGCGCGAGCAGCGATCCCTTGCGCCTCCCATCGTCGCGGTTCCCGGAATCGGCCATGTCTTGGGTTGCTTCCATGCACTGTGACGGATCAAGCGTCCGGTTCTTAACCCAAGCTAAACAGGCATGGGAAACAAAAGGTTAATTTTCTCGCTCAACGGCCGGGGGGGGACGCTGGCAAAACCGCACATTAAGCTTTGCTCCCTATCCTGCGGCCGGATCATGACCCAGGCCAACGACATACCGCGCGCACCGCTGCGCGACCGTATCGGCAGTTTCCTTTCGGAACGGCGCGCGCTCCTGCGCGACTATTTCTCGGCAGTCAGCGGCTCGGCGGGTCGGCTGATCTTCTCGCTGATCTATTTCGTGGCACTGGCCAACACCTTGTCCATCGCCGATTTCGGCCTGTTTGCCACGGCGTCCGCTGCCGGCGTGATGCTGTCGCGCACCCTCGCCTTCGGCTTCATCTCTGCCCTCTACCGCACCGCCACGATCAGGCCTCGGCTGATCGGAAGCTATACCGCCGGTTTCCTGATGCTGGCGCTCCTGTCGCTGCCGGTGCTGGTGGCGGCCTCGGCGCTGACCTGGCTGCTGTTCTTTTCCACCACCCTGCCGGCTGGCATCTTTGCCATCGTCATCTTCGCCGAAGCGCTGTTGTGGCGACCGGTCGAGGTGGCGATGATCGTCAACAACGGCCTTGGCCGTTTCGGCCGCGCGGCGACGCTGGCGATCCTGACGGCAGCGATCAAGGCGGCGGCCGCCGCGCTGTTCGTCTTCTGGCCGACACCCACCCTCGAGGCCTGGGCCTGGTTCTACGTCGCCTCGAACGTCGTTTCGCTCGCCCTTGCCTTCGGCGTCTTCTACCCGCGCCAGAAGCTTCGGCTGACGCCATATCTCTACTGGCGGCGGCTTTCCGATTCGATCTATGTCGCCAGCGCGGAAGTGCTGTTCTACCTGCAGATGGAGTTCGACAAGCTGCTGGTGCTGGCTATGGGCGGCCCACATCTCGCCGGCATCTATGCCATCGTCATGCGGCTGGTCGACCTCACCGCCATCCCAATCCGCACATTCTCGATGATGCTGGTGCAGCGGATGATGCGCGCGCCGCAGATGCTGGAGCGGCTGAAGGTCAAGATCGGCATCGAGGCCGGAATTCTGGTCGTCTCGACATCGGCGCTGCTGTTCCTCGCCGTGGTGCTGCATTTCTATCCCAATTTCCTGGGCAGGAACGTTTCCGAGGCAGCGCCGCTCGTCGGCCTGGCCCTGTTCGTGCCGGCCTTGCGCAACCTCGTCGAATATCACGCCGAACTGCTGTTCGCGCGCGGGCAGACGCTGATCCGCGCCGGCAACCTGGCGCTGCTCGCCGCCCTCAAGGCGGCATTGCTGTCGAGCCTTTTGCTGCAGGTCGCCGACACGCAAACCCTGGTGTGGTCGCTGAACGGGATGTTCGCGCTGCTCTATCTGGCGTCAGCGGCGGTGACATACACGGCACTGCGCCGGCCAGCCAAGGCGATCTAGATCAGGCGCCGACCAGCTTCCTGATCCGGCCGAGATCGGTGCCGATGAAGGACTGCATGCCGATCGCCACCTGCTCGGGCGACATCTCGGCAACGAAGGCCTCGAACTGGGCATCCGACAGCGGAGTGCCGGTCCAGTGGACGCGGCAGAATTCCTCGGAACCGTGGAAATGTCCGGCGCCGCCGGCGATTTCGTCAACGAAACGGCCGTAGATCATGCATTCGGAAAATCGGCGCCGCGCCGACACCGCCTCGACCCAATGCCGGCCGCTGACCTGTTCGATACGGGCAAGCATGTCTCGCACGCTCGAACGGCGCCAGGCGATCAGGGTCGAGATGTAGTCGTGCGATGAGATTTCAGGCGCCTCGAGCCCGAGCACGGCGGCGGCGTTGCGCGACCAGACATGGTGGTTTTCATGGCCGGGGCGAAGCAATGCGTCGTCGCGACGGAACAGGCGCACCTTGTCGTCGCGCCAGAAGCGGGCACAGTCGAACGGCCTGAGGAAGGCGACGTCGGAATCGACGTAGACGAGCGCCGGCTGCTCGATCCGCTCCGCGATGGCGATGCGGCGCAGTTGCTGCACATGCCAGCCACGCAATGGCGGCGCCTTGAGGCTGAGCCAGATGCGGCGCTTGAACAGGCTCGTCGGATCGGGAAAGTCCCGCAGCCAGGACGGCAGCAGCTCGCGCTCGTCGATGACGGTGCGGCGGCGACTTTCCAACTGGCGGAACAGCGCCACGTCGCGGTGTTCGACCAGCAGGTAGTGGTGCGACGCACCGGTGACATGGCGGTCGACCGTCTCGCACAACAGGCGGCAACGCTCGAAATCGGCAGCGTAGCTGGCCGTCACCAGCGCCGCGTCGGCGACAACAGGCGTGCCGCTTGCGTTCAAGAGCAATCCCCGGCCAGTTTCTGACGCAGCACGCGAAGCAGGAAAAGCGGATTGCCGACGATGTAGCGCCGCCACAGCCGCCCGGGCTCGATGACCAGCCGGAACAGCCATTCGAGGCGTAGCCGGCGCATCCACGCCGGCGCGCGCGGCACCGACCCGCTGAGGAAATCAAGCAGAGCGCCGACGGCGATCGGCACTGTGCAATGCTCCGGCCGCAAGTTGCGGGCGATCCAGAATTCCTGGCGCGGCACGCCCATGGCGACGAGCAATATGTCGGGCCTCAACGCCGCCAGGGAGGCGATGATCGCAGGCTCTTCCTGGGCGGTGAAAAATCCGTCGTGGATGACGACAAACCGGTGCTGCGGCGCGATCTCGCTGAGGCGCGCAGCGGCCCGTTCGGCGTTCTCGCGCGATGCACCGAGCAGCGCCACCGTCAGCGGCTTGTCGGCCGCCACGAGCAAGGCAGGCACGAAATCGGTGCCATTGAGGTTGGCCGGAAACGGCGCGCCGTAGAGCCAGCGTGCTGCGATGTCGACGCCGATGCCATCGGCCAGGACCAGAAAGTCGTCGAGTGCTGCGGCAAATTCCTTGTCGGAACAGGCAACATTGGCGTTGTGGGCATTGAGGAATCCGACCTTGGTAAAGGTCTTTTCCCGGATGAACCCGGACAACAGCGAGACGGCCTCATCTCGCCGCAGGCTGGCGACGCGGATGCCCAGGATGCGCCGGAACGTTGCAACCGGTTTGGAGATTGTCATGCTCAAGCGGCAACCTCGCGCGTGCCGGCGCCAAGCGTGGCGAGCCCGAGCGCTACAGCACGATCGAGGGCCGCGATCTGCCGACGATGGAAATCGCTGCCGTCGACGTCGGCCACGGCTTGATCGACAGTTTGTTGGAGCGCCCTGGCGAAGGCGGCGGGGTCATCGGTCATGATGCAGTTCCGAGGCTTGTGGGCGATGCCGCGCAGCGAATGCGCCGTCGCCACCGACGGCAGGCCGAGTTCGAAGGTCTCGATGGTCTTGAGCTGGACGCCGCTGCCGGAAGTGCTGACCAGCGGGATGACAGCGGCACTCCGGACGAAGGCCTGGGCATCGGGCACGCGACCGACGAAGCTGACGCCCGGATGCGGCGAAGACACGCCAGCCGGGACGCTGCCGGCGATGTGAATGCGGAAATCGGCACGCAGATGCGGCACCACCTTGCCCAGGAACCAGTCGAGGCCGATGCGGTTTGGCTCCCAGGTCCAGGTGCCGATAAGCCCCGCGTCGCACTCGATCCGGCGCGTGCCGGTCGCAGGCGGCAGATCGGAACGGGTGACCAGCGGGAGCGCCACCGAGCGTGTTTCGGAGGCGACGCCGAGTTCGGCGCGGTCCTCCTCGGCCAGCGTGAAGACGAAACGCGCATTGCGGCACAGTCGCTTCTCGATGACCTCGAGCAGCCTCGCCTCTCGGCGGAACAGGATGCGCTGGAAGGCGCCCCGGGCGGCCTGCGAATTTTCCGTCGCGGATCGGAACTCGACATTGTGGGCGACGAAGATCGAGGGCTTGTCGCGAAAGGCGTCTTCGAACGCAGCCGCCATTTGAACCGAATTGAGGATGTAGCCATCGAACGGCCCGGCGGCCGCGATCGCCTCGCGCACCCTTTCCTCGGGGATCACGCGCAGCTTGGCCGAAGCGAATGTCAGGCCGGAGGCAACGGCACTGGCCAGCCATGCAAGCTTGCGCGGCAAGGGCGCGGTATCGGTGCGCACGTCAAGCGAACCGAGCAGGATGGTGTTTTCCGGGTCGGATGGCGCCTTGCCCGGCCAGCCGAAGCCGAGCACGGTCACGCGCACGCCGTTGCGGCGCAGCGCGTCGATGATCGCCTGGTTGGCGATCTCGTAACCCGAGGAAAGCGCTCCATCGGGTACGATAGATGTGGCAAACAGCACATGCATCACAACAGATTCCTGTCCCACGGCTAGCAGGCTGCGGTGAAGTCTTCATTAA
The DNA here is from genome assembly GCF_001424795.1 of Aminobacter sp. DSM 101952. Classification (NCBI taxonomy): domain Bacteria; kingdom Pseudomonadati; phylum Pseudomonadota; class Alphaproteobacteria; order Hyphomicrobiales; family Phyllobacteriaceae; genus Aminobacter; species Aminobacter sp. DSM 101952. Next base: position 56,029 of record NZ_LMCL01000030.1, on the reverse strand, counting down.
GCAATCTGGTCGTTGTCCTGCAAACGCCACTGGCGCACAGCCTCCGGAGCGCCATTATTTAACTGACCGTTATCGTGCCGATGCTAGGCAAGGGCATCACAAGAACCGGCGTTTTTCCATGACCGTCCTGCCACCACTCAAGTCCGTGACCATCGCCGGCCAATCGCCTGCGCTGGCCAATGACGCCGTGGACGTGGTGGTGACGCTGCCGACCTTCCGCCGGCCACAGCAATTGCTGGCAACGCTCGATTCGCTCGCCAGGCAAAAGACGGCACGCCGCTTTGCGGTCATCGTCATGGAAAACGACGACGAGGGTCGCGAGGGCCTGAACGCGGCGCTGCCCCTGTTCGAGAGCGGCAAGATGGCCGGGATGGTGATCATCGCCCATGAGCGCGGCAATTGCAGCGCCTACAATGCCGGCTGGCACACGGCACTTCTGCAGTTTCCGAATTTCACCCAGCTCCTGGTGATCGACGACGACGAACTGGCCGATCCCTTGTGGCTGGAAACAATGTGCAGCACGCAACTGCGTCTCGACGCCGACATCGTGGGGGGGCCGCAGCTCCCGGTGTTTGCCGACCCGGCTCACCAGGCCTGGGCGACGCATCCGGTGTTTGCACCGCCCTACTCCATCACAGGCCCGGTGCGGGCGCTGTTTTCATCGGGCAACCTGCTGCTCACCCGAAGCGTGCTGCTGGCGATGGGACCGCCCTTCCTCGATCTGCGCTTCAACTTCATGGGCGGCGGCGATTCGGATTTCCTCAGCCGGGCCGCCCGGCGGGGCTTCAGGCTCGCCTGGTGCGCCGAAGCCAAGCTGTTCGAGAACGTGCCGGCGCGGCGCGTCGAGGCCGACTGGATCCGGGCACGCGGCCTGCGCAACGGCGTCATCTCGACGCTGGTCGCCAAGAAGCGGTATTCCGGGGCGCCGCTGGCCAATACACGGGTGTTCCTGAAGAGCCTGACACTGCTGATCTTCTCGCCTTTGCGCGCGCTGCTGCGGTTGATCTGGACCGGCTCGCCTTCGGTCGCCGCCTACCCGATCCATGTGGCGCTGGGCCGCGTGCTCGCCGATTTCGGTTATGCCAATGAGCAATATCGGCAGCCTGAAAAGAACTGAGGCGGCGCCGCTGTCGGCGGCGTTCACCAGTTCGGGCGTCGCCACGGCGATCGCGACGGTGCTGCTGACCGTGGTGATCGTGTCGTTCCGCCCATTCCAGCCGGCGGGCGCCGATGTCGCCGGCGGCGGCGACATCGTCAACCAGCTCGGCTTCGGCTCGCTGGGCGGAGTTTCGATCCTTGCGCTGCTGACCTTGGCCGCTCCTGACCGGCTGCGCGCGCTGGCAAGCCTGCCCTGGGCGATCCTGCTCTGCTTCTTCATGATTTCGGTGCTGACGGCCACCGATCCAGGTTCTGCCTTCCGTGCCGCGTCGTTTACCCTGATCGGCATCCTGGCCATGGCGACCGTGCTGGCGCTGCCGCGCGACGGCGATGCCTATTCGACGGTGCTCGCTGTCTCGGGACTCGTCGTCGTCGGGCTCTGCTACGCCGGCGTGGCGCTCAACCCGAGCGTGGCGATCCACGGCGCCGACGGCGTCGAGCCGCAGCATGCCGGGCTGTGGCGTGGCGCGTTCTCGCACAAGAACATCGCCGCCCCGGTCATGGCCTGCTACAGCTTCGCCGGCATCTATCTGTTCCGGCGCGGCTGGCACCGGTCAGGCGCCATCCTGTTCGCCGCCGCCATGTTCTTCATGGTCCATACCGGTTCCAAGACCACGGCCGGCCTGGTGCCGCTGTCGATCATGGTCGTCATCCTGCCGGGCCTGATCGGCATGCGACTGGGCGCAACGGTGCTGTTTGCAACGGCGATCATCGGCACGGCGCTCGCCACGCTGGGCATCGTCTTCATCGATCCGCTGAAGGACCTTGCCGCCTATTTCGTCCCCGACCTCACCTATACCGGCCGCACCACCCTGTGGGCCTATGCCGGCGAGATGCTGGCCCGGCACCCCTGGTTCGGCTACGGCTACGAAAGCTTCTGGGGCACGCCGCTGCTGACCGAGAGCGAGCGCGCCTTCGACCAGGACTGGGACATCCGTGCCATCGTGCACGGCCACAACGGCTATCTCGACCTCGCCGTGCTGATGGGCATCCCGGCGCTGGTCACGGCGATCTACGCTTTCCTGATCGCCCCCTTGCGCGACTACATGCGCATTCCGCTGACCAAGGAAAATGTCTTCCTGGGCGACATGTTCATGATGGTCGTGCTGTTCACCGCGCTGAATGCCTTCCTGGAGAGCTTCTTCTTTCGCCGCGCCGACCCGGTCTGGCTGTTCTTCGTCTTCGGCGTGCTGGGGTTGCGGCTGGTGTCGCGCGTCGTGATCCGCAAGGCGTGATCCTGGGCCCTTGATCCCGGCCGGCGGGCGCGACATTCTCGCGCCATGGCCACCGCCGTTTCCAGACGCCAGTTGCTCGCCGGGTCGCTCGGAGCGGCCATGTTGCCCATGCTGCGGAGCTTGCCGGCGCGCGGTGCCACCTGGCCGAAGACCGACGCGACATTGCTGTTTGCCGCCGACATCCATGCCTGCCGCATGGCAAGCGGGCTCAGCCCCAACTGCCAGGCCGAAGGCAAGACGGACGAAAATCTGCGCCGACACATCGCTGCCCTGAACAAGGTGAGCGAGTTGAACTGGCCGAGCGAGATCGGCGGCGCGAAATCGGGCCTTGCAGGCGCCGGCCAGCGCATCGGCCGGCCGCTCGGCCTGGTCGTCGGCGGCGACATGACCGACGATGGCGGCGGCCAGGTGACCCAACCCCATGAAGGCACCCAATTGCTGCAGTTCAGCCACCGCTACCAGGAAGGCAGCGGCCCCGACCGGGTGCATGTGCCGGTCTATGTCGGGCTCGGAAATCACGACCTGGATCAGGACGGGCCGCCGCCGCAGGTCGACTGGTACCGGCGCGAGCTGCGCGACTATGTCGAGATCAACCACCGCCCGAGCGTGTTCTTCAAGCCGCCGGTGCCGGCCACCAACTATGACGCGCCGTCCGACTGCTATTCCTGGGACTGGGGCGGGCTGCATCTCGTGCAGACACACAGGTTCGCCGGCGACACGGCCAAGGATGCCCCGAGCGCCCTCGGCTGGCTGAAGCGGGATCTCAAGACCTTTGCCGGCGACGGCAGGCCGGTGATCCTGTTCCAGCACTATGGCTGGGATCCGTTCTCGATCGAGAGATGGGACCCGAGCGCCCGCCAGTTCGACGACGCCGGGAGCGGCAAGCCGCACTGGTGGAGCGATGGCGACCGGCGCGACCTGCTGGCCGCCATCGGCGGCGCGAACGTGATCGGCGTCTTCCACGGCCACCAGCACGAGACGCCGATGGTCTACAGGCGCGACGGGCTCGACCTGTTCAAGCCCAAGGCCGGCTACATGGGCGGCTTTGCCGTGGTCCGGGTCACCAACGGCTTCATGGACGTCGCGCTGGCCGAGGCCGGGGCGCACGGCAGCGTCACCTTCACCAACGCCTTCAGCAAGAGGCTGGACGACACACGCTGAAGTGGCGTTTCCGCCCTTCCGCATGGCCGCGAGACGGTCTATGTCAGGATGTTCGGAGGGCTTTGAATGACCATCAGACTGATCCTCGCCGGCTGCGGCAACATGGGCTACGCCATGCTCACCGGCTGGCTGAAATCGGGCAAGCTCAGGCCCGCGGAGACGTTCGTCGTCGAACCCAATGCCGAATTGCGCGCCCGCGCCGCCGAACTCGGCAGCCGCGTCGCCTCGGAAGTCGGCGGCATCCCGGCAGACGCCGACCCCGAAGTCGTGGTCATCGCGGTCAAGCCGCAGGTCATTCGCGAGGTGACCTCCGGCTACCGCCGCTTCGGCAATGGCCGGGCGACGTTCGTCAGCGTCGCCGCGGGCACCTCGGTGGCCACCTTCAGCGAAATCCTCGGCGCACAGACCCCAATCGCGCGCTGCATGCCCAACACGCCCGCCGCCATCGGCAAGGGCATGATGGTGCTGTATTGCAACGACCATGTTACCGACAGGGCCAGGGACTTCGTCGGCGACCTGCTGTCGTCCAGCGGCGAAGTCGCCACCATCGCCGACGAGGGCCTGATGGACGCGGTGACCGCCGTCTCCGGCTCGGGACCGGCCTACATCTTCCACTTCATCGAGTGCCTGACGGCTGCCGCCGAGAATGCCGGGCTGCCGCCGAAGACGGCGTCGCTTTTGGCGATGCAGACTGTCTATGGCGCAGCCAGCCTCGCCGCCGAAAGCCGCGAGGACCCGGCCGTGCTGCGCCGCCAGGTCACCAGCCCGAACGGTACGACGGCAGCGGCGCTCGACGTGCTGATGGGCGAAGACCGCCTGAAGAACCTGCTCACCGGCGCCGTCGAGGCGGCGCGGCTGCGCTCCATCGAGCTCGGCAAGTAGCTATCGGGTTTCGGCCTCGGCCTGCAGCGCCCGGATGTGGGGCGCTGCCGCCTCGTTGACAGCGCGCTCCATGTCGCGGAACTGGCGGATGACATCTTCGCCGACAGGCGTGAGTTCGGCGCCGCCGCCATGCTTGCCGCCGGTCTTGGCAGCGACCAGCGGCTTGCCGAACATCTCCTTCATCTCCTCGACCAGGTCCCAGGCACGCTTGTAGGACATCTCCATGGCCCGCGCGGCCGCCGAGATCGAGCCGGTGGCGGCAATCTGTTCGAGAAGTTCGATCTTGCCAGGGCCGAGGCGGCCCTTCGGGTCGAGGTAGAGGCGCAAGGTCAGGGACGGCATCGGCTACTCCAGTCCTTAGCTGGTTAGCACAGGCGGCGCCCCCGGAGATAGATTGGCACGGTCGAAGGCAACGGTCTTGATGACCGCGAACACTTCGCGCCCGATGGCCAGTTCAAGCGTTTCGAGCGACTGACGCGTGATGCGCGAGACCAGGATGTCGCCCTTGCAGTCGAGGCGAAGATCGACCTGCGCGCCGTTGACCGCGCCGATCTCGGCAATGCGCGCCGGCAGGATGTTGAGCGCACTGAGGCCGTGAGGCCGTTCGGTCGCGATCATGACGTCGCGCGCGCGGACCCGGACGCGCACGCCAGCGCCCTCGGCAAGCGCGACGCGCGGCACGCGCATTTCGCCGGCGGCGGCGCCGAGCACGGTCATGCCGAAGCTTTCATCGTGGCGCAGCACCTTCATGTCGAGCACGGCACCGCCCTCGCCCACCTCCTCCGGCTGCAACAGGTCGAGCCTTTGCATGATCTCGGTCGTCGGGCCGGCGGCGGCGACCTTGCCGTCGGCCATCACAACGACATCGGTGGCGAGGCGGGCAACTTCGGCGATCGAGTGGCTGACATAGACGATCGGGATTTTGGTCTCGTCGCGCAAACGTTCGAGATAGGGCATGATCTCGGACTTGCGGGCATCGTCGAGCGAAGCCAGCGGCTCGTCCATGAGCAAAAGCCGAGGGCTCGCCAGCAGCGCGCGGCCAATGGCGACACGCTGCTTTTCGCCGCCCGACAGCAGGGCCGGACGGCGATCGAGCAGGTGGCCGATGCCGAGCATCTCGACCACGCGGCCAAATTCGGCGTAGCGCTCGCCTTGCGGCGTGAACCAGCGGCCATAGTGCAAATTGGAGCGCACCGTCAGATGCGGGAACAGCCGGGCGTCCTGGAAGACGAAACCGACGCGGCGGCGATGGGCGGGAACGAAAAGGCGGCTTGCCGTGTCGACCAGGGTCCGGCCGCCGATGACGATGCGGCCGGTCTCGGGACGGATCAGCCCGGCGATGATGTTGATGAGCGAGGTCTTGCCCGAGCCCGACGGTCCGAACAGTGCCGTCAGATGACCGGCACTTTCGAAGCCGGCTTCGAGGTCGAGCGCGCCGAGGCGGTGGCGGATGGCGACGGAGAGCGTCATTCGACATCCATGCGCTGGCCGATGCGGCGGGCAAACATCTCGGACACCACAAGTGCTGCCATCGAGATGGCGATGGAGATCAGCGTCAGCCGCATCGCCCCGGCATCGCCGCCCGGCACCTGCGTGAAGGTGTAGATCGCCGACGGCAGCGTCTGGGTTTCGCCGGGAATGTTCGAGACGAAGGTGATGGTGGCGCCGAACTCGCCCATCGCCTTGGCAAAGGACAGGATCATGCCGGCGACGATGCCGGGCAGGATCAAGGGCAGCGTCACCGTGAGGAAGACCCACATCGGGCTTGCGCCGAGCGTTCCGGCAGCGGCTTCGAGCCGCCGGTCGACCGCCTCGATGGACAGCCGGATGGCGCGCACCATCAGGGGGAAGCCCATGACGGCGCAGGCAAGGGCGGCACCGGTCCAGCGGAACGAGAAGACGATGCCGAAATATTCGTCGAGGAACGAGCCGATGGGGCCACGGCGACCGAAGCTCAGGAGCAGCAGGTAGCCGGTGACGACAGGCGGCAGGATCAGCGGCAGATGGACGATGCCGTTGAGCAGCGACTTGCCCCAGAATTTTCCGCGCGCCAGCAGCAGGGCAATGGCGATGCCGAAAGGCAGGCTGGCGGCCATCGCCCACAGGCCGACCTTGATCGACAGGCGGACCGCATTCCATTCGTCCGGAGTGAGGTCCAGCATTTCCAGGTCGCATTCCCTCAAAAAGCCCGTCCCACCCCGCCGTGCGGGATGGGACGGATGTTGCCTTGTGGCGATAGCCTAGCCGAGAAGCGGTAAACCACTCCCTAGAGTGTTTCCGCTTTTCTTCGAAACGCGAAAACGCTCTATGCTCTTGTTCTTGCGCAATTCCGGACGGAAAACCGCTGCACACTTTTCCTGGAATTGCTCTAGTTGGACGCCACCGGCGCGAGCATGGTGAAGCCCTGGGCCTCGAACAGTTCCCCGGCCTTGGCGGACTGAAGATATTTCACGTACGCCGCCGCGTCCGCGTTCTTCGAGTCCGCCGTCACGCCAACCGGATAGACGATGGGAGGATGCGTCTCTTCCGGGAACACGCCGACGACCTTCACGCCCGGCTCTGCCGCGGCGTCGGTCTGGTAGACGATGCCGAGCGGGGCTTCGCCCGTCGATACAAGCTTGAGGGCGGCGCGCACGTTCTCGGCCTGGGCGATCTTGCCCTCGACCGACGACCAGACGCCGAGCTTCTCGAGCGCGGCCTTGCCGTATTTGCCGGCGGGCACAGCCTTGACGTCGCCCATGGCAAGACGACCGTCACCAAGCAGCGCGGCAAGGTCGAAATTCGCAGCGATGTCGGTCTTGGCGGCCGAATCCTTGGGCGCAACCAGCACGATGCGGTTGCCCAGCAGCCTGACGTCCGAGCCGTCCTTGATGAGCTTCTTGTCTGCGAGGTACTTCATCCAGTCGAGGTCGGCGGATATGAACACGTCGGCGGGAGCGCCTTCCTCGATCTGCTTGGCGAGCGCCGAGCTGGCGGCATAGGACACGGTCGCCGACTTGCCGCTCTCGGCCTTCCAGGCGGCATCGACGGCGTCGAGCGCGTTCTTGAGGCTGGCGGCAGCGAACACGACCACGTCGCCATCGGCACGCGCCGAAGGCAGGCCGAGCGACAGCAAGGCTGCCAGGCCGCCCGCAGCTGCGACAAGCCGCAAACCAAATCCCCTACGCGTGAACATCGTCATTCTCTCCCTGATTGGCACGCCGCAGCCCGGCCGCGGATTCGTTATATTCATACGTATATAGCACTCTCGGCACAACCACCCATCCGGGTGGTTTTCAGCAAAACTGTTGCAGCATTCTCGAAGGTTGCCCGGTTGACCTTGCAGTAGGGGGAGACTGGCTCGCCGGTTCATGCCATATGTGTCGTTCTCACCTTGGGGCATGCAGACGTGGCACCTTGTGTCCGGCGACACCCTGTCCGTTCAGCCACGCCAACACGAGTTCCCCGAAATGTCCGGCATCACCATGTTCGAAGTCATCTGGCTTGGCGCCGCCCTGTTGGGCGCGGGCGCCGTCACGGGCCTGCTTGCCGGGGTCTTCGGCGTCGGCGGCGGTGCGGTCATCGTGCCGGTGCTGTACGAGCTGTTCCGCATGGTCGGCGTGCCGGAAGAGGTGCGCATGCCGCTCTGCGTCGGCACCTCGCTTGCGATCATCATCCCGACCTCGATCCGCTCGTTTGGCGCACATCGGGCCAAGGGCGCGGTCGACATGACGATCCTGAAGCAGTGGGCAGTGCCCGTGGTGCTCGGCGTGCTGATGGGCAGCGTGATCGCCCGCTATGCCTCGCCGGACCTGTTCAAGCTGGTGTTCGTCGTCGTCGCCGGCATTTCGGCGATACGGCTGCTGTTCGGCAAGGATTCGTGGCGCCTCGGCCTCGACATGCCCGGCAAGCTCATCATGAACGCCTATGGCTGGCTGATCGGCGTGCTGTCGAGCCTGATGGGCATCGGCGGCGGGCAGCTTTCGAACCTGTTCATGACCTTCTACGGCCGGCCGATCCACCAGGCGGTGGCAACGTCGTCCGGCCTCGGCGTGCTGATCTCGATCCCCGGCGCGCTGGGCTACATCTATGCCGGCTGGCCGCGCGCGGCGGAGTATCCCGACGTGGCCGCGCTGCAGTTTCCGCTGTCGCTCGGCTATGTCTCGCTTGTCGGCCTGATCCTGTTCGTGCCGACCAGCGTGCTGACCGCGCCCATGGGCGCCCGCCTGGCGCACGCATTGTCGAAGCGCAAGCTCGAAGTCGCCTTCGGTATCTTCCTGCTCCTGATCAGCCTGCGCTTCCTGATCAGCCTGATCGGCTGACCAAACCAAAACGCCCGGCAATGCCGGGCGTTTGCATGATCGGAGCGGACAAGGATCAGGCGCGCTCGAGCGCGACCGCGATGCCCTGACCGACACCGATGCACATGGTGGCAAGCGCCAGCTTGCCACCGCGCAGGCCGAGCTCCAGCGCCGCGGTACCGGCGATGCGGGCGCCCGACATGCCCAGCGGATGGCCCAGTGCGATGGCCCCGCCATTCGGGTTCACGTGCCCGGCGTCCTCGGCGATGCCAAGCTCGCGCAGCACGGCGATGCCTTGGGAGGCAAAGGCTTCGTTGAGTTCGATGACGTCGAAATCGGCCGGGCGGATGCCGAGACGGGCGCATAGCTTCTTGGTCGCCGGCGCCGGGCCGATGCCCATGATGCGGGGGGCGACGCCCGCCGCCGCGCCGCCCAGAACGCGGGCGATCGGCGTCAGGCCGTATTTCTTCACCGCCGCTTCCGAGGCGACGATGAGCGCTGCCGCGCCATCATTGACGCCGGAGGCGTTGCCCGCGGTCACCGTGCCACCCTGGCGGAACGGCGTCGGCAGCTTGGCCAGCGTCTCGATGGTGGTTCCGGCGCGCGGATGCTCGTCCTTGGCGACAACGATGGCATCGCCCTTGCGCTGCGGGATGGTGACCGGAACGATCTCCTTGCCGAGACGTCCGTTTTCCTGCGCGGCGACGGCCTTGTTCTGGCTGCGCACGGCAAAGGCGTCCTGGTCGGCGCGGCTGACCGAGAAGTCCTCTGCGACGTTCTCGCCGGTCTCGGGCATGGAATCGACGCCATACTGCTTCTTCATCACTGGATTGACGAAGCGCCAACCGATGGTGGTGTCGTGGATCTCGGCATGGCGGGAGAAGGCCGAGTCGGCCTTGGGCATGACGAAGGGGGCGCGGCTCATGCTTTCGACGCCGCCGGCAATCATCAATTCGGCCTCGCCGGCCTTGATCGAACGCGCGGCGTAAAGCAGGGCGTCCATGCCCGAGCCGCAGAGGCGGTTGATGGTCGTGCCCGGCACCTCGACCGGCAGGCCGGCCAGGAGCAGCGACATGCGGGCGACGTTGCGGTTGTCCTCGCCGGCCTGGTTGGCGCAGCCGAAGATCACGTCATCGACGGCGGCCCAGTCGACGGAGGCATTGCGCTCCATCAGAGCCCTGAGCGGCACCGCGCCGAGATCGTCGGCACGGACTGACGACAGCGCGCCGCCAAAGCGGCCGATCGGGGTGCGAATGTAATCGCAGATATAGGCCTCAGCCATCCTTGGATCCTCTCTTGGCGGAAACTGCCTCGCCCTTGTGGGCGGCGTCGGTGCGCGCCTTTAGATCACGCAGCGTCTGCAATTCCAACTGCGTCGGTTCAGGCGTTTCCTCCAGCTTGTCGGCGAACTTCACCGTCCAGCCGCAGGTCTCCTGGACCTTTTCGCGGGTGACGCCGGGATGCAGCGAAACGACGGTAAATTCCTTGGTGGCCGGATCGGGCTTCCAGATCGCAAGGTCGGTGATGAGGAGCGTCGGACCCTTGGTATCGATGCCGAGGCGCTGGCGGTGGTCGCCACCGTCGCCATGGCCGAAGGAGGTGTAGAAATCGATCTTGTCGACCATGCCGCGCTTGGACTGCGCCATGGTGATGTAGATCTCCTGCGACGAGGTCGCGATCTCCGGCGCGCCGCCGCCGCCCGGCAGGCGGGTCTTGGGGTGCGCGTAGTCGCCGATGACGGTGGTGTTGATGTTGCCGAACTTGTCGAGCTGGGCGGCGCCGAGGAAGCCGATGGAGATGCGTCCACCCTGGAGCCAGTAGCGGAACATCTCCGGCACCGAGACGGTGGTGATAGCGGTGTCGCAGAGTTCGCCGTCGCCGATCGACAGCGGCAGCACGTCGGGCGCGGTGCCGATGGTGCCGGATTCATAGATCAGGGTGATTTCGGGTGCGTGGGTCAGGCGCGCGACGTTGCAGGCGGCCGACGGTGCTCCGATGCCGACGAAACAGACGTCGTCGCCCTTGAGCGCGCGCGAAGCGGCAATCGTCATCATTTCATTGGGGGTGAAGCCGAGCTCGCTCATGCCACGTTCCTCAGGTGTTCGACGCGGGCCGAGAAATCGTCGGCGGTCTTTTCGATGACGTTCTTCTGCATCCATTCGCGGAAGCGGTCGCGGTCGGCGGCGATCTCGTCCCATTCGAGATAAGACGCGTTGTCGCGGATGTAGTAGCCATGGGCATAGGACGGGTGCGCGCCGCCCGGCACGACCGAGATGGCGGTGACCGACCAGTTGGGCAGCACGGTCAGGTTGGGGTGCAGGTCGTCGAAATTGTCGACCACCTCCTCTACGGTGACCACGGCGCGCCTGGCGGCCAGGGCTGCCTCCTTCTGGATGCCGATGATGCCCTCGACCAGCACGTCGCCGCGCTTGTTGGCCTTCTGGGCGTGGATGAAAGTAACGTCGGGACGAACCGACGGAACGGCAGCCAGAACCTCGCCGGTGAACGGGCAGGTGACCGACTTGATGTTCGGGTTGACCCGGGCGAGTTCGGCGCCGCGATAGCCGCGGAAGATGGCGCAAGGCAGGCCGGCCGCACCCGCCTCATAGGCATTGGCCATGGCGGCGTGGCTGTGCTCCTCGATCTCCAATGCGTGCGGAAAACCGTTCTCGACCGCATCGCGCAGGCGGCGCAGCAGGCCGACGCCGGGATTGCCGGCATAGGAGAAAATCGCCTTCCTGGCCATGCCCATGCCGATCATCTGGTCGTAGATCAGATCCGGCGTCATGCGGACCAGCGTCAGGTCCTTGAAGCCCTGGCGGATCGCCTCATGCGCGGCCGCGGTGGGAATGAGATGCGTGAACCCTTCGAAGGCCACGGTGTCGCCGTTGTTGAGATTGTCGGCGACCGCCTTCGACAGGGGGAGAAATTTGGTCATCGCGTTTCGTCCCGGGTTGTCAAAAGTTCGTATTGCGAACATTTGTTTTCTATGCGATACATTTCTGAGGCAATATCGTACCGGAGTCAATGACCTGCTCCGCCGCATCCGGATTTTCGGAGAAAGGCCGCCATGCGCGACGAGGATACCGCCCGCGACCACGTGACCTCGCTGGAGCGCGGGTTGTCGGTGATGGAGATCCTGGCCGCCAATGCGGCCGGGCTGACGCTGACCGAAACGGCCGAAAAGGCCGGCCTCACTCGTGCCGGCGCCCGGCGTTTCCTGCTGACGCTGGTGGCGACGGGCTATGCGGTGCAATCGGGCCGGAACTTTTCGCTGTCGCCGCGGCTGCTGACGCAGGCGCGCATCTGGCTGCACGGCGTGCCGCTGTGGACGTTCGCCGAGCCCTTCATGAAGGAGACGGCGGCGAAGCTGCATGAATCATGTTCGGCGGCGACCCTGTCGGGCGAAGACATGGTCTATGTCGCGCGCGTGCCGGGTCCCCGGATCATCGGCGTCGATCTGCAGGTCGGGGCGCGTCTGCCCGCCTTCTGCACCGCCATGGGCCGCGTGCTGCTGTCCGGACTGACGGAAGCCGAGCTTGAGGCCTTTCTCGCCCGTGCGGCGATCGTCCAGCGGACGCCGAAGACCGTGACCGACAGGGCAAAGCTGGCCGAGATCGTCGGCAAGGTGCGAACGGACGGCCATGCCATCGTCGACGAGGAACTGGAGATCGGGCTGCGCTCGATTGCCGTCCCGCTGCGCGACCGATCCGGCGCGATCGTCGCCGCGATCAACATCTCGACGCAGTCGACGCGTCACACGCCGGCCGAGATGGAGGCCGAGATCCTGCCGCTGCTCCGCGAGATGGCAGCAAGAATCAGCGACTTCTTCGTCGTGCAGTGATCAGGCCCTCATCGACCCGTTAACGCTGGTGCCAGGACAGCGCCTCGTTGAGCAGCGACGGCGACTGCAGGCCGCAGGAACCCTGAGCGCGCGCTGGTAATATTCGGCCAGCGCCGGGCGGTCGTCGGGATGGGCGCAGTTGTCGATGATCAGCCGTGCCCGCCACTTGGTGGACAGGCCGCGCAAATCGGCGGCAGCCGATCCGCGTCTCAACGATGCTCAGCCTTTCAAGCGGTTGCGCAGCAGGAGCTTCAGGCGGCCGCCGCCAGCCCGTTGCGCATGGCGTTCAGCCGGATCACCGCCCGGATCGGCAGGTGATCGGAGGCGACGCGCGCCAACGCCGTGTCGTGCGCCTCGATCTCGGTGAGCAGATTGTGCGGCCTCGCCATGACGCGATCGAGCGCCAGCACCGGGAAGCGCGAGGGAAAGCTCGGAACGATGGCATGCATCGGCCCGAAGGCCGGTTCCAGGCTGCGCAGCGACGAGCGCTTGCCCAGGCGCCATTCGTTGAGGTCGCCGACGAGCACGGTGGGTTTGTCGCTGTGCAGTTCGGCGGCAGTCAACAGCGTGCCGGCCTGGAGCTTGCGCGAATGGCGCAGCAGGCCGAAATGCGCAGCGATGACGCGCAGCGGTCCGGCATCGAGTTCGAGATCGACGATGACGGCGCCGCGCGGCTCGGCTCCCGGCAGCACGAGTTGGCGCGCCGAACTGACCGAACCCTTGCGAAACAGCACGACATTGCCGTGCCAGCCATGGCTCTTGCGCCGGCCGGCGAGCGGAACGGGCACCAGGCCGGTCTCGCGCTCGACCGCTTCGAGGTCGAGCAAGCCTGCACGGTCGCCGAAACGCTGGTCGGCTTCCTGGAGCGCAATGACATCGGCGCCGATCTCGGAAATCACCGCCATCGTCCGCTGCGGGTCGAAACGACGATCCAGCCCGACGCATTTGTGGACGTTGTAGGAGGCAACGACGATTTCGCTGTGGGCGCCGGCGCCCGCGGTCGAAACGGCATTCTGCAGATGTTGAGCCGGCAACGCGTGCCCGGCACCTGTCTTGTCGGTCGTTTCCAAGCCTTGTGTGCTAGCCATCACTCGTCTGGAATCTCTGGGAAATTCGTGTTCAGTTGCGGCAGGCGTCGTTGCCAACTGTAACCCATATGGTTGAGGTGTTCGAGATTTTCCACATGCGTCACGATGGCTCTCCACCGAAATGCTGTCGCGAGGCCATGGTTCCAATCCCAGCCGGCGGACCGCAACACGCATGAAACTCATCGCCATCATTGTCGCCGTGGCCGGGATCCTGGTCATCGCATCGCTGCTTGCGGTCTATGCCTTCGGCCGTTTCGCCAAGCGGGCACGAGGCACGCCGTCACAGGCGCTGCCGACGGCCGAAAGCGCAACCCAGTTCGACGCGTTGGTGGCGCCGCTGCTGGCCAATCATCCCGGCCAGAGCGGGCTGGCGCTGCTGTCGTCCAACCTCCATGCCTTCGCCGTCCGCGCCTATACGGCGCGCCACGCGCAGCGCAGCCTCGACCTTCAATATTACTACTGGAAGGACGACCTGACCGGCGGACTGCTGGCCCGCGAAATCCTCGGCGCCGCAGACCGCGGGGTGCGCGTGCGGCTGATCCTCGACGACATCAACGCCAAGGGCTACGATCCCAACTACATCGCGCTCGACAGCCATCCCAACATCGAGGTCAGGCTGTTCAATCCAAGCTGGGCGCGGGCCTTCGGCCTGCAGCGCGGGCTGGAACTGGTGCTGCGCGCGGTGCGCACGACGCGGCGCATGCACAACAAGGCATGGATCGCCGACGGCAGGCTGGCCATCGTCGGCGGCCGCAACATCGGCGACGCCTATTTCGACGCTTCCGAAGACGCCAATTTCCGCGACATGGACCTGTTGCTTGCCGGCATCGTGGTCGGGCAGACCGAAACGATCTTCGACCGTTTCTGGAACAGCGAGGCGGTGCTGCCGATCCGCCACGTCACCGGCATGGCCAAGGGCGACCTGCCGGCGCTCAGGGCGCGCCTCGAGCGCACCGCCACGACCGGCCTTGCCGAGCCCTACATCCACCGGGTCGCGCAGGAGAGCGGGGAATGGTCGTCCTCGGGCATGGGCAGGCTGCGCTGGACCAGCGAGGCCGCCGTCGCTTCGGACCCGCCGGAAAAGGCGATGGGCGCGGGCCAGGACAACTGGCTGATGACGGCGATCCGGCCGGTGCTGAGATCGGCGAAGCGGGAACTGCGCATCGTCTCGCCCTATTTCATCCCCGGCGAAGCCGGGACGCAAGAATTGACGACGCTTGCCAGGAACGGGGTCGCGGTCACCGTGCTGACCAATTCGCTGGCCGCCACCGACGTCGCCGCGGTCCACGGCGCCTATGTCCGCTACCGCAAGCCGCTGCTCGACAGCGGCATCGACATCTACGAACTCAAGCCGGACGACGAGCGCACCGACATGTCGCTGTTCGGCTCCAAGGGCGCCAGCCTGCACACCAAGGCCTTCATCGCCGACGGAGAGGCAGGCTTCGTCGGCTCGTTCAATTTCGACCCGCGCTCGGCCTCGCTCAACACAGAGATGGGCGTGCTGTTCAGGCAGAAGGAACTGGCCGGCGAGGTCGAGGCCGCCATCGAAGCGCAGATTTCGCCGCGCAGCAGCTTCAGGCTGTCGCTGCACGGCGACCGGCTGAGCTGGACCGACCACACCGCCAACGGCCCGCGCGAGCTCAAGCACGAACCGCAGGCCAGCCTGCGGCGCCGCCTGGTGGCCAAGGTGATCAGCTACCTGCCGATCGAATCACAGCTGTGAGAGGCGCGGATACCCAGACAATCAGAGTCTTTGGGAGAACAGCATATGACACCGAGCGCCTCTAGCTAATCTGAGCAGCATCCGCCTTGGCAGCATTAGAAACAGGTGGTCCGTACTGTATGACCTACCGCAGTGCTCGAGCAGGTAACAGGTCGTTGCTGGTTAGCGCGGTTGTAATTATCAGCCGCAACCTGAAGACCACTGCCTATCTCACGCATGGTAGCGCGGTTGCTGAGCCGCTTGTCTATCTCGCGGTAAGCTTCGTGTTTCGTACAAACGTCCATTTCAGCGGCGCGCGGGTCCACACCTTGATCCAGACAACGCTGATAGATCTGCTGGGCAAATTGTTTTGCTTCGGTGTGGCTCATTTCGGTAGGAAGAGTTGTCTCGCAGCCCGCAAGCGCAATGGCTGAGATCATTATTGCCACATATCTCGTCCGACATTTCCAAATGCTCCGCACCGGCACCAGATACTTTTCCATCCGCCCCTCGCCTAAGATCTCCAACCAATATACTTCACCTTGAACCGTGGCGCATGTATATCTCGTAGTTGATTACTTTCGGCTCGTTGGTCCAGCTAACGATCTTACTGCGCGATTTAGGTGTGCACATACCCAACTGATCGGCGCTCGGCATCCTGGCGAAGGCAGCCGTCGCGAGCTCTGGCTCAACACCGCCTCCCAAGCAGAGCGGACCGTTCAGTGATTCTCCTGCGACCGGGACGTCGCTGACAAACTCAGTAGTTCAGCGACAGCCGCATGAACGGGCCATGAATCAACTGGCTGGCGCGCCCGCTTGGTTCAAGAGACACATCCTGAAACGTCTTGTAGCCGACGGCCGACAGGTATTCGAGCTGATATCCGGCACCCAGCTCGACGCCAGGCGCGAATTCCCAGGCGAGGCCGGCTTTCGCGCCGACAGTGGCGAAGGTGCGGCTCTCGGAGAACTCCGCGTAACCGGAGTAATTCTTCTCAGCCTTGATCTTGCCGAACAGGACCGAGGCATCGGCGGATGCAAAGAAGCTCAACTGCTCGGCTACTGGCCTGGAAACGTCAAAACCTATCCTCGGTCCGATGCCCCAGGACCTGGATGAGGCGTAATAGAATGGCGAGACGTTGTCGGTGAAATCCGCACTGTAGGTCTGATAGCGCAGGCCAGCGAATGGGCGAAGCGACCAATCATCGTGCTGCGCACGATAGCCAGCCTCGACGTTGAGGTTCCAGTACCGACCGCCGGTGAACTGCCAGTCGAACCGATCATCGTTGCGCCTGCCGGTGG
Organism: Aminobacter sp. DSM 101952; assembly: GCF_001424795.1. Classification (NCBI taxonomy): domain Bacteria; kingdom Pseudomonadati; phylum Pseudomonadota; class Alphaproteobacteria; order Hyphomicrobiales; family Phyllobacteriaceae; genus Aminobacter; species Aminobacter sp. DSM 101952. Next base: position 39,380 of record NZ_LMCL01000030.1, on the reverse strand, counting down.
ACTGCTCAAGATAGCGGAAACCGGCGGCCACATCCCAACTGTCGGCAAGACGGTAGCCCAGCCTTGCAGCGCCGGAGCCACCTCCTCCTGTTCTCGCTTCAAAAGAATCGGCGCTGTCGTACTGCCGATTGTGGCTGCTGGTGCGGAACGCATACGCCCCTTCGACATAGCCGAACCAAGCTGAAACCGGCATCGCCTCATCAATTGCCTGTATATCAGCGGCGGAAGCAGCTGTTGTCGCAATGACGAACGAAGAAAACGCAAAAAGTACTTTTTTCATGCCAAACCAACTAAATTAGAGACTGCGCAGTATCACGCCCTCATGGATTCGAACAATAGCCAGGCAGCGATTGTTTTCACTGTATCCACGCCTGCGGCTCACCTTCGCGACAGCATGTCACGTGGCGTGCCTGCGACGGTTCCGCTTCCTGCAAGCGACTGTCTCCGCGTGAAGCGGCTGGTGACAGCCAACCCGTCATCAAGCGCATTCCACCGGCCAGGCAATGAAGCCTGGGCTTTAGCTTTCGCGAAGCCGATCCTTGGCGGGCTTGGGTCGTGGGCGGCCAGCGATGGCTCGACTTCAGGCTCACCGCAGGGCAACTGGACCATAACCTCGGCACGCGCAAGCGCGTCGCCTCGATACCTTGAAGGGCCCGACTTTTCGAAATCTGGGGAAGAATGGTGCTGCCAGAGAGGATTGAAGTTCCTCAAAGAGCAGCCCAAGCGTTGAAAACATTGAGCTTTTCAAGGCCGACTATTCGAAAACCATAGCAGTTAACCGCAACAGGTTTCAACCTATGGAGTCCGAATCAATGACCACCGATTTCTCGTCCCCCGACCTGCCACCTATCCCGACCCTTGAGGAACTGGCCGACAAGCTGACTGCCGTGAGGTTCGCGAGGGATGCATTCAGTGTTCCCAGCGTTGCTTTCAGGTTCCTGGAAGCCTGGGCGAAAGGCGAAGATGTCTCCTACTGGCTCAAGGAACTGGAGGAAGATCGGGCAGCAGCTCTGGAAGACTAGCGCAAGGTCGCAGGGGTGGAGCGAGGCTTTGCCCTCCCTCTCCTCATTTCACCGCCGCAGTCCACATCCATCAGGTATTCAGAATGAACCATAATCCCATTATCCACGCCTACTTTCAGGCTAATCAAACCGTCATTGCCGAGGCCAGAGATATGCCATTGGGTATGCTGCGGACGCTCCTCGGAGTAGCCCTATGGGGCAGCGAGGATAACGCCTCGTCCCCCTGGACGCTTGAGGACCTAGCGGAGCGCCTGGACGTTCCTCCTTCCACTGTCTCTCAGCACACCAGATACCTCGGATATGGGCTGAGGGGCACCATCGTCGGCCTGGACCTCGTGCGCACCTCTGAGAACCTGGACAACCGGCGCAAGAAGACCTTCGCCTTGACGCAACGAGGCCATGCCCTGATGGCCCAGGTGGAGGCCATCTTGGCCCATGGGTGCTCGCAAAGGGGATGACCAGTCCCCACACGGTTCTCCTCCTGATCCCGTATCACTCCAATGGGCGGGTGAAGTGGGGGAGCCGTGAAGTTCTCTTTGAGGTACCTTTTTGGTGGAGGTCTTAAGTAACCTCAAGGTATCCTGAAGGAAATTTATGGGATTCCGGAAGCGTCTGAGAGGATAAATCCAATTTATCTTGCAATTTTCAATATATCAGTTGACGAATGCTCGCTTACATCGTAGATGTGCAGCGTCGATCTGGCTTCGGCTGGAACTTTTAATTGCCCCACATAGGGCAGGTGAAAGAGACGGACGGTCAAAGCACCGTATGCCCCGCACCCGATGAACGGGCGGACCACCAAACCCTTCCCAAACCCTCAATGTTTGCCCGCTTTGCGGGCGCGAGCGACGTGGCTGACGGGCCATGCCTCGGGCTCTTTGACAGAGTGAAAACATGTGTCCATGGCATCCCTGCCGCTAGCGTGGCGGAGTGGGACACCATGGCCCGACCCGCAACCGTGTCGGAGTGCGCAGCAAGAGCGAAGTCGCACGAGGATAAGAACGGACGCAAACCCACTCACGAGACCAGTGAGTAATCCGCCCGCATATGTGACCGGGCGCGACCAATCCCAATTCACCAATCTGGAATGCCGCCTCTCGGCAACGACGAGGCACGTCCAGACCTTCACCAGCAGAGAGGATACTCAGTTGGAAGATTTGAATACGCCTATTCAGGGGACACAGGCCGCCCCTCAGAACGACGAAGAGAGGCTCCGTAGAGCCATCGCCGCAGCAGACGCCGAGCTGGCCGCAAGTTCCCAACGGGCCGGCACCGAACGCCGCGCCGAGAAGGGCATCATCCAGAAGGGCGCGGACCTCTGGAAGTCGGCGGGGGTGGGCATCGCCAAGGCGGGCATCGAGACCAAGGACTTCTTCCTTGGGGAGCCCGCCGAGGCCGACAAGTCAGACCTGAGGCGTGGCGTCGAGCAGCTCGGCCGGGACCTCTCCAACGAGAGTGTCGCCAACTCCCTCACGATGGGAACCACTCATATCATCACTGGCCTCATTGGGGCCGGCAAGCTGATGGCCCCCGTGAAGGCCCTCCAGAAGGTCAAGTCCGTGAGGGGCGGCGTGGCGGCCTACGAGACGGCTCGTGGTGCCCTTGCTGGTGCCGTGGTGCTGGACCCTCATGAGGCCCGCCTGTCGGACCTGATCGAGAGCTTCCCGGACCTCCAGAACCCAGTCACCGAGTACCTGTCCTCAGACCCGACCGACAGCGCCGCCGAGGGCCGCTTCAAGAACGCCCTGGAAGGCATCGGGGCGGACTTTGCCCTATTGGGTGCCATCAGGGTCATCAAGTTCCTCCGTTCGGGGGACACCGAGGCGGCCACGAGGGAGATCGCCAAGCTCGAAAAGGCCCGCCAAGCGAACGCCGACGAGTTCGGGATGGACTTCACGGGAGGCTCCCAGCCCCTCGCCAAGGATGAACCCGTGGTGGCTCCTCAGGGCGTCACCGGGACTAGCCCCCAGGTGACCCTTGTGGACGAGGTGGGCATCCAGCCTGCCGCCAAGGATGAGCCGGTCCAGGCTCCTCCCTCCCAGGAAGGCCCTGATGCCCAAGCAGTTGAGGACTTCGACCCTCACGCCTCAGGATGGGACTTTACGGAAAGACCTCCACACCATCTGGACGAAACAGCCGAGGACCTGTCCGTATTCAAGGAGAGGCAGTTCCCCGATGACAAGGTGGAGGCCTACCAGAGGGGACTAGCCGAGGAGAGTACACCCCGACAGGCCTCCTCCCAGATGGTCCCCGAAGAGGGCGTCATCGAGCAGATCGGGGCGGCTCCCCAGCCGGTGAACCCCAAGACAGGAGAGGCGCTCCTCCCGACCGAGAAGGTGGCCCCGAAGCTCATCCGCACCAAGGAGGTCGCGGAGAAGGAGCTGAATGACATCCTGGACGGCTCCAGGTCCGACTCCGAGGCCATCCGCCAGTACGGCTCGGTGGCAGCAGCTCGGGCCAGCGGCCACAAGTTCGCCCAGGTGAAGCTCCCGTGGCAGAAGCTCTACACCCAGGGCGGCACCGGGGAGTTCATGTCCAACGCCGTGCGGGTGCTCGAAGGCCGCTTCAACGCCGCCAAGGGTGGCGCGATCCTCAAGGATACCAGAGTGCGGGCCTTGGTGAATGACCTCTCGGAACAGTTCGGAGAGGACCCGGCGATGGTGCTGGGGGACATTGCGGACGCTGGCAAGAACGCCTCGAAGATGGTCGCCCAGATGGAGGCTGGCCTTCGGATCGGCAACCGGATGTTCAACGATGCCAACGACCTCGCCGCCCGCATCCGTCTCGGGAACTTCGAGGAGTTCGGGGGGAGCCCAGAGGCCGCCAAGTCGGAGCTTCAGGCCCGCCTAGCGCTGGCCTTCGATACCCTCGCAAGTGCCAACTCAATACGGTCCAATGCCGGCCGGGCACTCCGCCGCAACCGCTCCGAGTTCGCCATCTCCAAGAAGGACCTCGCCAAGCTCCGCACGATGGACCCCGACAAGGTGACGGTCATCATGGAGCGGGCAGGAGGCGACCCCAAGAAGGTCTCGATGATCCTCAACGCGACCTGGAGCCGCAGGGTGATGGATGAGGTAGCCTTTCTCCTATCCAACAACCTGTTGTGGCTGTGGCCTACGCACCTGACGAACATCACCAGCTCCGCCATGATGATCGTCGGCAGACCTACCGAGAAGCTCTTGGGCTCCTTCGCCGTGGGTCCCCAGACGGGCAACATCATGCGCCGCCAAGCTCTCAAGGAATACTCTGCGACGGTAGCGGCTCTGGGCGACGGCTGGACGGCCATGGTGGAGGCCTTCAAGCGGGGAGACTCGCTCCTCAGTCCCCACAACACCGAGCTTTTCCAGAGTGGCTCCCTCGGCGCTACCCTGCCGCGCATCCAGTGGAAGCCAATCAAGACGGTATCCGACATGGTTGAGAATGCGCTCAATGCAGTCAACTACCGGAACTTAGTAGGGCTCCCGACTCGGACCCTCGGGGCTGTGGACGAGTTCTTCAAGACGCTTCGCTATCGCGCTGTGGTCCAGGCCGATGCGGCAGTAGAGGCGGCCCAACGGGGTCTATCTGGACGGGAGTACGAAGCCTTCATCACCCGGCGTTTGGAGGACGCAATAGACCCGGCGACAGGGAGGGCGCTGGACGAGCGGGCACTTCGGGAGGCCCAGGTAACAACCTTCCAGCAGGAGCTTCTTCCCGGCACTTTGGGGGCCACCATTCAACAGGTCCGCTCCCGGCACCCAATCCTTCACCTCGTGCTACCCTTCGTGAAGACGCCAATCAACGTGCTTCGCTACGGGGTCAAGATGACACCCGGCTTGAACCTCATCCAAAAGGAATACCTTGACGCGATACGGGGCGCGGCAGGGCCGGAAGCACAGGCCCAAGCGGTTGGCCAGATGGCCCTTGGCAGCGTCTTCATGGGGCTGGCCGCAAACCTCGCACTGTCCGGCAAGCTCACCGGGGCGGGACCGGCGGACCCGAAACTCAGAGGGCAGCTTACGGCTACCGGCTGGCAACCTTTTAGCTATGTGGTGCAGAACGGGGATGGGGCCCGCACCTACGTCCCCCTAGGCCGCGCCGACCCGGTAGGCCTTTCCCTGACCATGGTCGCGTCCATCGTGGAGGCCATGCAGGCAGACCCTGAGGCCGACATGGAAGTTCCAATATCGGCCCTCGGCTATGCACTCGCGAGGAGCTTCGGAGACCGCACCTTCTTGGCAAACGCCAACCAAGCCATCCAAGCCCTCAGTGATCCCGAGAGGCGTGGTTCAAAGTGGCTCGGGAATACGATGGGGAATCTCGTGCCGGCCTCTAGCCTCCTCCGAGGTACCAATCCCGACCCCTACCTCAGGGAAGCCCGCTCCGTTCTAGACATGGCCCTCAAGGACATTCCGGGCTACTCAGAGACGCTCCCGGCCCGTCGCGATGCCTTCGGAGAGCCTCTGTTCCGCCGCATAGGTCTCCTCACCGATGACGATGCGGACGTGGTGGAGACCGAGCACAATCGTATGATCCTGGAGACCGGCAAGGCAGGCGTTGGCTCACCAAGCCCAGAATTCGAGGGACTGGACCTTCGGGACATCATCCTCACTACGGGGCCGAACGCAGGCCGCAACGCCTATGAGGTGCTCCAGGAACTCTCTGGGCAGATTCCCGGACAGCCAAGCCTCAAGCAGGCACTTAGAAAGACCATCGAAAGTGCCGCTTACCAGGATATGCCGGACGGAGACCCTAATGTGAAAGGGACCCGCCTTGCGGCACTGGGCTCAATCACCGAAAGGTACCGCAGGGCCGCCAAACAGTACCTTGTTGTCCAGAATGCCGAGCTTAGGAAGCTGATCGGGGCTCGCCAACGGGAGGCCAACGGAGCCCGCCTGGAGAAGCGCCGGCAGCGCGACGGGAATGTTCCCAAGACATTCTCAGAGATGCTCCAGCCACAGCGCTAGGAGACCCCAACAACAGCTTAGGCATTGCTCAGGGCCGGGAGGGTTTCTCTTCCGGCCGCTGGCTTTGCCTTGCCATCACACAAGGAGAACCGGATGGCGTCGACACTAGAACACCAAAACTCCCCGCTCATCACCCCCAAGCGCGTCGTGGCCGCCCCAGAGGAGGCCTTTACCATTCTGCCCTCGTGGGCGAGGCTTATCGAGGTCCTCCATCCCGGAGGCACTGCGACCGCATGGAGTGCCATCGCGCCAACAATTATCGTGGTGGTGGGAAGGACCCAACTAGCCGATGCCGGCTTCTCTAGCTTTCAGTATGCGGCGCTTTACGAACTCACCCGCATCCCCGGTATCGGCGTAGCCCTGAATGGAGATGGCAAAGGGCGCTTCTATGCCCGCATCACCATCCAGGATGCACCCGAGGACCTTACGACCGTCAGCCGTTTCCTCTCTGATGCCGGCCCCTACGACCAGATACGGACCACGGGGACGCCATCATCGGACATGCGGGGAGACAACCTTGAGGCCCTGCCTGCATCGCGTCGAGGCAAGTACGCAAGGAGCATAGTACTTCACCACGCAAAGCGCCTTGCCACTGCCTGGGAGGAGCGAGGCGACATGCCCGAGCACCTCACCTCGTCCACTTATCTGGAGAACCTGAGGCGGCTTTTGAGGGCCGTTGATGCCGAGGCCGCTGGAGCCGATCAGATCGAAGCCTTGCGGCAGGTCGAGCATGAGCCCTCAGCCGTATAAAGACGACATCGAGCTACGCGCGAAGGAGCCCCCATCCGGGGCTCCGAGGCGCTGTGCCATCGTTGGGTGCGGCAGGCCGGTGCAGCGTTCGGGCAGGAATGGCCTTTCAGACACCCTGTGCAAGCGGCATGTGGAGTTCCAGAGGCGGCACGGCTCCCCCTGGCGGCGCTCCTATCTGGTCCGCGAGCTAGCACCCTACCGGAGGGCCGCCGAGACGTGGCTCAAGGCGCACCAGAGCGATCCCGCCACTATACGCGTCATTGCCGCACTAGATGGTCTCATTTCCAGCGGCGGGAAGCCCGCACACGCACACGAGGCCCGATGGTGGAAGCCGAAGGCCAAGGTCAGGAATGTCCTCGCAAGACTCCATCAGGCCGGCAAGACGGGACGCCAGTTGCTAGCTATCGTCCTCACCGTGAAGGCCACCCAGGCCGCCATCGGACCCAGGGCGAACCCAGAGTTCCGCCACGTCCAAATCGCTAAGATGACCCACCGCCTCGCATCGGGGACGCATACCCGGTCCACCCGATTTGCTACCATCTCCCAGTACCCCAGGGCCGAAGGCATCTTCATGCGCCGACTGGGGAGTGCCATCGAGGACATAGCGGCCATTGTGGCGACAAGTGAAGCGGTGGAGGAGGTGCTGGGTCTGGCTAGGGGTACGCCATGAGACCAGTCCATTTTGACGAGCAGTCAAGTCACCCTCTGAAAGTGATGCCGGTCCTTCTAGATGGCATCCCCCCAAGCACCCCAGTGTCCCCAACCGAGGACCCCTCCCACAGCGGCGAGGAGACTGAAAGCCACCGGAACGTCCCTTTCAGTCCCTTCCTGGTCCCCGCAAGCGCTTCCCTCGTGGCCCTCGCGGACGCGATATTTGAGGAGACCGAGAGCCTACGCCTCGCCACTGGGCGGATACGCCGGGACGCCACTGAGCGTCGCAGGGAGGCCGTGGGGACCCTTGTTGCGAACGTCGCTTGCCTTGTAGTCCACTTCCCCGAGGGGACACTTTTGTCCCTGTCCGCACGGAAGGACGGCGCGACCCGATATGACCGCCCGAAGTTCCCCGTTGATGTACTCAGCGGCGTATGGAGGGCGATGGAACAGCTTGGGCTACTGGTCGTTCACCCGGGCAGTCGCGGACAGTGGCGCACCACAATCGCCCCTTCTGCCATCCTGAAAGAGCGCATCAGGGAGGCACGGCACCGAGGGCCGATTGAGGTAACTCGGCGGGCGGGGGCCGAGACGATTATCCTCAAAGCCAAAGCCCGCAGCGACCGTCCAAAGCTCCTCATCGACTATGCCGACACCGACAGCACGAGGGCCATGCGCATGGGGTTGGAGGCAGTCAACGCATTGCTCTCCAAGGCTGACATCAGGCTTGGCGAGGAGCGTCCGATGGTCCCGGTGTTCCTCACCCGGCGCTTCCAGATCGACAGCCCAGAGGCCGCCCACACGTTCGATCAGCACGGGCGGCTATATGGCGGCTTCTGGCAGTCGCTCCCAAAGACCAGACGGCACTTGCTGAGGATCGAGGGGGAGCCAGTGGTGGACTTGGACTTTGCTGCCATGTTCGTGCAACTCGCCTACCTTCATGCCGGCGCAGCCATCCCGAACAGCGATCCCTATGGCGACATTGAGGGCCTCCCTCGCAATGCCGTCAAGAAGGCCGTCGCCTCGCTTCTATGCCGACAGGGGCCTATGGTCCGCCTGCCCTCAGACCTCCGCCAGCTAGTTGGCCCGGAGTGGACGGGTCGCAAGGTGGAGGCGGCCATCCGGGAGCGCCATCCGGCCATCAGCCATCTGATTGGCATCGGCCTGGGGCTTCGCCTCATGTTCACCGAAAGCGAAATCATGCTGGCAACGCTGCGTGTTCTAATAGAGCAAGACATACCAGCGCTCCCGATGCATGACGGAATCATGGTCTCGACCGGCCACGAGTCGGCAGGACGGCGAGCAATGGCGATAGGCTCAATGCTGATTGTCGGCACGGCGCTACCTGTGGTCCGCAAAGTCATTTGACGGCTGAGACCACAACTAGCCCATATATGGCCTACGGGTGGCCCACTGGGGCGGGCATCAAGCTTGAGGGCTGACCGAGGCTCCGCCTCATCATCGGCCCAACAATGATGTAAACCTAAGGCCAGTGTCCTGGCTGTTAGTGCTTAAGGTGACCATAAAGACACCGGACAGTTGCATCGGGACAGGGAGGGGATGAAGCGATAGCCGCCCCTCTCTCAGTGTCTCCAAGCGCTCCAGGCGTTGCCTCTTGACTCTCATGTTCTCTTTTTGTTCTATGTCAGGAACACGTTGAGGAGGCCAACATGCCGACCAGCCAAGCCCCGTACGAAGCCCAGGCGGCCGCGCCGCAGTTCCGCCAAGACGACATCTGGGAATGGCAGTTCCACATGGACCACCTGGATGTCATCCGCGACTTGGTGGACGAGGGTCTGTTCAATGAGGGCAGGCCTGAAGACCGCCTCGCGCACAGCCTCATGTCCTGCACTCTGGATGACCTGGGCCCCTCTGAGCAGTCTCTTTTTGAGGAGCGGTTGAAGCCCCTCCTGGAGGTCCGCTGCACTGACCCCGACAGGTTTGTCTCCGAATATCGTCGTCAGAGGTCCGGAAAGACCCGCCATCAAGTGTCTATCGACCACCAAGCAGGACGCCTCGCTGCATGAGACGATAGACTGGCAGTGCAGAGAGTCATGGTGTCGGTGGCAGGGATGAACAATCCCCAACTAGTCTTATTCAGCGGCCCCTCGCTCGCCTGGTGTCCTCTCCACCCTGCCTCGGAGCCTCCCCGGCAAAGCCGCCGCGCTGTCAATTACCGATTTGACCGCCTTAGAGTTTGCTAGTTCGTGGATAGGGCTACCATGAGTGTGCATCTCCACGAGGCGGAGAGGAGCCTCATCCAATCGTGTCAGTGCAGAGGCAAAAAGCCTCTTCTCTAGCTCATGGTCTATGCGAACTGCTTCGCGCCTATAGCCTTCGTAGGCCTTTGCCACTGACGCCTTAAACGCGTAGTCCTCCGCAAGTCGGAACCGCTGGTTGATCTGCTTGGTCGCGATCCATGCAAACCAGATGGGCGCACCGAGACTTAGAGCAGTTAGCAGGACCTGCACCCAGATTCGCAAGGGGTCCAATGTCTCGGCTGCAAGGACCTCCTTCATGGCAGAAAGGCGGACAAAACCAACGACCATTGCCGCGCCCAGTGCAATTGCAAGGCCAGCCACCCACCATCCTAAGGACCGATTCAACTTACCGGCTCGGTCGTCAAAAGCAGCAGCCAGCCCGATGCTGGTTGTAATCCGATGCGCCTCACCAGCTTGGGCGACGAGCTGGGCACCCTCTTCGGCAGCACTGTGGAGCTTGGCGAGGTAGTCAATTGCCTTCTTCTGGTCTTCTTCGATCTTGCCAAAGAGTGCGGAGGCATTGGATGAGATTTGCCGCATGTGATTGTTGGCGGCTTTAAGTTCTTGAAGAGTCGTGGGGAGGCTCGTTGCGGCTTCCTCCGCCTCCAAAAGCGTGGCAATCTTCTGCTGCAACTCCTCCTTATCCGGGACGATCTCGTTGATTTGGCGGTCAATGGCGGCGAGTCTACGGGCCAGCGGGCTGGGGAGCCTTTTGGGGTCAGACGCTGACCAGCCGAGCAACGGCTCGACCGTTATCGAAACGTAGGACAGCGTGCTCAGGACGGGAGGCAAGCCGGCTGACGGGTTTCCTGCGAAACTCGGGAGCACATCGCTGAGCAGGCCGGCGAGCGCACTACTTGCGTCGTTCAGTGCCTTTGCGTCCGCTTCGGACACAGCCACTATGTTGGCCTGTCGCAGTGTGGTCGCGATCCGGGAAGGAAACTCGGCAAGCTGCGCTGGCGATATCGCTGGATGATTCCAGCCATGAGACTGGCTGAACCTACTGTCAGAACTACCTAATGCCAGCAGCTTGGCTGCGACCTCATCAAGCTTCTCGCATAATAGTGAAACCGCATCGTGCATTTGCTATCTCCCCCTGTGCCTCTACTTGGAATACCAAGCCGAATATAGGACAGCAATGCTGGTCGCTCACCCGAGTCCTTGAATCTACGTCCGCCTGCCGATCTCCGCTATACATCGGTGCAACAAGTCTGATCCTGGAAGGGGACAAGCATGACTGATCCGTGCGCCATCTGGAGGACACGCACCTACGATAGTGGGCGCAGCGTTAGCGGTGACTTGCGGCAGTACGACTCGCCACGCGCGGGCGGCAGGTACCAGGTTACTGGGTCCGCAACCGGCTCCCTCGGCGACCTCGACAACCGTCAAAAAGCCTATCTTACAACCTGGCTCGTGGACCAGCACAGGGCCGGGAACGAATGGCCTGTTGTGGACACTGCCGCCGTCGAGGCCGCGAAGGCCGCTGCTCCCAGATCAGTCTCTGAGAGACGAGATCGGCTTCTTCTGGTGGTCGCCAGCCATACCCCGGCGCTGGGTCAGACCATGCGGTATTACGACCACATTCTTGTGGTGTCACTGGACGAGCGCCCCCGCGAGAACCCGCATTGGGCTGAGTATGACGCGCTACTGGCCGCCACCGAGTCTCTGGATATCAAGGAAGTCGAGGCCCTTCTCTCGTTCGCGACAAAGCAAGGCCTTATGGGGAATGCCCAGGGCCACCTGTCTTTGACCTTCGACGGGTACGCGCACCTAGAGAAGCTACGCGGGACAGCACGGGACTCTCTTCAGGCTTTCGTCGCCATGTGGTTCGCACCTGAAGTGTCGGCGGCATACGTGGAGGGGATTGCCCCTGCCATCGTTGACGCAGGCTATCGTCCCATGAGGATCGACCAAAAAGAACATAACAACAAGATTGACGACGAGATCATCGCCGAGATTAGGCGATCCAGATTCGTTGTGGCCGACTTTACGTGCGGTCTAATCGGAACGGAAGGGAACACAACCGCAATACCTAGAGGTGGTGTCTACTATGAGGCAGGTTTTGCACAGGGTCTTGGGATTCCCGTCATATGGACGTGCCGGGAGGACCACATTGGCCATGTTCATTTTGATACTCGCCAGTTCAATCACATTACGTGGAGGGCACCGGGCGAACTCCGGGAGAAGCTTCGCAATCGCATAGGGGCGGTACTAGGAGATGGCCCACTGTTGTCCCGATAGGTGGAAGACCGGAACGCTACAAGGGTGCCTCACGCGAGCGCTTCAATCTACGTGACAGTTGCAGGGCTTCCCCCCTGGTGGGGTCCTGGAAATGCCCCACGCCATCGCCCTGCCCTCCAGGCCCCTCTCGGAGGCAGGGGCAGGGCTACCCTTCGCCCAGGCTCGACCTCAGGCCTCCGAAAAGGCACATGAGGCTTATATCATTTGGGTATGCCTCAAGCGAAGCACTCCAAGGCTCTCCATTTCGTGCTTCGATAATGCTCGTTGACAACTTAAAGCGAAGCGCTATTATCGAAGCTACCCAAAGCGAAGCATGGAGCCTTCCCTATGTTTATCCGCGCCTACCTCCGCGCCTCCACCAGGGAGCAAGATGCCAGCCGCGCCAAGGCAGACCTCCAGCGGTTTGTAGATGAACGGGGGCTGAGAATTGCAGCCTCCTACGTGGAGAACGAGAGCGGTGCCTCCCTCCAGCGTCCAGAACTCTTCCGCCTCCTCTCGGATTGCCAGCCTGGAGACGTGCTCCTGGTGGAGCAAGTGGACCGCTTGAGCCGCCTTAACGCCGCCGACTGGGAGAAGCTCAAGGCGGAGATTGCTTCCAAAAGGGTCCGCGTGGTCGCCCTAGACCTCCAGACCTCGCATCAATTGATCCAGGCTGGTGGCGATGAGTTCTCCGCCCGCATGCTGGACGCTATCAATGGCATGATGCTGGATATGCTGGCTGCTATCGCCCGCAAGGATTATGAGGATCGCCGCAGGAGGCAGACCCAGGGTATCGAGAAGGCGAAGGCATCGGGGGGCTACAAGGGGCGGCCTGAGAATGCAGAGCGCAATGCTGCCCTTGTGGACATGCTGAGGAAGGGCCAGACGTGGGCCAGCATCGTGGCGGCAACTGGGGTCTCAACGTCTACGCTGGCGCGGCTATCCAAGCGGCTGTCGGTCGGAGCGCAAGGGTGAGGTAGCGAGATGCTCCAGACCATCACCTCTCTGCTGCGCTCGATACTCCCAGCGCCTACTCACGTTGCCAGCCCATCGCGACCATTGCCCTCCTGAACCAGGACTCCCGCAGAGAACTTCAAGACCATGCGGCTCCTCTCTGCGACACATGTAGTCGACACTGCGGGACGCTGGTGGAAGGTCGAGACGCGGCAATGTCAGTACACCGGGACGCTTCTGCGCCAGACGAGAAGGATCACAGACTAGCGGAAGGGAGAGGCGGTTTGGCGGCAAGGACGCAAGCCTGCAACTGGCCCAAATACGCGGGGCAGGCCCTCGCCAACATCGCAGATGCCTTGAACGCCAAGAGTGTCGCGACCAAAGGATGGCCAATAGAGCCCATGTGGATCAAGATGGGGGCCGGGTAGCTAGAATCTCAAGTGCGCAGCGAACCATGTTGCGGCCCAGCTCTCGTAGCACCTGGGGGCCCTCATCGTATTTTCCGGTTATTGCTCGTGCACTAACCTGGTGTCGAAGGGCCGCAGGCATCACCAGCAGTTCCCGACAAACATCACCCGTGAGTAGCGCTAGGCTGCACAGATAGCGCTGAGCTACCGTAGCGTCCGCAACACGAATTAATCCATTATCGCGATCTGCCCCCATTGCTGCGACGACAGCCGTGGAGTCGAACCGCTCCAGATTGAGTATTAGCGGCGTGAAAAGTGCCCGAACACGATGGTCATCATAGGATGTATTGAAGGCCTTATGAGCGAATATATTTCTGATTTTTCGGAAATTGTTTAGATTATCGACGGTGTCCTTACTTAGCCAACCAAGGTGGTATGCCATCGTGATGCGGCCGCCGAACGTCCCTAGGGGGCCATTGCTTCCAAACATTTTTTCCCTAGAGGACTCGGACTCCAAGTCGACCATCTGATATTGGAGCAAAGTAAGAATGCGATCTTCTAGATAAGATGAGACAACAAGAACCTGTGACGTTTCCGAATCTCGGTGGAGGCGTCGAAAAATATCAGGCATCGCAGAGGCGTCGAATTTAGTGTTATCGACAGCCTTTCTCGCCTCACTAACCTTATATTCGTACATTGCCTTGGCGGCGGCATCCAGCGCGTCGGGATCAAGCTTCATCCTTGGATGACTCACATTGGCCTTGCTCTATTTACACAGGGACAGCCGTGGCGGACAACAGCACGCTTAGTAGGCAAGCTGAAGGCTTCGCCACGCCGAGCCCCCCCTGCTTGGGCAGTCGGCCACTAGCAACTCTTGCCGAAAGGAACCAAGTCGCCGTATCCCCATATCAGCGTCCCGAGCAGAGCCAATGCGGGCAGCATGCACAAGGGATGGAAGAACGCCAGCCGGTTCACGAGCATCTTCGGGGCCTCATGCCAAGCCGTCCAGCCAAACGCCAGGGCGGATACGAGGACTATCGCCGCGCCGCTTCGGGCGAAGTGGAGACTGCAAGAAGTAGTGATCGCCCACCAGCCATGCAGGAAAAGCGCTAAGAGGCATGCCCAGAGCGCCAACCTAGGGGCAAGATACTCTGCCGTGCGGCGCTTCATCCAAGGGAAAGTTCCCTTTTGATCCCATTCGCGTAAAATCTTTATGGCATGCCGAAACGCGAACGTATCATCGTCATTAGTCACCTTGGGCAGATATTTGACTTTGCCATCAACCACACGGCGTTCATACCCTGGCCGGACCTCCCCCTCACTGTCCATTCTTGAGCCCCAACACGTCAGGGGCCTTGTCCGCTGCCACAGCAGCTTCACGGTAGGCTCTCATAAACTCAGGGATGCCTCCGACAAGCATCGCTAGGATCGAACTCGCCACGGCATATTTTTGGTGGATGCTGCACTCTTTGAACGCACCGCTAAACTCGCGCTCCCCATGGAGTTGTATGCGGTAGTCATCCTGGAATTGGGGAAGGAAGTCGCGTATCCCGCGAACGATGTCTAGCAACTGTTGCTCGGATATTTCCTCCAGCCCGTCATGCGCGAAAGCATTGCGTTGCTTGTTCAACGTTCGGGCTGGCACTAGAACTGGCTCCGGAGCACCGAGCATTTCGAGCAAGTTGAGCTTTTCGGCGAGATACTGGCTCCTGGTCTTCCGCCACCGATTTCCAGTTAGCGTGTCCAGCGCCCGTATCGCTGCTCTTTCCACCTCGAAGTGACAGCGAACCACTACCCCCAACGCGTCTTCAGCGAAGAACGCGGAGGCTAGACGTTTTGTATCTAGTTCATGACCTATCGTTAGCGTCTCGAACTTTAGATCGATTTTAGTCAACGCTATCCCCCTTCAACTATCGCCTAATTTAGCCCGCAAGGTCAGCAAAGATTTAATCTTCCGCATCTCCGCCGCAAGGCCCGGCAGCATGACTTCCGTTGAGCCATACTTTGCGTGGACCTTTGCCGTTGCGTGACCCGCAAGATATTCCGCCGCCTCCGAGTTCACACCATCACGGCGACATAAGGCAACAAACAGGTGCCTCAAGCCGTGATTTGGCGAGACCCCTTTGCGAGTGATGCCGACCGCCTTGGAGCGAACCCAGCGGCCCATGTAGGAATATGCAGACGGGCGAAACAGTTGTCCCTTGGGCCGCCCCTCAAGCCACTCCAAGAGCCCCTCCGCAGCTAAGGCTGGATGGACTGGTACCACCCGCTCACTGTTTGCCGTCTTGAGGGAACGCCTGCCGGCGCTTGTCACACGGAAGAACCATTCGCCCTCCGCTTGGAAGAAGTCCTCCCGCCGCAAGCCCTCCGCCTCGCTGATACGCAGGCCACCGTAGAGACACACCCAGGGCAACCACCGCTTGCTGATGTCCACCTCATTGCGGGCCGCTTGCAGAACCGTACGAGCCTCCCCAAGGTTATAGGAGGTGTCGCTTGCAGGCTTCTCGACATACGAGGGCAGCTCCACGCGGCCAGAGACACTCTCTGCCGACGCCATGGCCTCCCGGTGCTCCCTTTGACGCTTTCCCCAGTTGATGATAGTCCCCAAACTCACAATCCGGTCTGCAATGGACCGATTGCCAATCTCCCCCGCCGAGAGCATCGAGTCCATCCACTCCTCTACCTCCGAGACCTTCACCGTGGTGGCATCCTTAGAGCCTCGGGACCGCGCGAAATCCTCCCCGACCCGCTTGTACTTCTGGAGGGACTTCTCGGGCATGGGCTTTGAGCCCGCCCCCGCCATCCGCTTTCGGGCCTGCTCATCCACAATTGCACTGAAGGTCACCGCTGAAGGCGACTTTGCCTTTCGAGCGGAGGCCACGAAAGCTGGAGCAACCTCAAGCTCTGGCACCGGGCCGTAGTCATAGTGTTTGCGACGTTCCAGCCCGCTCCGAGCCTTGGCCATAAGGGACGCCATGGCATCCAACACGTCCTGCCGCGTCTCCGCTGTGACAGTCAGCCTGTGGCTTGCCAGCGCACTGTCAGTATCTTCTCCGTGCTTGGCCTCCTGGAGTGCTGCCATGTGCGTTGCGAAGGCTGGCAGGGCGGCCGGGTACTTCATCAGGAGGCGGAGGATGCGCTCCCGCGCCCTCCCCACCCCTCCCGCCATAGCCTTCCGCAAGTCCGCTTCGAACTTGGAGCGGACTTCTGGAGGCATCGTAGCCACCAACTCATCCCACTGGCCACCGTCTTCAACCGGCCAAGCAAGCTGAGGGACAGTCGGGGCGCTGTGCGGATTGTCCTCGTGGGCGGCAATGAAGGCCCGCGCATGGTCGGCAGCAAGTCCGACAGCCTGTCGGTGCGAGAGCCCCTGGGGGCCCGATTCTAGTAGCGACTGCCACGCGCTCATCTTGGTGTCCCACGCGGCCAGCATAGTGCGGTACTCAGCGCCCGCCTTGTCGCGGTCGTGGTGGCCAGTGCTTCGCGTGAACTCTTGGCTTGCCCCTACGTCAGCTACTCCAAGCGACCGCAGTTTGTCTTTTTCGCGCCACAGGCGCTCAGGGATTCGGAATCGCCCCTGCCAGACATCCGAGCCTTTTCGTTTGGAGAGGCCCCGCATTCGCCACCGTCTTCCAGCCATACCCAGAGCACATTCCCATAACAGTCCGATTTGACGGAAGCCATGGAAAACTCTATGCTTTTGAAGCTGCTTGGGAAAAGAATGGTGCTGCCAGAGAGGATTGAACTCTCGACCTCTCCCTTACCAAGGGAGTGCTCTACCACTGAGCTACGGCAGCATCCGTGGACGGGGCGGCTTTTGACACATGAATCGGGGGAGCGCAAGTTATCAGTTGCAGCAAATCGACACTGATTTTCCACAGGCGCCTTTACGCCACAATACTGGCCATTTCCGTTGCCAAGCCGCTATGAACGATCGACAAGCGGGGACCACCACATGTCGTCGAAGCCAAAAATGCCCTCGAGCGGTGCGGACGCGCGCAAGGCGCGGCTTGCAGCCGAGCTGCGCGCCAACCTGATGAAGCGCAAGGCGCAGGCGCGCTCGCGCCGCACCGGTGAAGCGGATACGAGGCCGGAAGGCCTTGCCGCGGCCGAGGGAGAGACAGAGAAACCCGAGAAAGCCTGACCGGCGACGGCAGGCGCTTGGCGCATGGATCCGCAAAACCCTGATTCTTGAACCGGGTGGCGCGATGGTCTAGACGGCGGCAAGAAAATTTCTCGCCAGAACCGGGATCCCCCGGAGAAACGACGGCCAATGGATCGCATCAGAATTGTCGGCGGCAACGAGCTGACCGGAACCATCCCGATCTCGGGCGCGAAAAACGCGGCCCTTCCGCTGATGATCGCCTCGCTGCTCACCGACGATACGCTGACGCTGGAAAACGTGCCGCATCTGGCCGACGTCGAGCAGCTGATCCGCATCCTCGGCAATCATGGCGTCGACTACACGGTCAACGGCCGCCGCGAACGCCAGAGCGAAGGCTATTCGCGCACCATCAGCTTCAGCGCACGCAACATCGTCGACACCACAGCGCCATATGAGCTGGTGTCGAAGATGCGCGCCAGCTTCTGGGTCGTCGGACCGCTGCTCGCCCGCATGGGCGAGGCCAAGGTGTCGCTGCCCGGCGGCTGCGCCATCGGCACGCGCCCTGTCGACCTGTTCATCGAAGGCCTGCAGGCGCTCGGCGCCGACATCGACGTCGACAACGGCTATGTCGTGGCCAAGGCCAAGAACCGGCTGATCGGCAACCGCTATGTGTTCCCCAAGATCTCGGTCGGCGCCACCCATGTGCTGATGATGGCGGCGACGCTGGCCCGCGGCGAGACGGTGCTCGAAAACGCCGCACGCGAGCCCGAGGTCGTCAACCTCGCCGAATGCCTCAACGCCATGGGCGCCAGGATCACCGGCGCCGGCACCTCGACGATCACCATCGAGGGCGTCGATTCGCTGTCGGGCGCGCGCCACCGCGTCATCCCCGACCGCATCGAGACCGGCACCTATGCCATGGCGGTGGCGATGACCGGCGGCGACGTGCTGCTGGAAGGCGCGCGTGCCGACCTGCTGCAGGGCGCGCTCGACGTCGTCTCGCGCACCGGCGCCGAAATCATCCAGACCAATTCCGGCGTCCGCGTCATGCGCAACGGCTCGGGCATCTCGCCGGTCGACGTCGTGACCGAACCCTTCCCCGGCTTCCCGACCGACCTGCAGGCGCAGTTCATGGGCCTGATGACGATGTCGAAGGGCAAGTCGAAGATCACCGAGACGATCTTCGAGAACCGCTTCATGCACGTGCAGGAACTCGCCCGCCTCGGCGCCCACATCACGCTGTCGGGCCAGACCGCGATCGTCGAGGGCGTCTCCAAGCTCAAGGGTGCGCCGGTCATGGCAACCGACCTGCGCGCTTCGGTGTCGCTGGTCATCGCCGGCCTCGCCGCCGAAGGCGAGACAGTGGTCAACCGCGTCTACCATCTCGACCGCGGCTTCGAGCGGCTGGAAGAGAAGCTGTCGCGCTGCGGCGCCGTCATCGAGCGCATCAGCGGTTGAACGAAGGGAATAGGGGAATAAGGGAGTAAGGGAACAGGCAAGCCTCTCCCTGCTCCCCTACTCCCTCGCCCCCGCGGTTGCGCGCTGCATCAAGACCGCCTAACAAAGCCGGAAGCATTACATTCCGCACAGGCAGCCGACCGGACATGAACCAGCTCAAGCTAGTCGCCCTCGACGAAGAGGATCTGGAGATCATCTCGGCCCATGTGCAGGACGCCGTGGTCAAGGTCGGCGATCTCGCCTTCGATGCGCCGTCGAAGCGTTTTGCGCTGGCGATGAACCGTTTCGCATGGGAAACCAAGACCGGCTTCTTCCGGCCCAAATATGAGCGCCGGCGCTCGATCCTGCATTTCGACCGCGTGCTGTCGGTCAAGCTTTTCGGCATTTCGCGGACCAAGAAGGACGAGGTGCTGGAGCTTCTGGCGATCGGTTTCGCGCAGGGCGAGGACCCCGCCGGCGAGATCGAGCTTTTGTTTTCCGGCGACGCTGCGATCCGGCTCGAGGTCGAGGTCATCGAAGCCCGCCTGACCGACACCGGGGCCGCCTGGCAGGCCTCGTCGCGCCCCATCCACAAGACTTGAGCATTCCCGATGGCCATCACCCTTCGCCAATCCGATGCAGACTTCGAGACGCGCTTCGCGGCGTTCCTGACGACCAAGCGCGAAGTGTCGCCGGACGTCGAGGCCACGGTGCGCGCCATCATCGACGACGTGCGCGCGCGCGGCGACGCGGCGCTGATCGACTACACCAGCAAATTCGACCGCGCCGACCTTGCGACGCTGGGTATCGCCGTGACACGCGCGGACATCGACCGGGCCTACAAGGACGCCGACCCCAAGACGGTCGAGGCGCTGCGCTTCGCGCGCGACCGCATCCGCTCGCACCATGCCCGCCAGATGCCCAAGGACGACCGCTATGTCGACCCGATCGGCGTCGAGCTCGGCTCGCGCTGGACGGCAGTCGAGGCGGTCGGGCTCTATGTGCCTGGTGGCACGGCGAGCTATCCGAGTTCGGTGCTGATGAATGCGGTGCCGGCCCAGGTCGCCGGCGTCGAGCGCATCGTCATCGTGGTGCCCGCGACAGGCGGCGTCATCAATCCGCTGGTGCTGGTCGCGGCCGATCTCGCCGGCGTCTCCGAAATCTACCGCATCGGCGGCGCCCAGGCGGTGGCCGCGCTTGCCCATGGCACCAAAACCATCACTCCGGTGGCCAAGATCGTCGGACCCGGCAATGCCTATGTCGCCGCCGCCAAGCGCCAGGTGTTCGGAACCGTCGGCATCGACATGATCGCCGGCCCCTCGGAGGTGCTGATCGTCGCCGACAGCGACAACGACCCCGACTGGCTTGCCGCCGACCTGCTGGCCCAGGCCGAGCATGACGTGTCGGCGCAGTCGATCCTGATCACCGACGACGCCGTCTTCGGCAGGCAGGTGGAAGAGGCCGTCGAACGCCAGATCAAGCTGCTGCCTCGCGCCGAGACGGCCGCGGCGAGCTGGCGCGATTTCGGCGCCGTCATCCTGGTCGACGACTTCGATGCCGCCCTGCCGCTGGTCAACCGCATCGCCGCCGAGCATCTCGAACTTGCGGTCGCCGATCCCGAGGCGCTGCTCCCACGCATCCGCAATGCCGGGGCGATCTTCGTCGGCAAGCACACGCCCGAGGTCATCGGCGACTATGTCGGCGGCTCCAACCACGTGCTGCCGACGGCGCGTTCGGCGCGCTTTTCCTCGGGGCTGTCGGTGCTCGACTTCGTCAAGCGCAGCTCGATCCTGAAGCTCGGCCCCGATCAGCTGCGCGAACTGGCGCCGGCAGCTATCGCGCTGGCCAAGGCGGAGGGGCTCGACGCACATGCGCGCTCCGTCGCCATCAGATTGAACATGTAGGCGGCCATGTCCGACAAAGGCCACGCACGCTCCCGCCTGGTCGACGTCGAACTCGACGAGTCGATCGGCCGTTCGACGCCCGACGTCGAGCATGAACGCGCCGTCGCGATCTTCGACCTGATCGAGGAGAACTCGTTCCATCCGATGAACGACGACGGCCACGGACCCTACCGGCTCAAGCTGTCGCTGGTCGATGCGCGGCTGGTGTTTGCCATCTCGCGCGAGCATGGCGAGGCGGTGGTCACCCACATCCTGTCGCTGACGCCGTTCCGCCGCATCGTGAAGGACTACTTCATGATCTGCGAAAGCTATTACGAGGCGATCCGCTCCTCGACGCCGAGCCAGATCGAGGCGATCGACATGGGCCGGCGGGGGCTGCACAACGAAGGCTCGCAGACCCTGCTCGACCGCCTCTCCGGCAAGATCGAGATCGACTTCGACACCGCCCGCCGCCTCTTCACGCTGATCTGCGTATTGCACTGGCGCGGATGACGCATGGCGGACGCAAAATCTCCGCGCTCCATCCTGTTCATGTGCCGAATGAATTCGGTCCGCTCGCCGATGGCCGAGGCGATTGCCCGCCACCGCCTGTCGCCATCGACCTTCGTCACCTCGGCGGGCGTGCGCGCCGGCGAGCGCGACCCCTTCGTCGATGCGGTGCTGGCCGAAGATGACATGGCGCTGGACGAGCACCAGCCGCGGACCATCGACGACCTCGAGGACGACTATTTCGACCTGATCGTCACGCTGGCGCCGGAAGCGCATCACGCCGCGCTCGAATTCACGCGATCGATGGCGGTCGACGTCGAATACTGGCCGACACCGGACCCGACGGCCGCCACTGGCACGCGCGACCAGATCATGAGCGCCTACAGGGACGTGCGCGAGCGGCTGAAGGCCAGAATGGCCGAAAGATTTGCTGTAGACGCACAGAAAATCGACGCCGATTAAGCGTGTTCACAAAGCGCGGATTATCATATAGGTTCCGCGCAAATTCCGGCCGGGGCGCCGGGAAAGCCACCCAAACCGAAGGTACCGAATGCCGAAGGAAGAAGTCCTCGAGTTTCCGGGCGTCGTAACGGAATTGTTGCCGAATGCGATGTTCCGGGTCAAGCTCGAAAACGAACACGAAATCATCGCCCACACCGCCGGCCGCATGCGCAAGAATCGCATTCGCGTTCTCACCGGTGACAAGGTCCTCGTCGAAATGACGCCTTACGACCTGACCAAGGGCCGTATCACCTACCGCTTCAAGTAAACCGCCCGCTGCCACGGGCGCGTCGGCGGTCTTAGCCCACAGGATCTTGGATTGAGCGATCTGCAAAAGCTTGTGCTTGCCTCGGGTTCGCCCCGCCGTGTCGAGCTGTTGCAGCAGGCAGGCATCGAGCCCGACCGGCTGTTTCCCGCCGATGTCGACGAACGCCCGATGCGCGCAGAACACCCGCGCTCGCTGGCCAAGCGGCTGTCTGTGACCAAGGCGCAAAAGGCGCACGAGGTGCTGGCCAAGGAGCCCGAGCCCGCGTCCGGCTTCATCCTCGCCGCCGATACGGTGGTCTCGGTCGGACGGCGCATCCTGCCGAAGGCGGAGACCTCGGACGAGGCGCTGCATTGCCTGCAGCTTCTGTCGGGCCGCTCGCACCGCGTCTATACCGGCCTTGCATTGGTCACGCCCGCCGGCAAGCTGCGCCAGCGCCTGGTCGAAACGCGGGTCCGCTTCAAGCGCCTGTCGAAGCAGGACATGGAAAATTACCTCGCCTCGGGCGAATGGCGCGGCAAGGCCGGCGGCTATGGCATCCAGGGACTTGCCGGCACCTTCGTGGTCAAGCTCGTCGGCTCCTACACCAACGTCGTGGGCCTGCCGCTCTACGAAACCACGTCGCTGCTTTCGGGCGAAGGCTACCAGGTCCAGCTCAACTGGCAGGCCGGGGCGCGCGCGTGACGGGCAAGCCCACCGATGTCGTGACGCCCCTGCGCGCCAAGCAGCCCTGCCCCGAATGCGGCAAGCCTTCGGTGCGCGAGAATTATCCCTTCTGCTCGCCGCGCTGCAAGGCGGTCGATCTCAACCGCTGGCTTTCGGGCGCCTACGCCATTCCCGTCCGCGACGACGAGGAAGAAGATTCGACCGGGGGCAGCGAAGCCGGCGAACGAAACTGACGCGCCTTTTCGGCTTCCGCGATGACCTGTGATTTCTTTGCAGAAAAAGACATCCGGGGCGCTGGACAGGGGCAAA
This sequence comes from Aminobacter sp. DSM 101952, assembly GCF_001424795.1. Lineage (NCBI taxonomy): Bacteria > Pseudomonadati > Pseudomonadota > Alphaproteobacteria > Hyphomicrobiales > Phyllobacteriaceae > Aminobacter > Aminobacter sp. DSM 101952. The sequence goes on along the minus strand of NZ_LMCL01000030.1, from coordinate 16,493 downwards.
TCTCGTGCTATAACCCACCCGCTTTCAAGGGTGCAGCGCACCACTCGAGGCACCCGGATCAAGGCTACTCGCCCGATCCTGGAACTAGGCCCAGATAGCTCAGTTGGTAGAGCAGCGGATTGAAAATCCGCGTGTCCGTGGTTCGAATCCGCGTCTGGGCACCACTTCTTCCCCTCAATTTCATTGACATCGATTCCAGCGCCGGGTGTTTTCTCAGCAGGGTTTGACGGTTCTTGTTCGTCGCTTGCCAAGCTCCTTCATGGCCGCCAGACCTGATAGAACCGCTCGTGAGTGCTTCCGGTTCAACTCGGCGCGTCACCGCGCTGGCGAAATGGCGTGAAGAGATAGTTCTCCGATCACCGGCGGCCAATTTTGCCTGCCGGCTCCGGCCAAATGTCCGTCGAATTCCAGCAAGAACAATTCGCTCGTGTCTGCCGTGCATTCATGCAAATTCGTGCAAAAATAAAGCCGAACAGGATTCCATACGGAAATACCTACTTGGTCGCGTAACCGGAACTCTTTCCATTTACACGCAATTCATCATTGTTCTGCATTTTCTTGCCCCGGGGGAACTTTGAGATCGAGTTGGCGGGGGAAAGTCGACATGTCGGCGAGCGCGCAGGCGAGCACGGAACACGAGAAACTCGCGGACGGCCTGATGCACAAGACCAGGGCGTCTTACGTGGCAGCGCTGATCCTGATCGCGTCGCTGGCCACTGCCAGCTTCTTCATGCTGAGTTCGGTGATCTCGGCGAACACCCAGAAGACCGCCCTGATCGAGCTCGGCGCCCGCCAGCAGATGCTGTCGCAGCGGATCCTGCTGAGCGCCACGGAAGCCCATACGGCCGACGTGCAATGGCTGCGCACCCAGGCGCGCCAGAACCTCAAGGCGGCGCTCGAAAACTTCCTCGCCAACGAGCGCATCCTGCGCAACGGATCGCCCGATACGCGGTCGCCGCTCCACCGGCTCGAACTCTCGGAGGACGCGACCAGGCTGTTTACCGAAGCTCCCGGCCAGATCGACGCGACGACGCGGATCCTCGAATACACGGTCAATTCATATCTCAAGCTGCTGCCCGACTCGGTGTCCGCGGAGATGCCCGCCGATGCCACGGCCCACTTCGCGGCGCTGAGGCTCTACGTCGCCGAGAAGGCCCGTCGCGAATATGAAACGTTGACCCGGCTGTTCTCGTCGGAAGCAGCCGAAAAGGGCGCGGCGGTGGAGAAGATCCACCTGACGGTGTTCGTCCTCACCTTGCTGCTGCTCGTCGCCGAGGCGGTGCTGATCTTCCGGCCGCTGGTGCGGCGCGTCGTGTCCTGCACCAGCGAACTGCTCAGGGCGCGCGACCAGATGAACTTCGCCGCCAACCATGATGCGCTGACCGGGCTGTACAACCGGGCGTTCCTCAACGACTACATGGATACCGCCCTGGCCGCGGCCAGACGCAAGGGCGAGACGGTCGCGGTCATCCACATCGACCTCGACCACTTCAAGACCGTCAACGACACGCTGGGCCATGCCGCGGGCGATGCCGTGCTGATCGAGACCGCGCGGCGCCTCGTGGCCAGCGTGCGCGAATCCGACGTCTGCGTGCGCCTTGGCGGCGACGAGTTCACCGTCATCCTGACCGATGTCGGCACCGAGGCGGACGCTGTCGAGGTCGCGACGCGGATCACCACGAGCATCAAGCAGCCGCTGGAGTTTGCGGGCGCGTCGCTGAAGCCGAGCGCCAGCGCGGGCGTGGCCCTGTTCCACGACGCCACGGCAACGATGGACGAGCTTTTCGTCAACGCCGATCTCGCACTCTACCGCGCCAAGGCAGAAGGTCGGGGCGGTTATCGGCTGTTCGCCGCGACCCTGCGCGACAAGTTCGAAGAAAGGGCCAATCTCGAGCGCGAACTGCGCGAAGCCATCGCCGCCGAGGCCTTCGCCGTTCACTTCCAGCCGCAGGTCTCGCTCCAGACCGGCAAGGTGATCGGCGTCGAGGCGCTGGTGCGCTGGGAGGCCAGGGGCAGGAGCGTGTCGCCCGGCGAGTTCCTTCCGGCCGCCGAGAAGGCCGGGCTGATGCCGGCCATCGGCCGCTCCATCTTCGCCAAGGCGATACGCACGGCCGCCGGATGGCATCGCACGGGGCTGGATTTCGGCCGGCTCTCGCTCAACGTGTCTGCCCAGGAGCTGCACGAGGCGGACTTCGCCAACCATTTGCTCGGCCTGCTCAAGGCCGAAGGCCTGCCGACCCGCCTGGTGGCGCTGGAAATCGTTGAATCGGTGATGCTCGACGATGAAAACAGCGGCATCGGACTGACGTTGAAGCGGCTGCGCAAGGCCGGCATCCGCATGGAACTGGACGATTTCGGCACTGGTTACGCATCGCTGTCGCACATCAGCGCCAACGAAGTCGACCGGCTGAAGATCGACCGGCGTTTCATCCGCGACATCCACAAGAACCCGGCCAATTCCAAGATCGTCAAGGCGATCATCGAACTGGCCCGCGGCCTCGGCATTTCGATCATCGCCGAGGGCGCCGAGACCGAAAAGGAGCTGTCCTTCCTGCAGGCGCTGGGATGCCCGGCAGTCCAGGGCTACGGCGTGGCCTTTCCGATGCCTGACGCGCAGGCCGAAGCGTGGCTGGCCATGCGCAATGCCTCTCCGCAGCCTGTCGTCGTCGCCCGGACCGCGTGAGCGAACACTGCTGAGCGACCACCGAGGTCAGATGCGCGCATCGCCCAATGTCACCCGCGCGACGCCGACATAGGGGTTGGCGTGCAGGGCCAGGATCCACAGGCTGACGCTGGCCGTGACGGCGAATATCAGGATCGCCTTCCTGCCGGCATGCGGCCTGTCGGCATGGACCGCGCCGATGACGACTGCAGACAACAGCGTCAGGAACAGCACAAGATACCATTTGAGCTGGTTCACGGAGCCCACCCCGACGGCGAGGCGCGAGTTCCGAGCATCCTGCAATTCGTCGAAATCCTGGACCATCTGGGCGATGATCGGATCGGGAAGGCCTGACCTCGACAGGGCGATCAAGGCCAGGCGGATGTCCTGCAGCGCCTGCTCGACGGCGGGCTCGGGCGACAGGTTCGCGTTCTGCCATTCCACCGAAATGACGGCATCCTTGTAGGCCTGAAGACCATTCATCAATTCGGCAGAGGCAAGCGCCTCGGGTTTGGCCATGCCGGCGAGGCGTATCATCGACGAGCGTTCCTCGCTGGCGACCTGGCTGGCGCGCGCATTGACCGACCAGACGTCGGCCGCGGTGAAGCCGAGCGACAGCGCCCAGGCCGTGGTGATGGTGCCGACAAAAGCGGCGACCGGCATCGACAAAGGGTCGCCTTGTGCCTGCCTGGCAAAGATCGCCAGGAAGGCCGCGCCGAGGAAAAATGAGACGACGCCGACGACGATGAAGGGAAGCGTCAGCAAGATGGGCGACCAGGAGAATATTTCCACGATGCTGCCTTGCGCCTAGGGTGTTTTCTATTGACCGTGAATAAGCCAATTCCCGGAATCCTCAAACAAAAAGCCCCGCAGGTTGCGGGGCTTTTGCATTCATGGAGGCGAAGTCGCGGCTGATTACGACCGCGGCTTTTCCTTCTTGGGATCGTAGTGGGCAAACGGGACGATCCGTGCCGGCAGGCGCTTCTGGTGGCCGTCGAGCTTGCCGATCTCAACCTCGGTGCCAACGTTGGCGTGGGTTGCATCAACTCGGGCCAGCGCGATGTTCTTGTTGAGCACCGGCGAGCGCATCGACGAGGTGACGATGCCGATCTGGGCGCGGCCGATATGGACGCAGTCGCCATGGCCGACGACGACATTCGAGTCGATGTCGAGGCCGACGAGCTTGTGGATCGGGTTGTCCTTGCGCCGGATCAGTGCCTCGCGGCCGATGAAGTCGTCGGTCTTGGTCTTCAGCGGCACGGTGAAGCCGATGCCGGCCTCGAACGGGTCGGTCTGGTCGGAGAACTCGTAGTTCGCGAAGATCAGGCCGGCTTCGATGCGGACCATGTCGAGGGCGGCAAAGCCCATCGGCTTAAGCCCATGCGGCTGACCTGCCTCCCAGACCGCGTCGAAGACTTTCTCGGCATCGCGCGGATGGCACCACACTTCGTAGCCGAGCTCGCCGGTGTAGCCGGTGCGCGAGACGACGATCGGCACGCCCTGCGCATCGCCGATGCGACCGATGGTGAAGCGGAACCATTCGAGCTCGGACAGCGCCGGCTGGTGCGGCGGCGTCCAGACGATCTCCTTGAGGATGTCGCGGCTGTTCGGGCCCTGCACGGCGATGTTGTGCATCTGATCGGTCGAAGAGCGGATGAGCACCTTGAGGCCAAGCTTTTCCGCCTGCTCGCGCAGCCAGTCGCCGGAATAGTCGTCGCCGCAGATCCAGCGGAAATTGTCCTTGCCGAGGCGCAGCAAGGTGCCGTCGTCGATCATGCCGCCATGCTCGTAGCACATGGCGGTGTAGACGACCTGGCCGACGCCGAGCTTCTTGACGTCGCGGGTCAGCGTGTACTGCATCAGGGCTTCGGCATCGGGGCCGGTGACCTCGAACTTGCGCAGCGCCGACAGGTCCATCACCACCGCCTTCTGGCGGCAGGCCCAATACTCCTCGATCGGACCTTCCTTGGCGAATTCCTGCGGCAGCCAGAAGCCCTTGTATTCGATGAAGTTGCGGGTGTGCTTGGCAAAGCTCTGGTGGAAGCCGGTCTCGCGGGTCATCTTGGGTTCTGCCTCCGGGGTCGTGCGTCGGGCGATCGCGCGCTGGAACTTGTTGTTGCCGGAATAGGTCCGGACGTGGATGTCGGTGAGGTTCCAGCCGTTGGCCGGCGTGGTGTCGTCGGGGCAGGCCGAGGAGACGCAGACGATGTCGGTCAGGGCTCGCAGCAGCACGTAGTCGCCCGGCCGCGACCAGGGTTCGTCGGAGAACATGACGCCATGGGCGTCGATGCCGGTGTTGAAGAAGAAGTTGACCGCCATCCAGCCGGCACGGGCATTGACACCATGAGGCGTCAGCGCGCCGTTGAAGTTCTCCGAGCAGTTGATGTGGCCGGGGTAGCCGATGTCGTCATAATATTTGGCGTAGCAGGCAAGCGCGAAGGCGTCGTGGCGACCGCAGGTGTCCTGGATCACCTCGACCAGCGGCTCGAAATCCTGGTCGAAATATTTCGCATGCAGGCCCGGCATCGGATAGGCGTGGCCCATCAGCGAGCGGGTGGCGGTGACATCGAGGGCAAGGTCGCGGCCCTTGTCGAGCTTGCGCGCCGAGAAGCACTGGAAGTCGGTGCACTGGCGGCCGTCGACGTCGATGATCTGGATGTAGTCGCCGGCCTTGACGAAGAAGGACTCAGCCGTCTTCGACTTGACCCGGAGATCGAGCACCGGATCGGCGAGCGGATCGGGCAGGTCGGACTTGCCGGCGGGCCGGATCGTCGCCCGCTTGATCATGACCACCAGCGGCGTCGAGGTGTCGTGGCTGTCGATCGCCATCGGCGCGCCGGGAGCGGCCACCACAAGCGTACCCGGACGGGTGACGGTGAAGGTCTCTTCGGTACCGGCAACAGTGGCGCCATCGAAGAAGCGCACGGCCTCGGCGCGGCCTAACTCGAGCTTGCGGCGGGCGAGCCCGGCGCGGAACGTCTGCAGGCTGCCGTCGCCGTCAACCAGAAGCGCCTTGAGCCCGGCAGCGTCGCTGTTCGAGCGCGTGCCAAGGATGCCCGGATCGGCCTTGCCGGAGGCATCGAATGCCACCAGCTCGCAAGGCTGCCCGCCCTCAAGGTTGCGCACGGTCACCTTGTCGCCGGCTTCGATGTCGATCAGCGCGGCGCCACGACCCGGAACGTGGTACCGCTCCATGCCCGGCAACAGCAGCCCGGGTTGCAGGATGAGACTCGGACGCGGTGGTCCCGATGTCACGGCGGGGTAGTCTGCGATAGTCATCACCACCTCGTCAGAAATTTGCCTGTGTGTAAAAATATTTCAGTCTAGAGAATACTCTATTTTGCCGCTCTAGCAAGGCTTCGTTTCGTCGCATAGCCTAAAAATAAGGCGAAGCACCTGCCCGCCGGGCGGTGCTGCGAGCGAGGCCCGGACCATTGACGCCGCCTTGCCCGTCAAGCGATTGTCCTGGTTCGCTCTACCGTGGTACTGGGTCCGATTCGATAAACATTTCAAACTTGGACTGCGCTGCGGTAGGCTTCGTCGCCCGCCGCAGCCATGAGGCGGAACTGATATGCAAGGTCGCGAAATGAAGGCTGAAACCGACCAACTCACCTCTCAACTCATCGCCAGCTACTCGGTGGGGGCGACGGTGCAGACCGTTCTGGACCGGCTGTTCGCGAAGATCAGGTCGGAGGAATATCCGCTGAACGCGCGCCTTCCGTCCGAACGGGCGCTGGCTTCGGAACTGGGGGTGGCCCGCAACACCGTGCGCGAGGCGCTGGACGTGCTGGAAGCCCGCAAGGTCATCAACCGGCGCCCCGGCAGCGGCAGTTTCGTGACCTATCGCTCGGAAGAACCGGAACGTGGGGAGAGCTCGGTGGCGCTGGAGACCAGCCCGCTAGACCACCTTGTCGTGCGCGGTATCCTCGAGCCCGAAATGGTCCGCCTTGCCGTCATCAACATGACCCCGCGCGAGGTGTGGGAGCTGGAACAGCTCATGTCGAAGATCGAAAGCGTGCACACCGACGTCGTCGCCTTCGTCAAATGCGAAGAGGAAATCTATCGCAAGATCGCCGAGGGAACGCACAATCGCCTCTTGGCATCCTGCTACAACCTGGCGATCGAGGCCTGCCGCGTGAGCTTCCGCACCACCCTCCTGCGCCGGCATCTGTCGCCGAAACGGATCCTTGAATATCAACAGCGCTACAACGCGCTGTTCAACGCGATTGCCTCGCGCGACGTGGAGCGTGCGGTCGAATTCATCAAGCTGCACCTGGTCGAGGAGCAGAAGCTATTTCTGCAGGATTAGCTCGGGTGTCCGCGCCTGCAGGGCGGTTCCACTGCCGCTCGATTGCAGGCGCTGCTCCCAGAGTTGGCCCAGGTCCGACATTTCCTGCTTGAGCAGGCCGCCATGGCGCTTCAGCCAGCGCGGGATCGAACCGAAGGCGGCAATCTTCGCCTTGCCGCCCTTCAGCGTCACCACCGGCCAGTCCCCGACCAGCGCGTTGTCGATGCCGAACATGTTCTCGCCCCACCAATGGGCCGGGCCGAACGCGTGGGTGACATGGCCAAGCTGCTTCATCGCCGCCAATACAGGCAGCGGATTGACGCTGTTGCACTTTTCAACCGCCGCATGCCAGATGTCCAGGATAGCGACATATTCCCAGCTCACCGCGGTCCAGGTGCCGGGGAAGCGGTTGTTGTACTCGTCGAAGAAGCCCTTCGGCTGGTTGAAGAAGAAGGTCTTGTCGGTCAGCTTTTCATCGTCGAAGTCGGGGAACTGGAAGACGAAGCCTTCCATGAATTCGGCGGACGTCCGGGCGACGAGCTGGTCGTAATAGTCCAGCGTGCAGGAGATGATCTGCCCCTTGAAGCCCTGCGCATGGGCGTATTCAGTCATGGCATGGACCATCGGCGTGTAGCTGGTGCACCAGCACAGTATGTCGGGGTTCGAATCCAGCATCGGCTGCACGATCCCGGCAGCGTCGGTCGCATGGGGATCGTACTGGATTTCCTTGACGATCCCCACATTGGCGGCCTTGAAGGCCGCGCGATAGGTCGCCAGCGAGGGCAGACCAAGCGCATCGGACTGGCTGCAGATCGCAACGGTTCGAAGCTCCGGCCTGGTCCTGGCCAGCCAGTCGACCCCGGTCACGTTGTAGATCGGATGCAACTCGCTGGGCGCGATCAGATACGGCATGTCCGGCGACAGGTCGCTGGGCAGCAGGGTTGAGGTCAGGACTTTGCGCTGGGTCAGATATTCCCGTATCCGCGCAATCGTATCTCCGCCCAGCATCATCAGCAGCTTGATGTCATGCTGTTCGATCAGATGGCGCGCGCCCTCCTCCGCCCGGCCGGCATCGTAGTCGCAATCAAATTCGACGATCTTGATCGGATAGCGCCGCCCGTTGATCAGCAGGCCGCCGGTCTTGTTGAGCCAGTCCTCCCAGATCCGGCAGCCGTGCAGTCCGGGCAGACCCCATGACTCCGCCTGGCCGCTGAGCGGAGCCAGGAACCCGACATTCACGGCGTTCGGCATGCCGACGGACAGCCGGGGCAAGAGGCTGGATACCGCAAGATGATGAGCAAAGCTGGAATTCTGCATGGCTGTAAGTATCATCAAATCTTGGGAGCTTCATCCTCATGAGGCGAAATTTTTCTTCCTCAGAGGAAACTCGTCGTTGACAAATTGGTATAACGGCAGTCAGTATGCACTGGACCAGTGGAACCAATAGCGAAATTTGGTCTATACCAAAATAAGGAGGAAACCATGACAGCAAAGCGTGTCGCCGTAATCGGCGCCGGACCATCGGGTCTGGCCCAGCTGAGGGCATTTCAGTCGGCCGCGGAGAAGGGCGCCGACATCCCCGAGATCGTCTGCTTCGAGAAGCAGGCCAACTGGGGTGGCCTGTGGAACTACACGTGGCGCACCGGCCTCGACCAATATGGCGAGCCCGTCCATGGTTCGATGTACCGCTATCTCTGGTCGAACGGCCCCAAGGAGGGCCTTGAATTCGCCGACTATTCCTTCGAAGAGCATTTCGGCAAGCAGATTGCCTCCTATCCGCCGCGCGCCGTCCTGTTCGACTACATCGAAGGCCGCGTGAACAAGGCCGGCGTCCGCAAGTGGATCCGTTTCGAGACCGCCGTGCGCATGGTGACCTGGAACGAAGAGACCAAGAAGTTCACCGTCACCGTGCAGGACCTGCCCAAGGATCACTGCTATTCCGAGGAATTCGACAACGTCATCGTCGCCTCGGGCCACTTCTCGACCCCGAACGTCCCCGAATTCCCCGGCTTCGACCGTTTCAACGGCCGCATCCTGCATGCCCACGACTTCCGCGACGCCCGCGAGTTCGCCGGCAAGGACGTCCTGCTCATCGGCACCAGCTATTCGGCCGAAGACATCGGTTCGCAGTGCTGGAAGTATGGCGCCAAGTCGATCACCAACAGCTACCGCACCGCGCCGATGGGCTTCAAATGGCCTGAAAACTGGGAAGAGAAGCCACTGCTGGAGAAGGTCGACGTCAACACCGCCACCTTCAAGGACGGCTCGACCAAGCGCATCGACGCCATTATCCTGTGCACCGGCTACAAGCACCACTTCCCGTTCCTGCCCGACGACCTGCGTCTCCGGACCGCCAACCGCCTGGCGACCGCCGACCTCTACAAGGGCGTCGCTTATGTCCACAATCCGGCGATGTTCTACATCGGCATGCAGGACCAGTGGTTCACCTTCAACATGTTCGACGCGCAGGCCTGGTGGACACGCGACGTCATCCTCGGCCGTATCAAGCTGCCTGCCACCAAGCAGGCGATGGTTGCCGACGTCGAGGATCGCGTGACCCGCGAGGATGCCGGCAAGGACACCCACGACGCGATCGAATACCAGGGCGAATACGTCAAGGAACTGATCGCCGAGACCGACTATCCGAGCTTCAACGTGGACGGTGCCAACGCGGCATTCTTCGAGTGGAAGGAACACAAGAAGAAGGGCATCATGGAGTTCCGCAACCACTCCTACCGGTCGGTCATCACCGGCACGATGGCCCCGGCACACCACACGCCGTGGAGGGACGCGCTCGACGATTCGCTGGAAGCATATCTGCGCACCGCCTCCCCCGTCGCGGCAGAGTAACATTCCGGTCCGGATGGACCGGCTTGCCCGAAGACATGCGATGCCGCCCCCTAACAGGGGCGGCATTTTGCTTTCAGGGGCATCGCAGCAGCCACGGCCAAGCGAGGACCGGGCGACGAGTCCCCACCCTGCGACTTTCTTCACGGTGAAATTCGGCCCCCCGCAACTTTCGGGGTTCGGCGCTCTCACCGGCTGGCTTTGCGACCACCCTCCCCACACTTCAGCAGGTCGGGAACAGCCAATCTCGGCCGGGAGCTGCGGCGACCCAGAACTCGCGAAATGGCGAAGACGTGGCCCTGGGTTCGTCGCAAGGGCGAAGCAAGGCAGCGCCTGCGCGGAGCAGCGTCTTCAGGCGCCGGCCGCCGCAAGGCATAGTCAAACAAAAAACGGGCCGGCCCCGAAGGACACGACCCGCTCTGAACCCTGAAAAACCGTCCGGCTAGGCGTTCACGCTCGGCCCGCGATTCTTCTCGCTGGCGTAGAGCGCCACCGCCATCGCCCGGTTGCGGACGTCGAGTTTGTCGTAGAGATTCTTGAGGTGGTATTTGACCGTGTTCTCCGAAATCCCGGTGCGCGATGCGATCTGCAGATTGGTCCAGCCATCGGCGAGAACCGACAGCAGCTCGCGCTCGCGCGCGGTCAAGCGCGACAGCGGCGTGTCGTTGATCTTGGACACGTCGACATAGGGAATGCAGATGCGGCCATGCGCCACCGCCACCAGCGTGTCGAACAGGATCGCCGGATCGTCGAACTGATAGCAGAAGCCCTGAACACCAAGGCGAACGCACTGCTTGAGGATCGAAATGTCATGGTCATTGGAAAAGACCACGACCCGGGCATGCAGCGAGCGCCGCTGCATTTCGGCCAGCACCTCGCCACTGTCCATGTCGGACAGCTTCCAGCCGAGCACCGCGAGATCGAACGATTGATCGGCCTCGGAAGCCGCCTGGAGAAAGGCCTTGCCGGTCGGTACGCTGTCGACGAGTTCGAAGCGGCCGTCGCGCGAAATCATGTCGCCTAGCGCCGCAACCACAAGCGGGTTTCGCTCGGCGATCAGTATCTTGAACTTGCTGTCTCTTGCCACTGGCACCACCTCAATCCCGATGCCCTGGCGCTGACCTTTCCATTCGGCGTTCATGTTCCTCCCGCCTATGTTCGTGCGCCCACCTCTTGCCGACGTCTCCTGTGTCAGGTCGATCCATCTCGGCCTTGATTGCAATTCATATCATGAATGATTTTTTCATTCCAGTATATTAGGCAAAATAGACTCAGTGCCGGCTTCATAACCGGCGAACGGTCCAAAGACCGGCAAACCACCCCTTCGGGTGGGGCTTTCCCGGCCAGAAAGATGCGCCCGCATTGGCCAATCTTGTGACATGGGGAGCATGGATCGAAGTTTCCACCGGCACTGCGACAAAATGGCTTGACGGCGCATCGAAATCGGACAAACTTCACTTTGAGGAAAAAAAGAAGCCTTAGCGGAAACTGACGCCGCACCACGAAACCAGGAAATTCCGGCGTGGGCGACGGGCATTCTCAAATCTATGGGGAACTGAGACAATGAGCGCTGTTACGGACATCAGTCCGGCGGAACCCGCCGGCCAACTTCACAGGACAATCGACTGGCGAGGCGCCTTCTGGGTGGCCAGCGGCGTGCCGCCGCTCGTCCTGTTTTCCATCGGCGGCATCGCCGGCACGACGGGCAACATCGCCTTCCTGATCTGGACGTTGTCCATCCTGATGGGCTTCATCCAGTCGTTCACCTACGCTGAAATCGCCGGCCTGTTTCCGAACAAATCGGGCGGCGCCTCGGTCTATGGCGCCACTGCCTGGCTGCGCTATTCGAAGTTCGTCGCGCCGCTGTCGGTGTGGTGCAACTGGTTCGCCTGGACGCCGGTGCTGTCGCTCGGCTGCACCATCGCCGCCGCCTACATCCTCAACGCGCTGGCGCCGATCCCGGGCTTCACCGAAACCTCGCCCGAGGTGCTGCAGTATCTGGCCGCCAATGTCGGCACGAGCGCCGCTGACGCGGTCGCCGCCGTCACCGCTGCCGGCACCCCCGGCATCCGCACCTGGACGCTCTACAGTCACACGCTGGGCCCGGTCGGCTTCTCGCTCAACGCCACCTTCTGGATCGGCGCGCTGCTGATGCTGATGACCTTCGCCATCCAGCACCGCGGCATCCTCGGCACCGCGAGCGTGCAGAAGATCGTCGGCATGCTGGTCATCATCCCGCTGCTGATCGTCGGCGTCGTGCCGATCATCACCGGCCAGATCAACTGGGACAACTATTCGCCGCTGGTACCGCTGGCCGCGGCCTATGCGCCTGAACCCGGCTCGTGGAACACCGCCGGCTGGACGCTGGCGCTCGGCGGCATGTTCATCGCCGCCTGGTCGACCTACGGCTTCGAAACCGCGGTCTGCTACACCCGCGAGTTCAAAAACCCGGCCACCGACACGTTCAAGGCTATCTTCTACTCCGGCCTGCTGTGCATGCTGCTCTACATCCTGGTTCCGTTCACCTTCCAGGGCGTCCTCGGCATCAACGGCATGCTGGCAACCCCGATCGTCGACGGCTCGGGCGTGGCTGACGCCATGGCCAACATGGTCGGCGGCGGTGGCCTGGTGAAGACGCTGCTGGTCATGCTGATGATCCTGGCGCTGCTGCTCGCGATCATGACCGCCATGGCCGGTTCGTCGCGCACCCTCTACCAGGGCTCGGTCGACGGCTGGCTGCCCAAGTACCTCAGCCACGTCAACGAGCATGGCGCGCCGACGCGCGCGATGTGGACCGACCTGATCTTCAACCTCTTCCTGCTGGCGATCGCTGCAACCGACGCGACGAGCTTCTTCTTCATCCTCGCCGTCGCCAACTGCGGCTACATCATCTTCAACTTCCTCAACCTCAACGCCGGCTGGATCCACCGCATCGACAACGGGCACATCAAGCGTCCGTGGAAGGCGCCGACCTGGCTGCTCGGCCTGGGCACCATCTTCGCCTTCGTCAACGCCGCATTCATGGGCGCCGGCGCCAAGGTTTGGAACCCGATGGCCCTGTGGGCAGGCCTGTTCACGGTCGCGCTGATCATCCCGGTGTTCTGCTACCGCCACTACGTCCAGGACGGCGGCAAGTTCCCGGCGCACATGCTCGACGACCTCGGCATGCATGAGGCCGACCTGCGCAAGAGAAAGGCCGGCATCCTGCCCTACGCGACGCTGATCCTCGGCCTCGCGGTGGTCCTGATCGCCAACTGGTTCTTCGTGCTCTGACACGCCGAACCCAACAACAATACAGGCACGGTCCCGCGCTGGGAGGCGCGGGGCCTTTTTGAACAAGACGGGGAACGAAAATGAGCACAACGACAGCAAGTCACAGCGACGCCGGAGACGGCCAGCTTCAACGAACGATCGACTGGCGCGGCGCCTTCTGGGTGGCCAGCGGCGTGCCGGCGCTGGTTCTGTTCTCGATCGGCGGCATCGCCGGCACCACCGGCAACATCGCCTTCCTGATCTGGACCGCCTCGATCATCCTCGGCCTGATCCAGTCCTTCACCTATGCCGAGATTGCCGGGCTGTTCCCATCGAAGTCGGGCGGCGCCTCGGTCTATGGCGCGACCGCATGGCTGCGCTATTCGAAATTCATCGCGCCGCTGTCGGTGTGGTGCAACTGGCTCGCCTGGACGCCGGTGCTGTCGCTAGGCTGCTCGATCGCGGCGGCCTACATCCTCAACGCGCTGGCGCCGATCCCCGGCTTCACCGAGACCTCGCCCGAGGTGCTGCAGTACATGGCAGCCAATGTTGGCACGAGCGCTGCCGACGCAGTCGCCGCCCTGACTGCGGCAGCGACCCCCGCGATCCGCACCTGGACGCTCTATCACGGCACGCTCGGCCCGGTCAGCTTCTCGCTCAACTCGGTGTTCTTCATCGGCGTCATCCTGATGCTGATCACCTTCGCCATCCAGCACCGCGGCATCCTCGGCACTGCCAACGTGCAGAAATACATCGGCCTGATCGTCATCGTGCCGATGCTGATCGTCGGCATCGTCCCGATCATCACCGGCCAGATCAACTGGGACAACTATTCGCCGCTGGTGCCGCTCGCCGCCGCCTACTCGCCTGAGCCCGGCACATGGAACGTCGCCGGCTGGACCCTGGCCTTCGGCGGCATGTTCATCGCCGCATGGTCGGCCTACGCCTTCGAGACGGCCATCTGCTACACCTCGGAGTTCAAGAATCCGGGCCGCGACACGGTGCGGGCGATCTTCTACTCCGGCCTGCTCTGCCTGGCGCTGTACACGCTGGTGCCGTTCACCTTCCAGGGCGTGCTCGGCCTCAACGGCATGCTGGCGACGCCGATCGTCGACGGCTCGGGCGTTGCCGAAGCCATGGCACGCATGGTCGGCGGCGCCGGCTTCGTCACCTCGATCATGGTGATGCTGATGATCATGGCACTGATGCTGTCGATCATGACGGCGATGGCCGGTTCGTCGCGCACCCTCTACCAGGGCTCGGTCGACGGCTGGCTGCCCAAGTTCCTCAGCCACGTCAACAGCCACGGCGCACCGACCCGTGCCATGTGGACCGACCTGATCTTCAACGTATTCCTGCTCGCCGTCGCCGCTGCCGACGCCACCAGCTTCTTCTTCGTGCTGTCGGTGTCGAACTGCGGCTACATCATCTTCAACTTCCTCAATCTGAACTCGGGCTGGATCCACCGCATCGACAACGGCCACATCCATCGTCCGTGGAAGGCCCCGACGATCCTGATCGCGGTCGGTGCGCTGCTGTCCTACGTCAATGCCATGTTCATGGGCGCCGGCGCCAAGGTCTGGAACCCCTGGGCGCTGTATGCCGGATTCATCGCCGCGGCGCTGATCATCCCGGTATTCTGCTACCGCCACTACATCCAGGACGGCGGCAAGTTCCCGGCGCACATGCTCGACGACCTCGGCATCACCCAGGAAGACCTGAAGAACCGCAAGGCGGGCATCCTGCCCTACCTGACCCTCGCCGCAGGCGTGGCGGTGGTGCTGCTCGCCAACTGGTTCTTCGTCATCTGACCGAGACATCTCGTCACTAGGGTCAAGGCCGGCGCAAGCCGGCCTTTTCCTTTGGGGGATGCCGCAGAGCTCACCCCATGGCCATGGCAGGAAAAAGCACTGGGCCAATATTTCTTTCCATGAAAGATTCTTGCATTACGGTTGACTTTCACGCCTCTCGCCTGTTATAGATTCAGACGGGAAAATTCAGCGCAAAAGCTGTCCGGATCGGGTATCCGGGGCTGCGAATCGACGGCACCTGCCGTGGGTTTCGACGCGTTCGCCTGGGAGGAATGGCATAGCATGACGACGGTAATCGACGGCAAGGCAGTGGCGGCCGATGTGGTGGCGAAGGTCCGGGTAGCGGCCGAGCAGCTCATCGCAAAGACCGGCGTCGTGCCCGGCATCGCGGTGGTCATCGTCGGCCACGATCCGGCAAGCCAGGTCTATGTCGCCTCCAAGGGCAAGAAGGCCAAGGAGTGCGGCTTCCACTCGATCGAACATGCGCTGTCGTCCGACACCTCCGAATCGGATCTCGTGGCGCTGGTCGAAAAACTCAACGCCGATCCGGCGATCCACGGCATCCTCGTGCAGCTGCCGCTGCCGGACCACATCGATGCCGGCAAGATCATCCAGACGATCGCCGCCGACAAGGATGTCGACGGCTTCCATTTCACCAATGTCGGCAAGCTCGGCACCGGTGAGCTCGACACCGCCTTCGTGCCCTGCACGCCGGCAGGCTCGATGCTTTTGATCGAGCGCGCGCTCGGCCGCGACCTGTCGGGCCTCAACGCGGTGGTGGTCGGACGCTCCAACATCGTCGGCAAGCCGATGGCCAATCTCCTGCTCAACGCCAACGCCACCGTCACCGTTGCCCACAGCCGGACCAAGGACCTGCCCGCACTGTGCCGCAGCGCCGACATCCTGGTTGCCGCAGTCGGCCGCCCCGAGATGATCAAGGGCGACTGGGTCAAGCCGGGTGCCACCGTCATCGACGTCGGCATCAACCGTCTCGACGGCGGCGCCAACGGCAAGTCGAAGCTGGTCGGCGATGTCGACTATGCGGGTGCAGCCGAACAGGCCGGCGCCATCACGCCGGTGCCCGGCGGCGTCGGCCCGATGACAATCGCACTTCTGATGGCCAACACCGTCGTCTCGGCATTCCGGGCGGCAGGCCAGGCAGCACCTCGTTTTTAATCCGGGAGCCTGACCGGCTCCGTCGAAATCGAACCAAACTCAAGGGAAAAGAGTCATGGCCGAATTTAAGACCGACATCGAGATCGCGCGTGGCGCCAAGAAGAAACAGATCCAGGAGATCGGCGCCAAGATCGGCATTCCGACCGAGCACCTGCTGCCATACGGCCACGACAAGGCCAAGATCTCGGCCGAGTTCATCGCCAATGCGCGCAAGAACAAGGACGGCAAGCTGATCCTGGTCACCGCGATCAACCCGACGCCGGCCGGCGAAGGCAAGACCACCACCACGGTCGGCCTCGGCGACGGCCTCAACCGCATCGGCAAGAAGGCCGTGGTCTGCATCCGCGAAGCCTCGCTCGGACCCAACTTCGGCGTCAAGGGCGGTGCCGCCGGCGGCGGTTATGCCCAGGTCGTGCCGATGGAGGACATGAACCTCCACTTCACCGGCGACTTCCAC